>JBHJOB010000009.1:0-100925 GCA_050330195.1 Rhodomicrobiaceae bacterium | reverse complement strand
CCCGATAACGCATGTCCGGCTCCATTTTCTGAGTCTCACAATCAGAAAATAACCGGTTCGCGCCGGAATTGCCGGGCATGCGCCGCCACACACTGACTCATTCCCCGGACAGCCCTGCGGACCGGAGCGGATGCCCGGCCCGACATCCCCAGGTCAATCCTCCACCCAGTTCCTGAGCCGCTCCAGCGTATCGTCCCAATGCCGGGCAACACGCTCCAGATAGTCCTGCATCTCGCGCAGCGGCGCGGGCTCCAGCCGGAAATAGCGTTCGCGCCCGGTGCGACTGCTCGTCACGATGCCCGCATCCTCCAGAACCTGCAGATGCCTTGTCAGCCCCTGCCGGGTCAGATGCGAGCCCTCGGCAAGCTGGGAGATGTTGCGCGCCTCGGCCGTGCTGAGCTGCGACAGAAGGCCGAGACGCGTCCGGTCTCCCAGCGCGGCGAAGACCGGCGCCAGATGTTCCGGCGCCGCAGCGGATGCGCCCTGTTCAGCTCTCGACATGCTTGCGGATGTTTTCAACCTGCTCCGTCCAGCCCTGCTCGTTCATCCGGAAAGCTTCGGCACGGCGGTCAGCGGGCACCTTCTCGAAACCTGACTCCTTCACTGTCAACAACGTTTCCTTGCCCGCCGGCTCCAGCCTGAAGGTCACAAGTGTCAACTCTTCCTCCGAATAGTCCTTGTCGGGATCGATGGCATAGGGGTGCCATTTGAAGGAAAACAGCGTCTCCGGCACGACCTCCTGAATATCCATCCTCATCTTCACATGCTCATAGCCGGGATAGGTCATCTGCCCCCTGGTCGCCTGGCCCGCAAGAAACGGTCCGTCGAGATCGACACGGAACCACTCGCCAAACTCCTTGTGGTCCGTAAGCGCGCGCCAGACGCGCGACACGGGGGCTTTCAGTTGAATGGACTTTTCGATGCTGTTTTCCATTGCAGGATCTCCTCAAATTGCTGCCACTGGAAACGCAACATAATGATTGCCTATTGCAAACGCAACATTTATGTTGCGTATTCGCGCATGAGATCGGGCTGCGATGAAAATTCGTCCAATCCGGCTCAGACGTCCACCCAGCCGGACAGCGTTTCACTCTTGAAGATCGCATCTATCACCTTCTGATTGGCGAGCGAGTTCTCCAGATCGAAAACCGGCTCCGGCGCGCCCTCTGCCGCCCGGACGAAGGCTTCGGCTTCAAGCCGGTACTGGCGCACGCCGGGAAAGCGGAAGATCTGCGCCTCCGTCTGCGTCTCATTGTGCAGCGTGATCGAGGCGTGACCGTAATCGCCCGCATTGAAGGGCGCGTGAACCTCGATGAAACCGCGCTCGCCGTGAAAGACCATGAGCTGGCGCAGCGCCATCTGCGTCGAGCAGTAGAATGACAGCTCGAAATCGCCGAAATCGGCCTTGACGCTCGAATAGGCATCGGTGCCGAAATTCGTGTCGCGAATGACATTGCCTTCCACCCGTGTCGGCTCGCGTCCCGTGACGATCCGTGTCGAGACGACCGGATAGACGCCGATATCGAGAAGCGCGCCACCGCCGGCATCGACGCGGTTGCGCGTGCTGGACGGGTCCATGTTGTTGTATGAGAACGCGCCCTGCACATGGCGCAAGCGGCCGATTGCGCCATCGGCGATCAGTTCGCGAACCTTGCGCCACTGCGGGTGATAGAACACCATGAAGGCTTCGCTGATCAGCAGGCTGGTCTTGTCGCGGACCGCAATGATGCGCTCAATATCGGCGGCCTTCAAGGCAATCGGCTTCTCGCACAAGACGTGCTTGCCGGCTGCGGCAGCCTTAAGCGTCCACTCGGTGTGATCGGCTGTCGGGATCGGAATATAGACGCCATCGACCTGATCGGAGCCAAGCAACCCCTCATATGAGGTGAACACATGCGGAATCGCGAAGCGCTTCGCCGTTTCATCGGCCCGTGCGGCGTTCAGGCTGGCGATCGCGGTAACGCAGCCATTGTCGGAATCGATCAGCGCCGGGAGCATCTGCTCGCGCGCGATCTTGGCCGTGGACAGAATTCCCCATCGGAACATGTGTCTTCTCCTCCCTTACAGAATCTCGTGGTCCGGTCATTACGCTCAATCCCTGACGAAAACGCAATGACCGCAGAGAGATTTGTCTCTCCGGCGGAATGTCCGGTTCTCAGCGCGGGGAGCCTCTTATTCTACTTGCCGAAGAGACCAAAAAGGGCAAGCTCGGTCAGGATACCGCCAACGATCAAGACCGCCAGCCACTGAATGCTGCGCCCCAGCACCCGCCAGTAATTGGTCCGGACACGGACCGTGATGATCTGGTCCGGCAGGGCGCTGTCGCCGACGAGCCCGTTCTGGCCGACGCTGCGCGCCGCGATGATAAGCTGAAGCCGCCGCTCGCCTCGATGATGCGGGGTCACGACCCAGCGCCAGCGGCCATAGACCTCGGCATTGTCGGGCCGGTCGAAGATCCACTGCGTTTCGGGGCTGAGCGGCTCGATGGTGAAACCGCCATCGGGCGCGCGCAATGCCACGCTCATGGTCTGCGTGATCATCAGGTCGTGGCGCACCGGTTCGGCGCGCCCTTCCATGCCCTCCGTCAGCGTCCTCGTATCCTCGCGCGAAATCCTGACCTCGATGCGCTCGGCGACCAAGGCCCGCATCCGGCGCGGAATGTTTTCAACCAGCCGGCCGATCAACGTTTCCTTCGGCCCGGCCTTGCGGCGCTGGCGAGCACGTGGCCGGTCGGCAGAGGCAGCGCCGCGTTTCTTCGCCTCGGGCGCCGGAGCCGGACGGGCGCGTCCACGGCGCGCGGCGGGCGCCGGCGGGGCGGAGGCCGGAACCGGGGCGGGAAGCGGCGCACGCGTCTTCTTTGCGGCCGCGCCGCCTGCGCGAACCCGCATCTCCTCAAGCCTGCTCGACGGCGGCACTTGCGGTTCCGCCCGGCGATGCGGCGTTGCGCCCGCGCCTTCCATCTCTCGGTCGCGAAACTCGTGGTCCCGCGAACGCCCCTGCACCCGTTCTGGCGGTGGCGTCTGCGCCGGCCGGGACTCTCTGCGCTCCCCGGCTTGACGCCAGTCGTCCGAACCGCCTTCCGGCCGCCGTCGCATCGGCTGAACCTGCGCCCCTTGTCCCGGCGGCGGCGCATCAGTACCGAAGGCGCTTTCGGAGGGCTTGCGGCGCAGCCAGCTCGGCGGCGGGTTGAGCGGGACTTCATCGTCCAGGTCAAGATCGAGCGGAACGGGCGCGGCTTTCTCCGCCGGATCGGCGACCGGCGCTTCTGCCTCCTCGTCCTCCAGCATTGGCTCAGGCTCCACGCGCGCCGTGGCGGCAGCCGGGCCGCCGCCTGAATAGGAGGGAGCAGGCGCGGGACGCGGCGCGGGCTCTTCCACAGGCGCCGGCGCTTCGGCGGGCGCTGGCGTCGACGTCTGACGCAACCGTCGCGCGCTGGGCGCGGCTCCACGGTTCGCATACAGCCAGGTTACGGCGCCGGTATAGGCGAAGCCATTGTCCTTCAGAATTGTCCCGGCCGGATTGTCCGTTTCCCGCGAGAGGGCGGCGAGCACGAAGGCCGCGTCGAGTTCTTCGCAGTTCAGCCGGTCCGCATCGTCGGACGCGGTCTGCAGGACGCGCTCCACCTTGTAGCTGGCGTGCAGGTCGAATTCGCCCGGCTTGTAGAGCGTGGTAAGGTTGTGATTGACGGTTTCGCTGATCGAGCGGCGGATCGTGGGAATGTCGGCGCGCACGCCCTCGAGAATTTCAATCGCGGCCGGATCGTCGAGAAGCGCAAGCAGCAGATGTTCAAGCGTGACATAGCTGTGGGAACGCTGCTGCGCGGCGGAAATCGCCCGCTTGATCGACAGGGATAAGTATGACGATTGCGGCAAATCGGTCATAAATCCCGATGTCTCGGCCACGCCTTCCTCCCAAAATCACCACAATCTGAACACTCATCCCTCAAATAGCCCAATCGGGCCGCTCACAAAAGGCTTTAATGGCCATAATCCGGCAGTCGCGTTATTGATTTAAGCGCTGATGCGAAAGCGCTATATAAAACGCCCGCTTTGCATTCAAAACGAGACAGACAACGGGATTTCCGCCGCCATGCAAGACGAACCGATCAGCCCGCACACCCACGCCGTGATTCTGTCCGAGGCCCTGCCCTTCATGCAGCGATACGACCAGGAGGTTGTGGTCGTCAAGTATGGCGGACATGCGATGGGCGATGATGAGCTGGCGGCCTGCTTCGCCAAGGACATCACGCTGCTGGAGCAGTCCGGTGTGAAGCCGATCGTCGTGCACGGAGGCGGACCGCAGATCGGCAGGCTGCTGGACAAGCTGCAGATACAGAGCGAATTCGCGGACGGGCTGCGGGTGACGGACGAGGCGACGGTCGAGGTCGTCGAGATGGTGCTGGCCGGTTCGATCAACAAGCAGATCGTCGCTGCGATCAACAAGGCCGGCGGGCGGGCCTGCGGCATTTCCGGCAAGGACGCCAATCTGATGATCGCCAAGAAGCTGGAGCGGCGCGTGCGCGATCCGGAATCGAATATCGAGCGCGTGGTGGATCTGGGTTTTGTCGGCGAGCCGGTCACCGTCAATCCGCGGATCGTCGATGTGATCGCTGGCGGCGATCTGATCCCGGTCATCGCGCCGCTTGGCGTCTCCCGCGAAGGCCAGACCTTCAACATCAACGCCGACACCTTCGCCTCCGCGCTTGCATCGGCGATGAAGGCGAAACGGCTATTGCTGCTGACGGACGTCCCCGGCGTGCTTGACAGGAACGGCGAGCTGATCCCGAAGCTGACCGTATCGCAAGCGCGGGCGCTGATCGCCGACGGCACGATTTCAGGCGGCATGATCCCGAAGGTTCAAGGCTGCATCGACGTGGTCGAGGCGGGCGTCGAGGCCGTCGTCATCATCAACGGCAAGGTGCCGCACGCGGTGCTGATCGAGTTGTTCACCAGGCACGGCGCCGGTACGCTGATCGAGAAGGATTAGAGCGGGACAGCCTTGCGCCCGCCGCGTAACTTCCATCAGATCGCTGCTGCGCGAAACGGTCCCGAGCGGAACCGGGCGCTCACCGGCAATATTGCTCCAGCCCGACCATTGCGCACATCCCTTGCGCGAAATTCTTGTCGGTAATCTCGCCTTTGGCCAGCCGCTCCGTATCGCCGCCTATGCCCTGGAACTGCTTGTTCCATTCCGGGATCTTGGCCTTGTAGGAATCCAGAATGAGCTGGGCAAAGCCGCGAAAATGGTGGTCGGCGATGTCGGCCCGGCAGATGCTCTCTTCCATGCATTTGGCCACGGAATCGTAAAGCTGGATCAGGGCGAGCCCCAGATTGTCCTGCTTGTCCTTGATCGCGTCTTCCGATGCCGCAGGGTTATTGGAGATTTCCTTGGCGATGACCCAGTCGCGCACGATGTCGCGCCGCTGCTCAACCGGAATATTGACGAATCTGGGGTCCTCGATGTTCTTCAGAAGCTCAGCCTGAGCGTTCAGGAATTCCTGCCGCGCATCGTAGAAGCGTTCATTATTGTGTATCGTGATGAAGGCGATGGACGCCGTCGTCTTGCTCTGCTGCACGCTTTGGACATATTGCGCAACGGCAATCACGGCCGTAACCGCCATCACCCAGAGCGGAACCGATCCCATGCGCTGAATTCTGTCTGCCATCATACTCTCCTGATATTCAGCACTGCGGACGCTTGCAGATCTCGATCGTGCCGGATGCTGCTCCTGACACTTCCGCTCCGTAAACCCGCTCGGCACATTGCAAATTTTTCTTGGCAAAGACGATCACCAACTGCCCTGACGTGGCGCCAAGCTCATTCAGGTTGATGACGACGGGGTCGGGCCCGGCGAGATACTGGCTCATATCGGCAAACACACGGGACAGGGCCTTCTTGTCGACCTCCCAGCTTTCATCGCATTTCTGGGGCTGGGCCGTGGCGGCCCCGGCAAGCACGATGGTGGCGACCACTGCCGCAAACAGACGCCGAGCCGTCATCCGAAATCCTGAAATCATCTTTCACTACACCTTCTTGAAGCCGCAACAGAAAATGGCCGCAACGGCCGGCTTCCCGAGTTTTCGCAACTCTATTCAATAATCCCCAGCCTGAACAGCCGCTTTACGCCGAAAACCCGGTCCCGTACCGGCCGGGAAGGCGCACCGGTACCGCCATGCCACATCTCCCAAGGCTGATGACAAAACGCATCCGCTGGCGTACCTTTTCTCTCATGGAATTGCTTGGCTCCCGCGATCTGCAGAATTTTCACCGCACCCACACCTGGATCTTCGATCTCGACAATACGCTCTACCCTTCGGAGTGTAATCTGTTTGCCCAGATCGACCAGCGCATGGGCGCGTTTCTGTCGGAATTTCTCGGGGTCGATCTGGTCGAAGCCCGCCGCGTGCAGAAGGACTATTTCTACCGCTACGGCACGACGCTTTCCGGGCTGATGCAAGAACACAAGATGCCGCCGGAGCGCTTTCTCGACTATGTCCACGACATCGACCTCGCGCCGGTGTGCGAAGCGCCCGAACTCGGCGCTGCCATCGAGCGGCTGCCGGGCAAGAAATTCATCTTCACCAACGGCTCGCGCTACCATGCCGAGCGCGTGGCGAACAAGCTGGGCGTGCTGCATCATTTCGACGACGTCTTCGACATTGTCGCCGGTGAATACATCCCCAAGCCGTCGGCTGAAGCTTATGACCGCTTTCTGAAAGCGCATGGCATCGACGCAACGTCCAGCGCCATGTTCGAGGACATCCCGCACAATCTGGAAGCCCCGCACACGCTCGGCATGGCGACTGTCCTCGTCCATTCCACCTATGTCGATCATCCCTCGCAGAGAAAGATCGCGGAATGGCGCGTGCTGCCCCCGCATATTCACCACATCACCGCCGATCTGACAGGCTTTCTGCACGATACGCTCGCCGAGATCGCCCCTGCCCCCCTGCCTCGTCAGGATGGCGGACAATAGTCGCAGGATCTGCATCGACCCCGCTTGCCCGCCGGCAATGATTGACAAGCGCGCGTCAGTGGGCTCCATCAGACGCAGCTGTTCATTTCAACGAGGGAAGTACCCATGCATGACGAGCTGAGGACCGTTATCGAAAAGGCATTCGACGCGCGCGATACCGTGAATATAGAGACGCGGGGCGAGATCCGCGACAGCGTCAACGAGGCGCTCGGGCTGATGGATAGCGGCAAGGCGCGGGTTGCGGAAAAGCATGACGGCGAATGGGTGGTCAATGAATGGCTGAAAAAGGCGGTGCTGCTGTCGTTCCGGCTCAACGACATGACCGCCATGCGCGGCGGCCCGAACGGCGCCAACTGGTGGGACAAGGTGCCGTCGAAATTCGAGGGCTGGGGCGAAAAATCCTTTCGCGAGGCCGGTTTCCGCGCCGTGCCCGGCTGCTTCGTGCGCCATTCCGCCTTTATCGCTCCAGGCGTCGTCCTGATGCCCAGCTTCGTCAATCTCGGCGCCTATGTCGATAGCGGCGCGATGATCGACACATGGGCGACCGTGGGCTCCTGCGCGCAGATCGGCAAGAATGTGCATCTGTCGGGCGGCGCGGGGATAGGCGGCGTGCTGGAGCCGTTGCAGGCCGGGCCGGTCATCATCGAGGATAATTGCTTCATCGGCGCGCGAGCGGAAGTCGCCGAGGGCGTGATCGTGGGCGAAGGATCGGTCCTGTCGATGGGCGTCTATATTGGCCAGTCCACCAAGATCGTGGACCGTATGACGGGCGAGGTCTTCCAGGGCAAGGTGCCGCCCTTCTCGGTCGTCGTACCGGGCGCGCTGCCGGGCAAGCCGCTCCCGTCCGGCGAGCCGGGGCCGTCGCTTTATTGCGCAGTGATCGTGAAGCGCGTGGACGAGCAGACGCGCTCCAAGACGTCCATCAACGAGCTCTTGCGGGATTAGCTCAGAAACAGTCCGGAACAGGCGCGCAGGTGCCCGCCAACGCCTATTCCGGACATTTGAATTTCTCCGGCACCGGACAATCCGCAAAGGCGCCCGCAGGCATGGCCGTCAGAAACTGCAGCTTCATGTGCCTGCCGCCATTGACGGCGAAACCGTCGATACAGGCGATCGCACGCGGCAGGGGATCGACAAGCGGCAGCTGGTTCGCATCCCTGGTCGGCATCAGGACAAGGGCGGCGCGTCCCTGGCTCATCGCATTATTCGCCTCCTCGATACCCATAAGCTTCGTGTCGCCGCCCAGCAGGAACACGGCGCTCGGTTCACGATAGCGGGTGAGCACCACCGGTTGCGGTGCGCAAGGGCGCAGCGCTTCCATGATTTCACCCGCCTGACGGCTCATCCAGAGCGGCTCGACCGCCGGCAGCACGAGACGGAACGCGGCCGTGTAGAGCAGGATGGATGCAAGAATGGCGGCGGCGATGGCTGCATGGAAGTAACCGTCCCATGCCGCGCGGAACGTGACGAATGCCAGTCCGGCGAAGGCGAGCGTCAGGGGGAAAAACCAGACGCTGACGGATATGCCGAAATAGATCAGCAGAAAGATCAGGAACACCAGTTGCGCCACGCCGATGATCAGCCAGAGCAGCGCGCCCTGCTTGTAGGTCCGCATCCGCACTTCGCCCGCGAGCAGCGCTTCCCGCAGAACCCACGCGGCAGCCATTGCGATGGCCGGATAGACGACCATGGCGTAATGCGGCAGCTTGGTCGGCGTCGCTTCCAGCACCAGCCAGAACGGTATGATCCATGCGAGCAGGAAAAGCGCGCGGCGGCGGACGCGATTGCGCCAGAGCCAGAGCGCCGCGCCGCCTGTTGCGACAAGCGCGGCGGGCCAGAAACTCCACCAGAAGGCAACCAGATAGAAGCCGGGCGGTCCCCAATGGCTTTCCTTGCCACTTTTCATCTTGGCGAAGAAATCCTCGCCCAGCGCTTCCTGAAAGAAAGCCCAGTCGGACTTGATGCCAATCGCGATGAACCAGGGCATTGTTATCGCCAGCATGAGCGGCACGCCCCAGAGCGCGTGCAGGTTCTTCAGCCAGCTCCGGTCGCGGTGGAATATGACCAGCGGAATGAGGGTGAGAACGGCCAGCGCCGGAGCGACAGGCCCCTTGATGAGGATGCCGAAACCGAGCGCCGCCCAGAACAATGCGGCGATCCGGACCATGTCCCTTTGCGGAAGGCGGAACAGGTAAAGCCGCGCCAGCGCGCCTTGCGCCAGCGCGATGAAGGCAAGCAGCGCCGCGTCCGATTTGGCGATGCGCGCTTCAAGGCTGAGTGTGAACGCCCCGGCAAGCAGGATGGCCGCGAGCAGCGCGTTCTCCCGTCCAAAGATCGGGCGCGCCGCCCACCATGTCAGCAGCACCGCGGCGATGATGCCGATCAGCGAGGGAATGCGGTATGCCCAGATCTGCCTCAGATCGTCCGGCGAAAACAGAGAGACGCTGACCGATTGCAGCCAGTAGATCCCGACCGGCTTCTTGTAGCGCGAATCCTTCTGGAAACGAATGTCGATGAAATCGCCGCTTTGCAGCATCTGCTTCGTCGCCTGCGCGAAACGCGCTTCGTCGCGATCCGTGACTGGCAGCGAGGCAAAGCCGGGCAGATAAAGGGCCAGACACAACGCAACGAGAAGGCCCGCGCTCAGTCCCCTGTAACGGGCGAGCCAGTTCAAACCGTTGCTGATCTCCCCATCGAGGCGGGAGAGCGTATCGTCCATGATCTTCCAGTCCTGAAGGAACGCTCCTGTTCCGGTCCCCCGGAACGGCGCTCACAATGCTTTACGGTAAGGCGATTGATTTGCCGTCAGAAAATTGCGCCGGCGAGCCACGCAGCTTCGCTTTTCCGTAGCCAGATTTAACGAAATCCGTAATCGGCGCAAACGAATCGGGACGCGCTAGCGTGAAACGCGCCCCTTTCGTCGAGTTTGGTTAAGATGCGTGGCAAGGAAAACGCTATTCGGCCGCCGCCTGACGCACGGGCCCCGCATTGCGCACCTCGGCGTCCACGTCGTTCTCGAACTGCCGGAAATTCTCCGCGAACATCGCCACGAGCTGGCGCGCCTGCGCATCGTAGCCCAGCTTGTCCTGCCATGTGCGGCGCGGATCGAGCAGATGCGGCGGCACGCCTTCGACGTCGAGCGGCACCTCGAAGCCGAACAGCGGATCGCGGCGCACGGTCGTGTTCTTCAGCTTGCCCGACAGAACCGCATTGAGCAGCGAGCGCGTGAACTTGAGCGGCATACGCTGGCCGACGCCATATTTGCCGCCGGTCCAGCCCGTGTTCATCAGCCAGCAATCGACCTCATGATTGGCGATCAGGTCGCGCAGCAGGTTGCCGTAGACGCTCGGGTGACGCGGCATGAAAGGTGCGCCAAAGCATGTCGAGAAGGTTGCCTGTACGCCGGAGACGCCTTTCTCGGTCCCGGCCACCTTGGCGGTGTAGCCGGAGAGGAAGTGGTACATCGCCTGGGATGGCGTCAGTTTGGCGATGGGCGGCAGCACTCCGAACGCATCCGCCGTCAGCATGACGATATTGACCGGCTGGCCGGATGTGCCGCTGGCCTTGGCGTTGGCGATGAAGCTGAGCGGATAGGCCGCGCGGGTATTTTCGGTCAGCGAGCCGTCGTCAAAATCGGGATCGCGCGTCACCGGATCGAGAATGACATTCTCAAGCACCGCGCCCCAGCTATTGGCGGCGTCGTAGATCTCCGGTTCGGCTTCACGGGTGAGCCTGATCGTCTTGGCGTAGCAGCCGCCCTCGAAATTGTAGATGCCGTTTACCGACCAGCCATGCTCGTCGTCGCCGATGAGAATCCGTTCGGAATCGGCGGACAGCGTGGTCTTGCCGGTGCCGGAGAGGCCGAAGAACACGGCCGTATTATTGCCGTCCGCGTCCTCGCTGGCCGAGCAATGCATGGGCATGACGCCCATCTGCGGCAGCAGGTAGTTCAGATAGGTGAAGACGGATTTCTTCGTCTCGCCCGCATAGGACGTGCCGCCGATCAGCACGAGCTTGCGTGTGTAGTCGCAGGCGATGACGGTTTCGCTGCGGCAGCCGTGACGCGCGGGATCGGCGCGAAAGCTGGGCAGGTTGATGACGGTGAATTCGGGGTCGAAGCCGATCAGTTCATCGGCGGACGGCACGATCAGCAGGTGCCGGATGAACAGCGCGTGCCACGCCAGCTCGGTATAGACGCGCGCGCAAAGGCGGAACTGCAGATCGGCGCCGGCGTGAAGATCCTGCGAGATCAGCTCAAGGCCTGCTCCATGATTAAGAAAATCTTCCAGCAGAACCTCGAAATGCTCCGGTGACATGGCCTTGTTGTTGTCCCACCAGACCGTTTTCTCGGTCAGCGTATCGCGAACGATGAACTTGTCGGCGGCGGACCGGCCCGTATGCGCGCCCGTGCGCATCGAGATCGCGCCGCTGGAGGCGACATCACCCTCCCGGCGCTCGATGGCGAGCTGGTAGAGTTCGGCAGGAGAGGGATTTCTGCGAAGTGACGTCAAACGGCTCGACAGAAATGATGAGGTCGTCACGGCTTGAGCGCCGTTTTCTTCAGCTTTCACAGGTCACTCCTT
Organism: Rhodomicrobiaceae bacterium; assembly: GCA_050330195.1. Lineage (GTDB taxonomy): Bacteria > Pseudomonadota > Alphaproteobacteria > Rhizobiales > Rhodomicrobiaceae > JAHQVI01. The sequence goes on along the minus strand of JBHJOB010000009.1, from coordinate 89,366 downwards.
GATAGATCAGCCCCGAAATCGTCCTGGCGGGACCGGGCTGCAACTCTCATACCACGCGCTCGGACCTTGTCGCGAAACCCATCCAAAGTGCCATCCGGACAACGCGAAGTCGAGCGAACTCATGCAATATCGTTTCCACGGGGCTGCGGCAAGAATTGCTTCTTGTATCAGCGAGTAACGCCGTCAACCCGATCAGGGCGCGCCAAGCTCCCGGATCACGCCGGCCAGCGCTTCTGGCGCATCAAGACATTGCGGGAAAGCAAGTCTTGCCGTGACATCTCCGGCAATGAGGTCGCAGCCGTCGGGATCGCATGCGGCAATCTGCCAGCCTTCTGCCTGTTTGCCGCTTAAGCTGGCGCCGATACGGGCAAGCAACTCCGGCTCCGCGACGTTGATTTCGCCGATCACAGCCTCGATGCGGGAGCTCCAGTTCGCGGCCATCGCCGCGTCGAGCAGCAAGGCGTCGGCGGACAGGGTCGAAATCCTGCCGAACCCGCCGACATGGTGGGCGCGCTCGACAGCGAGACGCCAGAAGGCGAAATCTGTAAAATCCGCGTAGACCGCAGCGCCCGGATGGCGGGCCAGATACCGTTGCCTCGCCAGAGCATCGTCGATCCGATTGGCAACTCCCATCAGACTGACTCGCCCGAGCGTGAGCGGGTCGTGCTCTCCGGCTTCGGCCGCGAAAAGCACGGATGCGCGTGGATCGGCTTCCAGATTGCGCGTATGCCACGCCAGCGTGGAGATGAGGAAAAGCGGCGAGCCATCAGTCCCGGTTGCGCAGGCGATCAGGGAGGCGTAGGGCGCAGCCGTCGCGGCATCAAGCGTTGCCAGCGATCCAATTCGCGCTCCGCGAATGAGGGAACGGGCCGACGCCTCAATTACGCCTGATTCAGAACCGCTATGGACTGACATGATTTCTGGTTTGCAATCTGATCCTGCTGCATTACGATGATTTTCGAAAATCAACGTGTCTTTTCAGCAACAGTTTCTGTTTCGAACCGAACTCCGAACGCTTTGGGTACCGGTGAGGCTCTTCAGTAAATGCCTACAATCGCACTTGTCGACGACGATCGCAATATCGTCACATCTCTCCGCATCGTTCTGGAAGCGGAAGGATACAAGATTCAGGCCTACACGGATGGCGTCTCGGCCCTCGAAGGAATGCTCGAGGCACTTCCCGACATGGCCATCCTGGATATCAAGATGCCGCGCATGGACGGCATGGAACTGCTGCGCCGCCTGCGCCAGCGCACCGAACTTCCGGTCATCTTCCTGACATCGAAGGAAGACGAGATCGACGAGTTGTTCGGGCTAAAGATGGGCGCGGACGACTTCATCAAGAAGCCGTTCTCACAGCGTCTGCTTGTCGAGCGCGTGAAGGCGATCTTGCGCCGCGCGGCGCCTCGAGAGGCCGCCGGGATCGTCGAGGATCCCGCCAAGATCATCGAACGCGGCAAGCTCAAGCTCGATCCGGAACGCCATAGCTGCACCTGGGACAACAAGGGCGTCACGCTGACCGTGACGGAGTTCCTGATCCTGCAGGCGCTGGCGCACCGGCCGGGCGTGGTGAAAAGCCGCGATGCGCTGATGGACGCCGCCTATGACGATCAGGTCTATGTCGATGACCGGACCATCGACAGCCACATCAAACGGCTGCGCAAGAAGTTCAAGCTGGTCGACAACAATTTCGATGTGATCGAGACGCTTTACGGCGTTGGCTACCGTTTCAAGGAATGACCTCTCTCGACAGGGATATCGCTACCGAACAGGGAGATGCGATCCTCGGATCGAGACTGAAGGCGCGCGCGCGGCTGACCTGGCGGCGCATCATGAAGCGCGTCCGCGCGCATTACAGCTTCACCACGCTCAAACAGCGCATCGTCGTGCTGAACCTGATCGGCGTGATGATCCTGATCGGCGGCTCGTTCTATCTCAGCGATTTCCGCGACCGTCTGATCGCGGCACGCAGCGAAAGCCTCAAGATCGAAGCCGAGATCATTGCCAAGGCCCTGACGATGGAAGGCACGCCGCGCATTACCGACAGTATTGAAGACGTCATTCTCGGGCAACCCGTTGAAAGCGTCTACAAGATCAGCCTGGAGAAAGCCGCCGAACTTCTCCGCACGCTGGTCAAACCCGCCAAGACCAACGGTTATATCTACAGCGCCGACGGCACCTGGCTGATGGACAGCAACCGCATTTATGACAGCGGCAAGATCACCCAGTATCAGAATTCCGGCAACCGGAGCGACGAGACACACTGGACCTATTGGCTCTGGCTGAATTTCGAACGGCTGCTGCGCGCCCAGTCCCTGCCGCCCATCGGCAATATCAGCATGCAAAACGGCAAGGCTCTTCCGGAGGTCGCCGCCGCGCTCGAACAGGGCAGTTCCTCGCTTCTTGCCCGCGAAAACGAGTTCGGCGAGACCATCCTCAGCTACGCGGTCCCGATTTCAAAGGGCGGCACGGTGCTGGGCGCCCTGCTCCTGACGACCGGCGACGGCGAGATCGACGAGATCAACGCGAAAGAGCGAACCTCACTCGGCCTGCTCCTTGGCCTTATCGTGTTGGTGACGATCGGCGTTTCGCTCATTCTGTCCGCGACCATCGCCGGCCCGATGCGCCGTCTGGGAACGGCGGCGGAGCAGGTTCGCAACAACATCAAGGCGCGCGTGCATCTTCCCGACCTGTCGCATCGCGCCGACGAGGTTGGCGATCTCTCCCGCGCGCTGAGCGAAATGACGGAGGCGCTCTATGCGCGCCTCGAAACCATCGAAAGTTTTGCCGCCGACGTTGCCCATGAGCTGAAAAATCCGCTGACGTCGCTGCAAAGCGCGATCGACACGCTGCCCCTCGCCAGACGGGAAGAGGACAAGGAACATCTGATGCAGATCGTCCAGCACGATCTGAGACGGCTGAACAGGTTGATCACCGACATTTCCAACGCCTCGCGCCTCGACACGGAGTTGCTGCGCGGCGTCCGCCATCCGGTCAATGTCGCAACGCTGCTCGATACGGTGTGCGCGACTCAGCATGATATCTACAAGGATCGCGCGGTAAAGATCTCCTACCAGATCAAGGGCATAACCCGGTCCTATGCCTGCGGCGCCAGAAGTCCGTTCCGCGTCTATGGCGACAAGGGCCGGCTCAGCCAGGTCATCGTCAATCTGATCGACAATGCCGTCTCCTTCTCGCCGGAAAACGGCCGTATCCGCGTCAGTTGCGCTCTTGACCGGAAAGCGAAGGAGGTCGAAATCACGGTGGATGATGACGGGCCCGGCATACCGCCGGAAAATCTGGAAAAGATCTTCCAGCGCTTCTATACGGATCGTCCGGAAAAGGAGGAATTCGGCAATAATTCCGGCCTTGGACTGAATATTTCCCGGCAGATCGTCAACGCGCACAAGGGCCGCATACGGGCCGACAACCGCATGGCGCCTGCCATTTCATCAAAGGATGGCGAGGAAAAGCCGCAGCGAATCCTCGGCGCGCGCTTTACCATCCGCCTGCCGATCATCAGCCGTGAACCCTGAAGGCGAACTGCTCTACGGCACCTGCGTCGCGCTGGGCGGCGACGCCGCTATCCTCACCGGCCCATCGGGAAGCGGCAAGTCCGACCTTGCCTTGCGTTTCATTCTCGAAACGCCTGCGGAGTTGCAGGCAGCGCTCGTCTCGGACGACCAGACCTGCGTCGAAGAACGGGGAGGAACCCTCATGGCAAGCGCCCCCCCGGCGATTGCCGGGAAGATCGAGGTTCGCGGGATCGGTATTGTCGATGTTCCCCGCCGCGCCGAAGCCAGGCTGCGGCTGATTGTCAGGTTTGCAGCCGGCAAGGATATCCCCCGCCTCCCTCCTTCCCCGCTGCCGGTCCAGACGGTATGCGGGATCGCGCTGCCCGTTCTCCTGCTTGCCCCTTTCGAGGCGTCCGCTCCCGTAAAGCTCCGCTTGGCCTTTGCACACCTCATTGCTGAAAATTAAGGCACAAGGTTTTACTCTTGGCGCGAATCCGCTTTTATCGGCGACGTTGCCCGATTACGCTTGAATACAAGACGGGCTGAGCGGACAATAAAGGGAGTTGCGGCGCCCACGCGTTTCGGACGCTAACCGGAAATTGGTCATGATCGGCATTGTAATCGTTACCCACGGCAATTTGGCCAAGGAATTCCAGGCCGCGCTGGAGCATGTGGTCGGGCCGCAGGAGCAGATCGAGTCCATCTGCATTTTCCCGAACGACAATATGGAAGAGCGCCGGACCGCCATCATCAAGGCCATCGCCGCTGTGGACAAGGGCGACGGTTGCGTCCTCCTGACCGACATGTTCGGCGGCACGCCCTCCAATCTCGCCATTTCAGCCATGGAAGAATCCCGCGTCGAGGTCATTGCAGGGATCAATCTGCCGATGCTGGTGAAGCTGGCCCGCGTGCGGGAAGAATGCACGCTGCCCGAGTCGATCACGATGGCTCAGGAAGCAGGCCGAAAATACATTCATGTGGCCAGTCAGGTTCTGAGCCCCCGCTAATTCCGAGCCTTCCTCAACATGCAAAAAAGCCTGCAGCCGATCTCCCGGCTACAGGCTGGACATGTATATCGAGCGGAAGCAGCTTAGCTGCGCTTCAGCCACTCATCGACCTGGCGTTCGGCTTCTTCCTTAGCAATGCCGTAACGCTCCTGAATGCGGCCGACCAATTCGGTTTGGCTGCCTTCGATCTGATCGACATCGTCATTCGTCAGACGGCCCCAGGACTGCTGGACCTGCCCCTTGAACTGCTTCCAGTTACCTTCAATCTGATCCCAATTCATGCTCATTCTCCGTTAAAAGCTGTATCCATCTGAACGTTTTACTGCGTTTGGACTCCAGTCTTGTTTTCTTCGGTCGTCATTTTTTTCTTGGCTTCGTTATAAGTCTCGGTCGCTTTTTCCTTCGCGTCTTGGTAAGCCTGCGACGCTTGGTCTCTCCAGCGCTTGCTGACGCTCAAGGGCTTGCCTTCCAGATCGCTATAGTCGGGCGCGGCCTGAAGCTCTTCCTTGGAAGCGGGAAGAATAACCACGGTCGCATTGTCCTTTTGCGTCGTAGAAACGGCGCTATACGGAACAGCCACATTCTTCTCGCCCATGCCGAGGAAACCGCCGACACCGATCACGGCGCCAACCACTTCGCCACTCTCGCTGAGGATCAGGTCGTTGATGTCGCCGAGTGACTCACCTGTGCTGTTCTCAACCGCGACGCCGATCATTCTTGATGCGAGCCACTCACCGCTTGTCTGCTGGGCAATATAGTCGACCTGGCTCTGCGCCATCGCCGGGACAGACGCAGTCGTCATGAGAGCCATTGCGGTCACGCCGGCAATGAGTGTGTTCTTGATCATCAATCTCTCCATTTCCGATTTTCTTTTGCGCATTGCGGTAGCGCATGGACTGGTAAAGTTCCGAACCCGCAATTGGTTCCGCGCGGACACATGAAAATTTGCGGAACATCCGCGCTCCTCGGCATGCCGAGCCGCGCAGCATGGGCCGTACACGCCGCATCCGTCCGGAACCTATTACCGTCTCTCATGGTTTCCAATTCATCAACGGCCCGGTTTTCAGCCTCGGCCGCAATATTTACGTGTTCAGGAGAGATACCGTGACACCAGCAGACACGACCTATTCCGGTCCCAAGCAAACTGAAGCCGAGGATCTGGAGAGCCCGGATGTTCTGCCGAACTTGCGCATCTACAGCCACTCAAGTCTCATGTACTGGTGGCCAGTCTGGCTGTCCGGCTTCATCTTTGCGGCCATTACCTATTTCAAAGGCGGGGTGGTCGAACTCGACGAGGTCCGCCGCGACTGGTTTCATGAGAGCTCCGGTATCGGATTGACTTTTGTTCTGATCCTGCTTTTTGTCATCGTTTTCACCAACATAAAACTTCGAGGGATCTATTCGATCGTCCTCATTCTTGCGATCGGTCTTGCAGTTTCCCTTATTGCCCTTGCCGGATGGTGGGATGAAGTCATGGAATTTATCCCCTATCTGTCAGTGCACATGAATATGGGTTTTTACATCGTATTCTCGACGCTCCTCTTCGTGCTCTGGCTGCTGATGTTTTTCGTTTTCGATCGCATGACTTACTGGGTGGTCCGTCCGGGCCAGCTCACGCGAGTGGCTCGGATTGGCGGCAACGAAGAAACCTGGGATACGCGCGGTCTCCTCGTCGAGGAAAGGGCCGATGACTATTTCCGGCACTATCTGCTCGGCCTCGGGGCTGGCGATCTGACGCTGACGACGTCCGGCGGCAAACAGGAAACCATCCGCATACCCAATGTGGTTTTTGCGGACCGCAAGGTTGATCTTATTCAGCGTCTCGTCGCGGTCGAGCCCAATACGTTGATGGAAAACCGGGGCAAGTAACTTACCAATGGCAGAACGCGGCGTGTCCATCGCCGCGTTTTGTCCCCCTCAGGCGCTTTCATTTCCTGCCTGCCTCACAAGCAATCAGGAACACCCACCGGGAATGCTCTTTAAGCACAGTGAACCCTGCCTTCCAGAGCGGCTATTGAAAGTCTCGTTTTCGCGGAAATCGCTTCAGAACGGGATCAGCAAGTCGCGGCCCTGGACGCAGTGTCGCTCCGGGCAATTCTTCAGACGTGAGACCTCCGCGCGCCTCGCGGAGGTCTCACGTCTGAATGACGGGATGAGAAAGGCGCGACTCTTCAGGATTCGCGCCCCTTTCAGGCAGCGGATGCGGTAACATCCCTTGAAACGATACTTGCCACGTGGCTGTCGGGGCCATAATCGGCGACCGAAGTAAGATTGAGCAATTCCGCCAGCCGCGCCCTCGCCCGGTTAACGCGGCTCTTGACCGTGCCGACAGCGCAGCCGCAAACTTCGGCCGCTTCCTCGTAGGAAAGACCTTCAGCGGTGACGAGGATCAAGGCCTCCCGCTGCTGGTCCGGCAGATGCTTGAGCGCGACATTCATTTCGGCAAGATCGACAAAGCCCTGCTGTTCTGGATGTACGGCCAACCTCTCGGAAAGCGCACCATCCTTGTCAGCCACTTCGCGGCGAGACTTGCGATGTTGCGAATAATAATGGTTCCGCAAGATCGTGAACATCCATGCCTTGAAATGAGTGCCAGGTTGAAAGCCTTCCTGCTTGGCCCAAGCTTTCATCAAAGCTTCCTGCACCAAGTCATCAGCCTTGTCGCGCGAGCCGCATAAGGACAGCGCGAAAGCACGAAGACTTGGAATTATTTCAACTAGATCTTCGCGAAACGCCATGTTACGTCTTGTCTTTCTGTTCGCCAGATTTTTCCGAGTTCTTATTTTCTTCTTTACCGGAGTCTAATTGGTCAATAAGATCCAGGAAACGATCTGGTACGGGTTCAGAGACGATATCAGCATAGACTTGCTTTAGCCTGTTACCTACCTGCTGACGTGTTAACTTGTCGCCTTTCCGAGATCTTTTCTCACTTTTAGGAACCACAGCGTCCATTTTCCGTTAGCTCTTGATTAAAATGTGAAGTGTATGAAGCGCGTTCATTCCCCCGTTATGATGGGTCACGTAGCGAATAACACGCTCCCGGAACCAAAGTTCCATATGTCTAATTTTATAGACGCGCTTTTTTGCCAATCGCTATAGTTCGTTTTTGGACGATCGTTACACATCAGTCGAGGATGCGAATGAAGACAGTTGCCAACGACCTCCGCCGCCATCTGCCCTATGCACGCCGTTTCGCTCGGGCGCTTTGTGGAAGTCAGGAACGTGGTGACGCTTACATCGTATCGACACTTGAAACCCTGATTACCGACCGCTCGATTTTCGATGCCTATGACAGTCAGAAGAACGCGCTTTTTGGAATGTTTCTGAAACTTTGGAATGAGGAGCCGACGGGTACGCCTCCGCAAGCCGCCCCTGCCGACGACGCCATCATGGCCTCCGCCGACCGGAAGCTGCAGGCATTGCCGCCAAAATCGCGCCAGGCCTTCCTGCTGGTGAGCATGGAAAACTTCTCCATATCGGACACGGCGCAAATTCTGGGTCTTGACCGGGAGGGCGTCAACGGCCTGATCGAGACGGCCACAACGGACATTGCCAACGAGATCTCGACGGATGTGCTGATTATCGAGGATGAGCCGCTTGTCGCCATGGACCTGGAAGCCGCCATGCAGGAGATCGGGCACCGCGTCATCGGTGTGGCCAGCACCCATGCCGAAGCCGTCGAGCTTGTCAGGGGAAAAAAGCCGGGCCTCGTGCTGGCGGATATTCAGCTGGCCGACGGGAGTTCCGGCCTCGATGCCGTCAACGAAATGCTGAGAGCTTTCGAGGCGCCGGTCATCTTCATAACCGCCTTTCCCGAACGGCTGCTCACCGGTGAAAAACCCGAGCCGGCCTTTCTGATCACCAAACCCTTCGATCTCAACGTCGTGAAGGCAATCAGTTCTCAGGCCCTGTTTTTCGATCAGAGCGCGCGCCGGAGCGAGGTTGCCGCCTAAAGGCGTGCCAAGGACGTCCGGAACAGTCCCGAAATCGCAGGCTGATCCTCGCTTGAGGCCCGTCAGAGGGACTCTTCCCTGCGACCGTCTGGTCGCCTACCATCCTCGCGACCGTATTCCAGGTCTCTTATCGCGCCCTTCCGGGAACTGATACCTCCATCCTGCGTTTACCTGCCAGACGCAACAACGCATGGAGTTGTCAAATGTTAGGCTGGGCCTTAACTTTCTTTATCATCGCGATTATTGCGGCCGTATTTGGTTTCGGCGGCATCGCGGCTGGCGCTGCGAGCATCGCGCAGATCCTGTTCTTCGTGTTCCTCGTGCTGTTCCTCGTTTCCATCGTGGCGCACGCTGTCAGAGGGCGCTCACCGCCGGTCTGACAAGCTGGATAAAACAAAATGGGCTGCCTCTGGCAGCCCTTTATCTTTTGCACTGCACCCCCGATCTCAACTAAATGGAATGATCTGCTACCCGAGGAGATGACCTCTCCGACGCATCGACCGAAAAAAGGCGCACAATGTGTTTTCCTTGAACCTGCTGTCCGACATTCTGATGGCCGCAGCGTTTTGCGTGATTCCCGGCTTTTTCATCATTGCCATCAGCCGGCTGGAACGACTCAGCGACCGCTTCAAGATGGCGTCGGTGCTATATTCGCTCGGCATGATCTTCATTGCCATCAGCATCCTTGCCCCTCACTTCTGGCCCGCCATCACCGGCACCTTCTACGAGTTCGTGATCAAGGTTCTGGCCACGGCCACAATCGTTTCCGCAAGCTATGTCAGCTGGCCTTTTGTGCGGCTGGCGACAGAGTACAGGCGGTCCATGGCCCTGCTGCCGGAAACGGAGCTGCTCATCCTGGAGCGGGACGACCTGGAGGCCGCGAAAACGGAGCTGGAGAGGGAAATCGTCAAGCGCTCCTATCAGCTCGAACGTGTCAACCGGCAGATGCGGCTGGCGCTGCTGGGCTCGCCCATCACCGTCTTCCGGCAGGATCTGGATTTGCGCTATACGTGGATCTTCAACGTTCCGGATCAGACGACGGAGGAGGACTTCATCGGCAAGACCGACGATGAGATCTTTCCCTCCGATGTCGCCCTGACCCTCGCCGAAGTAAAGAAAATGGCGGTTGAGACCCATGAGGAGCAATCGGCGGAGACCTATATCCGTTTTCCCCACGGAAATTTCTGGTATCTGCTTCGCACCCAGCCCGATTATGACGAAGACAACGAGATCATCGGCACGCTGTCCTGCGCGATTGACATTACCGAGCAGAAGCGCCAGCAGCAGCGTCAGCATCTGCTCATGCGCGAGGTCACGCACAGGTCGAAAAATCTGCTGGCCGTCCTGCAAAGCATTGTGCGCCAGACGGCCCGCAGAACGCGCAACACCGAGGAGTTCCTCGCCCAGTTGACCGCGCGGCTGCAATCCATCGCGCAATCGCACGATCTTCTCGTCAATGACGACTGGAGCGGCACTTCGCTGCGCGAATTACTGGACAGTCAACTCATGGTTCTCTCCGACATCGCCCCCCAGCGCATCACCATCAAGGGTCAGGATCTCCTGCTGACCTCCGTTGCCGTGCAGAATTTCGGCCTTGCCTTTCACGAGCTCGCCATCAATGCCCTGAAATACGGATCGCTTTCGGCGAACAACGGCAAACTCGCAATCGAATGGAAAATTATCGGCGGCAAGACGGAAGACCAGTTGCAATTCATCTGGCGCGAGAGCGGCGGGCCTCCGGTGGAACTGAGCAACGAAAGCGGCTTTGGGCGCACGCTGCTGGAGCGCGTCGTGGGCAAGGCGCTGGGCGGCACGGTGGACATGGATTTCTCCGCCGAGGGACTTGTCTGCACCATGGCGCTGCCCGTCTCGCGCACGATCGCCAACTGGGAAAACGAAACGCCGGTCGCGCCTTCCGACCATTACGCGACGGCCTGAGCGGCAGACAATATTTCGCCATCGGGCCGGCTGCATACGGGATCAGATAAAAGGCCGCCCCTCCGAGGAAACCGCGTCAAACTCCGCCAGCTCCGTCAGGCGCTCATGATCCGTCAACCGGATCACGCCTTTCCGCCATTCCAGCAACCCGGCGCTTTCCATACGCTTCAGCGTTTTGTTGGTGTGAACGAGGGACAGGCCCAGAAGATCGGCAAGATGCTGCTGACTGAACGGCGCCGGGAGGCGATCCGAGCCGGCCAGTTCGACCGGTTCGCAGCGCCGGTAGAGGTGGAGTAGCACAAATGCAATCCGACCTGCGGCAGAGCGCTGGCCCACCGCGGTCAGATGTGCGCCGAGCAGGCGCTCATCATGCGTCGCGAGCCAGGTGAGATCGAAAGCGAGACCCGCATGTCGTTCAAAGAGTTCCCATATCCGTTCGCGGGCGAAGACGCAGAGCCTGACCTCGCTGAGCGCGTCGACGGAGTGATCCATCTCGTTGAACATCGAACTTTGCAGACCGATGAAATCGCCCGGCAGCGCAAAATTCAGGATCTGGCGATTGCCGCTTTCCAGCGTCTTGTAGCGAAATGCCCAGCCTTCCAGAACGGTATACAAATGCGCCGAATTCGTGCCTTCGGCGATGATCCCCGCGCCGCCATCGACGTACAGTTCCCCGATCTTGAAGGTCTTTACAAACTCAAGTTCGGCCGGGGTGAACTCGCGAAAATGCGTAAAACGTCTCAGCGGGCAATTATCACAGTCGATCGGTCCCGGCATGCCGCCACGGGCGACGTTGGTCTTCTTCATTCGTCTCCCCTGACGAGCGCCCGTTCACGACGCCATTCCATCCGTTGACTTTCATGCCTATCCCCGCGTAGTTCCAGCGAACGGCGGCCACAAGCAAACAGCCCGGAACGATGCTCCAAGACCTGCGTATTTTCCCTCATCATAGCACGATCAGCCCCCCGTCTTGAGCCTCGCCGGTTTTCATCAAGATCTGGCTGCGAATTTTCTCGTGTCCGCTGCCAGCTTCGTCTGTGAGACTCGACCTTCCAGTACGTCTAAATTTAGTAAAAACAAACACTTATTGCGTAAAAACCGAGATTCCACTTGAAAGGACAGCTATGTAAAAATATTGAGATTAACTAAAATTTTATCCAAAAATTCTTCATTCCTACATCCGAAAAAACAGCTCATACATTCACTGAACAGACGTATTCTTTCACTATCACGCCAAATTCAATAGAATTACTTAAATATATATTGAATTCATGCGTGGTGCATACAAAAAAGAGGGTTGCATAAAGGGCAAGAAAAACAGTATTTCATAGGACCGATAACGAAAACACTTTATCAACACTATCAAACGGTGGAATTAGTCCGTAAGGATGTTCCTCTTAAAAAATCAGATCGGTGGAGAATGCTCGGAGTTTCGGGCGGGCCTGACAGTGTGATGAATTTCTCAAAGCGTATCACCGAAACTGCAACTTACGGTCGAGACGTTCTTGCCCCGTACAGAACCAGGCCCGGCCATACATCCTGCCACGATCATTTGACAGAAGATTTTCTGGCGATTTCTCCTGCAACCGGATTGGCCAGGCGCTTTCCGCGTCGATCAGCGCCAGTCGTTTCCCGGCACATATGCCGGACACCGGGGCGCGTTGCTGTATCGGCAGCCGCGCCGGACTTGCAGCGACCTGTCCGCCAGTCATCCGCGAAAAGGAGCGACTGATAGGCCTGTGCAGCCTTTTTAGCATGCGCAATCCGCAAGACGCTGCTTTTCGACCCGCGCAATCATTGGACACGAACCGAGAGGGAAACTGGGTATGACGTCGATATTTAGCCGATTCACACATCGAGCCGTCGCCATTGCGACAGCCATCGCCTGCCTTGGCACGGCGCAGGCTTTGGCGCAGGACGGAGGAACGTCCGTCTATCAGGAGCGCAAGCGCGAATTCAACGAAAATGTCGTCTCGATCATCGCATCGGGGACGACAAGCCCTTATACGATCTTCTCCGAAGACATGCGTAATGTGCTCGATCAGCAGGACGTCGCCGGCGGCTTGCGCGTGCTGCCGATCCTTGGTCGCGGCGGCGGACATAACGCCTTCGATGTGCTTCTGCTGAAAGGCGTCGACATGGGCATCATGGAGAAGAACGATATCGAGATTGCCCGCAAGGACGATCCGGCGATATTCTCCAATGTTAACGACCGGCTGCACTACATTGCCAAGCTTGCAAATTCCGAATTCCAGATACTTGGTCAAAAAGACATCAAGAGCCTGAAGGATCTGGAAGGCCGCCGGGTCAATTTCTTCAAGAAGGGCAGTTCCACGCATTTCGTGACCGAGAAGATCTTCCAGACGCTCGGCGTCAACGTGGAACCGGTGTATCTGGATCAGGCGACCGCGAACGCGCAGCTCAAGACGGGCGAACTGGCCGCTGCGCCGCGTTTTGCCGGCGCGCCGCACAGCGCATTCAAGGACTTCACGAAGGAAGACAATCTGCACTTCATCCCGGTCGATGACCAGACGCTTCCGCCGGAACAATTCGCCCAGCTTCTCGACACCTATCTGCCGGCGTTCATTACGCATGACCATTTTCCCGAACTGATCCCCGAAGGCCAGCCCGTTCCCACCGTGGCCGGCGCCATGCTGCTGGTGGCTTATAACTGGCCTGAACAGACCGACCGCTATCGCCGTGTCGCCAATTTCGTGAACGAGTTTTTCTCCAATATCGAGAAATTCCGCGAACCGGGCCGTCACCCTAAATGGAAAGAGATCAACATCGCTGCGGACGTGCCCGGCTGGACGCGATTCAAGGCGGCTCAGGAGTGGCTCGACAAGTGGAAAAACGCCGAGCAGAACGCAACGACTGAAGTTCGCACCGCATTCAATCAGTTCCTGCAGAAACAGAACCTTGTCTCGGCGAGTTCGAGCGAGGAACGCGACGCGCTGTTCGCCGAGTTCATGAAATGGTTCCAGAAGGAAGCCAGGACATCTCAATAGGCTGCGTTGGTCACGGGGACTTATTGGCCAATGTCTCAGAGCCGGGATGTCGGCAGTGCGGGCCGGGCTTTTCCGCCCGCCACCCCGCTCCGGGCTATTGGAAACGATCAGGATGATCATGGATCGGTTTAGAGCGAGGTCCGATAAAATCACCATTTTTCGGAAAAACCGATTTTGAAACAAACAGGTAGAGATCGAGATCGTTTCCCTCTGAAATGATCTCGATCCAGTCCGGATCATCGTGATCCAGAGGGGGCATCGTCATCATGCGTTCGACTCCAGCCCATGCTTTCACGGATCAACCTGGCGCGGGACAGCGGCACTCCCGGCGCCCGGTCAGCAAAAAGAGCGGCTCACACATGCTTTCGTGCAAAACGCGGTCCATTCATCTGGGGGCGCTGTGCCTGGCGCTGGCGGCGGCGCCGTGCTCGGCGGCCATTGCCGGCCCCGGCGGCTGGCTCGCTCTCAAGCCAGGTCAGACCTCGCACCTCGTCATCGAGGTTCAAGGCGACGACGGGCAGATCAGCATCAGCGATATTTCCGGACCGCCCGGCCGCCCAATTCCGCTCACCATCCAGTTCGACGATTCCGGCGTTCCGCCCACCGGCAAGCTGTTCATCTTCAGCGGCGTGCCCGAAGGCGTGAAGCTGGAGCCGGGGGGCAATTTCGGACAGTTTTGGGCCGTCAACTCCCAGGTGTTCGACAAGCTGACCCTGACGGCGCCGGAGGGGATTCAGGGCTCGTTCCGCATCAAGGTGACACAGACCGGATCATCGCCCGACTCCAAATTTTCCTCGACATTCACGACGACCATCCAGCCCGAGGAAATAGAAGCAACCGAAACGGTCGCTGCAGTCCAACAGCCGGTTCAGCCCACCCGTCAGATTATTCAGACACCGCAGCAGCCGGCAAGGACCGAGCCCAATCTGCGCGACAACGCGCTGATGGAGCGGGCGACGACATTGTTCAGCATCGGCGACATTTCCGGCGCACGCACGGTTTTCGAATATCTCGCGGCCAGGGGCAATGCGCAGGCCGCGATCGCGCTTGGCGGCACCTACGACCCAACGATCCTGGGACAGCTCTTTGTCAAAGGGCTCGATGCGGACCCGGAACAAGCCCGCAAGTGGTATCGCAAGGCCGAGGAGTTGGGAAGCCCCGAGGCAAGCAGCCGGCTGAGCGCCCTCAGGACGCAATGATGGCGGCGGCCGCCCCTGATGGCCGCCTCCGAGGTGCGAATTATTTTTCGAACGACCCACTCTGCCGGTAATCGGAACGCCAGATAGGTGAAATGCACACTAGCGCGAGCGTTCAAAATACTTTAAAAACATGGTTTAATGCATAAGTTTGCCCATCCTTTACGCGCTCTGCACCAGCGTTTTCCGCCATTGATGTTTCAACAGCCATAAAAGCTATTTGCAGCTTATGGCGGCCTGTCCATTTTGTGCTTTAAACACCTGTTTTGTATACAATTTTTGCCATCCACGCTTTCCCCATTCTTTCAGCCGACCCTCCCCGCGCGCGCCCTGAAAGCGCCGCTCACGCGCGCCGCAATGCGGCGTGTCCGACTTCACGAACGGCCTCCTATCTCTTTAAAATCCCGATATTTCTTGCGCCCCTGCTGCAAAACTCATTCTCGTTTCGCAGCGCTAGACCTGCGCCGGGCTCAATGACAGACTGCATTCAACTAAAGGCAAAGCCGCCCGCAGATCAGTGCGGGCGGGGTTTGTCGTGTTTTTTGCATTCAGTCCTGGTGAGCACATGGAGTTTCTGCAGTATTTCGGTCCCGTTTTCACGCTCTCCTCGATCGCCATACTCTGTGCGGGCACCGTAGGCGGGCTGCTTCTTGGCGCGACACCGGGACTGTCGCCCACGATGGCCGTGGCGCTTCTCATCCCCTTCACCTTTCACATGGACCCGGCGCAAGGCCTGATGCTGCTCGGCGCGGCCTATACGGCAACGGTCGCGGGCGGCGCCGTCAGCGCAATCCTGCTCAAGATTCCCGGCGCACCCGCCAACATAGCCACCGCGCTCGACGGCTACCCCATGGCACGAGCCGGCCATGGCGCAAAGGCGCTCCAACTCTGCTTCATCTCCTCTTTCATGGGCGGCGTCATCGGCGTTCTCGTCCTGATCTTCCTGACGCCGGTTCTGGCGCAGTGGGCGCTCGGTTTCGGTCCCTCGCATCTGTTCTGGATTGCCATACTCGGCGTCACGATCATCGGCACGCTGGATTCCAAATCGGTCGTGAAGGGCCTGCTTGCCGGCTGTATCGGATTGTGGATCTCCATGATCGGCTACGACTCGATCCAGGGCGTCGACCGCTTCATTTTCTCCGACTATCTCACCGGCGGCGTTCATATCATTCCGGCGCTGATCGGCCTGTTCGCCATTCCCCAGATCATCGAGATGCTGGAAGGCGGCCGCTACAAGCGCAGCTACGATCTGATCGAAGTCCGGCCGCACAATGTCTGGAAATCGGCTATCGAAGTGGTGAGCCGTGTCCGCGCCTGGGTCATCGGCAGCATTTCCGGCATCATCATCGGGCTCATTCCCGGCGCTGGCGGACAGATCGCGGGACTTGTCGCCTACGATCAGACGCGCCGCTTCTCGCCTAACGGCCACAAATTCGGCACCGGCGAATCGGAAGGCGTCATCTCCGCGGAATCCGCCAATAATGCGATGGTCGGGCCCTCGCTCGTGCCGCTTCTGACGCTCTCCGTGCCCGGCAGCCCGACGGCCGCAGTCCTGCTCGGCGGTCTGCTGATCCACGGAATTTTCCCCGGCCCCAACCTGTTTACCAACCATCCCGATGTGGCCTGGGCATTCATCAACTCGCTGCTGATCGGCCAGGTCCTGATGCTGGTCTTCGGCCTGTATATCGCCGGTCTGGCGGCCCATGTGGTGCGCATCCCGCCGGCGATCCTGGCGAGCGGCGTTCTCGTTCTTGCCGTCTTCGGGGCCTATTCCGTCCAGAATTCGCAAGGCGATGTCGTGGTGATGCTGATGTTGGGTCTGGGCATGTACTTCCTTCAGCAATACGGTTTCAGCGCCGCACCGCTGGTGCTGGGCGTCATTCTCGGCCCCATTGCCGAGACCAACTATGTTCAGGGCCGGATTATCGCGGGTGCGTCCGACGGCATGTTCGCCTATTTCTTCACCGGTCCATTGAACCTGCTGCTGATCGCTTTCGTCGTGTTCTCGATCATCTACTCCATCGTCTCCGAGGTCAGGTGGCGGCGAAGCGAGGCTCAGCGCATTGAAGCGATGCAAGGAGCAGCGACATGAGCGATTCACCTGAAGTCGCAGGACGCACTCAGCAGACAATCGTTGCGGCGGGCATTCTGGCGCTGGGCTGCTGGGTGGCCTATGTCAGTTTCGCCGTCAAGGATCCGCAACCCTACCTGTTCCCGCAGCTTATCGCCGCGACGATGGTTGTGCTCGCCGTCCTGTCGCTCATCCGGGCGGCAAGGGGCGGCAATCGCACCGGCGCGGGCGTCTCGGGAGGACAGTTGCTCCGTATCGCGCCACTTCTGGCCATGATGCTGCTGTACATCTTCGTGCTGGCGCCGAAGCTCGGCTACTATGTCGGCGCGGCGATCTCGTTCTTCGCCATCTACACCTTTTACGACCCGAACCCGCATGTGAAGCCGAAATCATGGCTCATGCGCATAGCCGTCACCGCGGGCTTCGTCGCCGTTCTCTATATGGTATTCGCCCTGGGTCTGCGCGTGCAGACCCCGCGCGGTCTATTTCTGTGAATGAGGGCATATTCGCGGAAATCGAAACCGAAGACCCTGTCCAATTGAAACTACGAAAGGGAGACTACGCATGAAAAAAATCCTTGCAGGCCTGACCGCGCTCGCAGCGGCGGTCACGCTCGCGGCGCCGGTCTCGGCGCAAGACTATCCGACGCGTCCCGTAAGCGTCATGGTTTCCTACAGCCCCGGCGGCGCAACCGACTTCCAGGCGCGTATCGTCACCATGGTCGCCACCAATGAGGAATATCTCGGTCAGCCGATCGTGATCATCAACAAGCCGGGCGCAGGCGGCAAGGTCGGCTGGAACGACTTTGCGGAAAACGCGGCGAAGGACGGCTACGAACTGGCAGCCTACAACGTCCCGCACTTCATCGCCCAGTCGATCCAGTCCGAGACGAAATACGACATCGACAATCTTGAGCCCATCGCGAACTGGGGCTCCGATCCCGCGGTCCTGATGGTGGGCAAGGACAGCCAGTTCAACTCGCTGGACGACCTTGTCAAATTCGCCAAGGAGAATCCCGGCAAGGTGACAGTCAACGGTGCGGGCCTTTTCGTCGGCCATCACATCGCGTTCCTGCAGCTTGAAAAAGCAACGGGTGCGGACTTCACCTACGTTCCCGAGCAGGGCGGCGCACCGGCTCTCAAGAACGTCATCGGCGGCCAGGTCATGGTCGGCATCAACAATCTGTCCGACGCCTATCGCAGCCAGGACAGCCTGAAGATCCTCGCCATCGCCGATGTCGAGCGCAATACGGAGTTCCTGCCGGACGTTCCGACGTTCAAGGAACAGGGCTACGACGTGGACGATTCCTCCGTGAACTTCCGCGGCATCATGGCTCCGAAGGGCACGCCGCCGGAAGTCATCGAGAAACTCGCCAAGGCCGTGCCGGCAATGTTCCAGGACGCCGCCGTCAAGAAGCAGATGGCAGCAGGCGGTTCGCCGCTCCGCGTGATGACGCGCGAGGAAGTTCAGGAAATGTGGACGAAGCGCAAGGCCTATCTGACCGAGCTTCTGAAAGGCCTGTAATAAGTCTCGTCCATCGTCAATGAGAGGTTTTCTTCAAGCGGCACTTGTGCGATATTGTATACAATGCTGATTTGAAGCAATCCTTGTGCCTCTCATGAACGAGATAAAGCTTTGAGCCCAAGTCCTCCCGGATACGGATTTTCCCCCCGTGTCCGGGAGCTTTGTTGGAGTATAGCGATGTCGATGGACCTGAAATCCTCTCCCGCAGCCAACGCGCCCGCGCCCGATCCTAAAACACTGGTTGCAGGGGCCGTTGCGCGCGCACGCGCTGCGATGGATGCCTATGAGAACCACGATCAGGAGCGCGTCGACGATGCCGTACGAGCGCTCGCCTGGGCGATCTACAAGCCGGACAATGCGCAGATGCTGGCGCGACTGGCGGTCGAAGACACCGGGCTCGGCAACGTTCCCTCCAAGATCATCAAGAACACCCGCAAGACATTCGGTACGCTGCGCGATCTGCTGCGCGCGAAAACGGTCGGCCTGATCGCCGAGGAACCGGAACGTGGCATCGTGAAATACGGCAAGCCGGTCGGCATCGTCGGCGCGGTCTGCCCGTCGACAAATCCGGCGGCAACGCCTGTCAACAAGGCCATGATGGCGCTGAAGGGCGGCAATGCGGTCATCATCGCGCCCTCCCCCGCCGGCGCCGCCACGACCGCGAAGACTGTCGAGTTGATGCGCGCCGAACTCAGGAAAGCGGGGCACCCGGAAGATCTCGTGCAGCTCCTCCCGCCGCCGGTTTCCAAGGCAATGACCGAAGAGCTGATCCGGCAGGTGGATCTGGCCGTCGTCACCGGCTCACAGGACAATGTCCGCAGGGCCATGCAGTCGGGTACGGTGACGATCGGCGTCGGCGCGGGCAATGTTCCGGTGATCATCGATTCCAGCGCCGATCTGGACGATGCGGCGGAGAAGATCTGCGCCTCCAAGATATTCGACAACTCGACCTCGTGCTCTTCGGAAAACGCCGTCGTCATCCTCGACGATGTCTATGAGGACGCCATCGCGGCGCTGGAGCGCGCGGGCGGCTGGCGCTGCACGCCGGATGAGCGCGAGCGTGCGCGCGGAACGCTCTGGATCGGGGACAAGATGAACCGGCACATCATCGCCAAGGGCGCCGAGGTTCTGGCGAAAGCGATGGAGCTACCCGCCGAAGCGGCTGCCCGAAAATTCTTCATGGTCGAGGAGCCGGAAGTCGGCGGCAAGCACAGCTTCGCCGATGAGAAATTGTCGCTCGTGCTGACGGTCTACCGCGCCCGCGACTTCGACGACGCCAAGCGCATCGTCAGCGAAATTCTCAACGTGACCGGCAAAGGGCACTCCACCGGCATCCATACCAAGGACATGGACCACGCCCGCGAGTTGGCGGCGGACACCGATGTCGTCCGCGTGCTGGTCAATCAGGCGCACACGTTCGGCAATGGCGGCAGCTTCAACAACGCCCTGCCCTTCACGCTGTCGATGGCGGGCGGCACCTGGGCCGGCAACACAATCGACGACAATCTGAGCTACCGCAATTTCATCAATGTGACCCAACTCGTCACCACCATCCCCGAGGACAAGCCGAGCGAGGAAGAACTGTTCGGCCCGTTCTGGGAGCGTTACGGGAAATAGGCCGACGCATCGACGAAGAACTCTGCGGGAAAATCTGAACGGTTCGAAATCCCCGTGCAGGCGGGGATCTCATCAAGACAATTCGTGACGCAAATCCGCGCTTTGCGGGGGTTTCGCGCCCAAGCGAGGAGATCGCCCCATGAATTTCGAGGAGCACGCGGCGAAACCGCTGCTGAAGCGTTTCCGCGTCGCCGTGCCGGAAGGCCGTCTGGCGCGCAGCCCGGTCGAGGCGGCTGAGGCGGCTGAAGCCATCGGCCCTTGCGTGGTCAAGGCGCAGGCGCCCACCGGCAAGCGCGGCAAGGCGGGCGGGATCAAGCTCGCGGCGAGCCCCGAGGAAGCGCGCGCTCACGCCGAGTCGATCATCGGCATGGAGATCGGCGAATGGCCGATCGAAAAGGTGCTGATCGAGGCGCAGACGCCGTTTACCCGCGAGCTTTACGCCGCGATCATCAACGATACCGCGTCCAGGGGACCGATGCTGCTCTTCTCACCGATGGGCGGCATGGATGTCGAGGAAGCGGCCGAGCAAGATCCCTCCGCAATGCGGCATCTGGAAATCCCGTTCACCACCGGGCTTGACGCCGTCACCGCGCGCAAGGCGATAGACGGACTCGGCCTCGACGCCGTCACGGATGAGCTGATCCTGACACTCATCGGTCTGTACAAGGCCTATCGCGCGCTCGACGCTGAACTGATCGAGATCAACCCGCTGGTCATCACCAATGACAACAAGGTTGTCGCGCTGGACTGCAAGCTGACAGTCGATGACAGCGCCGCGCCGCGTCAGGAAGAGATCATGCCGCTCGGCGCCGGCGACAAGCAGACCGGGCTTGAGGCCAAGGCCGCCGAAGCGGGGCTCAAATATATCGAGCTGGGCGGATCGGTCGGCGTGCTCGCCAACGGCGCGGGGCTGACCATGACCACGATGGACGTCATCGCCCATTATGGCGGCAAGCCGTCGAACTTCCTCGAAATCGGCGGCGAAGCCTACACCAAGGCGAAGGTCGCGCTGTCGATCCTGCTCGAAAATCCCAACATCAAGAGCCTGCTGGTGAACTTCTGCGGGGCTTTCGCGCGCACCGACGTCATGGCGGAAGGCGTCGTCAATGCCTGGGAGGAGCTCAAGCCGGACATTCCCGTCTTCTTCACCATCCACGGCACCGGCGAAGACGAAGCCGTGGCCATCGTCAGGGAGCGGCTCGGCATCGAGCCTTACGATCTGATGGACGATGCGGTGAAAGCCGCGGTCGCCGCCGCAAATGAGAGGGCCACGGCATGATACCGCGCAAAAGCGACAAGATCCTTATTCAGGGCATCACCGGCAAGCAGGGCACCTTCTGGACCGAGGCCATGCAGAAATATGGCTCCACGGTCATCGGCGGCGTCAATCCGCGCAAGGCGGGCACGGAGCATCTCGGGCTGCCAGTCTACGCCAGTGCGCGCGAAGCGGCGCAAGCCACGCCTTTCGAGATCGCCTGCATGTTCATCCCGCCCATGATGGCTAAGGACGCCGCGATCGACGCCTGCGAGGCGGGCGCGAAATTGCTGGTCTGCCTGACCGAACATATCCCAGCGCATGACGTCATGGAGATGCATGTCGCGGCGAAGGCGAACGGCACGCGGATCGTCGGTCCGAATACGGCCGGGCTCGTGACGGTCGGCGAGTGCTTCATCGGCATCATGCCGGCCTTCAACGAGCGCGTGTTTCAGCCCGGCCGCATCGGCGTGATTTCGCGGTCCGGCAGTCTCGGCACGCTGATCAGCCTCAATCTGGTTCAGGCCGGACTTGGCCAGTCGGTGTTCTACGGTGTCGGCGGCGACCCGATGATCGGCACGACAACGGCCGACGCGCTGCGCTTTCTCGATGAGGATGCGGGCACGGACGGTGTGGTGATCTGCGGCGAGATCGGCGGCAATGCCGAGGAGCAGGCGGCGGACTACGCCCAGACCATGAAAAAGCCGGTCGTCGCCTTCATCGCCGGGCGTCAGTCGCCGCCGGGCAAGAAGATGGGCCATGCCGGCGCGATCGTCGCGGGCGGCAAGGGCGACTACGCATCCAAGAGGAAGGCGCTGGAAGAGGCCGGGGTTGCCGTTGCGGATGTACCGAGCCAGATTCCGCAGCTTATCAAGGACGGTTTGCATACAAGCTGATTGAAAGCGGCACGCATAAGCGATAGCTAGAGAGCGAGATCCGATAAAATGGACACCATTTTTCGGAAAAATCGAGCTTAAAACAAACAGATACAGATGGGGATCGTTTCGTTAAGAGTTGATCCTGATCCAGAGCAAGCAAAGCCTGTTTGATCGGCGCGAGGACGGTTTCCGGACCGCCTGTTCCACGAGCATACCGGAAAGGGAATACCCCATGCGAATGACCACGGAAGAAGCTTTCGTCAAAGTCCTCCAGATGCACGGCATCGAGCATTCCTTCGGCATTATCGGCTCGGCCATGATGCCGATTTCGGACCTTTTTCCGAAGGCGGGCATCACCTTCTGGGACTGCGCGCATGAGTGCAACGCTGGCATGATGGCCGACGGCTATACGCGCGCCAGCGGCAAGATGTCGATGATGATCGCTCAGAACGGCCCCGGCATCACGAACATGGTGACGCCAGTCAAGACGGCCTACTGGAACCATACGCCGCTGCTACTGGTAACGCCGCAAGCCGCGAACAAGACCATCGGTCAGGGCGGTTTTCAGGAAATGCCGCAAATGGCGCTGTTCGAGGATTGCGTCTGCTATCAGGAAGAGGTGCGCGACCCTTCTCGCATCGCGGAAGTCCTGAACCGCGTGATCGAGCAGGCCTGGCGCGGCAGCGCTCCGGCGCAGATCAACGTCCCGCGCGATTACTGGACGCAGGTGATCGACATCGAGCTACCGCAGCGCATCAGGCTTGAGCGACCGTCGGGCGGCGAAGAGGCAATCGCGGAGGCGGCCAAGCTGCTGTCGGAGGCGAAGTTCCCGGTGATCCTGAACGGCGCGGGCGTCGTCATCGGCGGCGCAATCGACGCCAGCCGCCAACTCGCCGAAAAGCTCGATGCGCCGGTCTGTTGCGGCTATCAGCATAATGACGCTTTCCCCGGCTCCCATCCCTTGAGCTGCGGGCCGCTTGGCTATAACGGCTCCAAGGCGGCGATGGAGTTGATCGCGAAAGCCGACGTGGTTCTCGCGCTCGGCACGCGGCTCAACCCGTTCTCGACGCTGCCCGGCTACGGCATCGACTACTGGCCGAAAGACGCGAAAATCATTCAGGTGGACATCAATCCCGACCGCATTGGCCTGACGAAGAAAGTCACGGTCGGCATTTGCGGCGATGCGAGGAAAGTGGCCGAGGGCATCCTGGCGCAGCTTTCGCCCTCGGCCGGCGATGCGGGACGCGAGGAACGCAAGGGCCTCATCCATCAGACGAAATCGGCCTGGCTCCAAACCCTGTCCTCGATGGACCACGAAGACGACGATCCGGGCACGAACTGGAACGAGCGCGCCCGGACCCGCGAGCCGGAGCGCATGTCGCCTCGTCAGGCCTGGCGCGCCATTCAGGCCGCCCTGCCGCATGAGGCGATCATCTCCACCGACATCGGCAACAATTGCGCCATCGGCAATGCCTACCCGACCTTCGAGGAGGGGCGCAAATATCTCTCCCCCGGCCTGTTCGGTCCGTGCGGCTATGGCTTTCCCGCCATCCTTGGCGCCAAGATCGGCCGGCCCGACGTGCCCTGCGTCGGCTTTGCGGGCGACGGCGCGTTCGGCATCTCCATGAACGAGATGACCGCTTGCGGGCGCAATGACTGGCCGGGCATCACCATGGTGATATTCCGCAACTATCAATGGGGCGCGGAAAAGCGCAATACGACACTGTGGTACTCGGACAATT
Organism: Rhodomicrobiaceae bacterium; assembly: GCA_050330195.1. Taxonomy (GTDB): domain Bacteria; phylum Pseudomonadota; class Alphaproteobacteria; order Rhizobiales; family Rhodomicrobiaceae; genus JAHQVI01. The sequence goes on along the minus strand of JBHJOB010000009.1, from coordinate 65,662 downwards.
TCGTCGGCACCGAACTCAATCTGGGCGTCGAATACGCCAAGGTCGCACAAGGCTGCGGCGTGAAGGGCGTGCAGGCGACGACGATGCAGGAGCTGACCGAGGCGCTGAATACGGCCATCGAGGAACAGATGAACGGCAATGTGACGACCTTCATCGAAGCCGTGCTCAATCAGGAACTGGGCGAGCCGTTCCGCCGCGACGCCATGAAAGCGCCCAATGTCGTCGCCGGGATCGATCCGGGGGATATGCGGCCGCAGGAAATGGCGTAGACAGCGCACGACCTGCTCGCGAGCAGGCCCGCATCCGGGTTGTGGCTGCCACGGGGGTATCCGGGCTTCGCTCTATTCGGCGTCGCGTGCACATCGAAAAGATTTGTCCGGCTTTATTCATTCCTTGTGCATGCGTCCTGTGCTAGCACTTAGAGTGAAACGCAATGAGGTCAGCGCTGCTTCCGGGAAGATGAGCGCTGTCACAATAGGCAGAGCCGCCCACCCGCTCCGCTGGAACGGCACGACTCCCGCCTGAAGCTTTTTCGTCGAATCGACCGCAACCCGAACCGGGTCAGTCGTCGGCAGCGTCGAGCTGCTCCTAGCGCGATTCGCGTTGCGGCATTTCTTGCCGAAAAAGCCGGGATCAACGCGCTTTCGTTCGATCTACCAGGGGCGGCGGCATGCCGATGGTCTTTGGAAATAGGAGACGCCAATGTCGCCCTATCGCCGCGCATGTCTTGCATGTCTTGCCGCCGCAATGCTGCTTGGCCTGACCGGCTCTCTCGCCGCTTATCCCGTCAAGCCGATCGAATACATCATACCGTTCAGTCCGGGCGGTGAATCCGATATCACGGCACGGCTCCAGCAGCCATTCTTCAAGGAAAAATTCGCCGAGGATCTGAACATTTCCTACATGCCGGGGCGCGGCGGCGCGACGAGTTGGTCGAAGCTGAACGAGCTTCCCGCAGACGGTTACACGATCATGGGCGTTAATCTGCCTCATATCGTGCTCCAGCCCTTGGGCCGAAACGTCGAATACAAGACGGAAGACCTGACCACGATCTACTGGTTCCATTTCACGCCGGACGCCATCGTCGTAAAAGCCGACAGCCAGTTCAAGACCCTCCAGGATCTGATCGACTATGCCAGCAAGAATGCGGGAAAACTGTCATTCTCGGGCAGCGGCCGTGCCTCGGCCAATCATCTTGCCCAGGTGCGATTCAACAAGCTGACCGGAATTGAAACCAGCTATGTGCCGTTCAAGGGCTCGGGCGCATCGCTGACCGCACTTATCGGGGAGCAAGTCAACGCCGCCTGGGGATACACCACAAGCGCAGTGGAATTCGGCGACAAGCTGCGTCTTCTGGCCGTTGCGACCGAGGAGCGGCATCCGAACTATCCCGACACGCCGACCTTCAGGGAACTGGGCATCGATCTTGTGTCCGGCGCCTATCGCGGGATTGCCGTTCCCGCCGCCACGCCCGAGTCGGTGAGGCAGAATCTTTCCGACATGATCGGGCAGATCAATGCCGATCCCGATTTTCAGACCCGCATGCTCGCGAGCGGTTTTGCGCTGGTCAACATTCCATACGAGGAAAGCGCAAGCTTCGTGAATAACCTTGCCGCCAAATACATCGCCGCGGCGGAAGAGGCCGGTATCATCGCCGTGGAAGCACCGTAGACCAGCGTCGGCGCTTCTGCTCGCCGCGCGAAGTTGCTCCAGCGCCGGGCAAGGCGCGCGAGGCCCCTTGAACACCCTATGGATTTCCCTGGCTCGACCTCAACCTTAAGTTGTGCGCAAATCTAGAATCACCTTAGTATCACGGCGGATTTGACGTCTCAGGATTCCCGCCGCTTTGCAAAGGTCGATCATGCTATTCGCTCGCTCCCGCCGCCGGACCGCAGCAATCGTGCTATCCGGTGCGCTACCGGTTCTCTCCGCAACGGCTGCGGGCGCACAGGAGCCGTATGTGTCTCCCCTTTTCACCGTCGGCATCGGCTACTCCCATCTTCATGTCGATGATATCGAATTTCAGGCGATCACCGATTTTTTCGTTACGGAGGTTCTGGATCACCAGAGCAATCAGGATGGCGAATTGAACGGCTACAAGCTGACAGGCGAACTCGCCGGGCTGGGTGCGCATCGGCGCGGCGACTGGCTGGCGTCATTTGCCGTGAAGGGATTTTACAGCCGCTATGAGGATGATCAGCAGACCCGCTGCGTCTTCACCGCGGATACGGACTGCGTCTTCTTCCCTCTCGTCGATCCGGATCCCAGCGGCGCAATTGGCGCGCCCGGCGGACCGGACCCTTCAGGCGGCGGCACAGGCGGTGCGGACGCCTCGGGCGGCTTCTTCTCCGACTGGCTGACCGATGTGAGCCGGAGCGTCGTGCATTGGGGCGCGGCGCTGGAGCTGAACCTCAATCGCTTCTCCGCTGCCCCGGTCGCCAGCCTCAAGGACGAACCGGCTCCCGCCGCGCCTTCTCCGTTTCAATGGCGCGCGGGCGTTGCAATCCGCGGCTTCAATCAGGACACCTATCTCTTCAGCGAGGATCGCGGACCGACGCTTGATCCGGTAACGCTCGACGATGATCTTGATACGTCCTATTATGGCGGCTATTTCGGCTTCACGACCTTCAATCCGCTCGCCGGCGGCGTCAGGCTCAAGCTTTCCGGCGAAACCGGCCTGTACTACGCGAGCACCGATTACAGCGGCGCCTACACGGCGACCGCCTCGCTGGGCGACGACAGTCCGGTCGCGGCCTCGGTCGAATTGAGCGACAGCGCTCCGGCTTTCATTGGCGCGCTCAATCTCGCGCTGGAAAGAGATTTCGGCTCGGCCACGTTTGCCCTTTTCGGCGAAGCGGAATGGATCTCCTATGTGCCCAAAGTGCTTTACAACGATACCGACCTGAATGGTGGCGTGCCGTTCGATATCGTCGGCACCCAGAACGGAACGGCTTTGGGCGAAGGTTCGGCGATAACCTTCACCGTCGGCGCGCGGATCAGCGTCCCGCTGCAATAAGCCAGCCACTCCCCACGGTTAAAGCTTCATGACCAGAAAGCCGGATTCAATCCGGCTTTTTTGTTGAGCGGCATCGACCCGCGATAGATTTTCGCCGGATTTGCTGCCTCTGCGGGCATGTGCTGCATTTAATTCAAATTAAAATTACGTTACAAGCACACCATCTATAGTAGATATCATGTACATACGCAAAAAATTGGATATCAGCCGTAAGTTTCTACCGGGAACATGGTAAATTTACTATTTATTAAGTGAGCATTCGACGAAACAGTTACTCGGATGTAAATTCATTACCAGTTCGCTAACACGGCGACTGCAAAACAACCCCTCAGGTTCTAGTACGGAGTAACTGTTATGAAACGCATTATTATCGCAGCTTCCGCTCTCATCGTCGCAACTGCACCTGCATTCGCTGGCGGCTGGTCACACCAGTCTCCTTCTTCCCCGCAGATGGCCAACTCGTCGGCATTGAACCTTGCTCTTCAGGTCGGCTCCATCAGCGCCTATCACAGCACGGGCAGTGTCAAGCAGGTCACCGGCGCCGGCGCGGAATCGATCAACAAGGCCAATTGCGGCTGCAAAGGCCTCCAGACAGCCAATTCCGTTTCCAAGAATGTCAGCATTCAGGTCGGCCGGATCAACAGCCATCACAGCGTCGGCTCCATAGACCAGTCTGCAGTTTCTACCGCTTTCTCCAGCAACAGACGCTGATAGACACAATATCCGCTAACTCCAGCGCCGGTCGGATGGCGCTGGAGACCTCCTCTCATCTGATCACATTTATCGACGACCTCAGCAAAGGAGGCCGAACCATGCCTTACGCCTTAACGAAGCGCGCTATCGGATGCGCATTAAGCCTCAGCCTTCTCACCAGCGCTGCTGTTGCAGGCGGCTATGGCGGCGGTTCAGGAGGTGGTTCGCCAATCATGTCCCAGGAAGCGAACGCGATCCTTGCTTACAGCGATCGCTATCAAGACGGCAATTTCCGCGTGGAGCATAGGGAGATTGCCGGTGCTGAAGTCAAGACCGGAGCCGCCGGGGAGTCAGCCTTCGGCTATGGCTCCAGCGCAACGAATATCAAGACCGACGCCGGAGCAACAAGCTGGAAGCGCAGCATCCAGCGCAGCGGCGCACATGCCACGAATGGAGCGGCAAGCGCGCACGGCTTCACGGCAAGCTTCGTGAAGGTCCGCACGAACGATGGCAAATACTACATTTTCAAGGGCATGGCCAACACGGGCGCTTCTGCTGGTCCGGGCGGCACTTCGACAAATGCGTCCGGCATCGCGAAGTCGGCAGCCGGCCGCTACTGACGCAAGATTGCCACTGCAGGGCAGCTTGCCGGGGAAATCGAGCCCCACGGCTCATTCAAGAACTTCTTCTGGTCAGGAACGTTCTTGACGCGGAGGTTTTCCCGGGGCTCTCGCCCGGACACCAGACCTTTGCCGGTTGCGAGACCGGTATGAGGGGAAGACAGGGTGCGAACTAAACCTTCGTGCCCTGTCTTGCGTTCGGGCGGCGCCCGCGCTGGTCAGGCTGCTAGAACTTCATCCGCGTTCCGGCGCCGATCTGGAACTTCTCCGAGCTCTGCCCGGTCGTTTGTTCCTCGACCAACTCATGCAGGGCCAGCCCATAAATCATCGTCTTCTCGTTCCACTGATAGCTGAGCGAGAGCGAAACCTCCGTTTCGTGATAATCGTAAATATCGCCGATCTGTTCTTTCTGATCGTGTCTGAGCGCCCCGCCGATCTGCAGATCGGGCCGTAACTGGTAGGCTGCCGACATGCCGTAATGGATCTTGTCGGTCATGATTGCGAAGGTGCTGGCCGGTTCAGCGAAGGTGCGGTCGATCTCCGCTCTCAGGCTGAATGTCGGCATGGGCGTCCAGGTCAGGCTGCCATCGAAAAAGCTCGTTGTCTGATTGTCGACGGATTTATCCTCGACCTGCCGGACATTGAGCCGCCAGCCGGCATCGAATGTCAGGGTCGGATGCAGGTTGAATCGCATTCCGGTGATGCCCCAGATCTCCGTCGCGTCCCGGTCCAGAATGTTTTCCACGGCCTGATCGTAATAATCGAGGTTGGCGCCGCCAAGCTCACCGTAAAAGCCGATCCGCGCCTGCGGACCGAAGATGAAACCGGACGCCCCCTCGATCCGGTGGAAATTGAACTGTGACGGCTGAATCAGAAGGAGTTGTGTCGGCGTAAGCGAGGCGTTGGCGACCGAGCCGAGATAGTCGATCTGGTCGGTCTTCAGACGAACGAAGGTCTCGAAGCCGTCCTCGCGGAAGGCAAGCTGGCCGTAAGCGCCGCTATTGTCGCTCGCCACGAGAGACAGTTCATCGCGCAGATAATAGATGCCGAAAGTCGCCAGCGTGCCGGGCGCCAGCGTATAGGCATTGTCCAGCGCCGCACCGGCATCCCAGCGGCGATTGTCGATGATGTCGCCGCTATATTGCAGGAAGGTCGTGCGCAGGGTCAGTGTCGTGGCGCCCTGATCGCCGAGGAAGCCGATGACATTCGTGGAGTTGGTCAGCCCGTAGGGCGAGCCTTCAGCGCCCGAGAAAAATTCATCCGGATTGGAGTTGAAGCCGGCTTCCATAGTAATCGTCGGAGAAAACAGGATGCCGGGCGCCAGCACGTGACCAAGGGCGGACAGGTCCTGCTTCGGAGCGCCGACATCGAGCTTTTTGGCGCTCTCATCCACGGATGCGCCTTGAAAGCGACCGGCACTCTGCTGCGCGGACAGGCTGGCGGCAGTTGCGCAGAGAACCGCAAATGCAGCCAGGGCGCGAAAAACGGGAATGCGCAAGCGATGCCTCCGGGGTTGGTTTGCCATCAACACGCAAACTGCCCGGAGTCGCCACGAATCACAACTTAAAGTTGCGAAAAATTCCTTGGTGGATGCGCGGTCTGTGCCATCCGCGCATCAGTTTGATATGCGGAGCTTTTATGGTTCGAGTTCGACAAGTTCCGGCTCCAGCCTACCCTCGACGACACGGATGCGGCCCAGCGTGATCGGCAGCTTAAAGCGGCGCGGTCCCGCGCTACCTGGATTGAAATAGGTCACGCCGTTCCGCAAGGCGATTTCCGGCTTGTGGCTGTGACCGTAGATCACCATGCCGATGCCCGCCGCGGCAGGATCGACGGCGAGATCCGCCAGAATATGGAGCATATGCACGCGGGAAGCGCCAACGGTCAGATCCTCGGTCATCGGCAACTTGTTCGCCCAGCCTCCGTAATCGACATTGCCGCGAACCGCCATGACGGGCGCGATCTCCCGCAACTCGGCCAGGATTTCCGGCTCCCCAACATCGCCAGCATGAAGGATCAGTTCCGACCCGCGCAGGGCTTTGGCGGCTTGCGGCCGCAAAAGCCCGTGCGTGTCGGATATGACGCCGATATTGGTGAGATTTTCGGTCACGAAACCTTTCCGGCTTGCCTCTGTCACGTCATCGTCACGACGACCTTGCCCATCGCCTTGCGCCCGGCGAGCCAGTCGATCGCCTCGCCCGCGCGCTCCAGCGGGAAGGTTTCGGACACGGTCGGCTTGATCTTGCCCTGGGTGTAGAAGGTCAGCAGTTCACGGACATTTTCCGCGTTTTCCTGAGGAAAGCGGCGGACCCACTCGCCCCAGAACACCCCGACGATCTGACAGGATTTCAGCAACGTCAGATTGAGCGGCAATTTCGGAATACCGGCCGGGAAACCAATGACGAGCAAACGGCCTTCCCACGCTACCACGCGCAAGGACGCCTCCGTGTAAGCGCCGCCGACGGGATCGTAGATCACATTCGCGCCACTCTCCCCGCAGGCGGTCTTGAAAAGATCCCGCAGCGCTTTCTCGCCATCCTTGTCGAACGGACCGGAGGGATAGATCACGCCGTCATCCGCTCCATGCGCTTTCGCCAGCGCCAGCTTGTCCTCCGACGACACCGCCGCGATCACACGCGCGCCCATGATCTTGCCGAGCTCGACCGCCGCCAGACCGACGCCGCCAGCCGCGCCAAGCACCAGCAGCGTCTCGCCGCCAGCCAATTGACCGCGCTGCTTCAGTCCATAATAAGAGGTGCCATAGGTCATGATGAAGGCGGCGGCATGATCGAATGGCATCGTCTCGGGGATCGGTATGCAGCGCCTTGCGTCGACCTTGACCTTCTCCGCCATTCCGCCCCAGCCGACAGATCCGATCACCCGGTCGCCTTCCTTCAACGCCGTCACCCCGTCGCCGACCGCCGAGACGATGCCGCTCACCTCGCCGCCCGGCGAAAACGGGCGTTCCGGTTTGAACTGGTACATGTCGCGAATGATGAGGCTGTCCGGATAGTTGACGCCGCAGGCCCTGATGTCGAGAACGACTTCGCCCGCGCCCGGCGCCGGATCGGCAATGTCTTCAAGAACCAGCGTTTCCGTTCCGCCAGGCACTTTGCTGAGCACCGCTTTCATTTACATCTCCCTTTAAGGCTCGTCGTCCCCGAGCCTTTTCACCCCTTGGTTCAATCTGGAGTCTAGCGGAGATATGCGGGCTTGCAAGGCTTGTCAGTGCCCCAGTGGGGCAATCAATCGTCAGCGGCTGGCAATGCCGAGAACACGCCAGGCGCGGCGGATGTAGTCCGCTTTGTAACTGTGACCGCCGCCATGTGTGCAGAATTCCAGAATTTTGCCGTCCGGATTGGTCCGGCGCTGACATTCCAGCCCCACTGCCTCAACAGGCTCAGGCGCGCCGAAACCGCCGCCCTTGATCGCCAACGCCAGAGCGTCGGACACGTCGCCCTGTTTCGTGTCGGCGATGGCGCGTCCGGCAAGCGGCACCATCTTGTCCGCCGTGCCGTGATAATGGATGAGATTGGCCGGCGGCGTTTTGCAACTCTCCGGCATGGGCGCCCAGAACGTCCCGGCAACAGGCGCAAGACCGGCAAAACTGCCGCCCATATTGCAGGCCAGATTCCAGATCAGCATCCCGCCGGCGGAAAAGCCGGTCAGCAGCAGCTTGCCGGGATCGATGCCGTGGCGCGTCTTCAGTTCCTCGATGAGACGGCGGAAATAAGCGAACTCGATCTCGCCCGTATTGCCGGTCTGACGCGGACGGCCGGGAAGCTGCCAGTCCTGATCGGTGGAGCGCGCGGCAACGAGCGCCACGCCAAGCTCGTCGGCAAGCATCAGAAGCGATTTGTCGCTCATCGTGCCCGCGGCGCTGCCCTTGTAGCCATGCGCGAAGATGATGGCGCCAACCGGATCGGAATTTTTGCGCTCGGGCATGTGAAGGCGGTAGCTGCGCTCGCCGAGCTGACAGTCGGTCTTCACCCCGCAGGCTCCGGCCGGCGATGCCGCCAGGACTGCAAGAGCGAATGAAAAAGCTGCGCGCATTCGAAATGTCTCCATCGTCGGGGCCGCATCCGGCTTTCTTCGGAACTTTGCCCCGATTTGCTTCACGTGCGGCTCAAACATTGGTGAGCGGCTGAGTTGGAAGATGGATTGAAGGCGCGACACCCATCATGCGGTCATTTCGTCTCCCGCAAGCCCAGATGGCTGGCGATGAAATCGGCCATCGCGGCGATGTCGTCGAGCGCAAAAAGCGGCAGTCCGCCGCTATCCGTATCATGATCGCTCGCCACCGCCACGACGCCCCCGATCCGTCCGGCGAGGGGATCGTGCTGGATCGACTCACGACGGCGCACCTCAATCTTCGCGTGTCCGTTTCTCTTGTAGCCTTCCACCAGCACCAGATCCGGGCCGTCGAGCCGCGCAACGATGTCGTCCAGTTCCGGTTCGTCCTCCTCGCGCAACTCCCGCATGATGGCGACGCGCTTGGCCGAACCGATGGCGACTTCCTGTGCGCCCGCTTCCCTGAACTTGTGCGAATCGCGTCCCGGCTGATCGACGTCGAAACCGTGATGAGCATGTTTGACGGCTGCAACCTTGAAGCCGCGCGCCGTGAACTCGGCGATGAGACGCGCGGTCAGCGTCGTCTTGCCGGAATTCTTCCAGCCGGTGATGCCGAAGACCGGAGGGCTCATCGCGGCGTGTCCGCAGGGATGATGTCAGCCATGACGATATGCTCCGTGATTGCGATCCGCGAACAGATAATCTTCGGCAAGCCCGAGGCGACGGCAGGCGTCCAAGGGCGGTGTCCCCTCCAGCGGCATCCGGTCGGCAAGACGCGCCGCAGCCGTCACCAATTTACGCTCCCATACGGCAAGACGCCAGCCAGCCTCCAGCCCAAGGCATTCGCGCACCCAGGCGGGAAGCGTTTCAATCCCGGCGCGGATCAGCATTCCCTGAGCAGGTCTTGCCCCTGTTGGCAGGACGGCCGCGCGGCGCATGATCCGCAGAAACTCGAATATGATCGGCGAGGTCTCCAGCGTCGGGGCCATGCGGGCAAACAACGCCTCCAGTTCCGTTTCCGAGGCGGGCGCGCCAGTCGCCCCATAAAGCTCCGCCGCCGCCCGTCCTTCCGCATAATAGCGTGCGGCGGCCCCGTCTTCCAGCGGCCGCGCGTAAGCGCGATAAGCTTCGAGAAAGCCGAAGGACGCGGTCGCGTGAACCCAGTCGAGCAACTCCGGGTCCGTGGCGCGATAAGGTGCGCCCTCCGGCGTGACGCCGCTGACGCGCTCGTGCATCCGGCGGACACCGGCGATCATGGCTTCCGCCCGGCTGCGCGCGCCGTAAACGGTCATCATCGCCGCCAGCGCCGTGCGCCGCAGCCGGCGCACCGGATCGGTCCGGAATGTCGTGTGGTTCCAGACGCCGCTGCGCACGCGCGGCTCGGCCAGTTCGAGCACCACGGCTGCTATCCCGCCGATGAACAACGTTACGGGGTTCTTGAAGACCCGCCAGGAAATCGAATCCGATGGCACGAGCGCCGGTTCGCCTTCGGGTGCGACGAAGTCCATATGGGGTAAGCCGTCGGCATAAAGAAACCGGCGGGCCTGACGGGCAAGAGGAGCGCGCAGCAATGCCATCAGCGTAAATGCGCGGCGGTGTCTGCCGGGAGGATCGTCTGAAACCATTCTCAATCCGCGCAAAAGAACCGCGACACCGCCGTTCATCGGCTCCCTACCCGGTTGCCACGGGAGGATCAGCGTGCGCCAATCCGGGCGTCAGAGTGACATCGGCACCTTGTCGAGCGGGATCAGCCGGTATTCAACCACCACATACACCACAGCGAAGATGACCGCGCTCAGCACCGTGGCGCCCAGCGCCTTGAGCCACAGATTGGCCGCGATCGGCGCACTGTCCGCGGTTCCGGGCTCGACGGAATCGGCGTCGGAATGCGTGCGCACGCCAATCGGCAGCATGATGAAGAAGGCCAACCACCAGCAGATGAAATAGATGCCGAATGATATTGGCAGGCTCATGAGATTCCCTCCGCAGTTACGCCTGCTCAAGCTCTGTCAGCGTGCCGCAAAAATCCTTCGGATGCAGGAACAGAACGGGCTTGCCGTGCGCCCCGATCTTCGGCTCGCCATCGCCGAGGATGCGCGCGCCCTGCTCGACGAGCCGCCTGGCTGCCGCGTGGATGTCGTCCACCTCGTAACAGATGTGATGAATGCCGCCAGACGGATTGCGTTCCAGAAATTTCGCGATCGGCGAATCCTCGCCAAGCGGCTCGAGCAGCTCGATCTTGGTATTGGGCAACTCGACGAAGATCGTCGTCACGCCATGATCAGGTTGCGGTGCCGCCTCTGACAGCGTCGCGCCGAGCATCGATCTGTAGGTTTCCGCGGCAAGCCGCAAATCCGGCACGGCGATAGCGACATGGTTCAGGCGTCCGATCAAACCGGCCTCCTTTCGGAGCTGACATTTCTCTCTGCGAAATCCCCACGAAGGCGGGGATCCCTAGCTGCAAGATCCCCGCCTTCGTGGGGATTTCGACAAAGCCGAAGCACCGCAGCGCTTTTGAGACCTATTTAACAACGGAAACCAGCACATTGCATATGGGCTTCTTGCCCCAGGCGGCATTGATGGCGGCGCGCACGGCCTTGCGGACGGCCTCGCCGACCAGTTCGGCACTCTTGCGGCGCGCGCGCGGAATGCCCTCGATAGCGCCGATTGCCGCCTTTTCGGCGATTTCATGGAATGTTTCGCCATTCGCGGCAACCTTGGGAATTCCCACCAGCGCCGCCGTGGGATCGACGACGATTTCGCCTCCCCGCGAGATGACGACAGATACCGTCGCGCTGCCGACAAAGCTGGATTTGCGCCGCTCCCGCACACAATCGTCGCCATCGGGGATGAGCAGATCGCCATCGCGATAAATCCGCCCGACCGGCGCATCGTCTATGATTCCGGCTTCGCCGGGCAGCAGCTTGACGATCGAGCCGTTGCGCACCTTGGACAACGCCTCGATGCCATGTTCGCGTGCGAATGCTACGTGCGTTTCCAGATGGCGCGGCTCGCCATGCATGGGAATGAGCGTCTTCGGCCGCACCCATTCATAGAGCTGCTTGACCTCCCCCTGCCTCGGATGGCCGGACGTATGGATCGGCCCATCGGCCCATTCGGTCATGATATCCACGCCGAGATCGGCAAGCTTGTTCTGGATGCGGATGATCGCGGATTCATTGCCCGGAATGGCGCGCGCGGAAAAGATCACCATATCACCGTGGCGCAGCTTCACATTCGGATGCTGCTCTTCGGCAATCCGTGCGAGAGCGGCGCGCGTTTCGCCCTGACTGCCCGTCACCAGCGCGACGACGCTTTCCACCGGGAGATGGTGGAAATCCTGCTCACCGAGCGTCTTCAGATTCTCCGGCCACAGACCGTTTTCCTTCGCCAGATCCACGATGCGGTGCATGGAACGGCCGACCAGCACGAGATGGCGGTCCGCGGCATCGGCGGCACGGGCAACGTTCAGCAAGCGCCCGACGCTGGAGGCAAAGCTCGTGATCGCGACCCGCCCGCGGGCCCGCTTGATGATCTGCGTCAACGAGGCATGGACCTCTTTTTCCGAGGCGGTGACGCCCTTGCCGAGAATATTGGTGCTATCGCAAACCAGCACATCGACGCCCTCATCGCCGAGACGGCGCAGCTTTTCAACGTCGGTTGCAAGCCCTACGCCCGGATTTTCGTCCAGTTTCCAGTCGGCCGAATGCAGGACCGTGCCGAGTTCGGTCCGGATCGCGACGGCGCTGGTGTCGGGGATCGAATGCGCCATGTTGATCAGCTCGACATCGAACGGTCCGATATTGACGCGCCCGCCATGCGGGATCTCATGCAGCGGCACATCCTTGCGCCACGGCGTTTCGTCCAGCTTTTCCTTCAGCATGGCCAGCGTGAATCGTGTGCCGTAAACCGGACAGGTCAGGCGCGGCCACATTTCCGCAACCGCCCCGTAATGGTCCTCATGCGCATGGGTGAGAAGAATACCGGCGAGATTGGCGCGTTCCTCCTCGATGAAACGCAGGTCCGGGAAAACGAGATCAACGCCGGCCTCGCGGTCATCGGGAAAAGTGACGCCGAGATCGACGAGCAGCCACTTGCGGCGTCGCGCCGGCCCGAGCCCGTAGAGATAGACATTCATGCCGATTTCGCCGACCCCGCCGAGCGGCAGGAACACGAACTCGTTTTCATCGTTGCGGTGTGCCATCGTCAAGCTCCTGCGCCGATTGAGACATCACCGGCCGTTATCCGGCGCTCTTCGCCATTGGCGAGCGACAGCCGCAGCGCGCCCGTTTCGTCGATGCCGAGGAATGAGCCGCTCAGCCGGTCCGAGCCGAGATGGACCGAAAGCGGCTGGCCGATGGGCTGCGCGCGATCGGCCCAGGCGGCGCGGATGAGGTCGAACGCCTCACCGCTCCGCCAGCGGGAGAGCCATTCGGCGGTTGTGTGTGCGAGCGCCTCAAGCGCGGCTTCCGCGCTCACGCAGTGGCCGTGGGCGGCGAGCGAGGCGACGGCGCGGCCGAGATCGCGCGGCGCATCCGCGAGATTGAGGCCGGTGCCGATGACCACGGCGGGATCGTCGGGCGTTCCACCATTGGCGCTTTCCAGCAGGATACCGCCGAGCTTTGCCTTGCCGAGCAGGATGTCGTTCGGCCATTTGAGACGAATATCGAGCGCGCCGCCGGTCAGCTTGGCGAGCGCGTCATGTGCGGCCACGCCAGCAAGCAGGGAAAGCTGCATCACGATCGTTAGCGGCACTCGCGGACGAATCAGCAGGCTGGCGTAGAGATTGCCGGGCGGCGAGGACCAGCCGCGTCCCGAGCGGCCCTTGCCTGCCTCCTGACGAGCGGCCCAGACCCAGAGCGCGCCGGGTTCGCCAGCCCCCGCCAGCCGCAGAGCTTCGGCATTGGTCGAGCCAACCGCATCGTATGAGGCGAGCCGGTAGCCGCTGGGCAGGTTTATCCGGCTGCGCTCCATCACGGGCCGCTCAGAGGAACAGCGATCTGGCGGCCGTGCTGGCGGCCACGATCAGATAGTTGATGGGGATGAACATCAGCAGCGTGAGAATTCCGGACACGCCGAGCACGAAACGCAGCTTGCCCGTCATCGGCTCGAATTCGGCCGCCGGTTCCTGAAAATACATCTTCGCGATGATGGCCAGATAGTAGAATGCGCTGACGACGGAGGTCACGACGCCGACCACCGCGAGCCAGAAAAGCTCCGCCTCGATTGCTGCAAGGAACACGTAGAACTTGGCGAAGAAGCCCGCGAGCGGCGGGATGCCCGCCATCGAGAAGAGCAGCATGGCGAACAGGAAGGCCAGCATCGGCTTCGTCCTGAACAGTCCCGCCAGTTCGCTGATGTCCTCGACATGGCCGTCCTCGCGGCTCATGGCGAGAATGCAGGCGAAGGCGCCGAGCGTCATGACGACATAGATCGCCATATAGATCAGCACGCCCTGCACGCCCTGTTCGGTACCGGCGGCCAGCCCGACCAGCGCATAGCCGACATGGCCGATGGAGGAATAGGCCATCAGCCGCTTGATGTTCGTCTGGCCGATGGCGGCGAATGCGCCGAGCACCATCGAGGCGACCGAGATCGCGATGACGATCTGCTTCCAGTCCGCCTCGATGGCCGGAAAGGCGTCCTGCACGAGCCGGATCAGCATGGCGAAAGCCGCCACCTTCGGCGCGGCGGCAAAGAACGCCGTCACGGGCGTCGGCGCGCCCTGATAGACGTCCGGCGTCCACATGTGGAACGGTACGGCGGAGAGCTTGAAGGCCACGCCGGTCAGGATGAACACGAGCCCGAAGATCAGGCCGATGGAGCGCCCGCTGGTCTGAAGCGCAAGCGCGATGCCGTCGAAGCTCAGCGTGCCGGTGAAGCCGTAGACCAGCGAGCAGCCATAAAGCAGCAAGCCGGAGGACAGCGCGCCGAGCACGAAATATTTCAGTCCGGCTTCGGAGGAAAACACACTGTCGCGGCGGAAACTGGCCAGCACGTAGAGCGCAAGGCTTTGCAGCTCCAGCGCCAGATAGAGCGAGATCAGGTTGTTCGCCGAAGCCAGCAGCATCATGCCGAGCACGGAGAGCAGCACCAGCACGGGATATTCGAATTTGAGAATGCTGGCGCGGCGCAGATAGTCGAACGAAAGAATGAGCGCAAAGGCCGAGCCGCCGATGATGAGCAGCTTCATGAAGCGCGCGAAATCATCCACGACAAGCGCGCCTTCGAACAGCTTCTGCGTGCCGCCATCCTGCCCCAGGACCATCGCGCCGGTGAGCACCAGCAACACGACGCCAAGCCAGCCGGAGAGTTCGCTGTCCGTGTCCTTCTCCTCGGTGAACACGCCCCACATCAGCAGCAGCATGGCGGCGCAGGCCAGAAACATTTCCGGAAATACCGGCGCGAAGCTGTCGAAAGCGGGCAACGGCATTATCGGTCCTCCGTCGCGGCGAGTTGCGGCTGGCGTGCGGCCTGCACATCCTCATTATAGTCGGCGATCAGCTTTTCGACGGACACGGCCGTCACGTCCATGACCGGCTTGGGATAGACGCCGAACAGGATCGTCAGCAAGACCAGCGGCGCGAGAATGGCGATTTCCCGCGGGGACAGGTCAAGAATATTGGCAAGGTTCGGCTTGTCGATTTTGCCGAAGATGACGCGGCGGTAAAGCCAGAGCGCGTAAGCCGCCGACAGCACGACGCCGCTCGTCGCGAACAGCGCCACCCATGTGTTGACCCTGAACGCGCCCACCAGCGTGAGGAATTCGCCGACAAAACCTGACGTGCCCGGCAGGCCGACATTGGCCATGGTGAACACCATGAAGACGAAGGCGTACATCGGCATCCGGTTGGCCAGACCGCCATAGGCGGCAATTTCGCGCGTATGCATCCGGTCGTAGATGACGCCGACGCAAAGGAACAGGGCGCCCGAAATGATGCCGTGGCTGAGCATCTGGAAGATGCCGCCCTGCACCCCTTGCGTCGTCAGCGTGAACACGCCCATCGTCACGAAGCCCATGTGCGCAACCGACGAATAGGCGATCAGCTTCTTGATGTCTTCCTGCGCGAAGGCGACCAGCGATGTGTAGATGATCGCGATGACGCTCAGCGCGAAGACGAGCGGCGCAAGGTCGGCGGAAGCCAGCGGAAACATCGGGATCGAGAAGCGCAGGAAGCCGTAGCCGCCCATCTTCAGCAGCACGGCCGCGAGGATGACCGAGCCGGCCGTCGGCGCTTCGACATGGGCATCGGGGAGCCAGGTGTGGAGCGGCCACATCGGCATTTTCACCGCGAAGGAGGCAAAGAAGGCGATCCAGAGCCAGAACTGCATTCCGGCGGGGAAATCATAGGCGAGCAGCGTGGGGATGTCGGTCGTGCCCGCGGCCAGATACATCGCCATGATGGCGAGCAGCATCAGCACCGAGCCGAGCAGCGTATAGAGGAAGAATTTGAAGCTGGCATATACGCGCCGCTTGCCGCCCCAGACGCCGATGATCAGGAACATCGGAATCAGCCCGCCCTCGAAGAACAGGTAGAACACGATCAGATCGAGCGCGCAGAACACGCCGATCATCAGCGTTTCCAGCACGAGGAACGCCATCATGTATTCGCGGACGCGGGTTTCGATGGAGCGCCAGCTCGCCAGAATGCACAGCGGCATCAGGAACGTCGTCAGGATGACGAACAGCATGGAAATGCCGTCGACGCCGAGATGATAGCTGATCGTGCTGCCGATCCAGTCATATTTCTCGACGAACTGGAATTCAGCCGTGGTCGGATCGAAATCGCGCCAGAGCAGCAGCGAGACGGCGAATGTGACGATGGTTGTCCACAGCGCGATGTAGCGGGCATTGCGCTTGGCGGCCTCGTCGTCGCCGCGCAGCAGCAAGATGAACAGCGCGCCGGCGAGCGGCAGGAAGATGATCGTGGAAAGGATCGGCCAACTGGTCATGGGAGATCAGAACCCTTTCCAGAATTCGGCCCAGTAGACATAGGCGAAGTAGCTGGTGATGAGCGCAATGCCGATCAGCATCACGAAGGCATAGTGATAGACGAAGCCGGTCTGGAGCTTGACCACGCGATTGGTGATGTCGATGACCCGCGCGGAAATGCCGTCGGGCCCAAGCCCGTCGATGATCCGTCCGTCGCCGTCCTTCCAGAGCACACGAGAGAGCCATTTGAACGGGCGCACCAAGAGAAAATCGTACAGCTCGTCGAAATACCATTTGTTGTAGAGGAAGGCGTGGATCGGCTTGAAGGTGCGCATGGCCCAGGCCGGCGTTCCCGGAACGACGATATAGGAGAGATAGGCGACGACAAAGCCCCCCGCCATCATGACGGCAGGCGTCCAGACCACCCAGGCCGGACTGTGATGGGCCTGCTCCAGAATATTGTTTTCGGGGCCGGTGAAAAGCGAACTCCGCCAGAATGCGCTGTAACCATCGCCGACGAAATACTCCTTGGCGGCATAGCCCGCCACCAGCGCGCCGGCTGCGAGCACGAACAGCGGCGCCAGCATCACCCAGGGCGATTCACGCGCCGTGTGCGCGCCGTGACCATGATCTCCTGCGGCAGCCTTGTGCGTGTCCGCATCATGGTGAGCCGCGGCTTTCTCGTGATGCGGCTTGCCGAAGAAGGTCATGAAGATCAGCCGCCAGCTATAGAAGCTGGTGAGGAAGGCGGCGGCGACAAGAGCGATGAAGGCGTATTGCGCGACCTCGCCATGGGCGGCGTGCGACGCTTCGATGATCATGTCCTTGGAGTAATAGCCAGCCGTGAGCGGGAAGCCGGTGAGCGCCAGCGTGCCGATGACCATCATCGCGAAGGTGATGGGGATCGACTTCCTGAGCCCGCCCATGTTGCGCATGTCCTGCTCATGATGCATGGCGTGGATGACGGAGCCCGCGCCAAGGAACAGCAGCGCCTTGAAGAAGGCGTGCGTGAACAGGTGGAAGATGCCCGCCGAATAGGCGCCGACGCCGAGAGCGACGAACATGTAGCCGAGTTGCGAACAGGTCGAATAGGCAATGACGCGCTTGATGTCGTTCTGCGCGACGCCGACCGTTGCCGCGAAGAAGGCGGTGATCGCGCCAACGGCAATGACGACCTGCAAGGCGATCGGCGCCAGTTCGAACAGCGGGGACATGCGCGCGACCAGAAACACGCCGGCCGTCACCATCGTCGCCGCATGGATCAGCGCGGAAACCGGCGTCGGGCCTTCCATCGCATCCGGCAACCAGGTGTGCAGCAGGAATTGCGCGGACTTGCCCATCGCGCCGACAAAGAGCAGAAGGCAGATCACAGTCAGCGTATCGAGCTGATAGCCGAGAAATTCGATCGAGGTGCCGACCTGGTCAGGGGCGGAGGCGAAGATCGCGTCGAAGGAGATGGTCCCGAAGACGGCGAAGCAGGCGAAGATGCCGAGCGCGAAACCGAAATCGCCGACGCGGTTGACCACAAACGCCTTGATCGCGGCGGCGTTGGCGGACGGTTTGTGATACCAGAAACCGATCAGCAGATAGGAGGCGAGACCGACGCCTTCCCAGCCGAAGAAGAGCTGCAGGAGATTGTCCGCCGTCACCAGCATCAGCATGGCGAAGGTAAACAGCGACAGATAGGCGAAGAAGCGCGGTTGGCCGTCATCGTCCGCCATATAGCCGAGGGAGTAGATGTGAACGAGCGCGGACACCGTGTTGACGACGACGAGCATGACGGCGGTCAGCGTGTCGATGCGCAGCGACCAGTTGGCCTGCAGATCGCCGGATGTCACCCATTCCAGCAGCGGGACGCGGATGTCCTGCCCCTGAAGCCCGACCTGATAGAAGGCGATCCAGGAAAAGACCGCGGCGATGACCATCAGCACGCAGGTGATGATTGAGGCGCCCTTGTCGCCGAGCCAGCGCCCGAAAAAGCCCGCGATGAGCGCGCCGATCAGCGGGAGAAAGACAATCGCCGTATACATGCCCGCTCCCCTAGCCTTTCATCAGATTGATGTCATCGACGGCGATGGAGCCGCGATTGCGGTAATAGACGACGACGATGGCAAGGCCGATGGCCGCTTCCGCCGCCGCGACCGTCAGTATCAGCAGCACGAAAATCTGGCCCATCAGATCGCCGAGGAAGGCCGAGAACGCGACGAAGTTGATGTTCACGGCGAGCAGCATCAGCTCCACCGACATCAGGATCACGATAACGTTCTTCCGGTTCAGGAAGATGCCGAAAACGCCGATGGTGAACAGGATCGCGCCGACGGTTAGGTAATGTGACAGTCCGATTTCCATGCCTGATCCCGCCCTAACCCATGCCGATGCCGCGGCCGGTCTCGACCTGCTTGATTTCGATCGCCTTGGCCGGATCGCGCGCAACCTGCTCGGCAACGTTCTGGCGTTTGACGCCCTCGCGGTGACGCAGCGTCAGCACGATGGCGCCGATCATCGCGACCAGCAGCACCATGCCTGCCATCTGGAAGAAGTAGATATATTTAGTGTAGAGCACCTGGCCGATGGCTTCGGTGTTGGTTATGCCGCCCGCCGTCGGGATGGGCTCGGAGATCTGGAGCGAGCCGGCCGGCGCAAATGTCCAGGCGCTCATGACAAGCAGAAGCTGGGCCAGCAGGATGCCGCCGATCAATCCGCCGACGGGCAGATATTTCGCATAACCGCCGCGCAGCTGGGCGAAATCAACGTCGAGCATCATGACGACGAACAGAAACAGCACCGCGACCGCGCCGACATAGACGATCACGAGGATCATCGCGATGAACTCGGCGGATAAAAGGATGAAGAGGCCAGCCGCGTTGAAAAAGGCGAGGATCAGAAACAACACGGCGTGAACCGGATTGCGCGCGCTGATCACCATGATCCCGGAGGCGATGGTCACGAAGGCAAAAAGATAGAAGAACAATCCGGCGAGGGTCATGGGTGAGACCGCATTTCTTAAAGTTTATTCCGTATTCGCGAGGCCGGTTCACCGACCCCGTGACAAGTGCTGCACGGAACATGGCTCCAGCGCAAACGCTTCGATGATCCTCGGGACACCCCTTGCCGCCAGCCAAGCGTTAGCGGTAGGGCGCATCCAGTTCAAGATTTTTCGCGATCAGCCGTTCCCAGCGGTCGCCATTGGCGAGCAGCTTTTCCTTGTCGTAGAGCAGCTCTTCTCGCGTTTCCGTGGCGAATTCGAAATTCGGCCCCTCGACGACCGCATCGACCGGGCAGGCTTCCTCGCAATAACCGCAATAGATGCATTTCACCATGTCGATGTCGTAGCGCGTCGTGCGGCGCGTGCCGTCATTGCGGCGCGGTCCGGCCTCGATGGTGATGGCCTGCGCCGGGCAGATTGCCTCGCACAGCTTGCAGGCGATGCAGCGTTCGGCGCCATTGGGATAGCGGCGCAGGACATGCTCGCCGCGAAAGCGCGGGCTGATCGGGCCTTTCTCGAACGGATAGTTCACGGTCGCTTTCGGCTTGAAGAAATACTTCATGCCCAGCCAGAAGGCCGAGAAGAACTCGGCGAGCATGGCCCCTTTGAGCGATTGTGCAATTCCAGCCATGAATGGCTCCCTTTACGGCGCGAGGTCGAAATATTGCAGAACGCCCGCAACGACGATCACCATGCCCAGCGAGGTCGGCAGGAAGACTTTCCAGCCAAGACGCATGAGCTGATCATAGCGGTAGCGCGGGACGATCGCTTTCACCATCGCGAAAAGAAAGAAGCAGAAGCTCAGCTTCAGAACGAACCATATCACGCCCGGCACCCAGGTGAACGGCGCGACCGCCACCGGCGGCAGCCATCCGCCCAGGAAGAGAATGGTCATCAGCGCGCACATCGCGGTGATCGCCACATATTCGCCGAGCATGAACAGCAGATAGGGCGTGGAGGAATATTCCACCATGAAGCCCGCAACCAGCTCCGATTCCGCTTCGGGCAGATCGAAGGGCGGGCGGTTCGTCTCGGCCAGCGCCGAGATGAAGAAGATGACGAACATCGGGAAGAGCGGCAGCCAGTACCAGCCAAGCGCGCCATAAGAAGTGTTCTGCGCCTCGACGATGCCGCTCAGATTGAGCGTTCCGGCACAAAGCAGGACGGTGATGATGACAAAGCCGATGGAGACTTCGTAGGACACCATCTGCGCCGCCGAACGCAGCGCGCCGAGAAACGGATATTTCGAGTTGGACGCCCAGCCGCCCATGATCACGCCGTAAACGCCGAGCGAGGAGATGGCGAAGATATAGAGAATACCTACATTGATGTCGGCGATCACCCAGCCATCGCTAATCGGGATGACGGCCCATGCGGCGAGCGCGAGCACGGTCGTCACGAAAGGAGCGAGCAGAAAGACGAACTTGTCCGCGCCCGCCGGGATGACCGGCTCCTTCAGCACGAATTTGGCGAAGTCCGCGAAACTTTGCAAGAGCCCGTAAGCGCCGACGACGTTAGGTCCGCGCCGAAGCTGCACGGCCGCCCAGATCTTGCGGTCGGCCAGCAGGATATAGGCGATGAAAAGCAGCAACGCGACGAGCAGTCCCAGGCTCTGCACCAGGATGATGAAGAACGGATAGCCGTAATTGGTCCAGAATTCAGCCATCGGTTCCGGTTGCTCCGTGATCCTGCTCGTGCACAAGGGCCGACTGCTCGTTCATGATGGCGGAGGCCCGGGCGATCGGGTTGGTCAGATAGAAATCCTCGACCGCCGGCTCGAAGGGCTTGTCTTCGAATTTCGATTCGCCCTTGGCCAATGCCTCAATATCAGAAATCCTCCCCGGCGCAATCTCGTTGCCGCCAGCGAAATGCGGATACTCCGCATAAAGCTTGGCTCGCAGTTCCGCGAGACTGTCGAATGGCAGCTTCGCATCCAGCTTTTCCGACAGCGCGCGGATGATCGTCCAGTCCTCGCGCGCATCGCCCGGCGGGAAGACGGCGCGCGGCGCGAACTGCACGCGGCCTTCGGTGTTTACATAGGTGCCGTTCTTTTCCGTAAAGGTCGCGCCGGGCAGGATGACGTCAGCGAAACGCGCGCCGCGATCGCCGTGGCTGCCCTGATAGATGACGAAGGCGTCGCCCGTCTGGCTCATGTCGAACTCATCCGCGCCGAGCAGGTAGAGCACTTCGATGTCGCCATCGCGCGCCGCCTCAAGCATGGCGCCCAAGGCCAGCCCGTCCTTCTGCGGCACGAAGCCTACATCGAGCCCGCCGACGCGGCCCGCAGCGTTATGCAGGATGTTGAAGCCGTTCCAGTTTTCATCCTCGCGCAGCACGCCTAGCTTGACAGCCGCCTGGGCCGCGAGCGCCAGAATGCCAGCGCCGTCCGGACGCGCCAGCGCACTCTGTCCGATGATGATCATGGGGTTCGTCGACTCTTCGAGAACCTGCGCGAAGGGATGATTTCCTTCGGCGATGTCCTTGAGCGTCTGCGGACCCGCGCCCAGATAGTCATAATCGTATGTCAGATCGGCGCGCTCGCCGATGACGCCGACCTGGAGCCGTCCGCTGCGATAGCCCTTGAGGATGCGCGCATTGAGCACGGCGGCTTCGAGGCGCGGATTGACGCCGACCAGCAGGATGCCGTCCGCCTCTTCGAGCCCGGCAATGGTGGAATTGAACAGATAGCTTGCGCGGCCTTTCGCCGGATCGAGCGGCGATCCGTCCTGACGGCACTCCAGATGCGGCGAGCCCAGCGCGGTGAACAGCGACTTCAGCGCGTACATGTCCTCGACCGGAGCCAGATCGCCCGCAATCGCGCCGATCTTCTTTCCGCCTGCGGCCTTCACGCGCTGGGCAATTTCCTCGAACGCCTCGGCCCAGCTCGCTTCATGCAGCTTGCCCTCGCGGCGGATATAGGGCCGGTCGAGCCGCGCGCGCTTGAGCCCGTCCCAGATGAAGCGCGACTTGTCCGAGATCCATTCCTCGTTCACGTCGTCATGATTGCGCGGCATGATGCGCAGGATTTCGCGCCCGCGCGCATCGACGCGGATATTCGCGCCAAGGCCGTCCATGACGTCGATCGTCTCGGTCTTGCGTAGCTCCCAAGGCCGCGCCTTGAAGGCGTAGGGCTTGGAAGTCAGCGCGCCGACGGGGCAAAGGTCGATGACATTGCCGGACAGCTCCGACGTCATGCCCTTTTCCAGATAGGTGGTGATCTCCATGTCCTCGCCGCGCCCGATGGCGCCGAGCTCGGAGACGCCCGCAACCTCGGTCATGAAGCGGACACAGCGCGTGCAATGGATGCAGCGCGTCATTATCGTCTTGATCAGCGGGCCGATATTCTTGTCTTCGACGGCGCGCTTGTTCTCGTAGTAGCGGGAACCGTCGACGCCATACATCATGGCCTGATCCTGCAAATCGCATTCGCCGCCCTGATCGCAGATCGGACAGTCGAGCGGATGGTTGATCAGCAGGAATTCCATCACGCCTTCGCGCGCCTTCTTGACGAGCGCGCTGTCGGTCCGCACAATCGGCAAGGCGCCATCCCGGCCGGGGCGCAGATCGTTGACGCTCATGTGGCAGGAGGCGACGGGCTTGGGCGCGCCGACCACCTCGACGAGACACATGCGGCAATTGCCGGCGATCGAAAGACGCTCGTGATAGCAGAAGCGCGGGATCTCCTCCCCTGCCAGCTCGCAGGCCTGCAGCAGGTTGAGACCGTCCTCGACCTCGATCTCGGTTTCATTCACGATCAGTTTTGGCATTTGCCGCTCATTCTTTGATGCCGGAGCAACGCGCGCCTCTTGAGCGCGGACAGTTGCACCAACTCCGATCCATGTCCCCACCGGCAGCTTTTAAGGCACGCCCCGGCCAAGCGCAACCGGCGCGAGGCCGCACCCGCAATTGATTAACCAGCTTTCCGTCAGCCAACCATAGGCCGAAAGGCTTTATTGCCTGTTACAACACGATCGTGACGCGCTTCGCAACTGCACAATCTGGGACGGACGCATTCGATTCCGGAGTGCGGCGCAAAAAACCGGCTTCAGCCGCAGCGCGCCTCGCGCCAGAGCTTTGCCGAGGGGACGCTTTCCCAGCCGAAGGCGTGGTCGCCCGGGCCGTTCACATACAGATGCTCAATGCGCGCCCTGCCCTCCGCCGGTGTCGGTTCATGTCCCGGCTCAATCCACCACATGGCGAAATGTGGTCCCTCCATCGGCTCGAACCAACCCGTCCGCTTACGGTAAAAATTCGCGTGGATGGTTTGCCAGACGAATTTCTCGAATGTCTCCACGCTCTCCCAGACCGACATGTTCACGATAATTCGCGGATCGTCATAAGCCTGGATGGACGTGCCATCACCGCTCTCATCCTTGAGCCGCCAAACGAAGCCCGGCATACGCTCGGCGGCTGCATTCACACGATCGAGATTGGCGAAGAATTCCGCCACGCGCTCGTCGTCCTGCGGATACAACAGGCGTGCAATGTTGATCTGCGCGAGATGTTTCATCGTTTACTCCGCCGCCAATATCCTCGTGCCGCTCGGTTTGCGCTGATCCATGCGCTCCTCTATGACATGGCGGAAATGCCGGATCAGCCCCTGGATCGGCCATGCAGCCGCATCGCCGAGCGCGCAGATCGTGTGGCCCTCGATCTGCTTGGAGACATCGAGCAGCATGTCGATCTCCTCGCGTCTCGCCTCGCCCTTGACCATGCGCTCCAGCACGCGCCACATCCAGCCGGTGCCTTCGCGGCACGGCGTGCATTGCCCGCAGCTCTCATGCTTGTAGAAATAGGCGATCCGGGAAATCGCCTTGATGATGTCCGTGGACTTGTCCATGACGATGACCGCCGCCGTGCCGAGGCCCGACTGGACTTCGCGCAAACTGTCGAAATCCATCAGCAGTTCCTGGCACATATCGGCGGGCACGCAGGGAACAGAGGAACCGCCGGGGATGACGGCCAGCAGATTGTCCCAGCCGCCGCGCACGCCGCCCGCATGTTTCTCGATCAGTTCGCGCAGCGGAATGCCCATTTCCTCTTCGACATTGCACGGCTCGTTCACATGGCCGGAAATGCAGAACAGCTTGGTGCCGGTATTGTTCGGACGGCCGAGCGCTGCGAACCATGTCGCGCCGCGGCGCAGAATGTCCGGCACGACGGCGATGGATTCCACATTGTTGACCGTCGTCGGCGCCCCCCACAGGCCCGCATTGGCCGGAAAGGGCGGCTTGAGGCGCGGCTGACCCTTCTTGCCTTCAAGGCTTTCGAGCAGCGCGGTTTCCTCGCCGCAGATGTAAGCGCCGGCACCGTGATGCAGGTAAACGTCGAAATCCCAGTCGTGGATGTTGTTCTTGCCGATCAGCTTCGTCTTGTAAGCCTCGTCGACCGCTGCCTGCAGCCGCTCGCGCTCGCGGATATATTCGCCGCGCAGATAAATGTAGCAGGCGTGAGCCTTCATCGCGAAACCGGCGTAGAGGCAGCCCTCGATCAGCAGATGCGGATCGTGGCGCATGATCTCGCGGTCCTTGCAAGTGCCTGGTTCGGATTCGTCAGCGTTGACAACGAGATAGGAAGGTCGCGGATCGTTCTTGGGCATGAAGGACCATTTCAGCCCGGTCGGAAAGCCCGCGCCGCCGCGTCCACGCAGGCCCGAAGCCTTCACCTCCTCGATGATCCATTCCGGCCCTTTTTCGATAAAGCCCTTCGTGCCGTCCCACGCGCCACGCTTCTGCGCGCCCGGCAGACGCCAGTCGAGCTGGCCGTAGAGGTTCTTGAAGATGCGGTCTTTATCGGTGAGCATGAGAAATCAATCCGTCGTCAAAAGCGTGCGCGGGCCGCTGGCGGGCGCGGAGAACTGGCGGTTGCTCTGCGGACCCGGCTTGACGGCCACGCCCGATTTCAGCTTGGTAA
Source organism: Rhodomicrobiaceae bacterium (assembly GCA_050330195.1). GTDB lineage: Bacteria > Pseudomonadota > Alphaproteobacteria > Rhizobiales > Rhodomicrobiaceae > JAHQVI01. The sequence goes on along the minus strand of JBHJOB010000009.1, from coordinate 40,430 downwards.
GCAGCGTCGTGAAGGTATCGCGCGTCAGATCCTCGAAATAGTCCTTGTTGATCTGCACCATCGGCGCATTCACGCAGGCCCCGAGACATTCGACCTCGACCCAGGAGAAGGTGCCGTCCTGCGTCACCTTGTTCTGCTCGCCGATCATCTCGTGGCAGACCTCTTTCAACTCTTCCGCACCGCGCAGCATGCAGGGCGTCGTGCCGCAAAGCTGGACGTGATACTTGCCGACGGGCGAGAGATTGAACATCGTGTAGAAGGTTGCGATCTCGTAGGCGCGGATATAGGGCATGTCGAGCATTTCGCAGACATGGCGGATCGCGGGCTCGGGCAGCCAGCCATCATGCTGTTCCTGCGCGCGCCAGAGCAGCGGAATGACCGCCGACCATTGCCGGCCCTCGGGAAATTTCTTGACCTGCTCCTCGGCCCACGCCTTGTTCTCGGGCGTGAATTCGAAGCTTGCTGGCTGGGTTGGATCGAGACGGCGAACCGACATGATGTATTTTCCGTTTTCTAAAGCCCTCTCCCTGAGGGAGAGGGTTGGGTGAGGGGTTAAAGCGGTGCGTCTTGTCCAGAAATATCCAACATCTCGCTTATTCTCTCCAGCACTCCGTCTTCATTCGTCAGGACGTCAATATTCCAAAACCGCAGAATGACGAAACCCGAATCTTCCAATTCTTTCGTTCGGGTGACGTCTCTTGCGCAATCAACATGCTGTCCACCATCAAGCTCAACGATGAGCTTCGCATCCGGGTAGAGAAAATCAGCGATATAATTCCCAATCGGAACCTGCCGTCTGAATTTTGCTCCGCAGAGCTGTCTTCCTCTTAGTCTCTCCCAAAGCGCTTTTTCAGCTTCGGTCTGATTGCGGCGCAGTTTTCTGGCGATCTGTACTTTCGAGTTCACATCCCCTCACCCAACCCTCTCCCCGCGGGAGAGGGCTTAATCAACGGTCGATCTCCCCGAACACGATATCGAGCGAGCCGAGAATGGCGGAGACGTCGGCCAGCATGTGGCCCCTGTTCATGAAGTCCATCGCCTGCAGATGCGGGAAGCCGGGCGCGCGGATCTTGCAGCGATAGGGCTTGTTGGTGCCGTCAGCGATGAGATAGACGCCGAATTCGCCCTTGGGCGCCTCGACGCAGACATAGATTTCGCCCTCCGGGACGTGGAAGCCTTCCGTATAAAGCTTGAAGTGATGGATCAGCGCTTCCATCGAATTCTTCATCCTGTCGCGGCGCGGCGGCGTGACCTTGTTGTTCGGCGCGAGAACCGGCCCCTTGTTCTCCGGCATGTTCAGCCGCTCGATGCACTGCTTCATGATCCCGATGGACTGGCGCATTTCCTCCATGCGGATCAGGTAGCGGTCGAAACAGTCGCCATTCTTGCCGACGGGAATGTCGAATTCCAGCTCGTCATAGCATTCATAGGGCTGGCTCTTGCGCAGATCCCAGGCCGCGCCCGAGCCGCGCACCATGACGCCGGAAAAGCCCCAGGCGAGACAGTCCTTCAATTCAACCACGCCGATATCGACATTGCGCTGCTTGAAGATGCGGTTGCCGGTCAGCAGATCGTCAATGTCCTTCAGAACGACCGGGAAGCTCTCGCACCACGCCTCAATGTCGTCGATGAGTTGCTGCGGCAGGTCCTGATGCACGCCGCCGGGGCGGAAATAGTTGGCGTGCAGCCGCGAACCCGACGCGCGCTCGTAGAACACCATCAGCTTTTCACGCTCCTCGAATCCCCAGAGCGGCGGGGGGAGCGCGCCGACGTCGAGCGCCTGCGTGGTGATGTTCAGCAAGTGATTGAGAATGCGCCCGATTTCGCAATAGAGCACGCGGATCAGCTGGCCGCGCCGGGGCACCTCGACGCCCACGAGCCTCTCGATCGCAAGGCAGAAAGCGTGCTCCTGATTCATCGGCGCGACATAGTCGAGCCGGTCGAAATAGGGGATGGCCTGAAGGTAGGTCTTGTATTCGATCAGCTTCTCGGTGCCCCGATGCAGGAGGCCGATATGCGGATCGACGCGCTCGACGACCTCGCCGTCCAGCTCCAGCACGAGGCGCAACACGCCATGCGCCGCCGGGTGCTGCGGGCCGAAATTGATGGTGAAATTGCGCAGCTCGACATCGCCGGAGCCCGGTTCGGGGCGCACCCGCTCATCCGGCTTGTCGCCAACTACGTCCAATGTGCTGCCTTCAGCCATTTGCGGCTCCAGTCAACTGTTGCATAGCTGCAGATTTTCCAGCGGGTCGCAATTTGCGACAGTCGAAGATTTTTTAAAAAAGCCAATGGTCACGGCGGCGAGAATTAGCACTGCCGTAGCCAATTCGGTAACCTCTTTAAGAAAATCCAATTCCATCACACCCCGGCCCCCGCCTTCTTCTCCGCGACCTTCGCGTTGAAGCGGTCCCACTCGACGATGAAGCGCTGGTGATAGCCGTCGCCGATCGTGTCCACGCCGTCATGCGCCTGAACGTGGAACCAGACGCGGCGGCCTTCGACTTCGGTCGCCTCGACATCGACCGTCACGGTCATGCCCGCCGGCGTCGCCGCATCGTGGGCGACATCGACATGCACGCCGACGCTGCCCTCACCTTCGTCGAGGTGAGGGGCGAGCGCCTTCAGGCAGGTCCACTCCATCAGGGCGACCATGAAACCGGTGGCGAAAACCTCCGGCATCTCCTGCATCTCCGGGGACTCCCGGAAGACATGCGGCACGGTCTTCTCGACCGGCACCGTGTAGGAGAAACTGGCCTTGATGCCCGGCTGGAGCGTGGCTTTCATCAATCGTCTTCCCAGTCGCCATCTTCTTCGAGATTGGCGTAAGCCTGCTCGACTTCATCGGCCGAGACGCTCTTGCCGGTCGCATTCTGGATCAGCGCCGCGATTTCTTCCCAGCTCTTGTCCTGTTCCCGCAAGAGGTCGACTTCATCCGCGCCGATACCGACGAGGTCGATCAGTTCCAGCGGCTCTTCCTGGCCGCCGGCCGCCTCGCGCAGGGCCTTTTGCGCATTCAGCGCATCGGCCAGTGTGAATACAGTTTCAGCCATTCGGGCTATCTCCTGAAAACTAAGATTGAGAGGCTTTCTCGTCGCCCGGGAGGTTGTAATCGGCTCCTTCCCAAGGGCTCAGAAAATCGAAATTGCGGAACTCCTGCGGAAGTTTCACCGGTTCGTAAACGACACGCTTCTGCTCCTCGCTGTAGCGCACTTCCACGAAGCCGGTAAGCGGGAAATCCTTGCGCAGCGGGTGGCCCTGAAAGCCGTAATCGGTGAGCAGGCGGCGCAGATCGGGATGGCCGGAAAACAGGACGCCGTAAAGATCGAAAGCCTCACGCTCGAACCAGTTCGCCGCCGGGAAAACGCCGACCGCGCTCGGCACCGGCGTGTCGGCGTCTGTCTGCACCTTGAGGCGGATGCGGTGGTTCAGATGCAGGCTCAGGAGATGATATACGACGTCGAAACGCTTCTCGCGGCCGGGATAGTCCACGCCGCAAATGTCGATCAGGCAGGTGAACATGCAGCGCGGATCGTCGCGCAGATAACGCAGCAGATTGGCGATCTGGCCACGCTCGACCTCAAGCGTCAACTCGCCATGCGTGACGCGCCAGTCCGTGATGGCCTGCCCTTGGGCGCTCGCCAGCGCGGTGCCTAGTTCTTCGAGCTGTGCGTCCATATTCCTTAAGCTCCGTATTGCCGGCGCGGGAGGCGTCCAGGCGGCAGGCGGCGATCAGCGCTCGATCGTGCCGATGCGGCGGATCTTCTTTTGCAGCAGCATCACGCCATAGACCAGCGCTTCAGCGCTCGGCGGACAGCCCGGCACGTAAATATCCACCGGGATCACCCGGTCACAGCCGCGAACGACCGAATAGGAATAGTGATAATAGCCGCCGCCATTGGCGCAGGATCCCATCGAGATCACATAGCGCGGGTCCGGCATCTGGTCGTAGACCTTGCGGATCGCCGGGGCCATCTTGTTGCACAGCGTACCGGCGACGATGATCACGTCAGACTGGCGCGGCGAGGCGCGCGGGGCGAAACCGAAGCGCTCAAGATCGTAGCGCGGCATGGAGGCCTGCATCATCTCGACGGCGCAGCAGGCCAGCCCGAAGGTCATCCACATCAGCGAGCCGGTGCGCGCCCACTGGATGAGATCATCCGTTGAAGTAACGAGAAAGCCGCGATCGGCCAGTTCATTCGAGACGTCGGTGAAAAACGGGTCTTTCTGGCCGCTCGGCGGCAGCGGACGGCCTGAAGGGTCGCGCAGCGCCGCGCCGCCTTTGGGCTCGGTAATCAATCCCATTCGAGTGCTCCTTTGCGCCATTCGTAGACAAAGCCGATGGTCAGGATGCCGAGAAAGATCATCATCGACCAGAAGCCGTAAAGTCCAGCCTCACGGAAGGAGATGGCCCAGGGGAACAGAAAGGCCACTTCCAGATCGAAGATGATGAAAAGGATCGACACCAGATAGAACCGCACATCGAACTTCATGCGCGCATCGTCAAACGCGGGAAAACCGCATTCATAGGCGGACAGCTTCTCCGGATCGGGATTGCTTGGCGCGAGCAGGAACGGCGCGATCAGCAGCGCCAGACCGATAAAGGCGGCGACGCCGAAAAAGATCACCAATGGCAGATAGTCGATCAGGAGCGCGTTCATCATTCCCCGCATTCACGAAGACGGTTGCGGCGGCTGGCCATTCGCACCGCACAATCCGGTCAGCAGACGGCTTAGCTGACCCACGCGCCGCGCGCAAGCCCTGCCTTTACCCTTTTCATGGCCACAAACATAATGTGCGAGAGCCGATTATCAAATGCGCCAAAGGACGCGGACATCGGCCGCTTTGGCCAGCGGAACGTGAAGAGTGGCCAGCATGGCGGCCGTTGCATCGACGAGCGCGGCGTTGCTATCAGCCGTCTCCCCGTTCGGGAGATAGAAATTATTCTCGAACCCGACGCGAACATGGCCGCCCAGCAACGCGGCCAGAGCGGCGCAGCGGCTTTCATGCGGGCCGAAAGCGCAGACCATCCAGTCGCGGAAGGGCAGCGTCTCAACGCCGAGAAAACCGAGCAGATCGACCGGATTGCTTCTCTGCTGTTCGGAATAGCGGCCCAGAACATAGAGAACCGAAAGCCGCGACCCGTCGATCGTGCCCTCGCGCGCATAGGCGATCAGCCGGTTCAGATCGTCATGATCGTAAAGAATGATCTGCTGCGCGATGCCTTCATTCTCCATCCATTGGAGGAAATCGGCGAATTCGCCCTTGTCCGCATCGGTCGGCGCAATTTCGCGCAATGCGAGCGCGACCGCCTCGGGCCGCACGTCGCGAACGACGGACATCTGCGCCTCACGCTCGAAAATTCCGCCCGACTCCGTGGTCATCTGCAGGACCATGTCCTGACCGATCATGCCGCGCAGCCCCGCGAACATCTCCTTGTAGATCTCCGCATCGAGACTGTGCCGTCCGTCGCGGTCGCGAATGTGCAGATGCAGCAGGCTTGCGCCACCATCGCGCCAGAGCGGGGCTTCACGCAGAATCTCGTCTTTGGTGAGCGGCAGGGCGGGATGATCGGACTTGCCCCGGCGGCTGCCATTGGGCGCCACGGCCAGGATGACCTTGTGCTTGGTTTCAGTCTCGTCGGGCTGATTCATAATAATGCACTCTTAATACATCTCATCCTGCGCCGGGCGCTCCCGCATTGCAACGGGGATTTGGAGGGGCTAACTTCGATCTAACATAGAATCGGTGAAGCTTTGGTCAATAAAGGCTTATCATGACGCGCGTTTTCCATCGCCAACTCGTCTCCACGCCGCCCGTTGCCGTCTCCGCGCAAGGGGTGACGATCACCGACCGTGACGGCAAGAGCTATATCGACGCATGCGGCGGCGCGGCGGTGTCCTGCCTCGGTCACAACCATCCCAAAGTCCTGGCCGCGATGAAGGCGCAGATGGACAAGGTCGCCTATGCGCATACGGCCTTTTTCACGACGGAGGCGTCCGAAGCGCTCGCCGACGATCTCGTCGAACATGCGCCCGAAGGCATCGCCCGTGTCTATTTCGTCAGCGGCGGATCGGAGGCGATGGAAGCGGCGCTGAAAATGGCGCGGCAATATTTCGTCGAGCTGGGACAGCCGCAGCGCAAGTTCTTCATCGCCCGCAAGCAGAGCTATCACGGCAATACGCTCGGCGCGCTCGCGGTCGGCGGCAATGAATGGCGGCGCAGGCAGTTCGCGCCGCTGCTGATGGAGGCGCATCACGTCTCGCCCTGCTACGACTATCGCGGCCGCCAGCCGGAGGAAACGCCGGAAGCCTATGGCGAAAGGCTGGCTCGCGAGCTTGAAACGAAGATTGCCGAGCTTGGCGCGGAGAACGTCATCGCCTTCGTTGCCGAAACGGTCGTCGGCGCGACATCGGGCGCGCTCACGCCCGTTCCCGGCTATTTCCGGCGCATCCGCGAGATCTGCGACCGGCACGGCATCCTGCTCATTCTCGACGAGGTCATGTGCGGCATGGGCCGGACGGGCACGCTTCACGCCTGCGAGCAGGAGGGCATCGCGCCGGACCTCATGGCGGTCGCCAAGGGGCTCGGCGGCGGCTTCGTCGCCATCGGCGCAACGCTGGTTTCGCAAAAGGTCATGGACGCCTTCACGCAAGGCTCGAAGATGTTCCAGCACGGCCACACCTATATCGGCCACCCCATCGCCTGCGCCGCCGCGCTCGAAGTCCAGCGCATCATCCGGCGGGACAACCTGCTGGACAATGTGAAGACGTTAGGGCGCGCGCTGAATGCCGGGCTTCAGGAGCGTTTCGGCAATCATCATCATGTCGGCGATATTCGCGGACGCGGCTGCTTTCAGGCCATCGAGTTGGTGGCGGACCGGGCGACGAAAGCCCCGTTCGATCCGGCGATGAAGCTGCACGCCAAAATCAAGGCGGCGGCGATGGCGCGCGGATTGATGGTCTATCCGATGGGCGGCACCATTGACGGCGCGCAAGGCGACCATGTGCTGCTTGCGCCGCCGTTCATCGCCGACGAGGCGCTGATCGGCACGATTGTCGAGCGGCTCGGCGAGGCGGTGGATGAGGGGATAGAGGCGGCGGGCGGGTAGTGTCTTGTCTGGACTTCGGCTCTTTGCACCAAAAGGGGGCAAGTGCTGCTATAACCAATATCTGCAATGCGGTGGGAGCTGAAATGACAGTCCCGAACGTCGCCGGTAAGACGGCGCGAGTGCAGTGTGAAGGCGTATTTTCCTGATGGCTGAGCCTTTGCCGGCGAGGCGGCATTCAAGGATCGTGCTTTATTGCCTCTAGGCGCGCTTGCAGAGCTGCATATCCCATCTTTGATGTTTCTTTTAGTAGCGCTGAATGAAGCCTCTCCCAAATCCGATCGACACCTCTTGGACTGTTCGGCGCGATATACCTTTCAAAGATATCGGTCAATTCACCTTCAGATGATCCTCGCATGAGAACTTGGTCAAATCTCGAAAGTCCGATTTCCAGATCAAATTGCCGCGCCAGATGAGGAATTCCTGCAGCCGATAATTGTGAGGAAACTGAAAGACGCGCACTTTCCGCCTCGTCTCTAAGGTGCTGCGCACGCACAGGATCATTCATATAGAAGCATACTCGACTGAGATTCCGCTTGATGTATGCCTCCCAAAAGGTTTTCACGAACCCTTCGTTCGCAGGGTGTATCGATTTAAACTGCACGCATTCCATCATCGCACGTTTAAAAGCGAGTTCTGCTTCAGCTAGTTGCTTGGTATCATGCGTGATTTCAAATGCACGCAAATTGGATAAACCTATGAAATTCTCCAAAAGCACATCAAATATATTATATATCTTCTCTCTTTTTGGTCGCAGGGCTGACAATCTATCAATTATATCTGAAAAAGAGCGATACTCGGGCGATCCTCTATTGAGGACTGTCAAGGATTGGTGCTGCCGAGCAATAGCGCCGGTCACCTCATAATATTTTATTATCTCATTAATCAATATCACAATACTGGTGAAATGTCCGCTTGCAAACCTCGAAAGATCTTTCAGGCAATCAGAAATAAATCCCAGGTCGTCGCGATAAAAAGCTGGCTGGATCATATGGAGCAACGCATAGCCCACCTCTCTCGAGTTGAAAGCCCTCGATTTCTTAGCAATCTCTCGGATAAACGTCCGGTAGGCATCGTAATTTTGTATTACCTCGAGGCCGTCCAGATCTATGTTGGCAACGTCGGCAAGAAATGCAGAAACAATTGACTTAGCCGTTATTTCGATGTCCGCGGGACTTGGCTTAATTGGATTTTGGATCTTGACCTCTCGCGTGTAAGCATTAAGGAGGTCACTGGGAAGATCACTGCGACTGAGATTAATCAGGAAGGGATGAATCGCATCGGCGCGAAGGCGGCGCAAGAGATAGCCCCATTCAAACATCAAGTTTGGCCTGAACTCCTGAGTGGGTTGCCCGGAGCGATCATATATTCTCTGCACAAGAATAATTGCTAGGGAAGCATCCTCCATCTGCCGAATTACGTTTGAATTTATGTAAAATGATGTCGCCGCGACATTTTTTTTTGCGCCACCAACTACAGGGAAATATCCACTTGACTTTAACTCATCGCACACTTTTAGAGCTAGGTCATAATTCTTTCCCCAAACGATGAATACGTTTTCTGACATTACATATCAATTCCTAGCTTATTATTATGTTGAATAAACTTGATCTTTAGAAAGCGTTATCTCTGCAAGGCTCACCATATTTGAGTGGCATCGAAGGATCAAGCCTTTCAAACTTTATAGATATTCCTGTTCTTCCTGCCAAATTTGGAAGGAAATGTGCTCGGGAAACACAAGGCGCTCTTGGATGTCTAAGCACCGCCGAGCGTATTCCCTCGGATGCGCCGCGAGTTGGTCCACTAGCGGCACATTTCGTCACCTCAGCGTCAAAAAAGGACTATTCTCCTATCTCCGAAATGAAGCTCAAGCAGCGCTCAGGCGTTGAAATACGAAGTAAGCCCCTCCACCGACACCAAATCAACCCCGCGCACCCGACGATGTCGGATCGTTCTGCGCAGGCGTCGGGGCGAGCGATGCGGGGCGCGCCTTGCGTCCCCAGTCGACGCGGTAGAGATCGAAGCGGCGGTCCTTCAGATTGCGCACCGTACCGGATGCGCGCGCGACACGCAGATCGGCAAGCCGCAGATCGGCGAAGGCGATCGTTTCCGTATTCGCCGCCGTGTCCGCCGCGACGCCGTCGCGGGCAAAGGCGAAGTCGCAGGGCGTGAGGATGCAGCTCTGTGCGTAGTGGATGTCCATATTGTCGACATTGGGCAGATTGCCGACGACGCCGGACATCGCGACGAAGCACTGGTTCTCGATGGCCCGGGCATGACAGCAGTAGCGCACGCGCAGATAGCCGCGCGGCTCGTCCGTGCAGAAGGGCACGAACAGGACCATCGCGCCCTGATCGACCAGATGGCGCGCCAGTTCGGGGAACTCGGCATCATAGCAGATCAGCACGCCGATCGGACCGCAATCGGTATTGATCGCATTGAGCTGGCTGCCGCCCTTGATGTTCCACCAATAGGCTTCGTTCGGCGTTGGATGAATCTTGTCCTGCGTGTGGATCGAGCCGTCGCGCAGGAACACATGGGCGATGTTCTTGATGTTGCCGCGCCGGTCCTTGGTCGGATGCGAGCCGGCGATGATATTGATATTGTAGCTGACCGACAGCTGGCTGACGAATTCCTTGAACCACTCGGTGTAATTGGTCAGCCGCTCGATGGCGGCGTCCGGCGCCAGTTCGTTCTTCTCCAGCGATAAGAGCTCAAGCGTGAACATCTCGGGGAAGACCACGAAGTCCGCACGGTAGTCCGCCGCCACATCGACGAAATATTCGACCTGATTGGCGAATTCCTTCTTGTCGGAAATGCCGCGCATCTGGAACTGCACGGTCGCGACCCGGACGGTCTCCTGCTGGGTCAGGCCCCTGCTCGCGGACCGCTCGTTCGGCTCTTCCTCGGCCAGCGGATTGCGCCAAAGCATGTGCACCGCATAGCCGAGCGACTGCCGGTCGTCCGTGTCGTAATTGCGGATGATCCCGATCGGCTCGAAGCCGTTGGACATATGAAACTGGATGGCGCTGTCCCGCGTCCGGTGATCGACAACGGCTTTGAGATAATTCTCCGGCGTGCGGAACAGCCGCTTCTTGCGCGCATAGCCGGGCATGCGGCCGCCAAAGACGATGCCCTTGAGTTTGAGATCCTCGCAAAGCCTGCGGCGCGCATTGTAAAGGCGCTGGCCGATGCGCAGGCGGCGGAAACGCGAGTCGACGCACACGCCCATGCCATAGAGCCAGTCTCCCTCCGGATCGTGGCGCGAGGCAAGCCCCTGTCCTGTGATCTCGTCCCAGCTATGCGGTTTGAGCGCGACCTCGCCAATGATGAAGGTCGCGCAATGGCCGACGATCTCCCCGCCATATTCGGCGACGAACTGCCCCTCGGGGAAATTGTTGATCTGCGACCGCACGGGCCGCTCGTAATCCCATTCGGGACCGTCGAAGCTGCGCTCGCTCAGCCGGGCGATGCCGGGGACGTCGGAAAGACGCGCCAGACGCACGATTAGCTTGTTCTTCATTGCGCGGGATATCGTATATTTGTTGTGATTTGCCAAGTGCCGATTGGAGCGGCGGTCGCTGCCGTTGAAGACAAGACTTGCAAGGCCTCGCCGCGAGGCTCACTTCAGGTTGCTGTCTGCCGACAGCTAAACTCTGATCGCCGCAGAAAAACTATTATGCAACGCTCACTGTAACATTTTTACAATTTCGGTAGCGCTCACAAATCGTTACGCTCGTAACCAGTTTGAGTAACATTTGTGTTGAGAGCGTACAATCGATGACCCCGGAACAAATCCAGCTTCTGCAACGCAGTTACTCCACCATCCGTCCCATCAGTGCTGACGTCGGCCGCTCCTTTTACGGGAAACTTTTCGAGCTTGCACCGGAAACCCGCCCGTTGTTTGAAAACAACGTGACCGAACACTGGCGGATCTTCATGAGCGTTTTCGAGAAGATGCTCAGAATGGAGTTGCGCTCGATGCTGACCTTGCCGGTGACGCGGTCCGGCAACCGGGAAGTCTCCATCCCCGGCGTCACCGAGATCGCGGAGCATTATGCCGCCAGCGGCGTCCGGGCCGAGCACTTCGCGGCAGGACGGCAGGCCCTGATGTGGGCGCTCGCCGCGCATGTGGGCAATGATCTCGATGAAGATACGGCGGAGGCCTGGGCGCAGGCTTATGACATGGTCGCGGATGCAATGATGTCGGTTATAAACTCCGAAGCGGTTGAACCATCGCTCCCCGAGGCCCATGGCCGATCCGCGCCCGCAAATGGCGAGGCGTCGCTGGAGTTGCTCTTCAGCCAGTAGCGAAAAGTCCCTTGGGGCTCTGCTCAGCCCTCCCTGTCCGGTTTCCGGTTCAGTTCGGCGAGCACGCTTTCGCTGTCGGCGCCAAGGCGCGGGCTCGGCTTTTCCGACATCACCCTTTGCCCGTCGATCACGATCGGGCAGGCAACGGTCGGGATCGGCCCCTCCGGCGAGGCCAGATCGCGTCTCATGCCGCGTGCGGCAACCTGCGGATCGGCGAAAACCTCGGCAATATCGTTGATCGGTCCTGCGGGAATGCCGTGGCGCTCCAACTCCCATAACAGCTTGTCGCGCGGCCACTCGGCCGTGAGCTCCGAGATCCGCCCACAGAGAATTTCGCGGCTGGCGACGCGGTCCTCATTCTTCCGGTAGCCGGGATTGTCGCGAAGATCGTCCGCTCCGAGCACCTCGCACAGCCGGGCAAACTGCCCGTCATTGCCGACCGCGATGATCAGATGACCGTCCGCCGCCGGAAAGACCTGATAGGGTACGATATTGGGATGGCCATTGCCAAGGCGCTGCGGTGGCTTGCCGGAGACCAGATAGTTCATGGCCTGATTGCCGAGCACGGCGATCTGGCTGTCAAGCAGCGCCATGTCGATATAAGCGCCCTGCCCGGTCGCATCGCGGCGGCGCAACGAAGCAAGAATCGCGTTCGAGGCGTAAAGGCCCGTCACGAGATCAGCCAGCGCGAGGCCCACCTTCATCGGCTGGCCGTCCGGCTCACCCGTCAGGCTCATCACGCCGCCCATCCCCTGAATGAGGAAATCGTAACCGGCGCGGCCCGCATAGGGCCCGTTCTGGCCAAAGCCCGTGATCGAGCAATAGATCAGCTTCGGGTTGACCGCTTTCAGACTTTCATAGTCGAGCCCGTATCTCTTCAGGCCGCCAACCTTAAAGTTCTCGATCAGCACATCCGAGCGCTCCGCAAGCGCGCGAATGGCCTCCTTGCCATCAGCGCTGTCGAAATCGAGCGTGACGGAGCGCTTGCCGCGATTGGCGGAATGATAATAGGCCGCGGACAGATTTTCCCCGTTTTCCCCGCGCACGAAGGGCGGTCCCCAGCCGCGCGTGTCGTCGCCCGCGCCAGGCCGCTCCACCTTGATGATTTCGGCACCGAGATCGGCAAGCAACTGGCTCGCCCAGGGCCCCGCCAGAATACGGGCCAGTTCGAGAACGCGCAGACCTTCAAGCGGTTTTTCCATGACCGGGCTCCGACTGTGTTCGGACCGGGTGGTCCCTCGGATGATAACTTGAACGCGAAATACCTAATCCCGGATCATACCGATTGTAAGCCATATCTTCACGATGCGAGTTCATTTCGCATTCACAACTGCTTGTGTAGGCTTTGAAATCAAGCGGGTCCGACACTGCCCGTATGAAAACAACGGATTTCTGACCCGCTCGACGTATTCCAGACACTGACGCCTGTTAACGGATGCCGGATTGGCACGAACAGGTATTTGGACCTCTTACGGGTATTAGGACGGGAGAAAATAATGCGAAGAGTTATTGCAGCAATCTTTACACTGGGGCTCGGACTGACGATTGCGGGTCTGATGCCGGCGACAGCATCCGCCGCACCGCAATCGCTTCCGGCGCTGTCACTGTCGGAGCTGAGCGCGAAGCTTTCGCCGGTTTCCAAAGCCAGCTACCGCCACTATTGCGTCCGTCAGTATTTCAAATGCCGCGACCGCTGGGGCTCAGGCTGGCGCTTCCGCCGCTGCATGGAAGGGCGCGACTGCTGGGAGGCCTATCTCGACTATCGCGACCGGCGCAGTCAGGGCGGTCATTACAATTCCTGCGGCAAATGGAAGGCCGCATGCGCCGAAAACTGGGGCTACGGCAACAACGACTATTATGGCTGCCTGCGCTATCACGGCTGCGACTGAACCGGCGCTTCAAGCATATCCGGATTGCAAGACGGCCTCTCGAATGAGAGGCCGTTTTCAGTTCGAAGGGGGACCAGGCGAAACCACCTCAAGCCGGATCTGTTCGTCCGGTATTTGCTGCCGAATACGACGTGATATTTGCAGTCCCAAGTGCTGCGTGATAGGTGGTTCTCATCCATAAAACCTCCGTGTTCGACTGTCTTGACCACACCAATGGTTCAAGCATGGAGATTTCTTGCCTGAATTGTAGAACCAGCCCAGTCCTCCGCCGCAGGTGAAGATTTATGACGACATAAGAAACGGGCGGACCTTTTGGCCCGCCCGTTGAAGTCATGCATCTGGCGTAAGCTCAGTACCTGCTGCCACCGAAATGGTAGGTCAGACGCGCACGTGCTGCCCAGAAATTGGCATCGTCGCCAAAGTCGTCTTCGAAGCCGTAATAGAGTCCCTCGACGCCAAAGCTGACATTATCCCGGATCTTGTGCTCGACGCCGAGACCGGCAACCCAGCCCTCATCGTCAAAATCGCCAAAATCGATGAAGGCTGCACCACCCGTTACGTAGGCCAGTGTCGGCCCGAAGGAGTAGCCGAGACGTCCGCGAATCGTGGCGAGATAGTCCACGTCTTCAAGGAACTCGATGTCACCCTCAAGACCGACGACAAAGTTGCTTGGACCCTGCCAATTATAGCCGAGATGGCCGCCGCCAATCAGCGTGGCGTCGTCGATGATTTCAATATCATCAGAATCGTCCCAGGCCGCGCCGATGTTGGCGCCTATATAAAAGCCCGTCCATGTGATCGACGGTGCGTAGTCCACCGGCGTGACGTCCTTGTAGCCGCCTTCGTCACGGTAGATGTCGGCAGCAAAAGCAGCCGGAGCCGCCGACGCCAGCGCGACAGCGCTGATCAGCCCAAGGCCGACCTTTTTCAGTGTCTTCATAACGGATCCCCCGTCTAATTGTTGACCGCGTAAAGCGTGCATCACACACTCCGCGACAGATAGTTATTGAGTTAAACATGCCGTATGACGAACATGTGGCAACGCAACAAGGCTGTGCGCAACTGTGATGTTAAAACATCACACGCTCAATAAGTTCCTAAGAAACAAGCGCTTATTTGATCCAAAGTTGGAAACTGGTCGAGGAAATGGCGGCTCTGGAGGCTGTGATGGATCGCTTTCAGGTTGAATTATGGCGAAAACTGCACGTTTTTGTCACAAACTTGCGAGCTTCCCTGTGAGTTATGGGAAAGCCGCGTGCCGGAAAGCGCTGTTTCGAGTATGTTCGCCGCAACGGGTGACAGATTTGAGCGAAGGGGTCGCATGGAACGCCGGTATAATGTCTTGAACGTCTTCACAAAATTCGCTGAGGGCGGCAATCCGCTTGCGGTCGTGACCGATGTCGACGGCCTCGACGATTCGGCGATGCAATCCCTCGCGAAAAGGATCGGTCTGTCGGAAACGGTGTTCGTCTTTCCCCCGGAAAACCAGACCCATACCGCAGCGATTCGCATCTTCACACCGATAGCGGAGTTGCCTTTCGCCGGACATCCGACCATCGGCACCGCAGTCTACCTCACACAGGAACGTGTCTGGCGCGCGCGGGATACGGGCTTCGACACGCTTTCCGTTCTGGAGGCCAGGAGCGGGGTGCTTCGGGTGGCCGTCAAACCGGGAATGGACGGCGCCGCCGCCTTTGCCGAGTTCGATGCGCCCGGCGTGCCCGAGGAAGCCGGTGAGGCCGCGCCGGACGACCGGATCGCCGCAGCGCTGGGCCTTTCGCCCACGGAAATCGGTTTTGAAAATTTCAAGCCGCGCCGCATGGGAATCGGCTCCGCCTTCACCTTCGTCCCCGTTGACGGCCTTGAAGCGATCGGGCGCGCGGAAGTCATCGCCGAGCATTGGGAGGAAGCATTCGGTGGCGACGGCCATGGGGCGGCCTATCTCTATTGCCGCGACACGATAAAGCACAAGGCCGCGTTCCATGCCCGCTGTTTCGCGCCGTCGATGGGTGTGCCGGAAGACCCCGCCACGGGCTCCGCCGCCGCCTCATTCGCGGGGATCATCAACCATTTCGATGGCCCGCCTGAGGGAACTTACGAGGCCATCATCGAACAGGGCTATGAAATGGGCCGGCCAAGCGAGATCTTCCTCGAATTCGAAGTCCTGAATCGGCAGATCCGGGTTGTCCGGATCGGCGGCTTTGCGCTCGCGATGGGGGAAAAGGCGATCGAGATGTGACCTGCGGGATGGCGCTCGGAAGCGCCGCCAGCCGCCAATGCACAGTAGGGTGGGTTGACAAGCCCGCCGCCCACGAAGCGATGGGTCTCGTCAAGCTCACCCTATCCTACAGACATGCCTCGATCAGAGCCTTCGTGTTGTCCGGCGTCAGCGTAACCGGATTGCCGCCGGCGCTGGGATCTTCCAGCGCCATCGCCGCAAGCCGCCCGATATCCGGATCGGTGACGCCAAGTTCGCTGAGATTTTTCGGGATGCCAAGGGCCGCATTCATCTCGCCGACAAAGGCGTAAAAGCCGTCAAAACCGCCGGGCAGGCCGAGATAGGCGCTGGCGCGTTCGATCCGCTCCTCGATGGCCGCGCGATTAAAGGCCAGCACCGGCTGCATGACGACGGCATTGGTCGTGCCGTGATGCGTATGCCAGATTGCGCCCACGGGATGCGAGATCGCGTGAATGGCGCCAAGTCCCTTCTGGAACGCCACCGCGCCCATCGCCGCCGCGCTCATCATGTTCGCCCGCGCTTCCAGATCGCCGCCCTCGCGGAAAGCCCGCAGCAGATTTTCCTTCACCAGCCTCATGCCCTCAAGCGCGATACCGTGCGACATCGGATGATAGAAAGGCGAGGAATAGGCTTCAAGGCAATGGGCAAAGGCGTCCATGCCGGTGCCGGCAGTGATCGCAGGCGGCATCCCCACGGTGAGTTCCGGGTCGCAGATCACCTGAGCGGGCAGGATCTTCGGATGGAAGATGATCTTCTTGACCTGACTTTCCGAATTGGTCAGCACACCCGCACGCCCGACTTCCGAGCCCGTTCCCGCTGTCGTCGGCACCGCGACGATCGGCGCGATTTTCGAAGGGTTCGCCCGCGTCCACCAGTCGCCAATATCCTCCAGATCCCAGACGGAAACTGTTTGATCAGCCATCAGCGCAATCAGCTTGCCCAGATCGAGCCCGGAGCCGCCGCCGAAAGCGATCACTCCGTCATGCTCGCCGGACTTGTAGGCGGCGATTCCGCTAGCGAGGTTCTTCTCGTTGGGATTGGGATCGACATCGCAGAACAGGCCGCCCCCCAGCATAGCCTGTTCCACGATGTCGAGGGCGCGCCTGGTGACCGGAAGCCCTGCGAGCCCCCTGTCAGTCACCAGAAGCGGTCGTTTGATGCCGGCAACCTCGCAGGCCGCAGGCAATTCCGCGATGCGTCCCGCGCCGAAACGGATCGCGGTCGGGTAGCTCCAGTTCGCTGTCGGAACCATGGTCAAGCTTTCTTCAAATGGTAGGATTTCGGTCGGGTCACGCTGTGATAGCCAAGCACGGAGAGCGATGCGCCGCGTCCGGTATCCTTGCAGCCGGTCCAGCACAGCGCCGGGTCGAGATAGTCGCAGCGGTTCATGTAGATGGTGCCGGTCTCGATCTGCCGGCCGATGGCCTCCGCCGCATCCGCATCTTTCGTCCATAGCGACGCGGTCAGGCCGAAATCGCTGTCATTCATCAGGCGGATGGCCTCTTCGTCCGACGAGACCTTCATGATGCCGACGACCGGCCCGAAACTTTCCTCCCGCATCACGCGCATGGTGTGATCGACGTCAACAAGAATCTGCGGCGCGAGATAGGGCGTGTTCCCCGTATCGGCAGGAAACAACGTCGGGTCGACGATGGCCTTTGCGCCAGCCGCCAGCGCATCGGCAATCTGGCTGCGCACCTCGTCAGCAAAGCGGATACTCGCCATCGGGCCGATGGTGGTTTGTTCTTCCAGCGGGTTGCCGAGCCTGTAGGTCTCGACGAGCGCCCTGGATTTCTCGACGAAAGCGTCGAAAAGGCTTTCGTGCACATAGATGCGCTCGATCCCGCAGCAGCATTGGCCGGAATTGAACATCGCACCGTCAATCAGTCCTTCGACGGCGGCGTTCAGGTCGGCATCGGCGCGGACATAGCCGGGGTCCTTGCCGCCAAGCTCCAGACCGACGCCGGTAAAGGCGCCCGCCGCCGCCTGTTCGATGGCCCTGCCCCCGCCGACCGAGCCGGTGAAATTCACATAGCCGAAGCTGCGGTTACGGATCAGCTCGGCTGTCGCTTCGTGATCAACGAAAAGGTTCGTGAACAGACCGTCAGGCAACTCGGCGATGCGGAAGGCTTTTGCCAGATGCTCGCCGACGAGCAGCGTCTGCGTCGCCATTTTCAGCATCACGGCACTGCCTGCGGCAAGCGCCGGGATCACGCAGTTGATCGCGGTCATGTACGGGTAGTTCCACGGGGCGATGACGAGCACCGTCCCCACCGGCTCGCGCGCGATGAAGCGGCGGGCGCTGTCGCTGTCCTCGATGATCTGCGGGGCCAGCGCTTCCTTCGCGATGGACGTCATATAAGCCGCACGCTCCTTGACGCCGCGTATCTCGCCGCCATAGCGCACGGGACGCCCCATCTGCCACGCAAGCGCCGGGACGAGTTCGGCATTCATTTCCTCAAGCGCGACGATCGCCATGTTGATGATGGCCACGCGGTCCTCGACCGGACGCGCCGCCCAGGCGCGCTGCGCTTCCTTTGCCTTGGCAAGCAGCGGGGCGATGTCAGCGGCGCTTTGCGTCTCGCGCTCTGCGTAGACGCTGCCGTCAATCGGCGAAATGCAGGTCAGTTTGCTCATCTTCTGGTCTTTAATGTCTCGAATGTCTCGCTGTTTGCTCCCTCTCCCGTGGGGAGAGGGTTGGGGTGAGGGGTTGGGGTTGGGTGTCAGCCATTGGCTCCTTAGCCCCTCACCCGACGCTCACGCGCCGACCTCTCCCCACGGGAGAGGTAAGTTAGGCCCGCTCGAAACCGCGCTGGACTTCCCAGTCGGTGACGCGGCGGTCATATTCTTCCTGCTCCCAGCGCGCGGCGTGGACGTAGTGATCGACAACGCCGTCGCCGAAGGCGGAGCGCATCATCTCCGAGAGACTGAGCGCATCGGCTGCCGCGCGCAAGGTCGTCGGAATCTGCCGCACATCATTGCCGCCATAGGCATCGCCCTCGAAGGCCGGCTCCAGCTCCATCTTCTTCTCGATGCCGTCGAGCCCGGCGGCCAGCAGCGCCGCATAAGCCAGATACGGGTTCAGGTCCGCCCCGCCAACACGGCATTCAACGCGCACCGCTTTCGTGTCCATCCCGCAGACGCGATAGCCCGCCGTGCGGTTGTCGAGGCTCCAGACGGCCTTCGTCGGCGCGAATGTGCCAGCTTGAAAGCGCTTGTAGGAATTGATGTTCGGCGCAAGGAAGTACGTGATGGCGTCGGCGTGATGCAACAGTCCGGCCACGTAATGGCGCATCATCTGCGACATGCCATGCGGCGCGTTCGCGTCGTAAAACAGCGGCGAGCCGTCGCGCATGCTCGCAAGCGACTGATGCACATGGCAGGAACTGCCCGCGGCGTCATAGTCCCACTTCGCCATGAAGGTCACGGATTTGCCCTGCTGCCAGGCGATCTCCTTGCAGCCATGCTTGGCGATGGAGTGATTGTCGGCGGATGTCAGCGGCTCGTCATAGCGGATGTTCAACTCTTCCTGACCCGCCGACGCCTCGCCTTTGGTGTTCTCCACCGGAATGCCCGCGCCGTAGAGCCCGTTGCGGATGGCGCGCATGACGTCCTCTTCGCGGGTCGTCTGGAAGATGTGGTAATCCTCATTATACGCACTGATCAGCCGCATCCCGCGATAACCCATGTCGCGCACATCGTCATAGCTGTCGGTGAAGATGAAGAATTCCAGTTCGGAAACGGCGTTCGCGGTCATACCCGCTTTGGCAAGCCGTGCGATCTGGCGCTTGAGCACCGTGCGCGGCGCGTGCTGAACTTCGGCGTGTGTGTGATGGTCGAGCACGTCGCACAGGACGAGCGCGGTGCCCTCCAGCCACGGGATGAGCCGCAGCGTCGCCAGATCCGGCTTCATCGTATAGTCGCCATAGCCGGACGCCCAGCTTGTCGAGGCGTATCCCTCGACCGTGTGCATTTCCATGTCGGTCGCGAGCAGATAGTTGCAGCTATGGGTTTCCTCCCAGGCGCTGTCGATGAAATGCTGGGCGTGAAAACGCTTGCCCATCAGGCGTCCCTGCATGTCGATCTGGCACGCGATCACCGTGTCGATCGCGCCTTCCCGCACATATTGCCTCAACTCGTCCAGCGTGATCTTGCCCGGCATTGTTTGCAACCCTGTTGGCTTGATGACTCCCTCTCCCCGTGGGAGAGGGTTGGGGTGAGGGGTAAAGCGCCAGCTAGAAAACTCAATAGCCCCTCACCCGGCACTGCGTGCCGACCTCTCCCGGCGGGAGAGGTTAGAAAAAGCGCGAGCGACGCTTCCAAAAACTCCGCTCACGCATCACTCGCGCCTACGTATAGCGATAGGGCCGGCCGGCCTTGTCCATCGCCGCGTTATATTGCTTGATGATGTCCACGACCTTGGCCTGGACCTCGCCTTCAGCGGCAACCTCGTCCCAGAACTCGCGGGCCTTGGCTTCGACCTGCGCCCATTCCTCGTCCGGAATGGTCGTCAGCTTCAGCTTCTCGCCGTCGACGCGAAGCTTGGCTTCACCGCCCCAGTACCAGTGCTGGCGATAATAATGCGAACTGTCCATGGCGAGCTTGAACAGCTCCTTCAGATTTTCGGGAAGCTCTTCCCACTTGTCCTTGTTGGCGAAGAACGAGCCGCACCATGCGCCGGAGATATTGTTGGTCAGGAAGTATTCGGTGACGTTCGCCCAGCCGACCGTGTAGTCTTCGGTAATGCCGGACCATGCGATGCCGTCAAGCTCGCCCGTCTGCACGGCGACTTCCACGTCTTCCCACGGAACCGTGACCGGCACGACGCCGAACTGCGCGAGGAAGCGGCCAGCGGTCGGGAAGGTGAAGACGCGCTTGCCCTTGAGGTCTTCAAGCGAGTTGATCGGCTGCTTGGTGGCGAAATGGCAGGGGTCCCATGCGCCCGCGGACAGCCATTTCACGCCGACCTTGTCATATTCCTCTTCCCATATCTTGTCGAGGCCCCACTGATGGAACAGCACAGGCACGTCGAGGCTGTAGCGGCTGGCGAAGGGGAAGTAACCGCCGAACACGCGAACGGGCGTTGGCGAGGACATGGAATCGTCGTCGGACTGGACCGCGTCGATCGTACCGCGCTGGAGGGCCTGGAACAGCTCGCCCGTCGGCACGAGCTGGTCGGCGTAGTAAAGCTCGATCTCCATCTGGTCGCCCGCGACCTTGTTGAACTGGTCGATGGCCGGCTTGATGACATGTTCGCCGAGCGCGGCGCCTGCATAGGTCTGCAAGCGCCACTTGATCTTGGCCTGGCCAAGCACGGCCGGGGCCGCAAGCGTCGATGCGCCGACAGCTGCGCCGGCAAGGCCAGCGGTCTTGATGAATTGGCGTCTGTTCTTCATGGTAATCCTCCGTCGGTCAAAATCCGATGTCGTAGATGTTTCTCGTCAGCCTCCTGATCATCCCGGGTATGCCCGGTTGTCATTGTCTTCCGTTCAATTCCCATAAACATATTCCGGCAGCCACAACGCGATCTGCGGGAACACCATCACCAGAGTGAGCCCCAGGATCATGACAAACACGAATGGCGTGATCGAGCGATAGATATCGCCGATCGTGATCTCCGGCGGGGCCATGGCGCGCATCAGGAACAGGTTGTAGCCGAAGGGCGGCGTCATATAGGCGATCTGGCAGGTGATCGTGTAGAGAATGCCGTACCAGATCAGGTCGAAGCCCAGCGCGCCGACCAGCGGCACGTAAAGCGGCGCGACGATCACCAGCATCGCCGTGTCGTCGAGGAAGGTGCCCATGATCAGGTAGGAAAGCTGCATCAGGATCAGGATTTCCCACGGGCCGAGGCCGAGGCTCTCGCGGAACAGCCCGTCGATCGCGCGCACCGCGCCGAGCCCGTCGAACACCGCCCCGAAGCCGAGGGCGGCCATGATGATCCAGAGGAACATGCAGGAAATGGCGAGCGTATTGCGGACCGTGTTCTCGAACACCTGCCATGTGAGACGGCCACGAAACGCGGCGGCCAGCATCGCCACAAACGCGCCGATCGCGGAACTCTCGACGAGGCTCGTCCAGCCATTGACGAAGGGAACCATCATCGAGAAGAAGATCCCCAGCGGCAGCAATCCGGCAAGCAGCAGCCGGTATTTCTCCGCCTTCGAGACATTGCGCTCCTCCGGCGGCAGGGCCGGACCGAGATGCGGCTGGAACCAGCAGCGGACCACCACGTAGAGGATGAACAGCGTCGCCATCAGCAGGCCGGGAAACACGCCCGCAAGCCAGAGCTGGCCGACCGGCTGGCGTGCGATCATGGCGTAGAGCACCAGCACGACGGAAGGCGGCACCAGAATGCCGAGCGAAGACCCCGCCTGGATGACGCCCGTCACCATCCGCTTGTCGTAGCCTCGCCTGAGCAACTCCGGCAGCGCAATCGTCGCGCCGATCGCCATACCCGCCACCGACAAGCCGTTCATCGCAGAAATCAGCACCATCAGCCCGATCGTGCCGATGGCCAGCCCGCCATTGAGCGGCCCCATCCAGACGTGGAACATCTTGTAGAGATCGTCGGCGATGCGCGATTCTGACAGGATATAGCCCATGAAGATGAACATCGGCAGCGTCAGCAGCGGATACCACTGCATGACCTTGATGGCCCCCGAAAAAGCGATGGTCGAACCGCCCGTGCCCCAGAGCAGCATCGAGGAGACAACCGCCACGAAGCCGATGGCGGCAAAAACGCGCTGCCCCGTCATGAGCATCAGCATCATGGAGGAGAACATCAAAAGCGCGATCATCTCATAGGACATCAGATCTCCTCTCCCCGGATCTTCGCGATGTCCTTGAAGAATTCCGCAATCGCCTGCATCAGCATCATCAGGATGCCGATGCACATCACAATCTTGATCGGCGCCATGTAAGGACGCCACGCTGTCCGTCCGCGCTCGCCATATTCAAGCGCATATTGGGTGCTCTCGATGCCGCCATAGAGCAGGATGCCGAGATAGAAGATGAGCGCAAACACGCTGAAGGCGTCCACCCAGGCTTTCTGCCGGTCAGTCCAGCTTCCATAAAGCAGGTCCATGCGCACATTGGAGCCGAGTTGAAGCGAGTATGCGCCGCCGAGCAGGTAATAGGCGGTGAGCATGAACTGCGCCATGTCCAGCGTCCACAGCGAGGGCAGCAGGAAGGTCTTGGAGAAGGACGACCACAGCAGGATCGCCATCATCACGAAGACCAGATACATCGCGATCCGGCCGATACCGCGGTTGAAGGCGTCGACGGCGCGCACATAGCTTTTAATGGCCGGATGCATCTGGACCTCCCGGCTTCATGGTCGGAGCATCGACCGAACCGACACGCGCCGCCTCGAAAGCGCCTTGCAGCATTGCCGACATCATCGTGGCGACATTCGCCTGCTCCGCCTCCGTGCGGATCAGGTCGTTGCGGATCTCGATCATGACGTTCAGCAACCCCTGCGGGATAGCGTGTCTTGCAAGCGTGTGCGTAACGCCGTCCTCCGGCCCATAAGGCTGATTTCGTTCCGTTTTCAGCGGGGTGAGGCTGGCCGCGCTCTCAAGCAGACCGTCGGCGAAGCGGGCATCCGCATCATGCAGTATGCCCAGCTCGACATGGCGCTCCTGGCCATTATAGACCCGCGTAAAGCTGTGAATCGTAACGAGCGCGGTAGGCTGGCCGCGCCCGGCCCGCGCCTCGATGATGCGGCCGATCTCGTCGTGAAAAGGGTGATAGAGCGCGAGCGCCCGCGCCTTGCGCGCCTCCGGGCTCAGATCGTGATTGCCCGGAATGTCGTAGATTTCGCTGGCCGTGCGGGTGGCTTCGGGCGAGTCCATCGGGCGGTTGACGTCATAGACGAGGCGCGAAAAGCCGGACGCGACGAGCGGAGCATCGAGCAAGCGGGCAATGCGAGAAGCGACGGCATAGGCGCCCGGATCCCAGGCGGCGTGGCTGTCCAGCGCCTCGCGTTCAAGACCGAGCGTGCCCAATGCAGCGGGAATCCGATTGCTCGCATGATCGCAAACGATCAGAAAAGGGGACGCGCCCTCCGCGTTCTCGGTGAGCACGGCGGGACCGTCGGACTCTTTCAGCAGCGTTGGTTCAGCGCAGACTGTCACACAGCTCCCCTTGCAAAGCCTGAAAAGAATTGAACAATCTCTCCCGCTCTGTCAATTTTCTTTCGGAACGAATGCGCGCGCCTCGCCTCGGACATGAGACGAAAGTGGCTGCAAGCGCACATTCTGCCCAGGGAAGAAGCATTTTGACAGCCTCGCCGAAAACCATCTCCGAAATGGTGCAGGAACGTTTCGAAACCCTTACGCGCGCCGAACGCCAACTCGCCAATTCTCTTCTGGCGAACTATCCCGTCTCCGGTCTCGCCAGCATCACGGCGGTCGCCAAGAAGGCCGATGTCTCAACGCCGACGGTCGCCCGCATGGTGCAGAAGCTTGGCTTCAAGGGCTTTCACGAGTTCCAGGACTCGCTCCGGGACGAGCTTGAGGCGAAAATTTCCAACCCCATCGTCAAGCACGACCTCTGGGCGGAAAATGCCCCCGGCACGCACATCCTCAACCGCTTCGCCGAGGCGGTCGTCCAGAATTTGCATCAGACGCTGGCGCAACTCGATCCGGCAACCTTCGACAGCGCCTGCACTCTGCTGGGCGACCCGAAACGCTCCATCTTCATCGCGGGCGGTCGCATCACCCGCTCGCTGGCCGATTACCTGTTCAGCCTGATGCGCATGGTCCGCCCGAAAGTGTCGTTCGTACCTGCAGGCGCCGGAACGTGGCCGGATTTTCTGCTCGATACCGAACCCGGTGACGTGCTGGTGATGTTCGACATACGCCGCTACGAGAACCACGCGCTGCGGCTTGCCGAGTTGGCGACCGACAAGAAGATGGAGATCATTCTGTTTAC
This sequence comes from Rhodomicrobiaceae bacterium, assembly GCA_050330195.1. Lineage (GTDB taxonomy): Bacteria > Pseudomonadota > Alphaproteobacteria > Rhizobiales > Rhodomicrobiaceae > JAHQVI01. The sequence continues at coordinate 15,946 of JBHJOB010000009.1, read as the reverse complement.
GGATCAGTGGGGTTCGCCGGTGACGCAGCACGCTTCGCACCGCTTCAATTGCCGCATCGAAGCGCCGTCGGCCTGGGATTCGGTCACCGTCATCCTGATGCTGGTCGAAACGATGGTGGCCCAGATCCAGTCCGCGACCTGGCAATCCACCTATGAGCGCATGAAGGATCTGGAAAGCATGTTCGACCGGACAGGCCTGTTCCGAAAGTTCAAGTGATGTCAGTCAAACCCACCGGTCTCCCTCGTTACCCGAATCACGATCCCGACGTGCCGTGCCCCCTACCCCCGGCGAATCGACGACTGTCTGGTTGGAACCGTCTCCACTGGTGATACGCGCCATCGGGGCGCACTGACTTTTCCGGGTTATACGGATAATTCCGCAAGTTTCGTCTATTACGGCCTCAGGTTATGGCAAGCTCGTCTTGCGCGCCATTCGGATCGCTTTCGTGGCATGTTGGCCACATCGGTTTTTCCTTCGTAAGTAACTGATACACCGTAATAATTATGAATGCACCCGCGCTCAGAAATGGGATGCAACTAACGGTTGCGCCCACCCCTCTTCGCTCCCTTTCTGATGCGTTTCTGAACGCTTGCGCCTCGTTTAATGTCTTGCAAGTTTCAAGCAAACTTATCAGGGGCACGTAAGTGAAGATGATCAAAGCAGCTCTTTTGGGGGCAACTTTTCTGGCGGCTGCATCTGTCGGCGCCAATGCAGCCGACGTTTATGAGCCTGCCGAAGGCGGTTATAAGGATGACGCAGTCTACTATCCCTCGATCACATGGACCGGCTTCTATTTCGGTGGCCATGCGGGCGTAGCATTCGACGATGCCGACGATTCAGACGAAGTTTTCGCTGGCGGTATCCAAATCGGTTACAATTGGCAGAAGCATGGCCCTTGGGTTTTTGGTGTCGAAGCCGACTACAGCTTCATCGACGCCGAACTCGTTGACTATATGGCGTCGATCCGTGGACGCGTCGGATATGCGTTCGACAATCTCCTTGTATACGGCACCGGTGGTATAGCATTCACCGAGCAGGACTTCCTTGGCGACCTCGTAGGATGGACCGCTGGTCTTGGTATGGATTACAAGCTCACCCAGAATATCAGCGTCGGCGCAGAAACCCTCTATTATAATTTCGAAGAGGATAGCGGATTTGATGACGCTGAAGTTTGGCAGGTTCGAGCCCGCCTGAACTACCACTTCAATCGAGGGTACCAGGAAGCGCTGAAGTAATCGACCGGTTGTATAGAATCGAGAAAACGCGGCATCTTCCGGATGCCGCGTTTTTTTAATTGAATTGTGGGTTTTCCCGTTAACAGACAGGTAAGTTTTACAGATACCCCCCCACTGATGCATTCCCGCCACTATACCCGCTCTACTCCAAGCCATTGAAAAGAAAATAAAAATGTCAGGCCAAGCCTGTTATCGCCATCCGTTGACCACAAGATGAACACAAATACAACCGGAGATTGGTTTTGAGCGGGCACTTACGAGACTAACGGTGATTTCAGGGCAAATAATACACACTGTGATGGGGGATATAATCCATGAAAAAACTCAAAGTTGCTCTCCTTGGTACTGTGTTTGCGTTCGCTGCCGCAACGGCAGCAAACGCCGCCGACATCTATGAGGGTGGCGGTAGCTACAAAGACGATCCGATCTACATGCCGCCAATGACTTGGGCCGGTTTCTATTTCGGCGGTCATCTCGGAGGGGGCTTCGAGGATGACTTTTGTTACTATCCCGGGCCCAACGTCACGAACGTCAGAAAGATTTGCGAAGATGGCGACACCTTCTTCCTTGGCGGCGTCCATGCCGGCTATAACTGGCAGAAGCATGGCCCGTGGATCTTCGGCGTGGAAGCAGACATTAGCTTCGGCGATGATATTGACTATCTCGCCAGCGTGCGCGCACGTCTCGGCGTTGCCTATGATGCACTCCTGTTCTACGCCACGGGTGGCGTAGCGTTCATCGGCTTCGAAGACGGCTTCGGCTTTAGTGACGACGATACGGGCTGGGTTGCCGGTCTCGGCGCCGAGTACAAGGTCGCCCAGAACATGAGCGTCGGTCTCGAAGGGCTTTATTACGACTTCGACGACGACGACTTCCACAATGATGACGACTTCTGGGTCGTGCGCGCCCGCCTGAGCTATCACCTCAATGAAGCCTATGCGGAAGCGCTGAAATAGCCTCCGGCAACTTTCCTCACGATCGAACGCGGCGTCTCCGGGCGCCGCGTCTTTTTTTGCCTCTGTGGCATGCAGACAATGGAATATCGGCGTCACAAAGCCATATCCCCTACTGCGTCAATCCTCTATGGACGTGAGGCAAAGGTTTGATGCGGGATTCACGAAGCAGACGGCGCAGGCAATGCGCCGGCGCAGGGACAAAAAGGGGAATGGCGAATGAACTGGGCTGATATTGCGTGGCAGTTGCCGGCGGGCATCGTGTTTCTGGCGCTTGGCGGTGACCTGCTGGTTCGCGGATCGTCCACCCTGGCAGAGCGGCTTGGCATGTCGCGGCTGCTCATAGGGGTCACGCTGGTCAGCTTCGGCACGTCGATGCCTGAAATGATGGCCAGCGTGCAGGCCGCCTTGCGGGACTCACCGGGGATCGCCGTTGGCAATGTGGTCGGCAGCAACATTGCCAATATCCTGCTGGTTCTTGGCGCCGCAGCGTTGATCTACCCGCTGGCCACGCCGCGTGTGGTCATGCGTCACAACGGCATCGTGGTGCTGATGGCAACAGCAGTATGCGTTGGCGTCGTGCTTTTCGGGCATCTGGACCGTGTGGTCGGTGCGATGCTCGTGGGCCTGCTGATAGGTTACTTCGTATGGGGATATTTCCGCGATCGCCACGTCCTTCAGCATGAGACAGAGAATGGTTCCGGCCAGCAGGAAGGCGCATCGGGAAGCGTATGGGGCGCGCTTTTTCTCGCCGTTGCCGGTCTTGCGCTCGTGCTTCTGGGAGCGCATTGGCTCGTGGACAGCTCCATCGAGCTGGCTCGGGAATTCGATATTTCCGAAAGCATCATCGGGCTCACCGTCGTTGCCATCGGCACCTCGCTGCCTGAGCTGATAACCTCGGTCATTGCCGCTTTCCGCAGGGAGACCGCCCTGGCGCTGGGCAATGTGCTGGGCAGCAATGTGCAGAACATTCTGGGCATTCTCGGAGTGACCGCGCTCGTTCATCCCATTGATGTGCCCGCGGATATCGCCGCCTTCGACATCTGGGTCATGGTCGCAGCCACGGTTGCGCTGCTCGTCTTTGCGACGACCAGGCGATGCCTCAGCCGTCTTGAGGGCTTTTTGCTCCTGCTGGCTTATGTGATTTATATCGGTTATCTGGGCTATATCGCACTCGGAGTCGGTGCGGCGCAGATCCCGGCCTAATGGCGTAACTGTCAGATCAGGATCGTTTCGTTAAAAAAACGATCCTGATCCAGCAGGAAAGCTGTTTATTTTCCGCGCAAGACTTGGAACGCGCAAGCTCCAAAAACATTTCCCCATTAAGAGCTTGAGGCCGCGCCCTCGTTTCCGGAACAAGCCGGGGATCAGACCGGCTTCAAGCAAGCCACGGGAGACCCAGATGGAGAAGCTCGCAATCAAGCCTGGCGGATGGGTTATTGTCTGCGACGGAAGAAAAGCGCTGATTCTGGAAAATCAGGGTGATGAAAAATTTCCCAATCTCCGCATGCGCGAGACATACGAGCACGAAGACGCCAAGACCAGCGAGCAGGGCACCGACCGGCCCGGCCGCGTGCATGAGTCGGCAGGACCGGGTCGCAGCGCCGTTGAGCAGACGGATTGGCAAAAGCAGGACGAAGACGGATTCCTGAAGGAAATCGGCAAGCATCTCGATGAAGCGACCCGCACGGGAAAGGCGGACGCGCTGATCATCGTTGCCGCGCCGCGTGCGCTCGGCGTCCTGCGTACGACCTACACTCATGGGGTGAAGGAAGCGCTGGTCGCCGAAATCGACAAGGACATGGTCAACATGCCGGTCTACGAGATCGAGAAACAGCTCACCCAATCGTCGTGATTGCCTGGCCTGGGACTCTGGCGGCGGCAAGGCCCCGGAGCCCGCGCCAGCCCGGACGCGCCGGCCTCATGACGCGAGAGGCAACGTCACCTTGCAGACCGTCGGATCGTCCGGATCGCCATGTATGTCGAAGCCGAGTTGGCGGCACATGGACAGCATCTGCGTATTCTCGCGCAGCACGTCGCCGTGAAGCTGCTGCAAACCTTCGGCGCGCGCATAGTCGATAAGCTGCTGCATCAGCGCCCAGCCGAGGCCCTGCCCCTTGAGGCTGCTGCGCACCATAACGGCATACTCCCCCTTCGAATAATCCGGATCAGTGACGAGCCGCGACCCCCCGAGCATCTCGCCGGTGTCGGGATCGACGGCGATGAACGCCATCGCGCGCGCATAGTCGATCTGGGTGAAGCGGGCAATGAACTGATCGGAAAACTCCGCCTTCGGACTGAAAAAGCGCAGCCGCAGGTCGGCAGGGGAGATGGCGCGCAGGAAATCCCCGTAGATCGCGTCGTCCCCTGGCTGGATGGGGCGGATGAGAACCTTGCGGCCGCCTGACAAGGTTTCAGCTTTCGCCCACCCGGCCGGATAGGGCCGGATTGCGAAATAGGGATTGGGCGCAGGGATCTGCGCATTCCCCCAGTTCACCGTGATGCGGGCGTCGAGAGCCACCACGCCATGTTCGTCAGCCAGCAGAGGATTGATGTCGAGCGCGGTCACTACGGGCAGGTCGGAGATGAGCTGCGAGACACGGACCAGGGTCATGGCGATGGCGTCGAGATCGGCGGCCGGGCGATTGCGATAGCCGCGCAACAGCTTTGCGACACGGGTTTCCGCGATCAGGCTGCGGGCCAGTTTCAGATCCAGCGGAGGCAGCGCGAGCGCGGTGTCCTTGATCACCTCCACGGCTGTTCCGCCTGCGCCGAACAGGATCGCCGGTCCGAAAACCGGATCGTCGCTCACGCCGATGATCAACTCATGCGCGCCGGGCCGCTCGACCATCTCCTGCACGGTGAAGCCTTCCAGGCGCGCGTCCGGCTGCTTGAGCTTGATCCGCGCGTGCATTTCCCTGGCGGTCTGCAAGGCGGCTTCGGCGCTTTCGATATTGAGCGCGACGCCGCCCATGTCGGATTTGTGCGAAATATCCGGCGACAGGATCTTCAAGGCGACGCGCCGCCCCTTTTCCAGAAGTTCGCCCGCAAGCTGCCCGACCTCTTCCACGCTGCCCGCAATTCGCGTCTCCGCCGTTTCGATGCCGTAGGCGGCAAGCACCGCCTTGGCTTCCGGCTCGCTCAAACCTTCACGCTGCTCCTCCTGGGCTTTCGCCATCGCGCTGCGCGCCGTCTCCGTATCGACGCTGAAATCGGCGGGCAGGCTTGGCGGGGCCTGCATCAGCTCGGCCTGCGCCTTATGATAGCCGGTCAAATAGGAAAAGCTGCGGACGGCGTCGCCGGGGAAATCGTAAGTGGGAATGCCGGCTTCCGTGAACTGGCGGCGTGCGGCCTGTGCCGTATATTCGCCCAGCCAGTTGGCAAGGACCGGCTTGAGTGGTTTCTTCGCCGCCTTGCGCACCTCGATTGTACGGATCACGGCGCGTGCAGCGTCCTCGGAGGACGCCAGCGCCGTCGGGCAGTTCATGACCAGTATGGCGTCGGCGGCGGGATCTTCGAGCATGGCGCTCAAGGCCGCCTCATAGCGCTCCGGCCCCGCATCGCCGATGACGTCCACCGGATTGGCGTGCGACCACGTCGCGGGCAGCGCCTCGTTCAGCCTCGCCATCGTATCGGGCGACAACTCGGCCAGTTCGCCGCCGAGCGCTTCCAGAAATTCAACCGCCAGAACGCCCGCGCCGCCGCCATTGGTGAGGATGGCCAGCCGGTCGCCGCTGAGACGGCGCAGGCGCGTCAGCGTTTCGGCGGCATCGAACAGCTCGCGCAATCCGTCCACGCGCAGGATGCCGGCGCGCTTGAAGGCGGCGTCAATGATGCGGTCGTTCCCGGCCAGCGCGCCCGTATGCGTTGCCGCCGCCTTCGCCGCCGCTTCGCTGCGCCCGGCCTTGACGACGAGCACCGGCTTGGCGCGGGCGGCCGAGCGCGCGGCGGACATGAATTTGCGCGCATGGGTGATGGTTTCCAGATACATCAGGATCGCAGTCGTGTCGGCGCGGCCGGCCAGATAGTCCAGCATGTCCCCGACATCGACATCGGCCATGTCGCCCATCGAGACGGCGTGACTGAAGCCGACGTCATGCGCCGCCGCCCAGTCGAGCATCGCCCCTGCAACGGCTCCGGACTGCGAGAGCATGGCAAGCTTGCCGGGCCTGGCCGGAAGATGGGCGAAGCTGGCGTTCAGGCCCATATGCGGCAGGAAAAGTCCGAGGCAATTCGGCCCGATGATGCGCAGCATATGAGGCCTGGCCGCGTTCAGCATGGCCTGCCGCAAACCGTTTTCGCCATTGAGCCCCGCCGTGATGACGACGGCCGCCTTCGTGCCCTTTTCGCCCAGTTCGGTGATGATGCCGGGAACGGTCGGCGCGGGCGTCGCGACAACGCCGAGGCTCGGCGCTTCGGGAAGCGCGGCGATATTGGGATAGGCGCGTTCGCCATCAATGGTCCCTCGCTTGGGGTTGACGAACCAGATCGGGCCGGAAAAGCCGCCGCCCTTGAGATTTTCCACCAGCTTGCGGCCAACCGAACCGGGCTCGTCGCTTGCCCCGATCAGTGCGACGGAACGCGGCATCAGCGCGGCATCGAGATTGCGAATGGTCACGGGAGTCAACTCCATTTGTCGTTGCTTGGCCGAAGAGTAGCGCAAGGATGCGGTCTGCAGGCACAGTAGCGGTACAGCTTGCACAACTTCCTGAACGATTGCGTGACAGCTACGAAATGCTGGCGGCGCACGTCATTGATCATGCTCAAAAAGAGCGCGGCAGGCCGAGAATATGTTCCGCGATATAAGCAAGAATCAGATTGGTCGAGATCGGCGCGACCTGATAGAGGCGCGTTTCGCGGAATTTGCGCTCCACGTCATAGTCGCAGGCAAAGCCGAAGCCGCCATGTATCTGCAGGCAGGCATTGCCCGCCTCCCATGAAGCCTTGGCGGCGAGATATTTCGCCATGTTCGCCTGTGCGCCGCAGGGCAGGCCCTCATCGAACAGCCGCGAGGCCTCGATGCGCATCAGGTCGGCGGCCTCGATCTCGATATGGGCTTCGGCGAGCGGAAACTGGACGCCCTGATTCTGCCCGATGGGCCTCCCGAAGACGACGCGCTCGCCGGCATATTTCACCGCGCGATCCACGAACCAGCGGCCATCGCCGATGCATTCCGCCGCAATCAACGTCCGTTCGGCGTTCAGCCCGTCGAGGATATAGCGGAAGCCGCGTCCTTCCTCGCCAATGAGGTTTTCCGCCGGGATTTCCAGATCGTCGAAGAACAGCTCGTTGGTCTCGTGATTGACCATGTTGAGGATCGGCTTCACGCTCATGCCCTTGCCGACCGCCTCGCGCAGATCGACGATGAAGATCGACATGCCGTCGGATTTCTTCTTCATCTCGGCGAGCGGCGTCGTCCGCGCCAGCAGGATCATCAGATCGGAATGCTGGACGCGCGAGATCCAGACCTTCTGGCCGTTGATCACATAGCGGTCGCCCTTGCGGATGGCTGTCGTGCGGATCGCCGTCGTGTCGGTGCCGGCGGTCGGTTCGGTGACGCCCATGGATTGCAGGCGCAACGCTCCAGAAGCAATTTTCGGCAGGTATTCCTGCTTCTGCGCTTCCGAGCCGTGCCGGAGCAGCGTGCCCATATTGTACATCTGGCCGTGGCACGCGCCGGAATTGCCGCCGCAGCGGTTGATTTCCTCCATGATGACGGAGGCTTCCGAGAGGCCCAGTCCCGAGCCGCCATACTCTTCCGGGACCATCGCGGCAAGCCAGCCGGCCTTGGTCAGCGCATCGACAAAGTCTTCCGGATAGCCGCGCTCAAGGTCGATCTTGCGGAAATATTCATCCGGGTAGTGCTGGCACAGATCGCGGATTGCGTCGCGAATCTCCTGATGCGGGAGTTCTTGTGTTTGCTGCGCCGGAGACATGGCGCTAGATCCTCCAGCCGGAATGCAGGGCGGCGATCCCGCTGCTCAGATTCCGGTATTGCACGCGCTCGAAGCCCGCGGCGCGGATCATCTCGGCAAAACGCTCCTGTTTCGGAAAGCGGCGGATACTCTCGACGAGATAGCGGTAGCTGTCGCCGTCCTTCGCGACGAGTTCACCGAGCCGGGGAATGACGTTGAAGGAAAAGGCGTCGTAGGCCTTGTCCAGCATAGGCGTTTGCACCTCCGAAAATTCCAGGCACATGAATCGCCCGCCCCGCTTGAGCACGCGGAAGGCTTCGGCGAGCGCGGCATCGATATTCGTGACATTGCGGATGCCGAAAGCGATGGCGTAGGCGTCGAAATTCCTGTCCGGGAAAGGCATGGCTTCGGCGTTCCCCTGCACGAAACGCAGCCGGTCCCCGTAGCGGCCGCCATGCCGGGCGCGGCCCGCCTCCAGCATTTCGCCGCTGATGTCGCAGATGGCGACGGTCGCCTCCGGGTGAGCGGCATCGAGGAAGCGGCTGGCAATGTCGCCGGTGCCGCCAGCCACGTCGAGCAGACTTTGCGGCGTCGTTTTCGAAGGAGCCAGCCAGTTGATGAGATCGTTCTTCCAGAGCCTGTGAACGCCGCCCGACATCAGATCGTTCATCAGGTCGTAGCGGTTCGCCACCCGGGCGAAGACATCGTTGACGAGGCTCTGGCGCTCGCCGCTTGTGACATTGCGAAAGCCGAAACTGGCCTCGCCGTCCTGCGTGGTGCTTTCGGTCATGGCGTATATTTAGCAGGCTTGGGAAAATGGCCAAGCGGGTTTTTGCCTCAGCGGCCTTGCGCGGCTGGCGGTAAATCGCCGCTTCCGACCCATTTCATGATGTGCTCGGCCGCCGCGACGATCTCCCTGCGCTGGTTGAAGATTTCGATTTTCGCGTAGGATCGGCGGGCGTCGGCGTCGATTTTCGTCACCGTATACTCGACGGTGATCGTGTCTCCGATCCGGACGGCGCCGAGAAAGCGCACACGGTCGTAGCCCAGCGTGACGGGCGTCAGGCCGGGGATCGCGGCATCGGCTTTCTTCTCCAGAATCGCCGTCGATGCGGTCGACATGAAGCCGACCATCAGCGCGCCATGAGCGATCCGCCCGCCATAGGGCGAGCCGCGCATGATCTCCTCATTGACGTGGTTGGAGGAGAAATCGCCCGTTATTCCCGCGAAAAGATAGACGTCGCTCTCGCCGATTGTCTTGGATACGCGCACGCTGTCGCCAATTGCGAGCTGAAAGTCAGCCATTCCCGCCTCCCATGTTGGTCTCGTCGTTCAGGACAGGAGGAATATCACGGCATCCTGATCCGGAGCGACTTGTCTGTCGCCCTTGCCTGCAATAGTAGTTGTGCACACCTTGCACAGGGCGCTCCCTCATGACGGGCCGCACCCTGCGGAGTGAAGATCTCAATGCCCGAGCTTCCCGAAGTCGAGACGGTCTGCCGCGGCCTTGCGCCGGTGCTGGAGAACGCGGTTTTCGCGCGCGTCGAGCAGCGGCGGGCAGATTTGAGGTTTCCGTTTCCGGAGAATTTTGCGCCGCGGCTGGAAGGACGGCGCGTCGAAAGCCTGAGCCGCCGGGCGAAATATCTGCTGGCGGGTCTGGATGACGGACAGGTTCTGGCCATGCATCTGGGCATGAGCGGCCGGTTCGTCATCGAAAATCCTGCGCAGGCGGCGGCGATGCCCGGCGCGTTCACCCATGAAACCGGCGGCAGCGACAAGCATGATCATGTCGTCTTCGAGATGAGCAATCTCGCCGTGATCCGCTATAATGACGTCCGCCGTTTCGGCTATATGACCCTGATCGGCTCGGGCGAGATGGCCGCGCACCCGCATTTCCGGGGGCTCGGCATCGAACCGCTGGGCGATTTGCTGGATGCCGCGTTTCTTGCGGCGCGAGGGCGCCCGCGCAAACAGCCGCTAAAAGCCTTCCTTCTGGATCAGCGGATCATCGCGGGGCTCGGCAATATTTATGTCTGCGAGGCGCTATATCGCTCCGCTCTGTCTCCGGAAGCACCCGCCTCCGTGCTGGCGTCAAGAACCGGAGCGCCCACGGCGGCCGCCAGACGGCTTGCGCCCGCCATACGCGCTGTTCTTCAAGACGCCATTGCGGCGGGCGGTTCCTCCTTGCGCGATTACCGCAAGGCTGATGGCTCGCTCGGCTATTTCCAGCACAGTTTCGATGTCTATGGGCGCGAGGGCGATCCTTGCCGGAAGCCGCGCTGCGGCGGAACGGTGAGGCGGCTGGTGCAAAATGGGCGCTCGACATTCTATTGTCCTAAATGTCAGAAAGCGTGAACAGTCAAACGGAGGCGCAGCCATGAGCTTTGAGACGATCCTTGCGGAGAAGAAGGACGGCGTCGGCGTCATAACACTGAACCGGCCTGAAGCACTCAATGCCCTGAACACGAAGCTCGTCAGCGAGTTGAACGCAGCGCTGGACGATTTCGAAGCCGACAGCGGCATTGGCTGCATCGTGCTGACGGGATCCGAAAAAGCCTTCGCCGCCGGAGCCGACATCAAGGAAATGCAGTCGAAAGGCTTCATCGAGGTCTTCAATCACGACTTCATCGCGCCATGGGAGCGGCTGGGCCGTTGCCGCAAGCCGGTCATTGCCGCTGTGCGCGGCTTTGCGCTGGGCGGAGGCTGCGAGATGGCGATGATGTGCGACTTCATCATCGCGGGCGAAGGCGCGAAATTCGGCCAGCCGGAGATCAATCTCGGCGTCATTCCCGGCGCGGGCGGCACGCAGCGTCTTGCGCGCTTCATCGGCAAGGCCAAGGCGATGGATCTGTGCCTGACAGGACGGATGATGGACGCAGCCGAGGCCGAGCGCTGCGGGCTGGTCAGCCGGATCGTTGCCGATGACGCCGTGATGGGCGAGGCGATGAAGGCGGCGGGCAAGATTGCCGCATCGTCGATGGTTGCGGCGATTACCGCGAAGGAAGCGGTCAACCGCGCCTATGAGACGACGCTGAGCGAAGGCGTGCGTTTCGAGCGGCGGGTTTTCCAGTCGCTTTTCGCGACCGAAGATCAGAAAGAGGGCATGGCGGCCTTCGCCGAGAAACGCAAAGCCAATTTCCGGAATCGCTAGAGTTTATATGGACGCCACGCAAAAAGACGTCACCGCACTTGTCTATGAGCTGGCGCTGACCCGCCTTTCCGCCAGCCGCGATCCGCGCGAGCTGTGCCTGTGCACGACGCAATGTTTCAGCCAGGGACCGGAAGACGGCATCATAGCGGAAATCTTCCGCCGCATCGGCGTGCGCAACCGCACCTTCGTCGAGATCGGCGCAGGCGACGGCCGCGAGAACACGACCCGGCTGCTGCTCGCGCTCGGCTGGTCCGGCATATGGGTCGAGGGCAGCGCCAGGGCCTGCGCCGCGATCCGCAAGGATTTTGCCGCCCCGCTGGCATCCGGGCAGCTCAGGCTGATCGAGGCAATGGTCACGGCCGAGAATATCGAGGCGCTTCTTGCTGAAGCGGATGCGCCGGAGCGGCTCGACTATCTGAGCGTCGATCTGGACATGAACACTTATTATATATGGCGCGCGCTCGGCCGACGCTATCGGGCGCGGACGGCGTGCATCGAATATAACGCCTCCATCCCGCCGAGCTGGGAATTTGTCGTGCCCTACCAGTCCGCCGCCGTCTGGGACGGTTCGACCCATTTTGGCGCAAGTCTGAAGTCGCTGGAGCTGCTCGGCGCGGAACAGGGCTACCGGCTGGTTGCTTGCGATTTTTATGGCGTGAACGCGTTTTTCGTCTCGGAGAAGGAAGATCTGTCCGGCTTTGTCGAACCGTTCACGGCGGAAAAACATTACCAGCCGCCGAACTATCTGGCTCCCTTCCGGCGCGGCCACTGGGCGGCGAGGCCGACGCGCGGCGATCAGACGCCGTAATAATCCCGATACCAGGCAACGAAGCGCTCGATCCCTTCCTCGATCGGCGTGTCGGGCGCAAATCCGACATCGCGCATCAGATCGCCGACATCGGCATAGGTAGCCGGGACGTCCCCAGCCTGCATGGGCAGAAAATTCTTCTGCGCCGTGCGTCCGGTTGCTTTCTCGATCGCGCCGATGAAATCCATCAGCTCGACCGGATTGTGATTGCCGATATTGTGGATCCGGTAGGGCGCGGAAGACGTGCCCGGATCGGGCGCGCCGCCGTTCCAGGCCGGATCGGGTTCCGGCGCATGATCGAGCACCCGAACGACCCCCTCCACAATATCATCGATATAGGTGAAATCCCGTGCGTGCCTGCCGTGATTGAAGACGTCGATCGTTTCGCCTGCGAGGATCTTCTGCGTGAAAGTGAACAGCGCCATGTCCGGGCGGCCCCACGGACCGTACACAGTGAAGAAGCGCAAGCCCGTCGTTGGCAGCCCGTAAAGATGAGCGTAGCTGTGCGCCATCAGCTCGTTCGACTTTTTCGTCGCGCCATACAGGCTGTATGGATGATCGACATTGTGATGCACGCTGAACGGCATCTCCGTATTGGCGCCATAGACAGAAGATGAGGACGCATAGACGAGATGCCCGGCGCCGATGGCGCGGCAGCCTTCCAGAATGTGCAAAAAGCCGGTGATGTTCGAGCTCATATAGGCGTGCGGATTGTCGATGGAGTAGCGCACGCCGGCCTGCGCGGCCAGATGCACGACGCGCTCCGGCCTTTCGGTTTCGAAGAGATTTTCCATCGCGGCGCGGTCGGCGAGATCGGCCCGGATGAAGTGAAAGCCGTTACGTCCGTCAAGTTGCGCCAGCCTTGCCCGCTTGAGCGCGGGATCGTAATAATCGTTCAGATTATCGAGCCCGACAACCTGGTGCCCGAGATCGAGAAGGCGTTTCACGGTGAAAAAGCCGATAAAGCCGGCCGCGCCTGTAACCAGAACTTTCATGATTCTCTCGGGAGCAGGGTGAGGGATGCCGTGTAAAGCGCTTGATGAAAGCGCTCTTCGATTGACGTCTTAAGTGACGAGTATTATACACGCAACAAGCTTTCTACCCCGCGCGGCAAGAATTCCGTTCGGGATGTGCTTGCGGCATGAGCCGCGCGAGCCTCGTATCAGATTTTCAAGGTATCAAGAGAAACATGGCCAATACCAAATCCGCCAAGAAGGCGGTTCGCGTCAGCGAACGCCGCACTGCGATCAACAAGAACCGCCGCAGCCGCGTGCGCACCTTCATCCGCAAGGTCGAGGAAGCGATTGCCTCGGGCGACAAATCATCGGCAGAGACCGCTCTGCGGGCCGCTCAGCCGGAAATCATGCGCGGCGCGCAGAAGGGCGTGGTTCATAAGAATACCGCTTCACGGAAAATCTCGCGTCTGTCGGCCCGGATTCGCGCCCTCGCGAGTTAGCTTTCACGCTGATTCCGCGACTCTCAAGTCCCTGTTGCATGAATATCACGCCCGGCTTTTGCTGGGCGTTTTTGCGTCTTGTCCCTTCATGACAGAATCCATTGTGAATCAACGCGTTAATGATTTGGTAACAAAATGCAATCTAGGATTGCGTTAATGACTTTTACGCAATCAAGAAAAAATTGGGCAACATCGGCGGATTCGTGTTGACCCTTAGTGCAAAGTCCATCGTCGGAGTTTGTTGTGATTCTCATATTAATTACAGTTAGTTAGAGTGAATTAAGTGAGTCGCGTGCCTTTTCTGTCCCCCATCCCTCACCCCTCTTCCAGCCCCGCACTGAGCGGGCACTGCAGGCGCACTGATTGCCAGCCGGAAAGGAGGGGTGTATATTTTCAGCCATCCGAACGGGGATGTTTTCCCCTCCTGATTTTTTCATTGTATTGCGTACCGCCGTTCCTGGCGTTTGCAAGGTGGCAATTGCGAGCGCTGATGGAATGATTTCGTTGAAGGTTTTTGTGGTTATCGAGGAGACTGCTTTCTCGCTCATGTGAGCTTCTATCTGTGCGGCGTTGGACGGCTTTCTAGAAGCGCGATTGCGGTTATCGAGCAGGAGGTTTTTATGTTTAGCGGGTTAGAGCGCGAGCACGTGGCTCAGTGCCGCCAAAGACGGGTCACATGGGCCTGGATCGAGGCGCGTGAGGTCATGCGGCGTCAGTCTGCGCCCAGGCACACGATGCTGACGACCAGTGTTCTGAATAGAAGCGATACAAGCGCCGAACAGGAAGCGAGTTGGCGCGACAGAGTGGCCGCTGTCGTCTACCGCAAACTCGCCCGGCAAATTTGCGAACAGTTCTACGATCTTTCCGTCTTGCTTGCCCGGCGTGGACAATCATCCCAGGCCGTTGCTGCAAGCCGCATGCTGAGTCCGGCTCTGCCTTCCTACTGCAGGAACGCGGTTCAGGCGAAGGCGGAAAGCATCTCTTCAGAGAAAAACGATAAGGCACGGATACTTACTGCCGTTCTGCCGACTCAGAACGAACAGCGCACCGCGGTCCTTATTCCTCTGAGATCCAGGGCGGCATAAGTCCACCGGTTCTGATTTCCCATCCGATTCGAACAGCCGTTCATCAAGAAACGGCGTGAATGGCTTTGCGCGGCCGTTGTGCTGCTGCGAGCTGTATTAGCGGGGTATTTGCTGTGACAACGTTAGAATTAAGCGCCAATGCGATAGAAGGCAAATGGCGGCGTGTGCAAGCGAGATTGCGCGCCGAGCTTGGCGAAGATGTATTCACGAGCTGGTTTGGCCGTATGGAACTCGATTCCTATCAGGCCGGCGTCGTTCAGGTTTCCGTTCCGACGAAATTCCTGCGGAACTGGCTTCAGTCGCATTACGCCGAGCGCCTGACCGCCTGCTGTAGCGCCGAACTGGCCGGGGTGGACCGGGTGGAGTTCCGTGTCCGCCAGCCTCATGACGCCGCCCTGGCCGAACGCCGCCGCGAACAGGTTGCCGCCAAGCCGGCTGCGCCACGGATCGAGTCCGACCGCGCCGGCGACACGCCGCGCGACGGCCGCACCGGTTGGGATGGTTTCGAAGGTTCTCCGCTGGAAAGCCGGTTCACCTTTTCCTCATTCCTGGTGGGCGCCTCGAACAGACTCGCTCATGCCGCCGCGCTTCAGGTGACCGAGGCCGTGGCTGACCACCCTCTGCGCTACAATCCGCTTTACATTCATGCAAAGGTCGGCCTCGGCAAGACTCATCTGCTGCATGCCATAGCCTGGGAGGTCAAGCGCCTCAAGCCGAATGCGAAGCTGCTCTACCTGACGGCCGAACGCTTTATGTACAGTTTCGCGGACGCCTTGCAGTCTCGCGATTCCGTATCCTTCAAGGACAAGATCCGCGCCATCGACATTCTTCTGATCGACGACATCGAATTCCTTCAGGGCCGTACATTCCAGCAGGAATTCTGCCACACGCTGAATTCGCTGATCGACGGCGGGAAGCAGGTAGTCGTTGCGGCCGATTGCCCGCCGATGCAGCTTGAAAGTTTCGATGCGCGCATGCGGTCCCGGCTGTCAGGCGGACTGGTCGCAGAGGTTGCCCCCCTCGACTATGATCTGCGCTACAAGATCCTGAAGCGCCGTGCGGCGGAAAAAGCCGAGCAGGAACGCGGATTTGGCATTCCGGAGCCGGTCATCGAGTTTCTTGCCTCCCAGCTGACCGAAAGCGGCCGCGAACTTGAGGGCGCGATCACCCGCATTCACGCCGCCTATCAGCTCACCTCTCAGCCGATCAGTGTCGATAGTGCAGAGCAGATCATCGGCGATCTCATTCGCGGCAAGGAACCGCGGCGGGTCAAGATCGACGATATTCTGCGGGTCGTCATGAAGCATTTCGGCGTCAATCGCGGCGATCTGCTGTCAAGCCG
>JBHJOB010000008.1:0-10001 GCA_050330195.1 Rhodomicrobiaceae bacterium | reverse complement strand
GGGGAGCAGCTCTCGGCGAAAACAGGGTTCAAACGGTTCCGCCTTTGGGGGCAAACTCGATGTTGGGCATCTGGTCCGGTTGGCGCTTCTGCGGGGCATCGCTTCGATACAGTTGGTGTTGCGCCGTTGATCAAAGCCGTCGATTTCGATGCTCTCATTGCCGACAAGGCTCTTGCTTCGGATTGGATCTTCAAGGACCGTATCGAACGCGGCGCGAAATTCGTGATTTCTCAGCATCCCCGCCGGACAAAGCTTCGCCCGATTGACGAAGAAGTCTACCAATGGCAGCCGCCAGAATGATTTATGCAGCTGCAACCGTCATCAACTCAAGGTGAAATCTCAACAGGCCCAGGCCCTGGAACACGACGACCGTCCTCTCGTATCAAATATACGAGAAAATCGCTAAATTGAAGCAGAGAGCGAGACGCTCTACGGAATGAACGGTGACGCCCAGTTCCGTGCGGCATGCGCCGATTTCGCGAAGCTGCCGGCTGTTGTGCAGTTCCTGATGAGCTTGCACCCCTTGAATTCCAGTGTGCCGAAATGGTAGCATCATCATCCATCTGTCCGGACAGCCTCCAACGTCCGGTTGAACGCTGAATCGCTTTTTTGCTACACCAATCAAGAACACCGCTAGATGATAATCAGTTTACGGTACAAAGTCAGCGGATAAGCCAAAGCGCTTTTGAAATTCGTGCGAAATGCCGCATATAAGAGAAGCTTGTTTTGGAAGACTCTCTTCACTGATCGGCTTGAACTCTGCAAAAGCAGCGAGAGACTGTTTGTCTGGTAATGACATGATCAGCTTCTGACCTTTGGCTCCATCCCCTTCAATACAAATAAGCATCATGTCCGCTGGCGCTCGCAAGGCTAGAAAAAGCTTCTCGAACTGATCTTGTACTTTGAACCACTGGCCCGTGGAAAAGTCCTTTTCTGCCCAAATCGTCATGGCAAACGCTCCCGCTAAAGTTGCAGCCATTGAAAAATGGGTAACCGATTCGTGGTGCTAGCCACAATGAAAGCGTAAAATCGTAATCAGCGCCGCCAGACCAAGCGCTACCCGCGCT
This sequence comes from Rhodomicrobiaceae bacterium, assembly GCA_050330195.1. Classification (GTDB taxonomy): domain Bacteria; phylum Pseudomonadota; class Alphaproteobacteria; order Rhizobiales; family Rhodomicrobiaceae; genus JAHQVI01. The sequence continues at coordinate 8,934 of JBHJOB010000008.1, read as the reverse complement.
GTCGAAGCCAGCCGGCCTGATCAAGACAAACGTCATCTTGATGTACTTAATGTTGAACCACGCGGTGAAGGAATGGCGATGCCCGCCGCGAGAGTGGTTTTAGCAAAGACCAAGTTCGCAGTCGTATTCGGTGAAAGTTTCGTCAGCGAATGACGAAACTGGCCTAAGGCACAAAATACCCGACAGTCCCTCGGCTGAAGGTGTCATGGCCGGGGATGCCGTGCCCCAGCTTCAGCATGCGACTCAGCGCATCCCGCTTGGCCCGGCCAAACATCGCCATGTCGAAGCATGTCTCGGCGCCGCAATGCATCGCTGCGAAAGCGATCGCCAGCACATCCTGTGATCGTTCCGAGCAATGGCCGCGCGTATTGGGGACCTTCTCGAGCACTACCGAAAGCGACTGCCCGGTACACGCGGGGCATCATCGATTCAGGCCCGGTTGCGCCGTCCGAACCAATTGATTTCCTGCATTCGAGTTTGACCAGTAAATCCATCCTGACAGTGCCGTCATAGGACTTGTTGCAATCATAATGTCATATTGTAATATGGCATGGAAGACTTCGTGGACGCTCGTTTTTTGACGGCGCAGCCGGTGTAATATGCCTTTAACAGCCGGGCCGGTTCAGAGCCTCCTTTATCCAGGATGGAATAGATGAAAGCAGCCGACACATCGGAGCGTGATCTGCGTATCCAGAAGATTGCGGCTCCCTTGCGCCATACCGTGACCGAGAATATCCGCATCGCCATTGCGGTCGGCCGATTCAAGGCCGGCGAAAGATTGCCCGAGCGCGAGGTCTGCGACATGCTGGGCGTCAGCCGCACGCTGGTCCGTGAAGCCTTCCGCCAGCTCGAATCCGAAGGGTTGATCAAGGTCGTTCCGCATCGTGGGCCGATCGTGGCGCGGCTGACGCCAAAACAGGCCGAAGGCGTCTATCAGGTCCGGGAAGAGCTGGAAGGGCTGGCAAGCCGGTTGTTCGCCGAGAACGCGACCCCAGCCCATCAAAAGGCGCTGCGCGAGGCTTTCGAAGAGGTCAAGCGCGCCTACCGCTCCAACGATCCGATCGTCAGGATTCAGGCCAAGAACCGCTTCTACGAATGCCTCGTCGAGGGTTCCGGCAACGAAGTGCTCGGCAATCTGCTCGGCATGCTCAACGCCCGATCGATGCTGCTGAGGGCGACGTCTCTGGCCGAGCCGGGACGTGCGAAGAAGAGCCTGGCCGAGTTGAGCGAGTTGATGAATGCGCTGATGTCCGGCGATGCCGACGCGGCGCTCGACGCCAGCAGGCGGCATGTCCACGCCGCGGCCGCCGCGGCGCTGGGGTTGATGACCGAAGCCGGTCAGGAAACAGCTGCCGAATAGCGTCCGGCCGTCTTTAATAGCAACATATGGGGAGTGCCCGAATTGAGCGACACATACGAGATCTACGCCATCAAATATGCGCGGCTGGACCGTCCTGCGCGCGACAATTTCCTTGGCGGCGACCCGCATGACGTCAACATGCCGATCGACTATTACGTCTGGGCCATCGTCGGCGAGCACCGGACCTTCTGCGTCGATACAGGCTTCGACGAGGAGAGCGGCGCGCGGCGCGGACGCAGGATCATTACGCCGCCTGCGGAAGGCCTGAAGGCTGTCGGCGTCGATCCCGAAACGGTCGAGGACGTGATCATGACGCACATGCATTACGACCACGCCGGCAATCACACCATGTTCCCGAAGGCGAAATATCATCTTCAAGACAGCGAGATGGCCTATTGCACGGGGCGGTACATGTGCCACCATGCTATGAACCATCCCTACGATGTCGAGCATGTAACAGGCATGATCCGGAATATCTATCAGGGGCGCGTGCAGTTTCATGACGGAACGGCCGAGCTTGCGCCAGGCGTCACGATCCATCGCGTCGGCGGACATTCCGACGGCTTGCAGGTCGTCCGTGTCAGGACAAAACGCGGCTGGGTGATCCTCGCCTCGGACGCCACGCATTTCTACGCCAATATGGACGAGCGCCGCCCTTTCCCCATCCTCCATAATCTTGGCGACGTGCTGGAAGGCTACGAGACGCTCAAGGCGCTGGCGACGTCACACAGCCATATCGTGCCCGGCCACGACCCGCTGGTGCTCGACCGCTATCCCTCGCCGAACGAGGCAATGAAAGGCTGGATCGTCCGTGTCGATACGCAGCCAGTCAGTTAGCAGGGCGACGCGGCACGCATTGCCCCGGACAATTTCCAAGGAGCCTCAGCTTACCTCGGCGTCCATTTCCGCGAAGACGTCGCGGGCGATGCGGAAGGAATCCACCGCCGCCGGGACGCCGCAATAGACCGCAACCTGCAGGAAGACTTCACGGATCTCCTCCTTCGTCACGCCGTTGCGCAGCGCGCCGCGGATGTGCATCTTTAGTTCATGCGGCCTATTCAATGCACTGATCATAGCAAGATTGAGCATGCTGCGCGTCTTGCGCGGCAGGCCGTCCCGGCCCCAGCAATTGCCCCAGCAATATTCCGTGGTCAGTTCCTGCATCGGCATGTTGAAATCGTCAGCCGTTGCAAAGGATTTCTCGACGAAGTCCGCACCGAGAACGTCCTTGCGGATCTGAAGACCGCGCTCGAAAGTCTCCTTGCTGTTCATGTATCTCTTTCCTTTTACTGTGGGGAATTACGGGTGGGCGTGGCGGCTTCCGACCGGGAACCGCCCTCGCCCGCCCTGTTTGCTAATTCGTCGGCCAGATCGCCTCGGAAACCGCCAGGTCCGGCGGGAAGACCGTGATCGGCTTGCCGTCCTGCCACTGGATGATTGTCAGCCCGGCTCCGACACGGCGGCCATGCTCGTCGAATTTCAGCTCGCCGCCCGGATAGTAGGACGACGGACCTTCATCCAGATTGCGGATTGCGGTCGCGACGGATTCACGGTCGGCCTTGCCAGCTTTCTCCAGCGCGGCCTTGAAGATCCACATATCGCCATAGGTCGAGATGGCGTTCTGCGTCATCCACGGCTCGCCATAGGTTGAATTGAGCCGCTCGATCATCGTCTCATGGCCCTTGGAGCCCCAGTTCGCGACCACGGCGATCACGCCGTGAACCATCTCGGCGCTGACCGTGTTAAGCAGTTCAGGCTCCGCGATGGCGATGCCGAAGGAGATCGTCGGGATCTTGCCCTGCCCCAGGCCGAACTCGTTCATTTTTTCCAGCAATAGCTTGGCGTCCGAGATCACGGTCGGCAGGAAGAACAGCATATCCGGGCGATTGGCGCGAAGCTGCTGAACCAGCGGCGTGGCGTCGGCGAGCGGCGGCGTGAAGACCTCGTCGACGACAAGCTCCAGCCCGGCCGGCGCGAGCAGTTCTTCCTTGATGCGCTTCACCGAGGAGATCGAGGCGGCCGTGTTGTCGGTTATGATCGCGACGGTCTTGGGCCGCTTCGCGCCCGATTTTTCAGCGAGCTCGATCAGCGTCGGCATGGACTGCTCGGCCTGTGAGCCCGAGCTTGCCGAAGTCTGGAAGATGTATTTGAAGCCGCGCTCCGTGATCAGATCCGAATAGGAAAGCGTCAGCACGGGTAGCTGCGCGCGCTCCGTCACTTCGGTCACCGCCAGCGTGAACGAGCTGAGATAGGAGCCGGTCGCGGCGACAAGGTCGGGATGCTCGGCGACCATGCGCTGGGCTGCGTTCTTCGCCTTCTCCGTCGTATCGCCCGTGTCGATGACGACAAGTTCGAGCTTGGCGCCGCCCAAAGCCGCGATGCCGCCTTGAGCGTTGATGTCCTCGATCGCAAGTTCGGCGCCCATCTTCATGACCTGGCCGGGGCGGGCGTAGTTGCCCGACATCGGCGCGATCAGTCCGATCTTGACCGTATCCTGCGCATGCGCCCGCTCCGGCGAAGCGGTCATTCCCGCGAATGGCGCGGCAAGCGCCATTCCCAGGATCAGTGTTCTGCGTGAAATGCGTTTCATATTTGTTTCCTCCCATTCATGCAGATTGATTTTGTTTCGGGACTGCATTCACGATCTGCCGCCTACATCCCGAGATAGGCTTGACGGATTCTGTCATTGGCCTTGAGCGCATCGCCGTCTCCCTCCAGCACGACGCGGCCGGTTTCCAGGACATAGGCGTGATCGGCGAATTCCAGCGCTTCGGCCACACGCTGCTCGACCAGCAGGATCGTGAGGTTCGAAGCCCGGCGGATATCCATGAGCCGGTCGAAGATGAAATCGGCGATTGTGGGCGCAAGGCCCATCGACGGCTCGTCCAGCATCAGCAGCTTGGGCGCGGATGCGAGGCCGCGTCCAATCGCAAGCATCTGCTGCTCGCCGCCGGAAAGCGTCCCGGCGAACTGGTCGCGGCGCTCCTTCAGAACCGGAAGCCAAGTGAATATGCGCTCCAGATTATGCGCCCAGTCGCGCGCGCCCGCCTTCGTTGACGCGCCCATCTCCAGATTCTCGAAGACGGTCAGGGAGGCAAAGACCTGCCGCCCTTCGGGCACATGCGCCATGCCCAGATGCGGGCGGTCCGCGGGACGGACAGTGGCCAGATCGACGCCCTCGAAACTGATGGAGCCGCCAACCGGCTGCACGATCCCGGAGATTGTCTTGAACAGCGTGGTCTTGCCCGCGCCGTTCGGCCCGACGATAGAGACGAACTGCCCGGCCTCCACGTCGATGGATATGTCCTTCAGGACCGGGATCGCCGAATAGCCCGCGCGCAAATTCTTAACGTTGAGCATAGCTGCTCCATTTCTTGCCGAGATAGGCCTCGATGACCTGGGGATTTCTGGTGACGCTTTCCGGCTCGCCCTCGACGAGAACCGCGCCGTGATCGAGTACGATGAAACGGTCGACGAGGCGGACCATCGCCTGCATGGTGTGCTCGATGATGACGATGGTCATGCCGTCACGGGCAAGCCCCCGGATCACGGAGACGACATCGTTAACCTCGGAGTGGCCAAGCCCGGCCAGCGTTTCGTCGAGCAGCAGCATGTCCGGCTGGCTGGCGAGAGCGCGGGCCAGTTCCATGAGGCGGAGTTGCTTGGTTGTCAGTTCCGATGCCTTGCGGTCCGCGACGTCGGCGAGGCCGACGCGTTCGATGGCCTCCCGCGCAAATTCAAGAGCCTGCTCTTCGGTATCGGCGCGGACATAGGCCCCGACCCGGACATTGTCGGTGATGCTCATGCGCTGGAAAGGCCGCATGATCTGGAAGGTCCGGCCCGCGCCCGCCCTGCAGACCTCATGCGGTTTCCGGCCGACCATGTTGCGGCCCTTGAGGATGACCTCGCCGCTATCGGGTTTCAGGAAGCCGTTCAGCAGGTTGAAGACCGTCGTCTTGCCCGCGCCGTTCGGGCCGATAATCCCGAGGATCTCGCCGCGCCGGACCGTGAAGCCGACATTGTCGACCGCTTGCAGGCCGCCGAAGCTTTTCGACAGTCCGCGCACTTCCATTATCGTCTCGTCCGAGACGACATGATCGACGGATTGCAGCGGCTTCACGAAGCTGGCTTCGACGATATTCGGCGGCGCAACGCTATCGTCGCCAGGTCCGGCATCATCCGCCGCCGGCGACCGCGCGCGCAGCATGTCGCGCACTTTCCAGAACACGCCCTCCGGCGCGAGGATGATGATGATCACGATTGCGAGACCGAAGATCACGCCCTGAATGCCGGGAATGATCGAGCCGAATTCGGCATGGAGGATTTCGCCGAGCGGGATCAGGAACGTCGCGCCGATGATCGGACCCCAGACCGTGCCGACGCCGCCGAACATGCTCACCGTCAGCGCCTGCGCGGAGACGAGCATGCCGAAAACCGAGGGCGGCGTGACGATCAGCAGGACGACGGCGTAGAACGCGCCGGTCGCTCCGGCAATCGCACCGCTCACCGAGATCGCCGCCAGCTTCCATTTCAGCGTGTCGATGCCCGCCGCTTCGGCCGCGGCCTCATTCTGCTTGATCGCTATCAGCGCCATGCCGAAGCGCGAGCGCTCGACCAGCCTTGTAATGATCACGATGATCGTCAGCATGACGAGACCGACCAGCGTATAGAGCCGGTGGTCGTCGAACTGCATATATGCCCACGCGTTCTCGCGCTTGATCGGGACGGTGACTTCCTGATAGCCGAGCCATTCGAAGACGTAGAGCATGGCCAGCGGATAGGCGAGCATCGAGAGCGCGAAATAATGCCCACGTAGACGGAATGTCGGCAGGCCGATCAACAGTCCGGCCAGCGCGCCGAGACCGGCGGACACCCAGATCAGGAGCCAGGGCGAGATGTCGAAATAGACCTGCCCGAGCACGGTGGCGTACGCGCCGATGCCGAAGAAGGAGGCGTGGCCGAAGGAGATAAGCCCGGTGTAGCCGCTCAGCATGTTCCAGGATAGGCCGAAGCAGGCCCAGACCAGAACAAGCGTGATCATGAGCTGGTAATAGGAGTTCTCCACCATGCTGGCGATCAGCGCGTAGACGGCGACGAAAATGAAAAACGGGATGAGGGATCGCATCAATGACATGGCATCAGGTCCGTTCGACGACGCGTCCGAAGAACCCTTGCGGCCGCAGAATGACGATGATCAGGAATACGACGAAGATGACGGAGTTCTGAAGCTGGGTCGGCAGAACGAGCGTCGAAAGCTGCTGGATCAGGCCGATCGCCATGCCGCCCCAGAACGCGCCGAGCGTCGAGCCGATCCCGCCGAGCACGACCCCGGCATACATGACGATCACATATTCCAGCCCGACAAATGGGTGGAACGGATAGTTCGTCGCCAGCAGCCCGCCGGCCAGCGCGGTTATGCAGGTGCCGAGGGCAAAGGCGATCCGGTGCGCCGTCTCGACGTCGATGCCGACATAATAGGACGCTTCCGGATTATCCGCGGCGGCGCGCAGCGACTTGCCGATCCGTGAGCGGGTGATCAGGAACCAGAGCCCGATGATGATGGCGATCGAGAAGAGCGCCGCCATGATGCGCCCCTTGTTCACGAAGACGGTAACGAAATCGCCCCAGAACGGTCCGAGCTCCCAGGCGGTGCTGGACAGCGGGGTGCGGATCGAGGTGAGCTGCGATCCGAACAGGATCATGCCGCCATTCTGCAGGATCAGCGCGATGCCGAGCGTCAGGATGAGCTGGGCGTAATGGCCTTCGCCTTCGAGCGCCGCCGTGCGGATGCCGGTGACGCGCGAGATCAGCAGCTTGTGGATGACGTAGCCGAACATGAACAGCAGCGGCGCGGCGAGCAGCACCGCGACATAGGGGCCGATATAGCCGCCGAGCGTCGCCTGTATGCCGAGCGAGCTGAAGATAAAGAACGCGGCATACATGCCGAGCATCATGAAATCGCCCTGCGCGAAATTGATCACGCGCATGATCCCGAAGATCATGGCGAGGCCGACGCACATAAGCCCGTAGATCGCGCCGACCAGCAGGCCCGCGGCGAGAGATTGCAGAAAACTTTCGAGCAGGATCTGGGATTCGGTCATGCGTGCCCTACCGTCGGCTGATGATTTGCGGGAATGGCGCAAAGCGCGGCGAGCTGCCCTGCATCGGTCTGATCTTCAAGGCTGTCCACGAACGCCTCGATAGCGCGCGCGCGTTTCTTGCCCAGAACGGCGGCGCAGGCGTCGCGAAAGCGGCTGCGCACAAATTCGGGTGTTGCGAATACGACGTCCTCCAGTTGATGCGAGACAATCGGACCGTCATCGAGGGTGACGGTTACGCGCGCGCCCTGCTTCGCCGGATAGGCTGCCGTGTAAGCCGGATCGCTTTTCAGCGTCGTGACGCCGATCAGGCGGGAAATCTCGGTATCATCCAGGAGGCTGTAATTTTCCTCGGCGATCGCGCCGCGCGACAAGGTTGCGGCGACGCCGAACTGGATGCTCATCTTGGCTTGCAATGCGCGGGCATAGGGGCCAGTAGCATCGCAGCCCGGATAGAGCAGAGCCGCTTCTGAGGCCTCGATCAGAACTTGCCGGATGCGCCGGGAAAAACCGGTTTCGCGGGCGACCTGCAATGCGGCCTGACAGGGCGTCTGCGCATAATTGCAGGCCGGAACCGGCTTGTTGAAGACGTTCAGGATCTCCGCTTCGCCGTCTGGAAAGAGCGCGACCGCGCCGTTGAAAGGCCTGCGGGCAAAGGCGGCGAACAGCCCGGCCTCGCCTTCGATGATATCGCGGGAGGCGACCGCCCCGGCCTCGGCTAGTTCGATGCAGGTGATTGCGTTGCGCGATGCGAAGCCGGGATGGAAATACATCTCGCTGCCGCCATTATGCGGCCATTGATTGAGGCCGGAGCTGGTGTTGACGGCAAGCGAAACCGCGTTCGCAGCCTGATCCGCATCGAAGCCGAGCAGCCGCGCTCCGGCTATCGCCCCCGCAATCGGTCCAACGATCCCGGTCGGCCGGTAGAGGCGCGCCAGTTCGCTGGTCATCAGTACACGTCCGATCCGCGCGCCGGTCTCGTAGCCGACCAGAGCGGCGGCAAGCAGCGCCTCGCCGGAAACCTTCGAGCGTTGCGCAAGCGCCAGCAAGGGCGGCCAGACCACGACGCCGAGATGGGCGATGCTTCCCGCGTGCATGTCCTCGCGGACCAGCCCGTGACCGAGCACGGCGTTGGCGAACGCCGCCTCGGATGGCGAGCACATGACTTCGCTTGCAATGATGTTGGCCCCGCGCGGCATGCAGGTCGCCAAACCGACCGCCTGCTCAGCCCACGGAAGATTGCGCGACTCGAAAGCGCAGGACAGAAAGTCGATCAAGCAGGTCTTGGCTTTCTCCACCGTGCCGGAAAGGGAAAGCGGATTGGCCGCCAGCGCCTCGGCGGCGAGACCTGCCAGAACGGCATCGTAAACTTAAGAGCAACCGGTCAAATTTCTGGCCGATGTCTCTTTCTCACGCGGCCTGCAGGCGAGCAATATCGTGCCACATCAGCATGGCTGCGGCTTGTAGTTCACGGTG
>JBHJOB010000007.1:0-77466 GCA_050330195.1 Rhodomicrobiaceae bacterium | reverse complement strand
TCTTCAATATCACGGATATGCTCCAGAAAGCTGACGCTCATGGCCGGTCCTCCTTATCCCGGCCATCAGAATCCTGTTCGCCACTCAGCGCATTAACGATTTATGATTCCGCCCTGGGGTCTCGGCCCGTCATCCCGGAAACGCTGGAAGCGGTATCCGGGACCTTATCAACGATTGCAAATGATCCCGGCTCGCCTCAGGCGTCCGGGATGACGCTTGTCGTCAAGGCCGCAGCCGGTCCAGCACCTTCTGCGTGATCCGGCGACGCACCTCCTCCGGTTCCTCCGCAATCGCGTCGTTGAAGGCGCGCGCCGATCTGCGCAGCCCGTAAAGCTGGTCCACCAGCGACACGATCAGCGGCAGCGTCTCTTCCTCCACCGCCAGTTCGTAATGCAACTCGCATATCAGTTGAACGCGCACCACGTCGGCCTCGTCGAACTGGAGCGGGTCGCGGTTCAGGGCGCGCACCAGCCCGGCATCCACCCAGTTGCGCAGCACATGGGCTTCCAGCGCCTCGATCAGGGCGCAAAGCTCTTTCTCGCTGATCATCAGGCCGTCTCCTTCGCCTCGCGCGGATGGTAAGGGTGTTTCGCCTCCCAATCCGCAATGAGCTGGCGCAGTTCCTCATCCGGTTCCGCCGGCAGCTTGATGCGCAACTCGATCATGTGGTCGCCGCGCTTGCCCGTCGAGCGGTTCATCACGCCCTTGCCGCGCAGGCGCAGCGTATGGCCCGTATTGGCGTTTTTCGGCACGGTGACGTTGACAGCGCCCGACACGGTTGCAGCCCGCACCTTGGCCCCGGACAGCGCCTCGTTCAGCGTGATGTCGAGGCCGGAGCGGATCGTGTCGCCGTCGCGTTCGAAAACGGGGTGATCGCTGACATTGATCGTCACCAGCGCGTCGCCCGGCTCGCCGCCATTCAGCCCCGCCTGCCCTTTGCCCAGCAGCCGCAGGGTCTGGCCGTCCTTGAGCCCTGCCGGGATGGTGATGGAGAGTTGCTGCCCGTCCGGCATGGTGACGGTTTTCTTGCCGCCATTGACCGCGTCGAGGAAATCGACGGTCAGCGTATAGGTCAGATCCGCGCCGGGAATGGGGAAGCCGCGCCCGGTTCCCCCGCCAGCGCCGCCACGCCCGGCATTGCGGAACAGATCGGAGAAGATGTCGCCCATATCCTCGCCGCCGCCTTCGCTCGACCAGCTGTAATATTTGAAGCCCGGCTCGGCTTCCGCGCTTTGCCGGTAATATTGACGCTCCGGGGGCCGTTCCGCACCGCTCTCGTCGATCTCGCCACGATCGAAACGCGCGCGCTTTTCCTCATTGCCGATGATCCCGTAAGCGGCGGAGACCTCCTTGAAGCGCTTTTCGGCCTCCTCATTGCCGGGATTGAGGTCGGGGTGGTTCTTCTTGGCAAGCCGCCGGTAGGCTTTGCGAATATCGTCCTGCGAGGCATCCCGGGGCACGCCCAACACGGTGTAAGGGTCCGCCATTCTCTCCTCTTCTTATCTTGCCGCTGTGCGCAGCAGAGAATTCTCGGCCACTGGCAAAATGCCGGGCATATTCGAAGTTCGCCGTCCGCAATGGTTGCTGTTGCCGCAGTAGCGAAACTTTTGGCCGTCACAATAATTGTTCCTGCAATAGACAGCGCTTGCCGGTTTTTCAAGGATCTGGATCAATGTTGCTCAAAGGATCATGCCACTGCGGGGTCGTCAAATTCACCGTGGACTCCCGGCATCCCTACCCGTTCAACCTGTGCTACTGCTCGATCTGCCGGAAAACGGCCGGCACGGGCGGCTACGCGATCAATCTGAGCGCCAGGTTCGATACGCTCACTATCGAGGGGGCGGAGCACATTCGAACCTATCACGCGATCATGCACGCATTCGAAGATGGTGACACCGAGGAAAGCCCCGGCGAGCGCAAATTCTGCGGCAATTGCGGCAGCGCGCTCTGGCTGTGGGACCCGCGCTGGCCGGAACTGATGCATCCGCACGCATCCAGCATCGACACGCCCCTCCCGCAGCCGCCGGAACGCACCCATCTCATGCTCGACAGCAGGGCGTCATGGGTGGAGCCCTGCATCAGGGAGGGCGACCGGACGTTCGATATCTATCCCGATGAAAGCATCGCCGAGTGGCACGAGCGTCTTGGGCTTGTTGACGAGCAGAGCTGACGGCTGCGATGAGACAACTCTCTGCGAAATCCGCGCAGGCGGACATCTTTGGCCACTCAAATGGAGCAATCAGATTCCTGCTTTCGCGGTAATTCCGGTCATCGCCGCCGGGACCGATGCTCTAGCCGTAAAGCTCCGACGTCAGATTGGCGTACCAGCTCGCCGAATCCTCGTAATTGATGCGGCGCTGCCCCCCCGTGTCGTCCATTCCCGAGATGTCGCTTTCAGCCTGTTCGATCTTCGCCTTGGTCGGCTTGTAGCTGCCGCCGACGAACACGCTGTCGTCCGTACCGATCAGGCTCCAGCAGCGGTTGGCGTAGCCGATCTCCGGATCGCTGGCGTCCAGAAGCTCGGTCGCGATCACCTGCGCGACGACCTGCGCCTGGCTGTCGGCGGCGAAGGCCGATTTGGGCATGTCGCCCGCGATGGACGCATCGCCGAGCACGAAAATGCGATCGTCGGATTGCGATTTCATGCTGAACGGATCGATCGGACAATAGCCATTGTCGGCGGTCAGCCCGGCGTCGATGGCAATCTGCCCCGCTGTCTGCCGCGGGATGACATTGACGAGGGCGGCATTCCGGTAAGTCTCGAAATCTGTCTCAACGGTCATCGTCTTCGGATCGACGGATTTCACGCCGCCCGAGATCATCGGCGACAGCCATTCGATCATGCCCGGATAATATTTCTCCCAGCCCTGCTGAAAGAGCGGCTGCTTTGAGAAGTTTTCCTTGGGATCGATGATGACGATGCGCGCCTTCGACTTGCCCGCCGCCGTCAGGGCATGGGCGATCATGGACACGCGCTCATAGGGACCGGGCGGACAGCGATAGGGGTTCGGTGGCGCGATCATCACGACCAGCCCGCCATCGGGGACGGCGTCGATCTGACGTTTCAGAAGCTCCGTCTGCGGACCGGATTTCCACGCGTGAGGCATGATCTCCTCGGCCTCCTTCGACCATCCGGGAACGGAATCATAGTCGAGGTCTATGCCGGGCGAGAGCACCAGCCGGTCATAGGCGAGCGTCTCGCCGCCCGTCAATGTGATCTCACCACGCTCACGGTCCACCCTCTTCGCCATGTCCCGCGCGACGGTGACGCCGGGGAGTGCCGCAACCGCATCGTAACGGTATTGGAGAACCTCCAAAGGCTGGAAGCCGCCCAGATAGAGATTGGAATAGAAGCAGGTCGTGTAGATTTCCTGCGGTTCGACGAGCGTGACGTCGAGCCCGCCATTCGCCGCCGCCGCGAGACGCCGGACCACGGATGCGCCGCCCGCCCCGCCGCCGACCACCACGACCCTCGGCTTCGCCTGAGCAAGCGCGGGCCGGGGAAAGCTGCTGGCTGCCGCCGTGACACTCGCCGCGCCAATCAGAAAATGCCGTCTCGTCAGCATGAAAATCTCCCTCATTTCCGGATCGCGGGCGTTTCTACCGGGACGCCCTCGGCGCGTTTTGCGATGTACAGCTCAAGCTGCAGGAACTCCGGCGAGCCATGATCGAATTGCCCCGCGCGCACGCCGAACAGGCAGGACCGGAAACGCCGGTGCAACGAACCTGCGGACTGCCATTCCAGCCTGTAGGCCGGATAGCCATTTCCGAGCCCGTGGCTGATCGTGTCACCTCGCAGGCGCTGCCCGACCTTGTCGACATGGCATTGCGCGCAGGACAGGTTCAACTGGCCCTGCCGCCGATGATATAGCGTCTTTCCGGCTTCATAATGAGACGCCGCCGGCCCGTCGAATTTCACGTTCATCGGCATACCGAGCGATTGGCGTGCGACGAATGCCGTCAGCCCCAGCAGTTCATCCGATTCATATGCGTAAGGCTCCGCCTGCTGATTGTCCTGCCGGCAAAGGTTGATGCGTCCTTCCAGATTGAGAAGCTGACCGCTTTCCGCATCGACCGCCGGATAGCGCGCCGCCACGCCTTTCATGCTCTCCTCGGCCCCGCCATGACAGGACGCGCAGGATTTGTTTGCCCTGCCCTCTTGCCGTTCCCACAGCGCTGCGCCTTCGCTCACCCAGAGCATCCCCGGATTGACGGCTTCATCGGCCTGCTGAGCTTTGAGATTGTCGGTCAGGAAGGTGGCGCCGGAGGCAAGCGGCTCGGCATGGAGTGGACCCGCAATCATAACAAGCAACGCAAAGCAGAAGGTCACGATGCGACCGGGATTCACCTCTCCTTTGGGGAGAGGTCGGGCGCGCAGCGTCCGGGTGAGGGGTTCGAGCGCCAAAGAAGTGATCTTTCCCCTCACCCCAACCCTCTCCCTAAGGGGGGGGGAGTATCCCAGCGCGCGGCTCATTCCGTAACCGTCAGCGTCTTCGTCACAGTAATGGTCTCGCCGCTATTGTCCTCCCATGTGAAAACCAGTTCGCCCGTTTCGGTGGCAACGGTGGAGAAGGCGATGAACGGATTGGCCGCAACGCCCTGCGTCAGGTCCATGTCGAAAACCGTCTCGCCCGCATAGGTCACGCTGAAGCGCTGGATGATGTCGCGCGGGATCGGCTGGCCGACGGAATCGACGCGGTATCCGGTCTCCATCGGATGCCGGATCAGCGACTTGATCTCGATGATTTCGTCCTGTTTCGCCTCTTCGGGCATGGAGACGCGGGCCTGTGCGAGCGCCATCGCTTCCTCCTATCCGCCGTCGATACAGGCGGCAATCGTGACCACGACATTCTTCCGGTCCCGCCAGAATGTTCCGTCGCTCATTTCCACCAGCGCCGTCACCTGCTGCGAGGCGGCAAGGCGAACATTCGTCGAGACCTTTGCGACCCCGGCGCGCGGTCCCAGATGAAACGTCATCAGATGCGCGATCGGGTTCTGCTCCGACAGGACGTGGATGGCGCGGACGTGGTCGGCTTCGGTCATCGGGCTTTCGACATCGACCGTCGTGTAGACGGACAGCCCGTTTTCCGCGACGCCCGGAATCGTCAGATTGACGCGCTCGTCCCTGATCTCGGCGCCCCTGGTGATCAACTCGACCGCCTCATCGCGCATTTCGGGTGTCGCGCCTGCGCTGCGCGGCAGGACCAACGCCGCCCCACTCACGGCGGCTGCGCCAATGACGACATCTCTGCGTGTCAGCATGTTCATTTCGTCAGGCCGGAAAGATAGGCCACGACGTCCTCGATTTCCTGCGCGTCGAGCGCCGGTCGCCCTTCATATTCGGGGGCAACATTGGTCAACCCCCCGACGCGATAATAAGGCGGCATGATCGTGTCCGGGTTGATGCGGCTCTGGTCGATCAGTCGCAAACGGATCTGGCCCTCGCTCAGCCGCGATGCAACCCCGGCCATCGGTGGGCCGATCTCGCCCTGAAACGGCTGGCCCTCTAGCGGGAACACGTGGCAGATCAGGCAGTTCCCGCGCCGCCGGTCCAGCACGACGGCCTTGCCGCGCGCGGCATCGCCCTTCAGTCCGCCGAGCGGCTCGGGAACGGCGTCGCCGCGCAGTTCGTAAGCCAGAAGCGGCTCGTTATTCTGCGCCTGGGCGTCCGCAGCGGTTGCGGCGAACGCCCAGAAGATCGTCAATGCCAGTCCCGTCAATATCACGCAGCGCTCAGATCGTGATGCTTCAGCGGGAACTCGCGGATACGCTTGCCGGTTGCCGCGAAGATCGCGTTCAGCACTGCAGGCGCGGCGACAGCGATGGTCGGCTCGCCAACGCCGCCCCAGAAGCCGCCGGACGGCATGGTGATCGTCTCGACCTCCGGCATTTCCGCCATCCGCATGACTTCGTAAGTATCGAAGTTTTCCTGCTCGACCCGGCCATTCGCAACCGTGCACTCGCCGTAAAGCATGGCCGACAGCCCATAGACGAACGAACCCTCGACCTGCGCCTCGACCTGCTGCGGATTGACGACATGCCCGCTGTCGGTCGCGGCGACGATCCGGTGGATCTTCAGCTTGCCGTCGGTGACGGAAACTTCCGCGCAGGCGGCTATGTGGCTGGCAAACGCCGTGCATTGCGCCAATCCGCGGAAGACACCCTCGGGCGCCGACGTCCCCCAGCCGGCCTGTTCGGCGACGGCCTTCAGAACGGCGGCGTTCTTCGGGTGATTCTCCATCAGTTTCAGCCGGAACTCCAGCGGGTCCTTGCCGGCCGCGTGAGCCAGTTCGTCCATGAAGCATTCCGTATAGATTGCATTCTGGTTTGCGTTAACACCGCGCCAGAAGCCCGGCGGCACATGCGGGTTGCGCATGGCGTGATCGACCTTCAGGTTCGGGAAGGTGTAGCTGATCGCATGATCGCCCTGCGGCAGGAAGGTCTGGAAGGTCACCATATCCATGCCCTCACTCAGCCGCTGCGGCATCACGCCCGCCAGAATCGACTGGCCGGAAATGCGCACCCGGAAGCTGGTGACATCGCCATTCTCGTCGAGGCCGGCGCTCAGCTTGCACTGCGTGATCGGGTGATACTGGCCATGCGTCATGTCCTCCTCGCGCGTCCAGAGCAGCTTGATCGGCGTGC
Organism: Rhodomicrobiaceae bacterium; assembly: GCA_050330195.1. Taxonomy (GTDB): domain Bacteria; phylum Pseudomonadota; class Alphaproteobacteria; order Rhizobiales; family Rhodomicrobiaceae; genus JAHQVI01. The sequence goes on along the minus strand of JBHJOB010000007.1, from coordinate 70,821 downwards.
CCGGGAGTTCTCTCGCGATCAGCACGGCCTGCCGCACATAATCGTGGAATGCGCCGCGCCGCCCGAAGCCGCCGCCCAGATGCATCTTGTAGACATCGCATTGCTGCGGAGGCAGACCCGCCGCCTCGGCTGCAGCGGCGTGCGCCGCCTCGCCATTCTGCGTCGGGCACCAGACTTCGCATTTGTCCTCGGTCCAGATCGCCGTGGCGTTCATCGGCTCCATTGTGGCGTGGTTCTGGTATGGATAGGAATATACCGCCTCCACCTTCTGCGCGGCCTGTTCAAGGGCGGCATCGGCATCGCCGTTTTCATTGCCGACGAAAGCCTGCTCGGCGGTCAAGCCCTCCTTGATGAACTCGGCAATCGAGGCGCTGGTGACGCTGGCGTTTTCGCCCTCGTCCCAAGTGATCGACAATGCGTCCAGCGCGGTCTTGGCCTGCCACCAGCGATCGGCGACGACCGCAACGGCATTGTCGCCAACCTGCACCACCTTTTTCACGCCAGGCATGGATGCGACCTGCGCTTCGTCGAACGAGCCGACCTTGCCGCCAAAGACAGGACACTGCCTGATCGACGCATTCAGCATCCCCGTCAGCTTCAGGTCGGCGCCGTAGACCTGCTTGCCGGTCAGCTTCTCCGCCGTGTCCAGACGCTTGAGCGGCTCGCCCGCAAGCTTCCAGTCCTTGGGGTCTTTCAGCGGGATGTTTTCCGGCACTTCCAGCTTCGCGGCCGCCTCGGCGACCTTGCCGTAAGTCGTGGATTGGCCTGAACCGGCATGGCTGATCGTGCCCTTTTCAACCGTGCATTCGGCGGGCGGCACATTCCATTCCTGCGCCGCAGCCGTGATCAGCATCTGGCGCGCCGCAGCGCCGCCCTGCCTGACATATTCGTGACTTTCACGGATGCCCCGGCTGCCGCCGGTCGAGAAGCTCTGCCAGACCCGGCCGCGTTCCAGATTCTTGCCCGGTGTCGGATATTCCGTGGTGACATTCGCCCAGTCGCATTCCAGCTCTTCGGCGACAAGCTGGGCAAGGCCCGTCAGCGTGCCCTGCCCCATCTCGGATCGAGCAATGCGGATGATGACCTGCTCGTCCGGCTTGATGACCACCCAGGCGTTGATTTCATCGGGGTATTGCGCGCTGGCGTGGGCGATGCCGGTCCCGAAAGGAATACGGAAACCGAGCGCAAACCCGGCTGCCGCTCCGCCGATGACAAAGCCGCGGCGCGTCACATTGAGGGAAGTCGTCATGATAGCGCTCCTTATGCCTTGCCGTTGCCTGCGGCCTGATGAATGCCCGCACGGACGCGGCGATAGGTGCCGCAGCGGCAGATATTGGTAATCTCGTTATTGATGTCTTCGTCGGTGGGATCGGGCGTCCTGGCGAGCAACGCCGCCGCCGCCATGATCATGCCCGTCTGGCAATAGCCGCATTGCGGCACGTCCAGATCCAGCCACGCTTTCTGCACCGGATGCGAACCGTCTTCCGACAGGCCCTCGATCGTGACGATCTCGTCTGTCTCGGCGACGGCATCGAGCGGATAGACGCATGAGCGCTGAGCCTCGCCGTTGATATGCACCGTGCACGAGCCGCACTGGGCGATGCCGCAGCCATATTTCGTGCCCGTCAGTTCGAGATTCTCGCGCAGAACCCACAGCAGCGGCGTTGCGCCGTCCGCATCGACATCGACCGTCTGTCCATTGACCTTGATTTTCGCCATGAAGCTTGCCTCCAGCAGGAATGCGGCAGCGCAACCGCTCCGGGCAGAATGGCCAAAACGGAAATACGAAGCCGAAAGATGATGCTAAAGCCTATACGGCGCTCCGATCGGATGTCTTTCGCGAAATCGGCAAGAATTGTGGAATGGTTCCAAATTCCGCACGCCATTTGCCGGGCGAAATGCCGGAATGACGGGTGAAGGCGGCGGTGAAATGCGCCTGGTCGGCATAGCCGATCTCACCGGCGATCTCGGCGAGCGAGTGCTGGCTATAAAGAAGCAGTTCCGTTGCCCGCTGCATCCGCAGGGCGGCGAAATACCGGTAGGGCGACGTCCCGATGCTCTTGGCGAAGGCGCGGCCGAAGGCGCTGACGCCAAGCCCGGCTTCCGCCGCCAGTTCGGTCAGCGTCAGGTCGTCGGCGAGCCGGTCATGCATCAATTCGAGCACGCGCACGAGAGCCACGGGATCGAGGCCGCCATTTTCGCTGATACGTCCAGGGGAACGCGCCAGATGCCTGACCATGGCGAACGCCAATGTCTGCATCTGCATGGCCGGAGCGTTCGACATGCCGGCCGCATGGAATGTCTGCGCCGCACGCAACAGCCACTCATTGTGGACATTCTGCACGATCGGCGGCGCTTCGCTCGCACGCCCCGCGTCGCCCTCCGTGCAAAGCTGGAGAAAGCTGTCGGTCACCGTCATGCCCAGTATCAGGAAATCCGCATCCCGGAGCAGAACACTGCGCCTGACGCCAGCGGGCACGACGGTCACGACGCCAGGACGATCCGGACGCCGCACGGTGGGCAGCTGTTCGACTTCGGCGATTGTCTCGCTGGTCTGACCGTCAAGGGTTATGAAGATCCGATGCGCATCCAGATGATGCTCATAGACCGTCTCGCCGGCGGATCGGGAATAGGCGACCTTGCCGTGAAATCCATCGAACGACATGGAGAAAACGGTGCTGACCGGTATCCTGTACACATTCAGATTTTCAGACATTGACCTCTGGCAAGTGTATGAAATCCAGCGGCGAAGCCAGCAAGGTGCGATCTGCGCCAGTCAGAACATTTGGAATTGGAGCGAAAAGTTCAGATTTCAACCTTCGATCGCAAGGATAACGCAATGTTTTCGCGTCAAGCCAACCAGTAACCGCCCTTTATTTCCGGATTATGGGGCGAGCGAAGTCGTCCTCGGCGTCGGGCAAAGCGGCTCAATCGAGCAGGTCCACGGGCACGCAGACGCTGTGGCCGCTTGCGAGCCGTTCGACGGCAACGGGCACGCCATAGGTTGCGGACAGCAGCTCCGCCGTCAGCACGTCGCCGGGCGCGCCGCTGGCCTGCGTCGTGCCGTTCGCCATGAGATGGACACGGGTCGCACAGGCAAGCGCATGATCGGGATTGTGGGTCGAGAGCACGATGCCGAGCCCTGATGCCGCCAGCTTGCGCACCTGCGTCAGGACCAGCACCTGATTGCCGAAATCGAGGCTGGCTGTCGGTTCGTCCATGACGATCAGCCGAGCGTCCTGCGCGAGCGCCCGCGCGATCAGGGCGAGTTGGCGCTGACCGCCGGAGATTTTCGTATAATCGCGGTCCGCAAGCGAAGCGATGCCCATCTGATCCAGCGCCTCTCCCGTGCGCTCGCGATCCGCCGCGCCGGGGGAGGAGAACACGCCGCGATGCGCGGTCCGCCCCATCAGCACCATGTCCCGCACGGTGTAAGGGAAAACCGCCGTGTGCGCCTGCGGAACGTAGGCGACGCGTTGTGCGATTGTGCGCCGGTCGAGCCGGAGGATGTCATCGCCGTCCAGTTCGACCGAGCCGCCCTGACGCGGGATGAGGCCGAGCAGCGTCTTGAAGAGGGTCGTCTTGCCGCAGCCATTCGGCCCGAGCAGGCAATAGACCTCGCCCGGTTCGACGCGCAGATCGACATCCCGCCCGACAGGAAATCGCGGATAGCCAAAGCCGAGATTTTCGGCGCTAAGCGTCGTCACCAGCCCCTCCGTCCGCTCGCCAGCAGCCAGAGGAACACCGGCGCACCGAGGAAGGCCGTCAGGATGCCGAGCGGCGTTTCGGTCGTGGCCATGGTGCGCGCGAGCGTATCGACGATGAGCAGGTAGCCCGCACCGAGCAGCATGGCGGTCGGCAGCAGGCGGTCGAAATTCGGGCCGACGATCAGCCGCGCGATATGCGGCATGACGAGCCCCACCCAGCCGATGACGCCCGATATGGCGACGACGCTCGCTGTCATGAGCGTGGCCGCGCTTACGAACAGGATGCGCAGCCGCCGCGGGTCGATGCCGAGCGCGGTGGCTTCCTCGTCGCCGAGCGCCATAAGGTTCATCCGCCAACGGAGCAATATGAGCGGAACGAGGCCGACGAGGACCAGCGGCATCGCCGACCAGACATCGCCCGGATTGGTGCTGGCGAGCGAGCCGAGCAGCCAGAAGGTGATGGCCGGAAGCTGGTCGTATGGATCGGCGAGGATCTTTACCAGCGAGATGCACGCTCCTGCCAGCGAGCCGAGCACAACGCCCGCCAGCACGAGTACCAATGTCGGCTCATGGCCGCGCACTGCCGTTGCCACGACATAAACCGCGGCAACGGTGACGAGGCCGCCAGCGAAGGCCAGCCCCTGGATGGCGATCACCGGCAGCGACAAGAGGATGCCGACCGCCGCGCCCAGCCCCGCGCCGGTGGAGACGCCGAGTATGTCGGGCGAGACCAGCGGATTGCGGAACAGACCCTGATAGACCGTGCCCGCCGCCGCGAGGGCAGCGCCGACGAGCAGCGCTGCCGTAACGCGCGGAATGCGGACCTGAAACAGGACAGTGTCGATCTGCGCGTCCGCCGCTTCGCCGAGCCCGGTGAGCGAGCGCCAGAGCGCTTCGAGGATCTGGCCGATGGAGAGCGGATAGGGGCCGACCGTGATCGTGAACAGGGTCAGCAGGATGACCACGACGCCCAGCCCGCCGATCGTCAGCGCGGGGAGCGTAACGGAAAAATTCCCTCTCAAGGCCGTCCGCTTGCCCATTCGATCAGCCGATCCAGTTCCTCATCGCTCAGATCGACATGATAGAACAGTTTGTAAAAATTTCGCGTCTCCGCGCGCAGATCGAAGGAAAAACGGTCCGGATAGAAGAGGCCCGCCAGCCATTTCAGCCCGATGATGCGATTGACGGAGGGCGGACGGTCGATCCAGCCGAACGGCGCGGTTGGGGCGAGATAGATGCGGCGGCGCTTGACGGCCTCGATGCCGGCCCAGAGCGGATTGGTCCAGACCCGATCGTAGAAATTGCGGTCCCAGGTGATGATCGTGTCGGGATTGGCGACGATCACCTGCTCTATGGAGACCTGCGTGATGCCGCGCCGGACATTGGCGTCCGGTCCCGGATCGGCCACATTGCGCCCGCCCGCCCGTTCGATGATCTCGGAGTTGATCGAGCCCTTGAGGCCGGTTTCCAGACCGTCCGGCCCGCGTGCGAGATAGACGCGAGGCCGCTGATCCTCGGGCGCCTTCGCGAGCGCCGCATCAATTTCGCCGAACAGATCCTCGACATAGGCGGCGAGCGTTTCCGCCCGCTCCTGAACGCCCAGCACGCCGCCCATCAACCGCAGCGCTTGCGGCGTGTTTTCAAAACGCCCGTCGATCAGCACATACGGAATGCCGGTCTGCGCCTGCGTCCGGTCGGCCAGTGAGATATAGGTGTCGCGGATCGAGCCGAAATCGAAGATGAGATCCGGCCTGTTCCTGAGCACAACTTCGAGATTGGCGGTGTCGCCGCGCCCGGTCAGGCGGCCGGTTTCCGGCAGGTCGCGATAGGCCTCGGCGAGATAGGGGCGCTCATAGGCATGTGGTGCGCGCGGCCAGCCGGTCAGACGATCCGGGGCCAGCACATAAAGCAGGATCGAGGCGGGCGGCCCGGCGGCGTAGACCTGTGAAATCGTGTCGGGGACCGTGACAGTGCGCCCGGCGGAATCCGTTACCTGTCTGGCTGAAATCTGCCCGGCGCTGATGACCGTCAAGGCGAAAAAGCAGGCTATGAATAGGCGGGGGCGCATCATGATCCTTACTTTGCAGGAACCGCGGCAGCGTCAAATCCGTAATCGGCGAGCACAGTCTGACCCTCGGGCGAAAGAATGTACATCGCCAGATGCCACGCCGCCGCATTCTCCTTGTCGAGCACGATCAGTCCGTAATCCGCGCCGACGCTCAGCGCTGGCGGAACTGGCACGATGTTGAGCGAAGCAACCTGCCTTTTCGCAAGCACGGCATTCGTGCAATAGGTCAGGAAGATGTCGGCCTTGCCGCCTTCCATCACCCAGCCATACTGGTTGCGCCCTTCCGGCGCTTTTTCAGAGTCCGGCCCTCCGGTCAGTTGCAGCGCCTTGGCTTTCAGCGTTTCGCCCGCGCCGGAGCGGATGGCGTCCGCCTTGTCGAACAGCTGCCAGGCATAGTCGCCGGATGGATCGGCTTTCGGTGTCGAGGTGCCGACGCGCACCGCCGGATCGAGCAGAACGTCAAGCAGCGTCTCGGTCGTCACCGCCAATTGTTCCTGCGCCAGCGCACACAGCTTGTTCCGCGCGAACAATGCGACCGGACCGCCCTTGCCCTGGCTCTCAAGCGTTTTCGGGTGTTTCATGTTCGCGGAGGCGAAAACATGTGCCGTTTCGCCCTTCTCGATCCGCTCCCGCAAGAGGCCGGACGGGCCAAAGGCGGTCTCGACGGGCGTCTTGTAAGCCGCGCTGTAATTTCCGGCGACTTCACCGAGCGCCGCCTTGAGGCTGCCCGCTGCGTATAGATTGACGGGATCGGCTGCGCTCACGGGCGTTGCAACAAGAAAGGAGCCGAGACATAGCAGTGCAAGTCTGGACATGGGATCTTTGCCATTTTGCTTGCTGGTTGATCGAAATACCGTCGCCCCGAACGGTCGAGCCGGGGTCTCGTTCCCGAATGCCTTGCGAGATCCCGGAAACACCCTGGGCGTTTCCGGGATGACGAATGGCAGTGTCGGCTTTTTCGTCTTACGAAGATCCGCCCGCATTCGGGAAGAAGAGCTGCTGATCGTTGATCTTGAAAGACGCGATCGCCTGCTGGCCTTCCTCGGAGAGCAGCCAGTCGGCGAAGGTCTGCGCCAGATCGGCCTTGACGCTCGGGCATTTGTCCTTGGAGACAGGGATGACGCCATACTGGTTGAACAGATCGTCATCGCCTTCGACCACGATCCCGAAGTCGCCCTTGTTGCCGAAGCTGATCCAGGTGGCGCGGTCGGTCATCACGTAAGCGCCCATGCCGACGCCCGCATTCAGCGTTGCGCCCATGCCGGAGCCGGTTTCGCGATACCAGCCCCCCGACGCCGCCTTGATGTCGACGCCCGCTTGCTTCCACAGCGCCTGCTCCTTCTTGTGCGTGCCGGAATCGTCGCCGCGCGAGGCGAATATGGCCTCCGCTTCGGCGATTTTCTTCATCGCCGCCGGGCCGTCCTTCATGCCGGCGACGCCAGCGGGATCGGCGGGCGGGCCGACGATGACGAAATCGTTATACATGAGGTCGTCGCGCTTTGTGCCGAAGCCGTCCGCCACGAATTTTTCCTCGGCTGGCTTGGCGTGAACCAGCAGCACGTCGCCATCGCAATTCTGCGCGTTCTTGATGGCCTGTCCGGTGCCGACGGCGACGACATTGACCCTGATGCCGGTCTTTTCCTCGAATCGCGGCAGCAGATCGTCGAACAGGCCGGAATTGGCGGTCGATGTCGTGGACTGCACGATTATGGACTTGTCCTGAGCGAGCGCCGCCGTCGCCGGCATCAAGGCGACTGACAGAACAATTGCACTGAGCATTCCATTGCGGAATTTCATGTGTCTCTCCCTTGTCTTTCTTTGGTTAGAGGACGATCCGCCCTTCGAGATAGGCTCCCGCCGCTTCCGAAGACGGGTTCGTGAGAAAGCGGTCCGCAGGGCTGTGTTCGGCAATGCGGCCGCGATGAAGGAAGACGATGTCATCGGCCAGCCGTTTGGCCTGTCCGATATCGTGGGTAATGAAGATGATCTTGGTCCCGCCGCGATGCGCGGTGGAAACGATCCGCTCGATCATCTGCACCGAGGCGGGGTCGAGACTGGCGGTCGGCTCGTCGAGAAACAGAACCTCCGGTTCGAGCACCAGCGCACGGGCGAGCGCGAGGCGTTGCTGTTCTCCACCGGAGAGAAGCCGGGCGGGCTGACGCGCATGATCCAGCAAGCCGACATGTTCGAGGATCTCATCGCGCCGTTCGACGGCCCTTCGGCCTTTCAGCCCGAGTGCAAAGTCGATGTTCGCCGCCACAGACCGGCGCAGCAGAACGGGGCGCTGAAACACCATCGCCTGCCGCTGTCTGATAGCCAGGCTGAGCGGATTCCCCCCCCAGAGCACGCTGCCCGCGCTCGGCTCCAGCATCCCGTGAGCGAGCCGCAGCAACAGGCTCTTGCCCGCGCCGTTCGGCCCCATCACCATCGTGATGCTCCGCGCGGCCAGCGTCAGGTCGACAGCATCGACGAGCCGCTTTCCGGCGATGTCGAGCGTAAGGTTCTTCAACGTCAACGGCAGCAGCGCCCCGCCAGCGGCTCCATCCGCGGCGACGGCTCCGTTCATGAGGGTCGCACGCTCAAGCATAGGCATGCCGCTGCGCGGTAAAGCGCAGCCCCATCACCAGAGCATTCACTCCAAGCGCGATGACCATCAGCACGATGCCGAGCGCGAGGGCAAGCGCGAGATCGCCTTTCGAGGTCTCCAGCGCAATCGCCGTGGTCATGACCCGCGTGAGATGGTCGATATTGCCGCCCACGACGATGACGGCGCCCACCTCGGCGACGGCACGGCCGAATCCCGCCAGCGCAACCGTCAGCAGGGCATAGCGTCCGTCCCAGATCAGCGCGCCGATCATGGTGCGCTTCGGCACGCACAGCGAGCGGAACTGCTCGGCATATTCATTGTGCAGATCCTCCAGCACCTGTCTGGACAGCGCCGCGATGATCGGGGTGATGAGGATGGTCTGCGCGATGATCATGGCTGTCGGCGTATAGAGCAGGCCGAGAAAGCCGAGGGGACCAGCGCGGGACAGATGCAGGTAGACGATGAGACCGACGACGACCGGCGGCAATCCCATCAGGGCGTTCACGATCACGACGGCCGCGCCGTGCCCCGGAAACCGGCTGATCGCCAGCAGCGCGCCCAGCGGCAGGCCTATCAGGCACGCCACAAGCATCGCGGTGAGGCTGACGCGCAGGGACAGGGCAACAATTTCGAGCAGATCCCCCTGGCCCGTCGCGATCAGCTGCAGCGCCAAGGTGATCGCCCCTCCAAGATCCTGCATAATTTTCCAAACTCTGCATTCATTGCGCAAGGCTCGGTAAATTTTGCAACAGTTTCCTGTTCAGCGCAAGTTTGCAATAATATACCGCCTGCTGCGGGCTGGCAGCCGTCCGCAAGGCGCTGGATCGCCTGATGAATTCGAGCCTTGAACCATCTGGAAAACGCGAGCGACCATGGACACGTCGAAGATACCGAATGTTCCGGCCGGATCGGGCTGGCGGCCATGGCTGGGCGACATATCCGGCGCATTCGCCGATCTGGGCATCTTCCTGCCGCTGGTCATCGGCCTGCTGGTCGTCGGCGCTCACGACGGCGCCGGGATTCTCGTCGGCTTCGGCGTCTTCGCCATCGCCACCGGCCTCTACTACCGCCGCCCCGTGCCCGTTCAGCCTATGAAAGCCATCGCCGCTCTGGCCATCACCGGCGTCATGACCGCATCCGACATGATGGCAAGCGGGATCATTCTCGGCGTGGCGCTGCTTGCGCTCGGCGGTAGCGGGCTGATCGTTCATGTCGAGCGGCTCGTCCCGCGCACCATCCTTTTCGGCATCCAGCTCGGGCTCGGGCTCAGCCTGATCGTGACCAGTTTCGGGATCGCCGGGCATGATCTGTGGCTCGGCCTGATCCTCTTTTCGGTGCTCGTGGCGCTCGGTCTGACCCGGCTGCGCGAGGCGGGATGCCTGATCCTTCTGGCCTGCGCGATCGCGTGGCCGCTGGCCTCGGGCACAGCGCAGCTTCCAACGGGCGGCGTCGGCTGGCACTGGCCCGGCCTGCACATGGCGGGTCCGGACGCCTTCTGGCGCGCCATGGAAACCGGCGTGCTGCCGCAGCTTGCCTTGACGGTGACGAATGCGGTCCTGCTGACAGCCGCCATTGCGGGCGATTATTTTCCGCAGGACCGGCACCGGATCAATGCACGCAACCTCGCAATGTCCTCGGGCGGGCTCAACCTTCTGCTGGCGCCCTTCGGCGCCGTTCCGATGTGTCACGGAGCGGGCGGGCTCGCCGCGCAATATGGGCAGGGCGCGCGAACGGGGCTCGCGCCCGTCATTTTCGGGGTCTCCTGCCTCGCGCTTGGCGTTCTTGCGGGGCCGAATGCGCTCGCATGGCTGCAATTGATCCCCATGGCCGTGATCGCCGCGCTGCTGGCCTTTGCCGGCTATCAGCTCATGAATGTGCGCCGCCTCACCTTCCTGCGCCCGGCCTGTCTGACGATTATCGGAATAACCGCGCTTGTCAGCCTGCTGGTAAATGTCGCCGTGGGGCTTCTGGCTGGATGCCTTGCCGAACTTGTCCGCGCTCAGCTTGGCCGCCGATACGCGCAGCTCCGGCCGGGCAGTCGGTCTTGACCGCCACCCCCGACACAAGAAACACTGGTGACAACACCCGCCCTACCGAAACAGGTAAGGCGGGTCTGGCCTGGATAGGGAAAAAGAATGGCGAATGAGAGCGGGATACGCGAGGGCGAACAGGCGGTTGCCTTTCCGGAGCGGATGGATGCCGAAATCACCTTCATCGGCCGCATTCACACGCCGTGGTCGAACCGCGCCGACTGCCCGAGGCAGGGCAAGCATGACGGCCCCGTCTGCCGCATCGAGATTTTCGAGCCCTGGACGCCCGCCCTGCAAGGCATCGAAGCGTTCCAGCAGCTTGAAGTGCTCTATTGGCTGGACCGGTCCCGGCGCGATCTCGTCATCCAGAACCCGGCGCATGACGGCGGCACCAAAGGCACCTTCGCGCTGCGCTCGCCTGTGCGCCCCAACCCGATCGGCACATCCATCGTCCGTTTCGTCGAACGCGATGGAAACATGGTCCTCGTGCGCGGGCTGGATTGTCTCGATAGCACGCCGCTCGTCGACCTGAAGCCGGACCGCTGCCTCTACACGCCGCTCGCCATCCCGAAATGACACGGATCCGAAAGGCCTGCCTCAACTCGAATTTGAAATGTCCAAATCGGCATCCCTGAACAGCTCGTGCAATTTGCGGCTCAGATCGTCGATATTGTAGGGCTTGATCAGCAGGTTGACGCCTTCATCGAGCACGCCGTTATGAATGATGGCGTTGCGCGTATAGCCGGTCGTGAACAGCACTTTCAGATCCGGCCTGATCTGCGCGGTGGCGTCGGCCAGAGCCCTGCCGTTCATTTTCGGCATCACGACATCGGTCAGCAGCAGCGCGATGTCCGGCGTGTTCTCGATCAGCCGCAACGCATCCGCGCCGTCTTCCGCCTGGAGCGTGGCGTAGTTCAGCTCTTCCAGCATTTCGACGGTCACGCGGCGAACATCGGGATCATCCTCGACGATCAGGATCAGTTCCCGGTCGCCCCGTCTGGCAACGGCGGGAGGCGTCTTTCGCGGCGGGTTCTGATGTGCCGAATTCGCCGCCTGATGCCGGGGCAGGTATAGCTTCACCGACGTGCCGACGCCGGGCTCGCTGTAGATTTTCACATGGCCGCCGGACTGCTTGATGAAGCCATAGACCTGGCTGAGGCCAAGCCCTGTGCCGGCCCCGGTCGGCTTCGTCGTGTAGAAGGGCTCGAAAACGCGGTCGAGCACATCCGGAGGCATCCCTTCGCCCATATCGGTGACGGCGATCATCACATACTGGCCGGAAGCAACTTCGGGATGCTCCGTTGCGTAAGCTTCGTCAAGAAAGGCGTTCGCCGTCTCGAAGGTCAGTTTGCCGCCCTCCGGCATCGCGTCCCGGGCATTCACGGCAAGATTGACGAGCGTATTCTCAAGGCCGTGCACATCGGCAAGGGTTTGCCACAGCCCTCCGGCCAGCACCATCTCCATGGCGATATTCTCCGGGATCGTCCGGCGCAGCATGTCTTCAAGTCCCGAAAGCAGCCGATTGACCTCCACCGGCTCGGGCGACAGGGGTTGCTGACGCGAGAAGGCCAGAAGCCGTGAAACGAGAGCAGCGGCGCGCTCGGCGCCATGCACGGCCCCGTCGAGCAGGGGCTCGATCTCGGCATTGCCGCGTTTCAGACGCCGGCGGATGAGGTGCAAGCCGCTCAGGATAACCGCCAGCATGTTGTTGAAATCATGCGCGATGCCGCCGGTGAGCTGTCCCACGGCCTCCATCTTCTGCATCTGCCGAAGCTGGGCTTCGCTGCTCTCCGGCAGCCTGATCTCATTTTCCAGCCGCTTGTTGGCTTCCGTCAATTCGGCGGTGCGGGCCATGACCCGCTCTTCGAGCGTCGCATTCAGTGCGGCAAGTTCCTCCCGCCGCCGGTGCAATTCGGCAGAGGTTTGCGCCATGACATCGCCAACCTCGTTGGCGTCATGGATCAGCGTCGGCGCAAACCCGGTATTGCCGTCGCGGCCAACCTTCGCGGCCATGATCTTCAGAGCGTCCATCGCTCCGTTGAGCAGACCCGCAAGCATGACCCCGGCGATCAGAGCGAGCGCCGTCAGCGGCACGGCAAGCAGGACAAGGCTCGTCAACTGCTCCCGGAGCGGTGCGGCCAGATTTGCCCTCGGCAGACCGATCGCCGCGGCCCAGCCGCTGGTCCTTGCGAATGCCACGGTCGAAATCAACGGGATGCCTTCGAGCGAAACGGTTTCCAGTATCCCGCGCTGGCGGCGCTTGATCTGCGCAACGAGAGGCTCAACGAGAGGCTTGCCAGCGAAACGCTCACTTCCATGCGAGCGGATCAGATGCGTCCCGGTCCTGTCCACGATGGAGACGACCCAGTCGGATGGAACGCCGGGCTCGGCAAGAATATCCCGGAAATCGGCGTTCTTGACGCTCCCCTCAAGAAACCAGACATCGCCATTTTTTCTCTTGAAGGGAATGATGACATAGGCGGCGAATTCGCCCTCCGGCTTCGGGAGCACATTGGTGAAAACCGTCTCATCGGGCGATCTGAAAATATCGCGGTTCATTTCCGGCGAGGTTGCGATAATGGTCTGTCCCTGCGCATCGACCAGCGCGAAATCCCGGCCGGTGCGCGCCGAAACCGCGCGAATCTGGTTGCCGAACCCTTGAAGATCGTCTGCCTGGAGCCGGGTGGAACTGGCCAGCGCCTGCAATACGGCTTCAACGGCCATGAACTCGGCGTCGATGGCCCGGGCGACCGCTTCCGCGCTTTCCACAAGCGTCCGCTCGGCGATGATTCTTTCGCTTGCGGCATACCGTATGAGAAGGACGGCGCTGAAGATGATCGGTGGAAGGGCGGCGAGCAGAATGATGATGAGAAGCGCCCGCTTCACGGAAAGCGGTCTGTGGCTGAAATACTGTTTGAGCCACGCCGTCATCGATGACTGCATGCTTCGCCTCTTCGCTGCCAAACCCGGCTTTTCCAGTCTTTGCCGCCGATTTCGGGAATTTGCAACAGGCTTCGCCGCAGCGATCCGCCCGCCAGTTGCCGGAACCGCAAGCATCCGCATCGAGCCGGACAGAACCGGACAAGGGACGCGGCCCAAACCGGCATCAGTTTAAGCTGCCATCATGCCTCGTTGCAAGCGACTGTATTTCATCGGCTTTTTTTGTAATTCTCCGCCGGGAGCGGCCAGGTCATGATGTGGCGCGCCATCCCTCCGCCCATACGGCATTCGTTGAGCCACGGCGAATGGACGCGGGCGGAGATTGCCCATCCCCCGTGGCAAGAATACACCCGGCCCGACAGCGAAAAAATGCCGGAGGAGACCGAAGGCCGCCGCGCCCTTCGTCCTATCCGGCGCGTCTCAATCGCGTGACCGTTTCCGGACCCAGCCGCGATTGAAGCTTCGTGAGCGCATTCGTCAGGCCGACCGCTTCGGCGCATCCAACGGGATCGGGCGGGACACCCGCATCGATCTCATCGGCTATGGTGCTTGCGAAACGGCTCACCCGCGTGATCGGCGCGGCATTTGAAATGATCAGCGCGCACATCCCGAACAGGCTGACCAGAACGGCAATGCCCGCGAGCATGACGTAATCCCGCAGCAGCGAACCGGCATGGACACTCGCGGCATCGGCCTCCTGACGCAAGACCAGCGACCAGCCAAAGCTCGGCGCATCGGCGGCGGTCCCTACGGGCAGAGCGACGGTCAGATAGGTCTTGCCATCGGCCCAGCGTTCCGCCCTTGCGATCCGCGCGCCCGATGCGGCCGCAGTTGCGAGCCCTCCGCTCAACTCCGCGCCCTGGCTGTCGATCGGACCGTGCAGGATCTGCTGGTTCTGCGAAATCAGCAGTGCCTGCTTGCCGAAAGACTGAAAGCTGTGGATCACTCCCTTCACCCACTTCCAGTCCATATGAGCGCCGAGAACGCCAATGGTTTTTCCGTCCGCATCCCTGACCGGTGCGGAGAAGTCGATGAACCGATACGGCTCGTCGCGCATGGGCAGGAGGTTTTTCAGAAGCACCGCTTCATGGACGTCGCCGGCGAAGGGCGCTTCCAGACCGCGTGCGAACCAGGGACGCTGCGCCACATTCGCGTCTTCCAGCATCCCGTTCGAGGAGGCGATCACGCGCCCGCTGACATCGGCGAAGCCCAGCCAGTTAAAGCGATTGTCAACCTGGCTGAGCAGGGTCAGACGTTCCCGCAATTGCTCCGGGTTGCCGGTTTGCACCTGAGTGCTGAGCACCTTCACTTCATGCCAGAGCTGGTCCAGCCGACCGGTAAGCTGTTCGCGCGCCATTTCGGTCCGGTCGATCATCTGCGCCAGAACCATATCGTTCAATTCATTTTTCAGCTTCTGGCTAAAGAGGACGCCCGCCGCAAGCGCCGGCGCAATGAGCAGGACGAGGGCGCCGATGATCAGGCGTGTGGCCAGCTTCAGCGATTTCGGGGTCTGTTGCATTTTGTCCCTCCATCAGGGCGTTAGGGTTTGGGTCAGGATGTTTTCGGCATGACCAGCCGCAAGAGCCCCGCCGCTATGCCTGTGACGGCGCCGCTATGCACGCCGGGCGCATGCGATGCCGTGTGAAGCTTTGCCAGCAGGATGCTTTTCTGCTCCGATGACGGATCAAGCCGGAGGATGTACCCTTCGGGGGTCTCCTTCTCGATCCGCGCGGAGACGTCGCCGATATCGTCAAGACGCAGGATCGTCGTTTCGCCCGTGTTCAAGCCTGATGGGCCCCGGATGCGCGCGCGATCGGCGCTGAGCTCGAACGCCCAGCCTGCGGCAAACATCTCCCCATCCCACAAGCCCGCCGTCTCGGGCGCATGGTTCATCGGATGGGAAAAACGGGGACGCTCGAAGCAGACCGCCATTGTCAGGGCCAGCACGAGCAGGTTGTAGATCGACCATCCCAGAATGACGAAACGCCCGTCGCCAGCTTCCTGCAGATGCGTCTGATCGCTCACCAGCGGCAGGCAAAGTCCGCCGAGCGTAAGCGCGAACAGGACCGCAAACACGCGCAGGAATGGCCATTGCACGATCATCTCGCTGCGATCGCCGCCTTTCGCCGTGACCTTGAAGGGCTTGGCTCCTCCGGGCATCAATCCCGCGATCGAGGCCCGGGTGAGGGGCCATGCCGTCAGCACCTGGCCGACATCGGAAACGAACGGAATCAGCAACCCCCGCGACAGCCAGTTCAGCACGCAAAGCGTGGCGATGTAGCTCGGCAAGAAATAATAGATGATGTCGGGAACGGCGGCATTGACGACGATGATCCCGAAATACCAGTAGAGAAGCGGGGCGGCGAGCGCGGCGCAGCGGAACCAGGGCGTCGAGGTCCAGTAGAGGAAGGAGTCGAAAACGGCAAGGCGATAGCCGAAGCCGAGCCTGTGACGCATGGAGAAGGGATTGTAGACGTCGCGCGAGATCTGCATGAGCCCGAGGCACCAGCGGGCACGCTGCGTGACATATTCCTTCAGCCCCTCCGGCGCGAGACCCTCAGAGAGTGGCTCGTTCAGGTAAACGGTTTTCCATCCGTCTTCGGAAAGCCTGAGCGTCAGCAGGAAGTCTTCCGTCACGCTCTGCGTCGGGACGCCGCCGATTTCCGTCAGCGCCTGCGTGCGGACCATCGAGGAGGTGCCGCAGCAGATCGCGGTGCCCCATGCATCATGGGAGGGCTCGACGTGATCGAAGAAGAACCGCTGTTCATCAGGATATGCGGCCGCGATATCGAGATTGTGCTGGATCGGATCGGGATTGAAGAAACATTGCGGCGTTTGCACGAGGCCGACGCGGCTGTCATGAAACAGCGCGATGGCGCGATCGATGAAATCCCGATGCGGAACGAAGTCGGCGTCGAGAACAAGGATGAAGCCGGGCGGATCGGGATCGGCCATGCGCTGCGCAAAGGCGCTGTTGATGTTTCCCGCCTTGGCGTGGCTGTTCTCCGTGCGCGCAATGTAGGAGACGCCCAATTCCGTGCACAGCGCTGCCAGCCAGAGCCGGCGTCCGTCGTCGAGCACATGAATCCGCGCATTCGGATAGGCGAGATGCTTCGCGCCCGCGATGGTGCGCTCCAGAATTTCGCGGTCTTCATTGTAGGTCGCGATGAAAACGTCGACGGGAGGCGGTGGTCCGGGCGACCACCATTCCGCATAATGCGTCGCCTCGCTGCGGCGATCCTTGTAGCGCAACAGGAAAAGTCCGGCCACGGTCGCGGATATGGCGGAGAGCGTTTCGAGACCCGCGAATGCCCAGGACGCAATCCCGTTCACGCCACTGTCCAGCGGATGGACGGTTTCAGTCAGACGCCACGCCATGTAGCGCCATGTGAGGATAATCGTCGCCGCGACCAGAAGGGCGCGCATGACAGGCTGAGTGGGGCGAATGAAGGGCAGGACGAGCAGAGCCAGACCGATGACGAGTAGGGTTGGCGCGTAATTCGAGAACGTTTCGCCGAACGCAAACATTACATGCTCAGATCCGCCAGAAGCTGGCGCACTGCCTCGATGGGACCGCCAGAGAAGACGACACGGCCGGTCCGCCCGACCGAGCAGCCGAGTTCCGAATGGCTGCGCAAACCGGGCGCGTTCAGCGTGACGTCGTATCGCTCGCGACGGTCCTGTGACGGAGCTATCGCGAGATTGTCGTAGATGGAAGACGCCCCCGCTCCGGCCAGACGGGTCACCGTCGCGTCGAAGACCTCATTGTTGTTCAGCAGGCGGAACTGCGCGGCATCGCCCTGCTTCAGCTTGTTGTACAAGGTCTCGCCGACGCTCGCCGTTATCATCACGGTGCCGCAATCGACGAGCCGAACGAGTTCCGCTCCGCGCCCGATCACTTCGCCGGTATTGGAGCGGTACTCCCAGACCAGCCCCTCGACCGGCGAAGTCAACTCGGCCGATCTGAGCCGGTTGAGCCGCTGAAGTTCCTCGTCGATCTGATTGCGCGCCTCCTCCGCCCGCTGGATGAGGCTTGCATGCTCGGCCGCAAGCTCGGCCAGACGCAATTCGGTCTCGCGAAGCCGCTGCACCGAATATGGCGCATCATTGTAGGAATCGCCGAGAAAGGTGTCGTTGCGGGCCGCATCGAGCTCGATCGTCAGAAAGGCGATGCGATGATCGGTGACTTTCAACTCTTCGGCGGCCACATCCCGCGCCGCTTTCGCGCGCTCCAGGTTGGCGGCGGTCTGCACGCCGCGCTCGTTCAGATTATTGGCGCGCTCAAGCGCTGCATCCTGTTCGCGCAGCCGGGCAAACGCGGCGTCCTTTTGCGCCTTCGCCTCGCCGATGCGCGCCTCAAGCTGGCGGATGCGGCCCCGCTTGTAGGTTGCGGCATGTGACAGCAGCGCCTGCTTCACGGATTTCAGGTTTGCCTGCTGCGTCTCGATGCGTTTGTTCTCGGCGCTCAGCGACGACGCGGCCTGCCTGAGATCGGCGAGCCGGCTCGTATCGACGCGCTCGTCGTCAATCGTCGCGATGATCTGATCGGGCCAGACGCGGCTGCCGATACCAGCCGTTCGCAAGGACAGGGAACCGCTGATCGGCGCGCGAATGGTGGCCAGCCGCGCATTGATTTCAGCACCGGCGCTGACGCCGGCCATATGCTCGCCGATGACGACGTAAGCGCCTACGCTGGTGAGCACCGCGCCTGTGATGAGGGCAAACAATTTCATATCAGCTACTTCAGCAGGATGCAGAATTTCTTGCCTGCAAGGCTACATCGGATAGCTAAATCAACTACAAAATCGCCTGCTAAAATAATATTTCGATATTGTTATTTCATAAACCAGACTCAGTTCGTGTCGATTTGCAAACAACAAAAAAACGCGTTTGAGTTATATGCAGTGAATATACATCAAGTAACTTATATGTTACGTATTTTATTAAGCTAATGATCGCCTTCTATTTTACTGGGCACATTCAAAGCTGAGATCAGACGGTCGCGCCGAATTTTATTGACATTGCCATCGTTACAACAGAGTTATACGTTCCGGCGCTAAAATACTTAAACGTTTGCCATGCCGGAGAGTAAACGCTGTAGTTGTACAGGAAATCGATATGAGACTTAAAACGTTGGTGACTGGCGTCTTTCTCGTGATCCTAGCCGCATCCGCTTCTGCGCCTCAGGCACAGGGACGGGGCGGCAATGACCGGGACGGCAAATGGGAACGGCTTGGTTGCGAGGATGTCGGACGCCGCCGCGACAGGGATGAAATCAAGGTCGGGCGCCGCGAAGGCCGCTTTTCAGCCATCCGCCTGGAAGCCGAAGGCAACGATATCAGCATTCTCGATCTCAAGGTCGTCTATGCGAACGGCTCGCCGGACGATATTCGCGTCCGCTCGGAACTGCGTGAAGGCGAGCAGACACGGCCTCTCGACCTGAAGGGCCGCGACCGCGCCATCGACCGGATCGAAATCGTATCCAAACGCGATTTCAAGGGCAAGGGCCGCGGCAAGGCCAGGGTCTGTGTCTCTGGACGCGTAGCGGGCAGTCGCTCCGCCGAAGGCCGGGGCCGAGGCGGCGACTGGCAGGATCTCGGCTGCAAATCAGTCGGCTTTCTCGGTGACCGGGATGTCATCAGGGTTGGCCGCCGCGAAGGCCGCTTCAAGGCCATCAAGCTGAGCGTCTCGGGCAACACGGTCTACATGAACGATCTCAAGGTGTTCTACACAAGGGGTGCGCCAGACGACATCCGCGTCCGTTCGGAAATCAAGGAAGGCCGCGAGACACGTCCGCTGGATCTGAAAGGCCGCGAACGCTCGATCGACCGGATTGAAATGATCTATCGCGCAAAGCCGAGCTTCAAGGGCAAGGCGAGAGTCTGCGTCCTCGGACTGCAGTAAGCGACGTTCACGCGAGGCGGACCGCCACATGGCCCGCCTCGTTATTCAACCCTCGACCGCGCGGGACCGCATTCGATGCGCCACCGCGAAGCCCCTTCCTGCTTTCTGAACGAGGAAGTCGGGCGCCTCTTCCTGATGCCATCCCTGCCCTCCCGCTCGCGATAACACCCTTGTCTGCATCATTGACGGATTGTCAGACAATTCTCTACGCTGCCCACTTCGCGGTGCGGCTCCCCCTTGTCACACACAGCGTTCTCACGCCGTCGGCCGCGACCGGGCTTGGCCCGAGATTTTGAACGATCCCGAAAACAGGAGGTAGCCCCGAATGAACGAGGCAATGTATGAAAAGGGAATGAAGATCCGCCGCTCGGTGCTTGGCGACGAGTATGTCGACAAGGCGACGGCGGGCATGGATGATTTCACGGAAGACTTTCAGAAACTGGTCACCACCTATTGCTGGGGCGAGGTCTGGGGCCGGGAAGGGCTCGACCGCAAGACGCGCTCGATCATCAACATCGCGATGATCAGTTCACTGAACCGTCCCCATGAGCTGGCGGCGCATATTCGCGGCGCGGTCACGAACGGGGTCTCCAAAGACGAGATCAAGGAAATCCTGCTGCAGGTCGGGATCTATTGCGGCGTCCCGGCCATGGTCGACAGTTTCCGCGTCGCCAGGACCGTTTTCGGAGAACTCGATGCCAAAAAGTGATCCCGGACCGGCGTCCAGCCGCGTCGGGCTTGTCGGTCTGGGCACGATGGGCGCACCGATGGCGCGCCGCATGGTCAAGGCGGGTTACAGCCTCGCCCTTTACGACATCGACGCGGCGCTGACCCGAAGGCTGGCGGACGAACTCGGCGCAACTGCGTCATCCAGCCTTGCCGATCTTGGCGCGTCGTGCGGCATCGTCATCACCATGCTGCCGAATGCCGGGATCGTTCGGGCAGCCGTGCTCGGAGATGAACCGGATGCGGGAATTGCAGCCCGGCCCGTGGACGGCGCGATCATCATCGACATGAGCTCGTCCTATCCGCCGGCAACGGTCGCGCTCGGCGCGGAACTTGCGGAGCGCGGCGTTATGCTCCTCGACGCGCCCGTGTCCGGCGGCGTTCAGAAGGCCATAAGCGGCGAGCTTGCGATCATGCTGGGCGGCGACGATGAAGCGGCCATGGACCGCGCCGGGGATGTGCTGGCCTCGATGGGCACGGTCTACCGGACAGGCGGGCTCGGCTCCGGCCATGCCAGCAAGGCGCTGAACAATTACGTCTCGGCGGCAGGACTTGCGGCGGCGTGCGAGGCCGTGATTGTCGGCAAGGCGTTCGGGCTCGATCCGGAGCGGCTCACCGAGGTGATCAACGCCTCGACGGGGCGCAACAACTCGACGGAGAAAAAGCTCAAGCCGTTCATCCTCTCCGGAGACTTCGCCAAGGCGGGCTTCGCGCTCGAACTCATGGCCAAGGATGTGAAGGCCGCAGCCGATCTTGCCGAGGAGCTTGGCTTGTCGCTGCCCGGCATTGCGGATGCGCGTTCGCTATGGCGCGATGCCAGCCATGCGCTTGGCAAGGGCGCCGACCACACCGAGATTTACCGGTTTCTGATGGGCGATGGAGGCGGGAAACCGGAATGACCGCCAACGAACTCTCGATATTCGCCATTTTTCCGATCCGGCTTTCGCCTTAAGCTCGTGAAACCTGAACCGTTGGCGCGATCCTTGCTTACTCCCCTTGAAGGCAAGTGCGCCCCTCCCGGCCAATGCCCACACGCTCATTGTGAGAGGAGTCCCCATGAGAAAATTCTGTCTATCGCTGCTTGCCGGTGCGGTCGTCATGATCGCCAGCGCGGCAGCAGCGGGAGCCGTGACGCTGCATCTGCATAATGGCGGCGATCCCGCATCGCTCGACCCGCACAAGCTCTCGGGCAACTGGGAGGACCGTATCGCCGGCGACATCTTCGAAGGTCTGGTGACGGAAGACATCGACGCCAAACCGATCCACGGACAGACCGAAGCGTGGCTTATCTCCACAGACGGGCTGACCTACAAGTTTTTTCTGCGCAACGACATCAAGTGGTCGGACGGCAAACCAGTGACAGCGGAGGATTTCGTCTATGCCTTCCGCCGCATCGCAGACCCGGCAACCGCATCGAGCTATGCTTACCTGCAATATCCGATCAAGAATGCCAGGGCGATCAATTCCGGCGAGATCAAGGATCTGACGCAGCTCGGCGTCAGGGCGATCAACGAGAAGGCGCTTGAAATCACGCTTGAAAGCCCGACACCCTATTTTCTCTCGGCCCTCACTCATTTCACGGCCTATCCTGTGCCGAAACATGTCGTCGAAGCAAAAGGCCAGGACTGGGTGAAGATCGAGAATATCGTCACCAACGGTCCCTACCGGCCCATTGAATGGGTGCCGGGAAGTCATGTGAAGACCGAGAAGAATCCCGAATATTATGCGGTGGACGATCTGCAGATCGACAATGTGGTCTTCCATGTTCTGGAAGATCAGTCGGCCGCGCTGAGACGCTATCGGGCTGGCGAGTTCGACATACTGACCGATTTTCCCGCCGATCAATATCAGTGGCTGGAGGAAAATCATCCCGGCGAAGCCCGCGTCGCTCCGTTTGCCGGTCTCTATTACTACATCATGAATTCATCGAAACCACCGCTCGACGACGCGCGCGTCCGGCAGGCGCTTTCCATGGCGATCAATCGCGAGGTCATCGGACCGCAAATTCTGGGAACCGGCGAATTGCCTGCCTATAGCTGGGTGCCGCCGGGAATGAACAATTATGTCGATGAGCCTTACCGGGCGGAATGGGCGGATCTGGACTATGGCGCGAAGGTCGAGCGGGCCAGGGCGCTGCTGGCGGACGCCGGATACGGGCCCGACAAGCCGCTGAAGATCCAGCTCCGCTACAACACCAACGAAAATCACAAGCGGATCGCAATCGCGGTCTCGGCCATGTGGAAAGCGCTTGGCGTCGAGACAGAGTTGTTCAACGCGGAAACCAAGGTGCATTATGCCCAGTTGAAGCAGGGGCAGCTTGAGGTCGCCCGCGCGGGCTGGCTCGCCGATTATGATGACCCGATCAATTTCCTTCAGCTCCTGCATTCCGGCATACAGGACAATTACGGGCGCTGGAAGAATGCGGAATTCGACGCGCTTCTGGACAAGGCCGGACAGACTCAGGATCTGAAGGAGCGCGCGAAAATCCTGTACGAGGCGGAAAAGATCGCCATCGACAACACGGCGGCCGCGCCGATCTACTATTATCTGTCGCGCAATGTCGTCTCGCCGAAGATAAAAGGCTTCCGCGGCAATAGTTTCGATAAACACCGAACGCGGTGGCTTTCCAAGACCGAATAAGCCAAGCTCACACGGCACCCTCCCGGCAGATCGCGCCGGGAGGGCATTCTCAAAGGATCGCCATGGTCGGCTTTGCCTTACGCAGACTGCTTTCAACCATCCCCGTCCTCTTCGTCGCGCTGACCGCCTGCTTCTTCATCCTGCGGCTCGCTCCCGGCGGGCCTTTCGATCTGGAACGCTCGCTCCCCGAAGAAGTGCTTGCCAACATGCAGGCGCATTATCATCTCGATAAGCCGCTGATCGAGCAGTATTTCATTTATATCGGCAATGTCCTGCAGGGCGATCTCGGCCCGTCCTTCACCACGATCGACTTCACCGTCGCCGAACTGATCGGCCTCGGCCTGCCCTATACGCTCATCCTCGGCGGCTCAGCCTTCATCGTCGCCATCGTCTTCGGCGTCCTCTCTGGCGTCGTCGCCGGGCTCTACCAGAACCGCAACGCGGATTACCTGACCTCGGCCATCGTCATGCTCGGCCTGATCCTGCCGAACTTCCTGATCGCGCCGATCCTGCAACTCGTCTTCGGCGTGAAGCTGGAATGGCTGCCCGTCGGCGGCTGGGGCGACGGCTCGATCGCCTATCTCGCCTTGCCGGTCTTCGTGCTTTCGCTCTCTCACATCGCCCGCATTTCCCGGCTCATGCGCGGCTCGCTGATCGAAACCATGAACGCCAGCTTCATCCGTACCGCCCGCGCCAAGGGCATCGGCGAAAGGCTCGTCGTGCTGCGCCATGCGATCAAGCCCGCACTGTTGCCGGTCGTGTCCTATCTCGGTCCGGCGGCGGGCTATCTGCTGACCGGCTCGCTGGTCGTCGAGACGATCTTCGGCCTGCCCGGCATCGGCAGATATTTCATCAACGCCGCGCTCAGCCGGGACTACGGCATGGTGCTGGGAACCGTCTTTTTCTACATGGTGCTGATCATTATCCTCAATCTGCTCGTCGATCTCGCCTATGCGTTCCTCGATCCGAAAGTGCGGGCGCGATGATCATCAGGTCGGAAAAACGCGAAGAGCTGGCCGCCGCGCTCGAAGCGCGCGATGCGCCTGCCGGACGCAGCCTTGGCGCGGATGCCTGGCGGCGGCTCAAGCGAAACCGGGCAGCCGTCGTCTCCATGTTCGTGCTGGCCGCACTTGTGCTGCTCTCGCTTCTCGGCCCGTTCGTGCTGCCCCATGACCATGAAACGCCCGACTGGGCCGCCTTCCGCGCGCCGCCCGGCATCGAGAGCGGGCACTTTTTCGGCACCGACCAGAACGGCCGCGACGTGCTCGCCCGCACGCTCTACGGGACACGCATCTCCCTGCTGGTCGCCTTCGTGGCGACGCTGGTGTCCGTCGTCATCGGCGTTTTTTATGGCGCAACGGCAGGCTATATTGGCGGGCGGCTCGATGCGGTCATGATGCGCTTCGTCGATATCATGTACGCCCTCCCCTACATTCTCTTCGTCATCCTGCTGATGGTGATCTTCGGGCGAAACGTCATCCTGCTGTTCATCGGCATCGGCGCGGTCGAGTGGCTGACCATGGCGCGCATCGTCCGTGGGCAGACGCTGTCATTGCGCGAGAAGGAGTTCATCGAGGCGGCGCGGGCGGCCGGGCAGACCACCGTCCGGATCATCACCAGACACATCACGCCCAACCTCATCGGGCCGGTCGTCATCTACGCGACGCTCACCGTGCCCGAAATCATCCTGATCGAAAGCTTCCTGTCCTATCTCGGTTTCGGCGTGCAGGAGCCGCTGACCTCGCTCGGAACGCTGATCTCGGAGGGCGCCGCCGTCATGGAAGTCATGCCGTGGCTCCTGCTGTTCCCGGCGCTCTTTCTGGTCCTGCTGCTGCTGTCGCTCTCCTTCATCGGCGACGGGCTGCGCGACGCCTTCGATCCGAGGGACAGGTGAGCGCCATGGCCGGAACGGACCGCCCCGTCCTTTCCATCGAGGATCTGACCGTCCGCTTCGACACGCCCGATGGCGAGGTCAAAGCCGTGTCCGGCGTCTCGCTGGAGCTTGGACCGGGCGAGACATTGGCCGTGGTCGGAGAATCGGGTTCGGGGAAAAGCCAGACTTTCCTCGCGATCATGGGACTGCTCGCCCGCAATGGCCGTGCGTCCGGCAAGGCGCTGCTCGCCGGCGTCGATCTGATGGCGCTCGCCCGCGAGCGGCTCGACGAGCATCGCGGCCGCGACATCTCGATGGTCTTTCAGGACCCCATGACGGCGTTCAATCCCGTGCTGCGCCTCTCCCGTCAGCTCACGGAAACGCTCATCGCCCACAAGGGCATGTCGCCAGCCGAAGCGGGCAGGCAAGCCATCGGCATGCTGGAGCGTGTCGGCATCCCCGATCCGGCCAGACGCTTTGCCGCCTATCCGCATGAGCTTTCCGGCGGCATGCGTCAACGCGCGATGATCGCGATGGCTCTTCTGTGCAGGCCGAAAGTCCTGATCGCCGACGAGCCGACGACCGCGCTCGACGTCACCATTCAGGCGCAGATACTGGAGCTGTTCGCCGATCTGCGGCGGGACTTCAACACATCGCTGGTGCTGATCACGCACGATCTCGGCGTTGTTGCCGGTCTCGCCGACCGCGTCGCCGTGATGTATGCCGGGCGGATCGTCGAGCAGGCGCCCGTCGATGCGCTGTTCGAGACGCCGCGCCATCCCTACACGCAAGCGCTGCTGGCCTCCACGCCGCGCGCGGACCGGGATGAAGCCGATCTGCAGGTGATCAAGGGCCAGCCGCCGAATCTGCAGCGCCTGCCGCCCGGTTGCTCCTTCGCCCCGCGCTGCCCTCATGTGATCGAGCGCTGCCATGACGCGCCGCCGCCACTGGAAACGGTCGCGGCAGGGCAGCGCGCGGCCTGCATTCGGGCGAGAGAGCTGGCGGGCGCGCAATGACGGCAAGCCCGCAGGATCGCGCGCCGCTCCTCGATGTTCGCGGCCTGTCGAAGAGCTTCCAGATTTCCGGATCGCTTTTCGGCGCGGTTGCCGAAGTGCAGGCGCTCTCCGGCGTTTCGTTCTCGCTGGAACGCGGGGAAACTCTGTCCGTCGTCGGAGAATCCGGCAGCGGCAAGTCTACGCTCGGCCGCGTCATCCTGCGGCTGATCGAGCCGAGCGAAGGGCAAGTGGTGTTTGAGGGGCACGACCTCGGGCGCTTGCGCGGCGAAGCCCTGCGCCAGAAGCGCCGGCAGATGCAGATCATCTTTCAGGACCCGATCGCTTCGCTCGATCCGCGCATGCCTGTCGGCGAGATCATTGCCGAACCGCTGACGATTTTCGCCAGATCGCTATCGAAGGCGGAGCGCCGCCGGAGCGTCCTCGCGATGATGGAGACCGTCGGTCTCGCGCCGGACATGATCAACCGCTATCCGCATGAATTTTCCGGCGGTCAGGCGCAGCGCATCGGCATCGCCCGCGCACTCGTTTCGCGCCCCGATCTGCTGATCTGCGACGAACCGGTCTCGGCGCTGGACCTCTCCATTCAGGCGCAGATCATCAATCTGCTGATCGAGCTGAAACGCAATTTCGGCCTGACGATGATCTTCATCAGCCACGATCTGTCCGTGGTCAGACACATCTCCGACCGTGTCATGGTTCTCTATCTGGGCCGCGTCATGGAGATCGGCGGCAAGAGGACGCTTTTCGGCGCACCGATGCATCCGTACACGCGCGCGCTGCTCTCCGCCGCCCCGGTTCCCGATCCGAAGGCGGCGCGGGCGAGAAAGCGAATGCCTCTGGAAGGAGACATGCCCTCCCCGCTCAACCCGCCGTCAGGCTGCGTCTTCCGAACGCGCTGTCCTTTCGCCAAGGAGCGTTGCGCGGCGGAGGTTCCGGCATTACGGCTGATGCCGAGCGGACAGCACGCCGCCTGCCATTTCGCCGAAGAGATTGCGTGAAGCTCGCGAGCTTCAATCCAAAGGCGTCTCCGCCAGATAGGACATCGCCGCGTTTACGCCGCCCTTCTGATGCGGCACGCCCGCCAGCGACAGACCCATTTCGCAGCCAGCCAGCGTGCCCATCAGCATCAGATCGTTGAAATCGCCCAGATGCCCGATCCGGAACACCTTCCCGGCAACTTTTGAAAGCCCCGCGCCCAGCGACATGTCGAACCGGTCGAGCACGATCTTGCGGTAGGCGTCGGCGTCGTGGCCCTCAGGCATCAGAACTGCTGTCAATGAAGCCGAATAATAGTCCGCGTCGCGGCACAGATTTTCCAGCCCCCATGCCTGCACCGCGGCACGCGTCGCCTCGCCGTGACGCGCATGGCGGGCGAAAATCTTCTCCAGCCCCTGCTCCTCGATCATGTCGAGCGCTTCGGCGAGGCCATAGAGCAGGTTCGTCGCGGGCGTGTACGGGAAGAAGCCGTTCTTGTTCGGACCGAGCATTTCGGCCCAGTCCCAATAGGATTTCCTCATCGTGGAGGATTTCGACGCTGCTAGCGCCTTTTCGGATACGCCGTTGAACGAAAGTCCCGGCGGCAGCATCAGCCCCTTCTGGGAGCCCGCCACGACGACATCCACGCCCCATTCGTCCATGCGCATGTCGATGGAGCCGAGCGAGGAAATCGTGTCGACCATGAGCAGCGCCGGATGGCCCGCCTTGTCGATTGCGGCGCGGATCAGGTCGATCGGGGTCGCACAGCCCGTCGAAGTCTCGTTCTGCACGACGCAGACCGCCTTGATAGCGTGGCCGCTATCGTCGCCGAGCCTTGCCGCGATGGCATCAGGGTCAGCGCCCGTGCGCCAGTCCCCGCCGATCACGATGGGCTGGAGCCCGAGCTTTTCCGCCATTTTGCGCCAGAGCGTCGCGAAATGCCCCGTTTCGGGCATGAGAACCTGATCGCCCGGCGATAGCGTATTGACGAGCGCCGCTTCCCACGCGCCGGTCCCGGATGATGGGTAGATCATGGCATGCTGCTGCGTCTTGAAGACGCCCTTCATGCCGTCCAGAACGCGCTTGCCAAGGGCGGCGAACTCCGCGCTGCGATGATCGATCGTCGGTTTGTCCATGGCCCGCAAGATGCGATCGGGAACATTGGTGGGACCGGGAATTTGGAGAAAATGCCTTCCAGACCGTGCCATCTTCGTTGTCTTTCGCCTGTTTGCGCGAATATGAGAGGCCCGCCATCTGGCGTCAGCCGCAGGCAAATACCGCGATGCGGCTTGCCGAAAAATCCTGTTTCAGGCAGCGCGATTGTCTGCCATGAGTCAAGTTGAAAAGCGGGTCCCACCCCTTGCGGCAAGAGCCGACGTAGGGGGAGCGGGCCCGTTGCGCACAGGCGGTGAGAGAAAACATCAAGGCACATGAGAGAACGCACGCACCAGCCCACCGATCTGGAAGCGCGGCTGCGCAGGGCCGTCGAGGGCGAGGTTCTGTTCTCGCGCTTCGACCGTGGACGCTACGCAACCGACGCTTCGATCTATCAGATGTTTCCGCTCGGCGTGGTCGTCCCGAAAACTTTTGCCGATGTTGAAGCTGTTTTGACGGTCGGGCGGGAAATGGGCGTGCCGGTGCTGCCGCGTGGCGGCGGGACATCGCAGTCCGGCCAGACCGTCAATAAAGCCATCGTCATCGACTTTTCCAAACATCTGAACCGCGTTGTCAGCGTCGATGCGCCGAACCGGACCGCCATTGTCGAACCGGGGCTCGTGCTCGACGAATTGAACCGGGCGCTCAAACCCGACGGCTTGTGGTTTCCGGTGGATGTCTCGACCAGTTCGCGGGCAACGCTTGGCGGCATGACGGCGAACAATTCCTGCGGCTCGCGGTCGATCCGCTACGGCATGATGCGGGACAATGTCAGCGCCATTGACGCGCTGCTGGCCGACGGCTCACGCGCGCATTTCGCCGCAACCGACCGAGGCGACGCGCTGGCCTCGAACGAACCGGGCTTTGCCGCCCTCGCCGGCGAACTCCTGCGGCTCGGCGCACGGGAAGTCGATGAAATCCGCGCCCGCTTCCCGGACGTGCCGCGCCGGGTGGGCGGTTACAATCTTGATGCTCTGATCCCCGGCGAGGAGCGCAACAATCTGTCCACCCTGCTGGTTGGCTCGGAAGGCACGCTCGCCGTCAGCGAAAAGATCACACTCCAGCTTGCGCCGGTGCTGCGTGAAAAGGCGCTCGGCATCTGCCATTTCCCGACATTCCGCGAAGCGATGAAGGCGGCGCAGCATCTGGTCAGGCTGGACCCGACCGCCGTCGAGCTGATGGACTCGACCATGATCGGGCTGGCGCGGGATATCGCCATGTTCAGACCCGTCGTGGACCGCTTCGTGCGCGGTGATCCGGCGGCGCTGCTGATGGTGGAATTCGCCGAACCGGATAACGCCGAAAATCTCGCCCGGCTGAAACAGCTCGGCGAAGTAATGGCGGATCTGGGTTATCGCTGGGGCGATCCGGGCAAGCGGGAAGGCGGCGTTGTCGAGGCCGTCGATCCGGTATTCATCGGGCAGATTTTCGAGGTCAGAAAGCAGGGCCTCAACATCATGATGTCGATGAAATCGGACGGCAAGCCGATTTCCTTCATCGAGGATTGCTGCGTCCACCTGCCGGACCTGCCGGACTTTACCGACCGGCTGACGGAAATCTTCCGCAAGCACGGCACGGACGGCACCTGGTACGCCCATGCCTCTGTCGGCCTGCTTCATGTTCGCCCGGTGATCAATCTCAAGCTCGACACCGGAGCCCGCGCGATGCGCGCCATCGCCGAGGAAGCCTTCGACATCGTCGCGGAATATCGCGGCTCGCATTCCGGCGAGCATGGCGACGGGATCGTGCGGTCCGAGTTTCACGAGAAGATGTACGGCCCGCGCATCGTCGCGGCGTTCGGTGAGGTGAAGAACCGCTTCGACCCGGCGCACATCCTCAATCCGGGCAAGATCGTCGAGCCGCCGAAGATGGATGACCGCGGGTTGTTCCGCTATCCGCCGGGCTACGCCGTTCCCCCGCTCGACCTGGCCTTCGACTGGAGCGCCTATAGTGGAGCAGGCGGCGGCTTTCAGGGCGCGGTGGAGATGTGCAACAACAACGGCGCCTGCCGCAAGCTTGCCGATGGCGTGATGTGCCCGTCCTACCGCGTGACGCGCAATGAGCGCGATCTGGTGCGCGGGCGGGCGAACAGCCTGCGCCTTGCGATCAGCGGACAACTCGGCCCCGACGCGCTCGCCTCCGACGACATGATGGAGACGCTGAAGACCTGCGTGTCCTGCAAGGGCTGCCGCCGCGAGTGCCCGACCAGCGTCGATATGGCGAAGATGAAGATCGAGGTGCTCCGCCAGCGCCGGAAAAGCCACGGCCTTGCCCTGCGCGACCGGCTTGTGGCTTACCTGCCGCGTTACGCGCCTTACGCCTCGCGCGCATCGTTCCTCGTCAATCTTCGAGACACGGTGCCCGGCTTACCTGTGCTGTCCGAGTGGATTGCCGGGCTGTCGGCTGAACGCAGCCTGCCACGCTGGTCGGCAAAGCCGTTCCGCAACAGCAAGACCGGCCCAGCCGAGATCGTCCTGTTCGCCGACACCTTCAACCGTTATTTCGATCCGCATATTCCCGCCGCCGCCGACGTGGTCCTTGGGCGCGCCGGGTTCACCGTTTCCCATGCCTCGCCGGAGGATGGAGGCCGTCCGCTGTGCTGCGGGCGCACCTTCCTTGCCGCCGGGCTGGTCGAGGAAGCGCGCACGGAAATGCGGCGCACGGCGAAAGTGCTGCGTACGGCAATCGAGACTGGGTCGGTGGTGGTCGGGCTGGAGCCGTCCTGCATCATGACGTTCCGCGACGAAGCGCCGTCATTGCTTGGGCTGGAGTGGACCGCGAAGCATGGGGGATCGGTGCTCATGTTCGAGGAGTTCCTCGCGGGCAAGGCGGATTCAGGGCAACTGGCCCTGCCGCTCGGCAGCGTGGGCGAAAATGCGCTGCTGCACGGACATTGCCATCAGAAGGCATTCGGCGCGCTAACCCCGGTTCAGAGGTTGCTCGGGCTCATTCCCGGACTTTCGGTCGAGACCGTCAACTCGTCCTGCTGCGGAATGGCGGGGTCATTCGGCTATCAGGCAGAGACCGCCGACGTCTCGCGGGCCATGGCGGAGTTGAGCCTGGCGCCGGCGGTGCGCGCCGCCGATCCGGACACGCTCATCATCGCCGATGGGACATCCTGCCGTCATCAGATTGCCGATTGCGCCGGGCGGAAAGCCGCCCATGTCGCGGAGGTGCTGCATCGCGCCTGTGTGAACGCAGATACAGAGGAGCGAGCGGCCAGCAAGCCAAAGTGACCGAGCGCGCCGCGACTGCCTAATTGCCAGTGCTGCAATGACAATTTTCCAATAAAAATCCGCATTTTACCGGACTTGCCTCAGAAATCATCAAGAAACTCAAGGTCGCCGCCAAGAAATGAAAATTGAAATAGGGGGTTATTTCATTAAACACTTATGACTGAAATTATAAGAAAAATTACTTACAATGGCATTGAGGGGGCACACGCCGTCGCGTAGTGTCCCCTTGCGGCCTGGCAGGTATTCCAAATACCAATTATTGCAGCTTGCCTATTGCCTAGAGTGAAAAACGACGTTCGGCAGGCCGCAACAACCAGAGAAGGAATGGAAATGCTCCCAAAAACATTCATTGCATTCGCAGGCGCCGTGGCGATCGCGCTTTCGGCCGCCGTGGCTCAGGCAGAACCGACGAAGATTCGTTTTGGCCATGTGGGCGAGCCGGGTTCCCTCTTCGAGGCTTCTGCGGAGAATTTCGCGGCCTGCGCCAACCCTAAACTGGGCGATCAGGCAGCAGTCGAAGTGTACGGATCCAGCCAGCTCGGCGGCGATCAGGAAATGATGCAGAAGCTGAAGCTTGGCCAGGTCGACATCAGCCTGCCCTCGACGGTCATGTCGTCGATCACGCCCGAATTCGGCGTGTTCGAGATGCCCTACATCATTCAGGACCGCGACCACATGCGCAAGGTGCGCGACGAAGTGGTGATGGGCTCGATGCAGGAAGCGGCGCAGAAAAAGGGCTACCGCATTCTCGGCGTCTGGGAGAACGGCTTCCGCCACATCACCAACAATGTGCGGCCGATCAACAAGCCGGAGGATCTGAAGGGCATCAAGCTGCGCACGCCGAAGGGCGAATGGCGGGTGAAGATGTTCCAGCTCTACGGCGCGAACCCCTCGCCGATGGCGTTCTCGGAAGTGTTCACCGCGCTCAAGACCGGCGTGATGGACGGCCAGGAGAATCCCTTCGCCCAGATCTATTCGGCCAAGTTCCAGGAAGTGCAGAAATATCTGTCGCTGACCGGTCACGTCTACACCCCGGCCTATGCGGTGGTTGCGGAAGACCAGTTCTCCAAGCTTCCCGACGATGTCCAGAAGGTGCTGACCGACTGCGCGTCCGAAAATTCGGAATGGGTCTACACCAAGGCCGCCGAACTGGACGAAGAGCTTCTCGGCGAAGTGAAGAAAGCCGAGATCGAGATCAACGAGGCCGACAAGCAGGCCTTCATCGAAGCCTCCAAGCCGATCTATGATGAGTTCTCCAACGCCGTCGAAGGCGGCGCGGCGCTCGTCGAGTCCCTTCGCAAGCTTGCGCCGAAATCGTAAGTGACATAAAACCTTCCGGCGGAAGCCCCGTGCTTCCGCCCTTCCGTTTCCCTGCCCTGTTTTCCCGCTTATGGAGGTTGCGTGACGACTCTCCGCCGGTTCCTTGACGGCACGCTGGCCTGGATCCTCATCAGTCTGATGGTCACGCTGACCGTCATCGTCATTCTTGCCGTGATCTTCCGGAAAGCCGGCGCGTCATTTTCCTGGTATGACGAGATCGCCTCGATCCTGCTGGCCTGGATAACCTATTACGGAAGCGCGCTCGCCGCGCTCAGGCGCGGGCATATCGGCTTTGACGGCCTTCTCCTGTCGCTGCCCATCCGGTGGCGCGCCGCGGCTGTGATCGTGGCGGAGATTCTGGTCATCTCCTTCTTTGTCATCATGGCCTGGGCGGGATGGGTCATACTCGACGTACTGCAAGGCTCCACGCTCGTCAGCCTGACCTGGGTGCCGGTTCAACTCACCCAATCGGTGATACCCATCGGCGCGGTGCTCTTTATCATCGCGGAGCTGCTCAGCATTCCCGGCTATTGGGAGGATGTCAAAGCCGGCGTTTCCAGCGAACATCCCCCCATGGTTCACGAGTCTGGACCGGAGAAATAGATCATGCTGCTTCTTGTGATGTTTGTCGCATTGGTGGCGATGATCTGCATCCATGTGCCGATCGCCGTTGCGCTTGCCATTGCAGGGGTGATCGGCATTGTCGCCAGTGACGGGACGTCCGCGCTCGTCAATGTCGGTCTCGACATGTATAACGGCGCGACGAATTTCTCGCTCATCGCCATCCCGATGTTCGTGCTCGCCGGCGCGATCATGAACGCGACCGGCATCACCCGCCGCCTGATCGCCTTCATCTCCGCGCTGATCGGCTTCGTGCGCGGCGGGCTCGCCATGGTGAATATCGGCGTCTCCCTGTTCTTCGCTGAAATTTCCGGCTCCGCCGTCGCCGACGTGGCGGCGCTCGGTTCGATCATGATCCCGGAGATGAAGAAGCGCGGCTATTCCGGCGCCTTCGCCGCTGCGGTCACCTCGTCGTCCGCCTCGCTCGCCATCATCATCCCGCCCTCGATCCCGATGATCCTCTACGCCGTCTCGGCGGGCACATCGGTCGAGGAACTGTTCGTCGCCGGCTTCGTGCCTGGCCTGCTCGGCGCGGCGGGGCTCATGGGCGTCGCCTATGTGATGGCGCGGCGTTACAACCTGCCGGTGGAGGAGGCGTTCAATCTGAGACGGTTGCGGAGCACGTTCGTTGAGGCGGCGCCAACCTTCCTTCTCCCGATCATCATTCTCGGCGGCATTTTCGGCGGCCTCGTCACGGCGACGGAAGCGGCCGGGCTCGCCGTTCTCGCCGCCATCGGCATCGGAATCTGGTATCGCGAGGTCGATCTCAAGGAACTCAAGAACGCCATGCTGGACGGCGGCATGCAGACCGCGGTGGTCATGCTGCTGGTCGCCTCATCCGTCCTGATGGGCAGCTATCTCACGACGGCGCGCGTGCCGCAGGAGATGGCCGCATGGATGCTGGAACTGACGCAGAACAAATATGTGATCCTTCTGATCCTCAACGTGTTCTTTCTCGTCATCGGCTTCTTTCTGCATTCGGCGGCGGCGATCATCCTCGTGGTGCCCATCGTCATACCGCTCGTTCAGGCAGCCGGCATCGATCCTGTTCATTTCGGGCTGGTCGTCACGCTCAATCTCGCCATAGGCCAGCAGACGCCGCCCGTCGCCAGCGTGCTGATAACGGCGTGCTCGATCGCGAAGACGGGCATCTGGGAGGTGACGAAGGTCAACATCTATTTCGTCGCCGTGCTGCTGACCGTGCTTTTGATGTGCACCTACATCCCGGCCATTCCGATGTTTCTCGTGGAGGCGTTTTACCGCTAGAATGGACAAATGAATGCCAGAGATTAGGGGAGCTTGGGATGCAAGCCTCGCCGCGCGGCTACGGCCCGTTGAACGGCATGAAGGTCATCGAACTGGCGCATATCATGTCCGGGCCGACCTGCGGGCTCATGCTGGCGGATATGGGCGCAAGCGTTATCAAGGTGGAAAAGCCCGAGGGTGACGATTCCCGGCGCTTTCTTCCACCGGCGATCGAGGGCGAAGCTGCGGCCTACATGATGATGAACCGCAACAAGCGCGGCATCGTCCTGAACCTGAAGACGCAAAGTATCAAATGCCCGCTCGCACTCGAAGTCCGCATGCAGTACAGCAGGAAGGCCTCAATATGTCGAAGCCAAGAATGAAAATACGGCATGTGATCCTGTGTGACGATGTGCGGCGCGAGGACAATGGCAAGCTGTTGGCGATTGGCGTCTATCCGAAAGACATTGTGTTCTCCAAACTACCAGCCGACTTTGCTCTTACTGTTTGGCTTGAAACCCAACAGGAGGAGCTGGGCGAAATTCCCTTCAATTTGCGCGGGCATATGGGAAATGCTGATGAAGTGCTCTTTGAACTTCGGGGGACGGCTAAGGTCGCAAAGGTGCAACCCTATGCGCAGTTCATCGTAGGCTTCCCGATGCTGATTGGCAGCGAAGGAGATCTAATTATTGAATTCCGTCAGCATGATGATGACTGGGAAGAGTTGAGGCGGATGCCCGTTATAAAGATGCCTATTTCTTCCAGCGCGCAGAAGCAGCCTGCTTAGCGATCTCAGCGCGCCGCTCTGGTGTCATTTTCTCAGCACGCGCCTTACCGCCGCGCCGTCCTAGCGACTGCGCGGCTTTATCCTTGCCATCGTCAACTGGCTTGTCTTCTTCGATCTCGCCTGTAGCGATCTTGGCGACTTTGACAGCTCTGGCGATGGCGTCGGCTGGGCGTTTCTGGCCTTGTGGTCCCTTAGGCATTCGACCTCGCATAGTATCTGTAGGGATCGTTGGCACCGCCTTCGCCGCGCCTCTCGATCAACCCTCGGTTCACTAGGAGGTTGCAGTCCTGATTAACTCGTTGCTGATATCCGCGATCCGCGAAGATGGCTTCGGCCAATTCCGCTTCGGTGCGGCCCGGACCTTTTTGGACTAGGAAAACGAGAACATCAGCAATCGTCAGCATTACAAGCTCCCATGCTTTACGCTAAGCATATAGGAGCTTGGAACGGGATTCCATCCCCCGTCAAGGGGATCAAATTTCAAACTGAGACACTACCAAAAAATCATAGCCTGTACAGTTTTAGAAAGACAAAATTCTCGACGCCTCCGCAATAGGAGCGCATAACGTGTATTTTTCTGTGAACACACTTGGAAATTTCCAGATTTATACATCTGTCAGCCTTCCCCGCCACGCCCGCTTCCCAAGCAACTGCTTCCTCAATTTCCCGTTACTGCTTGCGAGGCTCGCCATTGGCTGCTAAATCAGAGACATTGGCATCCAAGGTTCAATAACAATTCCGGTGCAGCGGCCGCAGTATTTTTTATCGTACAGAACTACAAAAAACGTATTCAATTATTTGATACTTTGTACCAAGAGATTAGCTGTCCAAACTTGACATAACTTGTCGTTGCCACGAGTGGGAGGGGCCAATGATAACCGCGTCGTTCAGAGTTGTTTCTGTGTTATGTACTGCATTTTTTGTTGCAGTATTGCCGATTTCCGTGTCCGCCCAAGAGAGACCAGCATCTTCCCGGTACGAAGAGCAGCGGAATATTCTCAATAAAAACACCGTAACGATCATGGGATCCCAGGCGAAAACTTCCTACACGGAATTTGCCCAGGATATGCAGAACGTCCTTGATGATCTGGAGGGCGACGGACTTCGGGTGCTCCCTATATTGGGGCGCGGTGGCGGCCAGAATTTTGTCGATGTTCTATTCCTTCGGGGAATAGATCTCGGTATTGTTGAACAGGATGTCATCGAAAACTTCAAGCAAGAAGATCCAGCTCTTTACGGTAATATTGATTCCCGTCTTCGTTACATCGTGAAGCTCTCAAACTCCGAGATGCATTTTTTTGCACGTCCGGAGATCAAGAAGCTTGAAGACCTGCGAGGCAAGAAGGTCAGTTTCTACAAGCCGGGCAGTTCCAGCGCGCAGGCCATCGCGAAAATACTGGGCGCCTGCGAGATTGAGGTCGAGGCGATCTACGCCGATACTGACCTCGGCAATGAAAAGCTCCGCAGTGGGGAGATTGCCGCGATCGGCCGCATTTCCGGCGCGCCGCACGCAGCTCTGGCCAACATCACCGCCGAGGACGGTCACTTTCTTCCGCTGGATGAAGAAAACCTCCCGCCGGGCTGCTATGACAGGCTGATGAAGAGCTATCTTCCGGCCTTTCTCAAGCACGAGCACTATCCGAACGTTCTGAATGAGGGGGAAACGGTTCCGACCGTTGCGAATGCGACGATCCTCGCGACGTTCAATTTCCCCGAACAGACCGAGCGCTATCAGAGCATTGCAAAATTCGTCAGGAAACTGTTCGACAATATCGACAAGTTCCGCGACGGGCCGCGTCATCCGAAATGGAAAGAAGTCAACGTTGCCGCGAACGTTCCCGGCTGGACACGCTTCAAGGCTGCGCAGGAATGGATCGACGGCTATGCCGCACAGGCTGCCGAAGAAGCCCCGCCCCAGCAGCCTGTCGCGGAATTGACAGTCGCGTTCGAGAGCTATCTGCAGGAACGCCTCAAGAATTCAGGCGATCAGCAGCTTAGCGCGAGCGAGAAGCGCGCCCTGCTCGACGAATTTTCAAAATGGCTGGATTCACAGCAATCCGCGCGATGACCTGTCAACTGTCTCATCATTGGTGAACGTACGTTGATTTGCGCTGAAACGCCCTCTCTCCGTCCGTTCCCGGAAGGCGTCTGGGGTTGATTTATGCGATTTGAGATAACGGACGGAGCGCGGGAACAATCAGGGCGCACGGCGGCTTCGACGTCGCTCACCGCGTCGCGACGCCAGCGACAGCGTGCACGGGCATTTCTGAAACCTGCGCTCTGGGGGATCGCGTGTTGCATCGCCTTTCCTTTCGGAAAGGCGTCTGCGAACGCTATCCATGGCAATCCGGCTCCGGTCCTGTCGGGCGCGGCAGCCGGTTCAGTGGTCATCACGGCCGAGCGGGCCTATCCTCGCCTCGCGCAGGCCGGGCAGAACGCATTCAGCGTAGAGAGTGCCGGGAACCTTGAGGATGGCGCGATTGATCTGAAGTTCAGACTGACCGAGGGCACGGAGCACTACCGGTTTCTGATGATCCGAGGCCTGCCGGACGGTTTTCGCATGTCGGCGGGCTTCCCGACGCGGGAGGCGTGGTTCGTCGCCATGGCGGATATCGATCAGTTGCAGCTCTTGCCGAGCGAAGGCTACGCCGGCGATCTGAACCTGCAGTTCATGCTGTTCAGACGGGACGATCCGGCGCCGGAAAAGAAGATCGTGGCCTTGCGGATCGACCCGCAAAAGCTCCAGACCGCGGCAGTGCCGGACATAACCCCAGAGCAGGCGACGGGGGCGCTTCGAACCGAACCGGCGCGCCAGCCGGCGTTCACGCCCGCGCGGCCTGCGCGGCAGCTTTCGGAAGAAGCCGAAAATGCGGAAATGGAGCGCGCCAGGCAGTTCCTCGCCAATGCCGACATCGCGGCCGCCCGGCTGCTCTACGAGACGCTGGCGATGAAAGGCAGCGCGCGCGCGGCCTTCGCCATGGGTCAGACCTATGACCGCCGCTTCCTGAAAAATATCCAGCTGCAGGGCCTGCGGCCCGATCCCGCGGAAGCACGGAAATGGTACGGCCTGGCAATCGAACTCGGCAGCGCCGACGCCGAATCCTGGCTGGCGGCGCTGAACTAGACCGAGATCCGATAAAATGGAAACCATCCCCGCCTTCGCGGGGACAAGCTTTTCGGAAAAATCGAGCTTAGAACAAACAGATAGAGATCAGCGTCGTTTCCGTAAGAAATGATCCTGATCTAACCGCGAACCCGCCTCTGAGACGAATATCGGCAGCCGGTCGCCGCTCCCGGCGACGGCGGGGCTGGCAACTTTGCGCATTGCCGCAGCCATGCAAAAGCTCTAAAGCATTTCAACTCATGAACAAAAAGCCGGGAAGAAACAGGTGACTTCCTCCCGGAGGTTTCGCATCGAGGAGATGACGGCATGACCAGCAACGACCAGGAGACGACCGTCATCGAAATGCTTCGCGCAGCCTATAAGGGCGGCCCGAAACTGACGGCAGCCGATCTGGCAGGCGCTATCACTGACGAGGCCGCGGCATACAGGGTGCAGCAGGCCGTAACCAGCTCTCTCGGCGCGGTCGGCGGGTTCAAGACCGGGCGGGCGTCCCCCGACGCACCATCCATCATGGCTCCCATTCTGGCCGAACGCATTCGCTACAGCCCGGCGCAATATGCGCGGGACGAAATGGATCTGGTCGGCATCGAGTTGGAAGTCGCGTTCCACGTTGACCGTCAGCTTCCCGATCCGGCCGACCCCGGCTTTGCGGATGAAGCCCGCAAATGCATCTCGCCGGCGGCGGTGATCGAGATGGTCGATACGCGCCTTGCCGACCATGAAAGCGCCGACCCCCTTTGGAAGCTGGCCGACAATCAGATCAATGCGGGGCTCGTGTTCGGCGATCCCGTCGCCCAATGGGCCGATCTCGATTTGACCAATGTTGCCGCGACGCTGCAGGTTGGCGATGACATCGTCTTCGACGGCATGTCAGCGGTGCCGGGCGGCAATGCCTTCGACGTGTTCTGCGCATTTGCCCGGCTGGTCGGCGAGCATTGCGGTGGCCTGAGGCCGGGCCAATGGGTCACGACCGGATCGGTGACTGCCGGCCTCCGCTTCATCGGTCACGGCGAGCCCGTCATCGGCCGGATCAAGGGGCTCGGCGAGGTCAGGGTCGCCGTTCTCGACGTCTGAAGCCGGGCGGCGTTACCACCAACGGCCTCTGCCGCCTTATCTCATTAACGCATCCTCGAAGGGAAACCTGCTGAGCAGTTCGACCCCCGTCTCGGTGATCAGCACCTGCTGTTCCAGCTTCACGCCTTCACGGCCGTTCTTCCTGCCGATATAGCTTTCGACGCAAAGAGTCATGCCGGGCAGGATCTCGCCATCGTAACCGGCATCTGGAAAGTCGGCGCGGTGATAGAGATAAGGGTACTCGCCCGTCATGCCGCAGCCATGCGCCGACAGATAATAGCGATTGTCGAAGAACCGCTCCGGGATCTCCCAGGCCTCGTCGGCATAGTCGCGAAAGCTCATTCCGGCGCGCAGGATGCCCATATTGTGCTGCACCTGCTCATATGCGGTGCGGTAGAGTTCGCGTTGGGTGGCGGAGGGTCGCCTCGGGCCTGAATGGAAGGTTCGGGAGAAATCGGAATAATAGCCGTAGCAGCCAACGACATCGGTATCGAGCGCGATCAGTTCATTCTCGCCGATCCGGCGGGGACCGGCCTCCTGAAACCACGGATTGGTGCGCGGGCCGGAATTGAGCAGACGCGTCTCGACATAATCGCCGTTCTGGGCGATGACCGCCTGGTGCAGCACCGACCAGAGCTGCGCCTCGGTCAGTCCCGGCCGGATAGCATCCCGCAGGCGGGCAACGCCTGCCTCGGTCGCACGCAGCGAGGCGCGGACGCATTTCAACTCCTCCGCCGACTTGACGGCGCGCGCCATTTCAAGCGGAGCCTGAGCATCGACTATGCGAAAGCCGTGCCCGGCAAGCGCCAGAGCCGCGCCAGCATTCAGCCGCTCCATGCCGACTGTCGCGCCGGGGCCGACCAATTCGCGCAAGGCGTCCGCCATGTCATCCGCCCAGCGCGTTTCGCGCTCGGCGATATGTTCGCCCGCGGCGACGAAGCTCGCCGTGACGGCGGGCCGTATCTCCGTCAACGTCTCGATGCCGTGCGCCAGATGCATACAACCGGTGAACTCATGGAGTATGCAATCCGCCTGCGTCAGCAGCACATAGCGCGACGGCGCGTTGCGGGCGGTGAAGATCTGCATGTTCCGCGTGCCGGTGGCATACCGTATATTGACCGCATCGCTCAGAATGCACGCCGCAATTCCGCGCGCCGCCATCTGCTCGCGCACTCTTTTCTGCCGGTAGGCGCGCACCGCCCGTTCATCGACCCCATCGGGCGGCGGGGCGTCAAGGAGCGCGAGGCCGGCAAGGTCGGCTCGGTCTGCATGCCAATCGAATTCCGCCATGAGCCTTGCATTCTCCTCCGCCCGATTGTGCCTTGACTGCGCGCGCAGCGCCACAGCCCGAGCGCGCGACCGGCAACGAAGCCTTCGGCTTGTCTCCCGCCATTGTGTGGCCAACGCCCGCCCAAGCGGCGGCTCGGCACTGCCGCCTCCTGCCGGATGCCGCCGGACAAGCTGTCACGGAAACGCGCTGTCAACAATCAAATCAACCTCCATATGGCTCGGCATTCCCGGCGCAGAGGCTCGCTTGAACGGCCATTTCCGGCTCCGGCACGCCATCCCGATCAGGGCGGCAATCACTGCCTGCCCGCGCTCCCGGCATAATCCTTAGGCGGATTGTCTGTATCAGGCCTCGCTCTCCAGACGCAAAGAACGGGCAACCCGGCCATTCGCAGGTTTGCAAATTTATCATTATCATTTATCGTTAAGGCGCAAGTTATGGGTTTGGCCCGTAGCACAATGTGGTATGGCCTCGCCGGTTTTTTGGTCTTTCCTATGTCCGACCATGCCAGCGAAGTGCGTGAGCCGTTATGCACGAAGATGTAAAAATGCTGAGGTGCTCATGATCGACCGCCAATCAAGTCAGACCGACAGGGGAGTCAGATGACCGACAAGAAGGTAACCAACATGATCGACCGGATCGCGGATGAGGCCCGCCGCGGCCGGATCTCGCGTCGCGCGTTCATGAGCTACGCCATTGCCGCGGGCGTCACCGCATCGACAGCGACAGGACTGTGGACGCGTTCGGCTGCGGCAGCGCCCCAGAAAGGTGGAACGTTCCGCTTCGGCGTCCATGACGGCAACACGGGCGATACGCATGATCCGGGGACATATGTCACACGCCAGATGATCATTCTGGCTCATCAGTATCGCAGCTATCTGACGCTGATCGAGCCGGACGGAACGCTCGGGCCGGATCTCGCGACCAATTGGACGCCGAATGACGACGCATCGGAATGGACGTTCGAGTTGAACCCGAACGCCACTTTCCATAGCGGCAGGAAGGTCACCGCCGACGATGTGATCGCTTCGATGAATCATCATCGCGGCGAGAAGACAACGTCCGCCGCCAAGGCGCTGCTGACGCCCGTCACGGACATCACCAAGGATGGCGACAACAAGGTTATCTTCAAGCTCGGCTCCGGCAATGCCGACCTGCCCTGGCTGATGACCGACTACCATCTGACAATCTGCCCGGCGAAGGAAGATGGCACGATCGACTGGCAGTCCGCCGACGGTTCCGGCCCCTACAAGATCGACAACGGCGAATTCGGTGTCAGTTGGTCTCTCAGCCGTCACGATGGCTGGCATCTGGAAGGCGCGTATTTCGACAAGATCGAACTGGTCGTTCTCAACGATCCCAACGCGCGCCAGACCGCGCTGGTCACCGGCGACGTCGACGCCGTCTCGCTGGTCGAGTTGAAGACGCTGGCCCTGCTCAACCGCGACCCGAACATCACGGTCGAGAATGTCCCAAGCGCCGCAGCGATCACCATGCCCATGCACTGCGACACGGCGCCCTTCGACAATCTCGATGTCCGCAACGCGCTGAAGCTCGCCATCGACCGCGAGGAAATCATCGAGAAGATCGCCTTTGGCAGCGCCACCATCGGCAATGATTTTCACCTGTCGCCGGCGCAGCCCTACTGGCCGGACGACATTCCTCAGCGCACATACGATCCGGATCAGGCCAGGTCGCTGCTCAAGAAGGCGGGTGCTGAAGATCTCTCGGTCAGCATCAGTGTGGCGGAATCGGTGTTCTCCGGCGCGGTCGATGCCTGCGTGCTCTATTCCGAGCAGGCCAAGAAAGCCGGCATCAACCTCAGGGTTGTCCGTGAGCCGAATGACGGCTTCTACTCCGATGTCTGGCTGAAGAAACCATTCACGATGGTCTCCTGGGGCGCGCGTCCGACACCGGACGTCATGTTCAGCCTCGCATACTCGGAAGGCGCCGCCTGGAACGAAAGCCGCTGGGTGAACGAGCGCTTCAACGAGCTTCTCGGCCAAGCCAAATCCGAACTCGACAACACGCTTCGCGCCGAGATGTACCGCGAAATGTCCATGCTGATGCGCGATGACGGCGGCACGATCCTGCCGATGTTCAACAACTTCGTCTATGCGCGCCGCAGCAACGTC
Organism: Rhodomicrobiaceae bacterium; assembly: GCA_050330195.1. Taxonomy (GTDB): domain Bacteria; phylum Pseudomonadota; class Alphaproteobacteria; order Rhizobiales; family Rhodomicrobiaceae; genus JAHQVI01. Next base: position 28,370 of record JBHJOB010000007.1, on the reverse strand, counting down.
CAGCGCGGCGAGAATATCGCGGCGAGCTGGGAACTCGACGGCGGCCGCGCGCCAAGCCGCTGGTGGTTCTCCAGCTAACGCCTTGAAACAGGCGGTCCGGCTGAGCACGAGGCCGGACCGCAATTCGCACCAAGCCCGTCGCAGCGCGCGGTTTCAACGCTGCTGCGACGGATCTCACCTCTGCCCACCGTCTCCCAAAAGTGGGCGGCACTTCGGAAGTCCAGGCATCCAAGGCTGACGTTACCTGCGTCGGCGCATCAAGAATGGAGACACCAATGGGGGGGATTTTCGGGCTCATACTGAAGCGGCTCGCGCTGGGCCTCGTAACACTGCTCGTCGTTTCGATCCTGATCTTCTTCGCCGTGGAGCTGCTGCCGGGCGATATTGCCGAAGCCGTCCTCGGTCAGGGCGCGACCCAGGAAACCGTCCAGGCGATGAGAGACCAGCTTGGTCTCGACCGGCCCGCGCCCGTCCGGTATCTCGAATGGCTTGCCGGCGCCGTTACCGGCGATTTCGGCGTGTCGCTCGTATCGGGAGAGCGTGTCAGCGGGGCGATCACCGGACGCTTCATGAACACGCTGTTCCTCGCCGCCTACGCAGCCGTCATCGCCGTGCCGCTCGCGATCATCCTCGGCGTCATTGTCGCCCTTCTGCGCAATTCGCTTTTCGACCGCGTCGCGAATGTCCTGACGCTGACCTCCATCTCGTCGCCCGAATTCTTCCTCGGCTACATCCTCATTCTCTATCTCTCGGTCAAGACCGGCTATTTCCCCGCCCTGGCGAGCCTGCGCGGCGACATGAGCTTCATCGACCTTCTGCACCGCACCTTCCTGCCCGCATTAACGCTCGTTCTTGTGGTTACGGCGCACATGATGCGTATGACCCGCGCGGCCATCATCAATCTCCTGTCCTCGCCCTATATCGAGATGGCGCGGCTGAAGGGCGCGCCGCCCTGGAAGGTGATCGTGCATCACGCATTGCCGAACGCCTGGGCCCCGATCATCAATGTCGTCGCGCTGAACCTGGCCTATCTCGTCACCGGCGTGGTGCTTGTCGAGGTGGTCTTCGTCTATCCGGGCATCGGCCAGCTTCTCGTCGACGCCGTGTCGAAACGGGATTTCCCGATCGTGCAGGCCTGCTGCCTGATCTTCGCGGCGACGTTCATCCTGTTGAACCTTGCGGCGGATGTCGGCGCAATTCTTACCAATCCGCGTTTGCGGCATCCGAAGTGAGGGAGCGGTCATGAGCTATTTCGTTGTCGGTTATTACGCGCTCCTCATCGGCGCATCCTGCCTTGCGGCCTATTACAAGCAGCGCTCGGCCTTCCTGCTGCTGTTTACGCTGACCCTCGTCTCATTCATCGTGGGTATCGTGGGCGGCGTCCCCGCGCTGAGTTTCATAACCGTCGCCGCCGCCGCGCTGGCGCTCGCTGCCGGCACTTCCTATGCATTCAGGGAATTCCTGATCATCATCGCGCCATCGGGGATCGCGAAGGAATTGCGGACCGCGCCGCTGACCGCCGCCTTCGGCATGTTCGTGATCTTCACCTACGCCGTGGCGGGCATATTCGCACCCGTCATGGCGCCCTACGGCGAGTCCCAGATCATCGCATCGGCCTTCGCGCCGGCGGACGAGAACATGCTGCTCGGCGCGGACCAGCTTGGCCGGGATATCTTCAGCCGCCTTGTGTACGGAACGCGAAACACCGTCGGCCTCGCCCTGGTCGCAACGATCCTCGCCTTCGTCATGGGCGCGGTCGCGGGACTGTTCGCAGCCACCAAGGGCGGCTGGATCGATCAGATCTTCGGCCGGACGGCGGACGTCATCATGTCCGTTCCCTCGCTCATTTTCGCTCTTCTGATGCTCAGCATTTTCGGCACCGAACTCTGGGTTATCGTGATCGTCGTGGCGATTATCTACGCACCGCGCGTATTCCGCCTCACGCGCGCGGTTGCAGGCAACATCGTTGTGATGGATTATATAGAAGCTGCAAAACTCAGGGGCGAAGGAACCGGATATCTGATCCGCAAGGAGATCCTGCCGAATTCGACAGCCCCTCTGATCGCCGAATTCGGGCTGGAATTCTGCTTCGTGTTCCTGCTGATCGCCGGACTGTCGTTCCTCGGGCTGGGCATTCAGCCTCCGACGGCCGATTGGGGCTCGATGGTGCGAGAAAACGCAACGCTCATCTCCTTTGGCGATATTACGCCCCTGATCCCTGCGGCGGCAATTGCGCTGTTGACGGTTGCGGTCAATTTCGTGGTCGACTGGATGCTGTACCGCTCCTCAGGACTGAAGGTGTAGGCTCATGAACAATCGCAAGGACGTCCTTCTCAAGATCAGAGACCTTCGCATCGAAGGCTATTCGGATGAAAAGTGGATCGAGATCGTCCACGGCATCGACCTGACGCTGCACCGGGGCGAAGTCCTTGGCCTCATCGGCGAGTCCGGTGCGGGGAAGTCCACCATCGGCCTCGCAGCCATGGGCTTTGCCCGCGACGGCTGCCGGATCTCGGGCGGCACCATCGAGTTCGACGGGCTGGAGCTGACGACCACATCGCCAGCGGACCGGCGCGTGCTTCGCGGCTCACGCATCGCCTATGTGGCCCAATCCGCCGCCGCCTCGTTCAATCCATCGCACAAGATCATCGACCAGCACACCGAAGCCCCCGTTCACTACCGGATGAAGAAGCGGCTTGAGGCGCAGGAAGACGCCATGGAGCTGTACGAGCGGCTGCGTCTTCCAAACCCGACCGAGATCGGCTTCCGCTATCCGCATCAGGTTTCGGGCGGGCAGTTGCAACGCGCCATGACCGCGATGGCCATGGCCTGCCGCCCTGACCTCATCATCTTCGACGAGCCGACGACAGCGCTTGACGTGACGACGCAGATCGAGGTTCTCGCCGCGATCCGCGACATCGTCGATCAGTTCAACACCGCCGCCATCTACATCACCCACGACCTCGCCGTGGTCGCGCAGATGGCGGACACGATCAAGGTGCTCCTGAAGGGCGACGAGGTCGAGGAAGCATCGACCGAGCAGATGCTCGAAAACCCGAAGGACGACTACACCAAGAGTCTGTGGGCCGTGCGCAGCTTCAAGCGGGAGCAGAAATCCCGCCCCGCCGATGCGGAGCCGGTTGTCTCGGTGCAGAACATCGACGCGGCCTATGGGAGCGTCAAGGTTCTGGAAGATGTGTCCTTCGATATCTATCCCGGCATGACGGTGGCTGTCGTGGGCGAGTCCGGTTCGGGCAAATCGACCGCCGCCCGTTGCATCACCGGCCTTCTGCCGCCGACGAAAGGCAAGATCCTGTTCGACGGCGAGGAACTGCCGCCAAGTTACAAGAACCGCACCAAGGATCAGCTCCGCCAGGCGCAGATGATCTATCAGATGGCCGATACCGCGCTCAATCCGAAGGTCCAGATCAGCGAGATCATCGGGCGCCCGGCGCGGTTCTATTCCGGCCTCAAGGGCACGGCGCTCAAGAGCCGGGTGGATGAGCTGCTGGACCTGATCGAGCTGGAGCCTGCGCAATATTACAATCGCTATCCGCCGGAGCTGTCGGGCGGGCAGAAGCAGCGCATCGGCATTGCGCGCGCGCTGGCGGCGGACCCGAAATTCATCATCTGCGACGAGGTGACGAGCGCGCTCGACCAGCTTGTGGCGGAAGGAATTCTCCGGCTGCTCGACCGGCTGCAGAAGGAGTTCAACCTCGCCTACATGTTCATCACCCACGATCTCGCCACGGTGCGGTCGATCGCCGACGAGGTGGTGGTCATGCAGAGAGGGCGCGTGGTCGAGCAGGGGCCGAAGGACGTAATGTTCCAGCCCCCGCATCATCCCTATACGGACCTGCTTTTGTCTTCCGTACCCGAGATGGACCCGAACTGGCTGACCACGCTTCTGGAGGAGCGCGGCGTCGACAATGTCGGCGATGCCGCCAGCCTGTCGCTGGAGAAAGCCGCGAAAGATCCTGCCGCGGGGACTCCATCGACCTGACCGGAGCAGCGCAAGCGCGGCATATTTGTATGGAAGTCGGGATGGTAATCGCGTAGCCATAGGCATCTTCGTTGCCGTGAGCATCTGAGCGAAGCGCATCGATCCGGAGCGTTCGAAGATGCTGCGCAGACGCCGTTATTGATCAGCCGCTGGCTCGATGGCGGAAATCAGGAGCGCGAAACGCCCATATGACGCAGAACCCAATGCATGACGACGTGGAAGAGATTCTTTTCACGCAGGAACAGATACAGCAGCGCGTGAAGGAACTGGGCGAGGAGATCGCCCGCGACTATTCCGGCCAGGATCCGCACCTCATCACCATCGTCAGAGGCTCCATTCCCTTCGCCGCTGACCTGATGCGCGCGATGAACTGCCCGCTTTCACTCGATGTTCTGGGCGTGGCGTCCTATGCCGGGCATCGCTCGTCGGGCGAGGTGCGCCTGACCAACGACCTCGATGATCCCATCGAGCGGCGGCACGTCCTTGTCGTCGAGGACATCATCGATACTGGCCTCACCCTCTCCTATGTCATGCGCATTCTGCGCGAGCGCCGCCCGGCCTCGGTCAAGGTGGCGACCTTCCTCGACAAGCCCTCCAAGCGCGGCACGCCCATCGAGGCCGATTATGTCGGCTTCACCATCCCGGACGCCTTTGTCGTCGGCTACGGTCTGGACTGGAACCAGCACTATCGCAATCTGCCCTATATCGGCGTGCTGAAACGCGAACTCTATGCTGGTCCGAAGGCAGGGACGCCGCAGAGTTGAGCGCGAAAGCCGAGCGCTCGCTCTCTTGGTAGCGATGGATTTGATGCCTATCTCCTTTAATGAAACCTGGGAGATGAAGACGCATGATGAGCCGCCAGCCGGAGACGCTTGACGAGTTCGAAATTGTCGCCAGCCAGGTCTGGGAAAGCCTGCCGGAGGAATTCCGCGCCGCGGTCGGCAATATCGCCATCCAGATCGTCGACTTCGCCGACCGCGATACGCTGGATCACATGCGCATTGCCAGCCGCTACGATCTGCTCGGCCTCTATCACGGCGTCGGCCTGCCTTTCAAGAGCGTGCTGGACACGCCGCACGGCCCCGACATGGTCTTTCTTTACCGCGTGCCCATCCTGAGCTATGCCGATGCGGAAGGGCTGCCGGCATCCGAAGTGATCCGGCATGTCCTGATCCACGAAATCGGCCATCATTTCGGCTTTTCGGACGATGATATGGACGCAATAGAAGCAGCGGCATCGTGATTTCCGGCAGCAATCCACCCTCCGGCAACAAGGGACTGGCGCGCGCGGCGCTGATCGTCTCGGCCTTTGCGGCACTGCTGGCCGGCGCGGCCGGTCTGGCGCGCTGGATGCAGTTTGCCTATGCCCATCCGACAGTTGCGGAATATGCGGCGCATCGTGGCGGCAAGGTCACGGTCTTTCCCGCAGGGCAGCTCGACTTTGACGGCGAAAGCTTCCAGTGCGGGCGCTTCCCCACGGTCATGAGCGCGGCGCTCAATGATTACGGCGCCGCATTTTTCGGCTTCATCCTGCTCAATCCCGTGCGCTTTCCGCAAATGCCGCTGACGCTCAAGCGCTACGCCTATGCCCATGAATGCGGCCATCAATATGTCGGCTATGACGAGGGCGAAGCGGACTGCTATGCGGTCAGGCGCGGGCGCGCCGAGGGTTGGCTGGACGCAAAGGCGATGGACGAGATCTGCGACTTCATCGGGCGCTCGAAAGGCGATGCCGTCCATGCGCTGGGAACGCGGCGCTGCGACATGATGCGGCGATGCTATGCCAGATCCCGGCCAGGACGGGAGCCGCTGTAGTTCATTTGCGCCACCCGCCACGGCCTTGCCTTCGCTGAAAACGCCCGGCGCAAGGTTACGGCGCTACATACAGAGCCAAAATTTATCGACTTTTGATGCCGTCTTCGGCATGTAGGGGCCGTGCCGCGAAACACCTCGCCTGCCGGTCGATAGGTCATTGGAAGCCTCATGAGCGCCATCATCAAGCCCATCACTGCGCTGCTGATCAGCGCGGCGATCATTCTTGCCGCCAACGGGCTGGACGGCGTGCTGCTTCCGCTTCGCGGCTCGATTGAAGGCTTCACGGCGCTTGAACTCGGTCTGCTGGGCGCGTTCTATTATGGCGGCTTCACGCTGGGGTGCCTGATCAGTCCGCGCATCATCGCCCGCGTCGGCCATATCCGCGCCTTTCTGATGTTCGCCGCGGTGGCGACAGTCGCTCCCCTGCTCGAAGCCATGCAGCCGGATCCGCAGCTCTGGTGGATTTTCCGCGGCCTCACGGGCGTCTGTTTCGCGGGCATCATGAACGTCGTTGAAAGCTGGCTGACGAGCGTCGCCACGAACGTCAATCGCGGCCGCATCATGAGCACCTACGCGCTGATCAATTTCGGCGCGCTCACGGCCGGTCAGCAGCTTACCAATCTGGCCGATCCTGACGATTTTCGCCTGTTTTCCCTGGTCGCGATCCTTTGCACGCTTGCCGCCGTCCCGCTCGCCCTGACCCTGTCGCAATCGCCGACGCCGCCCGCACGCCCGCAATTCCGGCTGCGCGAACTCTACCGGGTCTCGCCTGCCGCGGTCGCCGGGTGTCTCGGCGGCGGTCTGGCCAATGGCGCGTTCTGGTCGCTTGCGCCGGTCTATGCGCGCGAGAGTGGGCTGGAGCCCGGCCTGATTGCAGCGTTCATCAGTCTTGCCGTCGTCGGCGGAGCGCTGGCCCAATGGCCCGTCGGGCGCATATCGGACAGCGTCGACCGCCGCCGCGTCCTGATCGTGCTTTGCGCGGGCGCGTCCGTCGTCGGGCTGCTGCTGTTCCTCTATGCCGGCGCGTCTTCGGAAGTCAAACTCACGCTGGCCGCAATTTTCGGCATCTTCGCGCTTCCGGTCTACTGGATCTCCACCGCGCACGCCAACGACCTCGCCGATCCCGGAGACGCCGTCAACATCAGCGCCAGCCTGCTGCTGCTCTTCGGCCTCGGCGCAATCTTCGGACCCATATTCGCGGCCATCATCAAGGAGCAGCTCGGTCATGGCAGCATCTTCCTCTACACGGCGGGCATCCACCTCCTGATCGCGCTCGTCATCGCCTACCGCATCATGCAGCGCGGCGGCGTATTGCCTGACGAAGACCGCGTCACCTATGACGAACTCCCGGTTGGCAGCACGCCGGCCGCAATGGAATTTGCCGCCACCGACACGCCGGATGCATCGCCCGAGGCAACCGAAGCTGCGGAAAAGCCTGACAAAAACGGTGGGTGAATGCTTAAACTTGCGGCAATGCCGGCAGCCGGTGATAGTCTGGCGCTGTTATCCGCGAGTCGGCCACGCCATCGGGGCGCAAGGCTGGCGGCGGTGACGAGGGCTATCAAAGAGGGGAACTTCACATGTCCGCACCAACCTTCGCCGTCTGGCTGATCTCGACGATTCTGGCCGCCATCGTCATTCTGATGACCTATGCAGGCATCTTCATTCCGGTCATTTCGCCGATCATTGCCGGTCACGGCTTCGAGACGCTGCTGATCGCCTATGTGCTGCTCTGGGTCGGAACCGTCTTCAGGGGGCTTTGAAACCCGCCGATCCGTTCCCGGCGCGCGGATGCGCCTTGTCGTAATTGCGCAGCAGGGTTTCGCGGTCAACCTCGGTGTAGATCTGCGTCGTGGAGAGACTTGCGTGACCCAGCAATTCCTGAATCGAGCGCAGATCCGCGCCGCTGCCAAGCAGATGCGTCGCGAATGAGTGACGCAGCGCGTGCGGCGTTGCGGTCTCTGGCAGACCGAGCGCCTCACGCATTCGCGCAATCAGCAATTGCAGGATGCGCGGCGAAAGCTTGCCGCCTTTCATGCCAACGAATAGCGGGCCCTCATCGGGCAGATGGAACGGGACCAGCGTCAGATAACGCTCGGTCGCATTCTGAATGGCCGGCAGGATCGGAACCAGCCGCTCCTTGCCGCCTTTGCCCCTGATCCGCAGGATATCGCGCGGCGGCGTCGGCGCATCCTTGCGCAGGATGCCGAGCGCCTCCGAAATCCGCAGACCCGCGCCATAAAGCAATAGCAACGCCGCATTGTCGCGCGCCCCGACCCAGCGCGGATGGCCGCGCTTGTGGGCTTCGTCGCTCTCCGTGATCACGGTCTGCGTCTTGGGAATGGTCAGCGGGCGCGGCAGCGAAAGCGGCGCCTTCGGCAATGCGATGGCCAGCACGGTCCCGTTCTTCAGCAAGGATGCCCGCTCCAGAAAGCGGAAGAGGGAGCGCAGCGCCGAAATGCTGCGTGACAGGCTCCGGCTCGACGCCCCGCTCGCCCGCCGGGAGGCCATGAAGGCGCGCAATTGCTGCGGCGTCAGCCGGTTGAGGGCTCCGAGCGAGACCGGAGCGCCAAGGCTTGCGCACAGGAAAACGAAAAGCTGGCGCACATCGCGCTCATAGGCTTCGAGGGTATTCCCGGAATAGCCGCGCTCGCCTTCAAGAAAGCGCAGCCACGCCGCAAGCGCCTGGCGGACATCCGGTGCAGCGGGGAAAACAGCAGCCTCTTCGGTTTCGCCATCCCCGCTCATCGCATGACCTTAAAGAATGCTCTGGCCGGTCTTCGCCCAATCGGCGAGGAAGGACTCCAGCCCCTTGTCCGTCAGCGGGTGCTTGACGAGTTGGCGCAGCACGGCCGGCGGCAGCGTGGCCACATCGGCGCCCGCAAGCGCGGACTGGGTGACGTGTTGCGCATGCCGGATGGAGGCGGCGAGGATTTCCGTATTGAGCTGGCTGTAATTATCGTAGATCTGCCGGATGTCGCGAATGAGGTTCATACCGTCCTCGCCGCAATCGTCCAGCCGTCCGACAAAGGGCGAAATGAAGCTTGCGCCGGCCTTCGCCGCCAGCAGCGCCTGATTGGCCGAGAAACACAGCGTGACATTGACCATCGTGCCCTCGCCGGACAGCGTGCGGCAGACCTTCAGCCCGTCCCATGTCAGCGGCACCTTCACGGCGACATTCTTCGCTACTCGCGCAAGGCGGCGACCTTCGGCCAGCATCGTCTCCGCATCCGTCGCGGCGACTTCGGCGCTCACCGGCCCCTCGACGACATCGCAGATTTCCGCGATCGTCTCGATGAAGTTCCGGCCGGACTTGGCGATGAGGGAAGGATTGGTCGTGACGCCGTCAACCAGTCCGGTCGCGGCAAGCTCCCGGATTTCATCAGTCTCGGCGGTGTCGATAAAGAACTTCATGACTATGGCCCATCGTTGAATGTGTCATACTGCGCCGCGCTTAAGATTGTCTTAATCTCCGGCATCCGTCGGCACGGCCCTCTTCACAAGCTTGTGTCTAGCCCGTGAAGGCCCGCTTATGACTTCTAGAGCGAGATCCGGTAGGATGGATAACATCCCCGCCTTCGCGGGGACATGTTTTTCGGAAAATCGAGCTTGAAGCAAGCAGATGCAGATCAGGATCGTTTCCAGAAGAAATGATCCCGGTAAGGGCAGAGTTTTTCCCGAGGGCAAGAGGAAGCGTTCCGCCAACTTTCCAGTCATGGCCGGGCATGAAAAGGTTTTGTCACGGACCTGCGATCAAGTTTTAAAGGAGAAGTTGACCATGACATCAGGACTTTACTTCAATCGGCGTCAGATGATTTCAGGAGCCGCCGCGCTCGCGGCGATGCCGGCGTTCGCCACCTTCGCAGGACCTGCCATGGCGGCAGCGCCTCAGCAGGGCGTGCAGCGGGCGTCCGTCTATCGCGCGAAGCTTGGCCAGTTCGAGGTGACGACGATTCTCGACGGCGCCATCCAGATTGACGGTCCGCATCCCATCTTCGGCGAGAACCAGCCTGCTGAAGAGGTACAGAAATTTGCTCAGGACAATTTCCTGCCGCCGAACCAGATGGAAATTTCCTTTACGCCCGTGATGGTGAACACCGGCAATGAGGTCGTCCTGTTCGATGCCGGCAACGGCGCAGGCCGCCGTCCGAATGCGGGCAAGCTGGCCTCGTTGATTTCCGAGGCGGGCGTAACGCCGGATCAGGTCGATGTCGTCGTGATTACCCACTGCCACCCCGACCATATTGGCGGCATCATGGAAGATGGAAACCCGCTCTTCCCAAATGCGCGTTATGTGATCGGCGAGACGGAATACAATTTCTGGTCCGCCGAGGACCGCCTCTCCGGCCCGACCGAAAACGCGGCCAAGCTGGTCCAGTCCAACGTCGTCCCCCTCGCGGAGAAGATGACCTTCCTCAAGCCGGAGGGCGAAGTCGTCTCCGGCATTCGCGCCGTCGACGCCTCCGGCCACACGCCCGGCATGATGGCCTACCATATCGAGAGCGACGGCCAGCGCCTGCTGATCATGGCCGACGTAACCAACCACTATGTCGTCTCATTGATGAAGCCGGACTGGCATGTCCGCTTCGACATGGACAAGGACGCCGCCGCCGCCACGCGCAAGCGCATTCTCGACATGCTGGCGACCGACCGCTTCCCTGTAACCGGCTATCACATGCCGTACCCGGCCATCGGCTATGTCGAAAAAGCCGGCGACAGCTTCCGCTGGGTACAGGCAAGCTATCAGCTTCACCTGTAAAAAAGCGTTGCCCGCCGAGGGGCGACACAAGCAAACCAGTGGCCGCGCGGAGTTGATACTGAAAAAGGAGGCCGCTTTTCGTGCGCCTCCTCCTCTTGGGCCTTTGCGAAGAAATGCCCGCGGACTGCGGGCATTTCACGCTCGTCTTGAGCCGTCGCCCTTCCTCTGCCCGAATGCCTGCAACGCGGCAGACATCCATCAGGCAGGTCCGGTTCAGGCTGGCGAGCCCTGCGGCGCATCGGCCGGAGGCGTCTGCGGCGGCTGTTGCGGCCGGTTGCGGCGCTCATTCATGAACTGGTCGAACTCGGCCTTGTCCTTGGCCTGACGCAGCCGGTCCAGATAATCCAGAAATTCCTGCTGCTCGTCTTCCAGGCGCTTGAGCGTCTCGGCCTTGTACTCGTCGAACGCGGTGTTCCCGCTACCTCGGCTGCCGTATCCCGAGCGGCCGTGACGGCCCCATCTTTCGCTCTTCCAGCGGCCCCAATTACCTCTTCCACAACCCATGCGTCCACTCCATATCATAAAGCCGAGGATCGCCAATCCGATCGGCCACCATACGATAAAGCCCAGGACCATGACGGCGATCCAGGCGGGCTTGCCAAACTCATCCAGTCTTTGGGCGACTACCATCAGACCCTCATGTTAATGTTAGTAACATTTACATAGGTGGGCGAAGCGGGGTGGCTTGTCAAGCAGGGCGCAGAGGGTTTTTTCGGAAATTTCCGAGGGTGGTGATGCGTGTCGCGCCGACACGAGCCGCCCCAGCTCCCATGTCTGTTTCCCGCCATATTCCGGCCCGTTATTTTATTTTAACGATTAATGGGTTAATGCTTGTGTCGTCGGGGTACGCATATTTCCAGATGGGGCGCAAAAGGCATGAATTCCGAGCCTGTTTTGAGCAGCGTGGTGAATGGCGAACGCCTTGAGCTGACCGCAGGCGGCTCTTGGACCGCCCATCATGCCGCCCAGCTTGAACTGATGATCGACGAACACGCGACCTCGTCCGGCACGTTGCGCTCCATGTCCATCAACATGGCCGGCGTGCGGGAATTCGACACATTTGGCGCCTGGCTGCTGGAACGGCTCGTCCGCGCCTGGCAGGGCGACGGGCAGAAAGCCGACATCACCGGACTGGACGAGAATTATCGCGGCCTGCTGGGCGAAATGCATGTAGCCAATCGATCGCCCGATACCAAGCCGTCGGGCAAGTGGACGGTCACCACCACCCTCAATCGCCTCGGTCAGGATGTCGCCAATTTCGGACACGGCCTGACGCCTTTCATCAACATGCTCGGAGCAACAGGCCATGCGCTGATGCAGGTTGTCATCCGGCCCGCGAGCTTCCGCTTTACTTCCACCGTGCATCAGCTCGACCGCGTCGGCTGGCGCGCGATTCCGATCGTCCTGCTGATCACCTTTCTGATCGGCTGCATCATCGCCCAGCAGGGCTTTTTTCATTTCCGCAAGTTTGGCGCCGACATCTATGTCGTCGATATGGTCGGCATTCTGGTGCTGCGCGAGATCGGCGTGCTGATCGTCGCGATCATGGTGGCGGGGCGTTCGGGCAGTTCATACACGGCCGAACTCGGTTCGATGAAAATGCGCGAGGAGATCGACGCGCTGCGCACGATGGGTTTCGACCCGGTCGCGGTGCTGATCCTGCCGCGCATTCTGGCGCTGATAATCGCCCTGCCGATCCTGACCTTCCTCGGTTCGATGGCCGCCCTGTTCGGCGCGGGACTTGTCGCGAATTTCTACGGCGGCATGGCGCCGGAGATCTTCTATGAGCGGCTGCGCGATGCGATTTCGCTGACGCATTTCCAGGTCGGGCTGATCAAGGCCCCCTTCATGGCGCTGATTATCGGCCTTGTCGCGTGCACCGAGGGGATGCGCGTGAAGGGCAGCGCCGAGTCGCTTGGCCTGAAGACGACCGACTCGGTGGTCAAGGCCATCTTCATGGTCATCGTCATGGACGGCCTGTTCGCCATGTTCTTTGCCTCGATAGGGATGTAAGCGCCATGAGTGAGCCGGTCATCAAGGTGCGCGATCTCGTCGTCGGCTTCGGCGGTCCGCCGGTCCTCAAAGGGCTTTCGCTGGACGTGCGCAAGGGCGAAATCCTTGGGCTCGTGGGGGGATCGGGGTCCGGCAAGTCCGTTCTGTTGCGAACGATCATCGGACTGATCCGCAAGCTGAGCGGGTCCATCGAAGTGCTCGGCGTCAATCTGAACGAAGCAAGCGATGAGCAGCGCCGGGCCATCGAGCGCCGCTGGGGCGTCCTCTTTCAGCACGGCGCGCTGTTTTCCTCGCTGACCGTGCGCCAGAACGTGCAGTTTCTCATGCGCGAATATCTGGAACTCTCTGATCGGCTTATGGACGAGATCGCCATCGCCAAGCTGGAAATGGTCGGTCTGAGCCCGCGCGACGCTGAAAAATTCCCATCCGAGCTTTCCGGCGGTATGACCAAACGCGTGGCGCTCGCCCGTGCGCTGTCGCTCGATCCGGAAATCGTCTTCCTCGACGAGCCGACTTCCGGCCTCGATCCGATTTCGGCGAGCGATTTCGACGAGTTGATCCGCACATTGCAGCAAACGCTCGGCCTGAGCGTCTTCATGGTCACCCATGATCTGCAAAGCCTCAAGAATTGCTGCGACAGGATTGCCGCGCTGGCCGACGGCGTAATCGTCGCACAGGGACGGATGTCGGACATGCTGATCTCCGAACATCCCTGGGTTCAGAGTTATTTTCGTGGAACGCGCGCAACAGGATCGGCGCTGTCCAGTTACAAAGCAATGTAAGGTCGAGATATGGAAATTCGCGCGCGCTATATACTGATGGGTCTGTTTCTGATCGCGGCGATCGGCGGCGTTTTCGCATTCATCTTCTGGCTGGAAAACGCCGGGAGCCTCCGCGACCGAACGGTTTATCGCATCACCTTCGACGGTCCCGTGTCCGGCCTCTACAGCGGTTCGGCCGTGCTGTTCAACGGCATACGGGTTGGCGAGGTCACGGCGTTGCGCATCGCCGCCGACCAGCCGAGGCAGGTTGCCGCCGACATCGCTGTGAATACAAACACGCCGATCCGTCAGGACACGATCGTCGATCTCGAATATCAGGGGCTGACCGGCGTGGCGGCGGTTTCGCTGACCGGCGGTGAGAACGGCGCGCCGCTGGTCGAAGCCGGGGACGGCATTCCCATGCTGGAAGCGCGTCACGGCGCCGGGCTGACAGTTACGCAATCGGCCCGCGATGCGCTTCTGAAGCTCCATACGATTCTGGATGACAACTCCCAGCCTGTGAAAGAGCTGATCGGCAATCTGAACGGTTTCTCCGGCGCTCTGGCCCGCAATTCCGACAAGGTGGACGGCATTCTCGCCGGTCTTGAGCGGATGACGGGCGGTTCGCGCGGTCCCGATACTGAAAAGGTGTACGATCTGACGGCGGCTCCAAAATCCGGCGCGGAACCGAAAACGCTTCGCGGCCAGCTTGCTGTGCAGTTGCCGACCGCGATCTTCCAGCTCGATACGCAGAACATTCTCTTCCGCGAGACCCCCGATGCCGCGCCCTTGCCTCCCGGCGCGCGCTGGGCCGACAGTCTCACGCGTCTGCTGCAAATGAAGATTGCCCAGAGCTTCGAAAATGCCGGCTATCTGGACAGCGTCGGACATTCCGACGCGATCACCGGCGAGTTTCAGCTTCTCGTCGATGTGCGCAGCTTTCAGATGCTGACCGAGCCCGAACCGCGGTCGGATATCGCCTTTTCGGCCAAGATCGCGGACGTCGATGGCAAGATCCTTGCCGCGAAGCTGTTCGAGGCCAGCGCGAAGGCCGCATCGGCCGAAACCGAACCCTCCGTGACCGCGATGAATGAAGCTTTCCGGCAAGCGGCCGCCGAACTGGTTACATGGGCGGCCGGCGAGCTGGAGGCAACCGGCGAACCGGCGGCGGATGAGAAGACGCAAGCCGATCCGGCGGACATGCCGACATCGGACTCGGCCGCAACCGATGATACGGACCCGCCGGCCGACAACGCACAGGATTCCGCGGCTACACCGGAGGCATCCACTTCCGAGGCTGACACCAGCGCGACGCAACCAAGCTCGCAGTCAGCCACGCCGGAGCCGAACACTGCGGAGTCAAATAGCTCTACGCCCGCAACGGGACAATCCTCAACCGCCGCTCCCGGTGATTCGAACGACGCCGCAGCCGCCACGCCGCCTTCCGCCGATACGGCCCCCTCACCCCAGACACCGCCTGCTCAGTAGTCAGCTTGCCATCGCTGTCAGCTGTGGGTCGGCCGTTCTCAGGCGGCGCAGATCGGGCGCCAGTTCACCCGCCGCAATCATTGCATCGACAAGACCGGCGCGATCGAAACGCGCGCCTTCGAGATGCTCGGCGGCAAGGCCTGTCGCGCTGTAGGCTTCGCAAAGCTGTTCCGCCCCGCGCCGCGCATCCCAATGGGTCCGAAAGCCGGACAGGCCGCGCTCCGTATCCTGAAAGCTGACACGGAAGGACCGCTCGTCCACCCCTTCCTCGGGCGCAAATTCGAGGCGGCAGCAGGGCACCGTGTCGGCGACGATCTGCGCCAGATCGCGCAGGCGGTAATTATGCGCGTCATTGCCGATATTGAATATCCTGCCCGAGACCTGCTCCATCGGCGCATCGAGAGCCGCCAGAAAAGCGCGGCAGGCATCCTCGACATGAACGACCGGACGCCACGAGGTCCCGTCCGATTTGAGGCTGATCAGTCCGGTCGTGACCGCGCGCGCCGCCATATTGTTCAGGACCGTATCGAGGCGCATCCTGGGAGACAGGCCGAACACACTCGCAAGGCGCAGCATCACGGGGCAGAAAACGCTGTCAGCAAGCGGGGCCAGATCGCGTTCGGCCCACAGCTTGCTCTGAACGTAAGGCCGGGACGAGGCAAGCTCGCCGGTCCGGTCGATGATCTCGTCTCCATCCTGACCGTAATTGCTGCAGGTGGACGCCATGAGAAAGCGGCTTACGCCCGCCTGACGCGCCGCGAATGCAAGATGCACGGCGCAAAGATGATTGATGCCGTAAGCCGTATCGGCGCGGGGATCGGCGAGACTGTCACCGGACAGCGCAGCCAGATGAACGATCGCGTCGATGCCTCGAAGATCCGCAGCGGTAATTGTGCGCACGTCGTCCGCCAGCACAGGGACGGGCTCGGCGAAAGCCGCTAGTGCGAAAGCGCCGCGCTCGAATAGACCGCTGTCGCAGCCGAAAACCTCATGACCTGCATTGCGCAGAAGTGGCGTCAGGACGGTTCCCACATATCCCATATGGCCTGTTACAAGGATTTTCATCAGCATCAACCTCGTCATCAAGGCTGAGCATGCCGACATTGACATGTCACAGCATTCGTAAGAGAGACGCCCTGATAGCAACAATTTTTACTGCTGGCTGTAAAAACGGCATCAAAAAAGCCGGAAAAGTGTACAGAAGCAAACGAATGCCGCTTTTTGCCAATAGGATGCTGTGGAAAAGCATCACCATGCATTTGTCATTCTGGAGCCACGGCTTGAAGGGGAATGACGATGTCTTGTCGCAACATGCCGGAATACAGCACTGTATTCCAAGCAATCGAGGCTGCCGCGAGCATATGAGGTGCTGCGCAGGTGGAACCGGAGGATTGCCACGGCGTTCCATTGATCCGGTTTTATCAAAGCGAGGGAATGACAATGAAAACGACAATGATCGCATTCGCCGCACTTGGCGCCCTGTCCATGACGCTCGCCGCTCCGTCCTCGTACGCGCAGGATGATTCGGTCCGCGCCGGTCTTCTGAATTGCGAGGTGAGCGGAGGCGCCGGCTTCGTCTTCGGCTCCAGCAAGAGCCTCTATTGCAGTTTCGAATCGTCCGAAGGCTGGAGCGAAGAATATGCCGGCGAAATCAACAAGTTCGGCATCGACATCGGCGTGACCGGCCCCGCCAAGCTGACCTGGGCGGTTCTCGCGCCCACGGAGAATATCGGCAAGGGCGCGCTTGCAGGCAGCTATGTCGGCGCTTCCGCGCAGGCGACAGCCGGCGTTGGCGGCGGCGCAAATCTGCTTGTCGGCGGCTCCGAGGACACGATTTCGCTACAGCCGCTGAGCGTTCAGGGCCAGACGGGCGTCAATGCGGCGCTTGGCGTTGCCGAAATCGTTCTGAACCCGGCTTAAAGCAAATAGCCTCCGCCAGACGACCAAGCCGTCGCTTCCCCCCGAGCGGCGGCTTTTTTACGCCGCCTTCTCGCACCAGACCTGATACATCGCCTCGAACAGACGCGGATGCTGTTCCTCGAACGCCGCCCAATCCGCTAGTGTCCCTGGCCAGGGCGTATCCGGATAGGCTTTCGCGAATGCAGCCTGTAACGGCGATGGCAACTGGAAGCCACGGAACTCAAGGCTGTTCTGGTCCAGAAAGGCTTCGATCTCCGCGATCACGATGGGCCGCTCATGCTCATGCAGCACGAGATCGCGAAATTCGCTCAGAGTGTAGAAATCGTGCGAATGCAGCAAGGCGCTGGCGCCCGGATCGTCCCGGTACATCAGACCGCGCCGATAGGCGCGCGCGGCGTCATCGCTGCAATCCGGCCCCGGATAGTCCGCCTCACTGCGCAATTCGACAATGTTCCTGCGGGCAGTGGCGCTGTAAAGCCCGGTCAGCATCAGCCCGCCCGGCTTCAATATACCGATCAGCGCCTGCCAGCCCCTGAACGGCTCGGCCATGTGATGCAGCACACCGACAGCTTCGATGATATCGAATTGCTCGCCCAGCGCATCCAGAGCCAATATATCGCCCTGCGCGAAACGCAGATTGGTGACGCCAAACTGTTCGGCCTTCGACTTCGCATAGGCAAGGCTTGCCCGGCTCAGATCGATGGCGAGCACATCGGCATTCGGGCCGTATCGAACAGCGGCCGCCACGGCGTGCTGCCCCGTCCCGCAACCGGCGATCAGAACCTTGAACGGCCGGTCGAGAAAGCCGAGCCCTTCATCCGGAAAATAGCGTTTGAGCCCTGCCTTCGCGCTTGCCTCATCCGGCACCAGCAGGCTCGACCATTGCGGATAGGGATGCGCTTCATATTGCCCGGCCACCTTCTTCGAGACGGCGTCGTCAATATCGCCAAATGCGGCAATGTCGGCGCCGAGGATCGTACGCTGATCCTCGGCCTGCGACCAGACCGCGAGCAGGTCGCCCAAGGCGCGCGGACGGATCGCACGGGCTTCGGGAAGAGTGAGCTTCTTGCCTATCAGCGTTTCGGGCGACTGGTAGAGCAGCCTCAGCATCAGACGGCGCGTCTCGTCGGCGTCGCCCGCCGTCACCAGCCCAAGATCGAGCGGCCCCTCCGTCAGCGTCTGCTTTTCCTCGGCGCTGACGGCAAATACGTGCTCATTGGCAAGGCATTGACGGATCAGAGCGATCACGAAAGCTGTCAGGGCTTTGTCCTCGAAACGCTCGGCAGGCAATTCCAGCAGCAGGACACGCCGCACGGCCGTCAGCAGCGCTTCAAGCCGGGGATCTCGATTTGGACTGTCGCTGAGCGCGGCAAGCAGGAGCGGCTCGGCAAGAACCTTGTCGGTGCGGCGAAGCAGAAGCGCGCGCGCGGTTTCATCCGCCTGCCCTGCCCCGGCTTGCTCGACGGCGTGGCCCAGCGAGGTCGCCGCCTTGAGATGGTCGAGCGCCGCAGCTGCGATTGTCTGATGATCGATACGCTTGAATGCAAAGGCCGCCAGCAGGCCGTGCGGATCGAACTCCGCCGCCGTCTCGACCCGGAACCGGCCCAGCAGCATGGACAGCCGCCGCGCCGCATCCTCCCAGGAAGGGTTGTGCCGCAGGCTTTGCGTCAGCAGGACGGCAGCCTCGTCCATTTCGCCGATCCGCTCCCGCGCGCTGGCAAGGTTGAAGAGAACAACGGGATTGCGCGGGTCGATCTCGCGGGCTTTCACAAAGGCTTCGGCGGCAAGATAAAAGCGTCCGGCACGGAAAGCTTCGTTCCCCTGCTCCAGAAAATCGGCCGATGTCGGCTTTTTTGTGCGGCGTGGCTGTTTCATCGGCGGATGCGTATCGCATCGGCGCGGAATTGCCAAGCAGAAGGCGCAGCCTGACCGGCCGATTCCCGGTCAGGCGCGGCAGTTCAGCAGTCCTGCGGCGAATCTTCTCCGCGCCCCGTGCGGAACCTGTCCTCGATCGTCTCGATCAGCGGCTCATAGAACGGCTTTTCCACGGTCGGAAAAGTGATGCTGAGAACGTTGATGATCCTTGCCGAGCAGGAAAACATCACCTTCTGATAGTAGATATTGTCGCCGCGAAATCCCGACAGCACAAACCACGTCCTGCCGATCGGCTGGTAGTCCAGCTTGTCATACCCGCCAAACTCCTCGATCAGCACGCGGCGATATTCTCTTGTCGAAAGCCCTTCGCTGTTATGCGCGCCGAAGACGACGATCTTGCCGCGCCCGTCCCCGGACACGAAGGTCAATCCGCTGCCGTTTTCCGGCGGCGGTTCGGCTTCGAACAGGCCTGCGGGGTAATACAGGCTGTAGCCGAAGCGGGCATTCTTGTAGGTCGTCCAGCCCTCACCGGCTTGCGGCTTGTGTTTCTGCACTGCATGAGATGCCGTTACACTGGCCGTCAGAACCAGAACGGCCATAATCACGCGCGCCAGATTCATGGCAATAAATCGCATCGTCGCCCTCTCCTATCCTTGCAAGCTGCCCCAAGACTACCGGGTCCGGGTCAACTCCACCCAATCAATCCTGCGTCAGCATCCGAATCCAACGCCAAAGCTGAACAGGCGGGCGGCGCGTTTTATTCGCAGTCCGGGCGAGGTGGCCGCCTCTGCACTCCACCCTGCCCTGAAATACGCGTTGAGGACGGCTTCGGTTTCACTAGACAAGGATCATTCACATGGAAACGATCCTGGTCTTTATCTATTGATCAAGGGTCGATGTTTCCGAAAAATGGCGCCCATTTTATCGGATCTCGCTCTATGGGAAGCGCCGGAAGAACTTCCAGGCGATGTCGGCGGCGGAAATATCCTGATTCGCCGGCCCGCCGAGCATGGATTCCAGAATGGGATGCTCGCCGACCTTCGCGCCGGGCGGCAGATGTCCGCCGCCTTCGACGGAAAGCAGCACGACCGGCGATCCGGTCCGGCAGTCGGCGAATTGCTCCGCCATGACGGTCGAGCCGTCGCTCTCGTCCTTGTCCGGCAGCGGTTTTCTTGCGGATTTTTCGCTGCATCCGTTGCGGCGGCGCCAGAATTCCACGGTCTCCGGCGTCGAAAGCACCTCGCCGCGCGGCACGAGGCGGCCGAGATCGCCTCCTTCCCAGGGCACGACCGGATCGTCGGTGGAATTGATGATCAGCATCGGCGCGCCATCTCTCTTCCGGCAGTCATCGGCGACATCGGCGGGCATGTTGGCGATGATCGCGGCATAGGCGGCAAAGACGCCGGGCATCTCGCAGGCAACCCGGAAGGTCAGCATTCCCCCATTGGAAACGCCCACCAGGTAAAGCCGTCTCGGATCGGCGAGCCCGACCTCGACAAGGTGCGCGGCCAGATCGCGGAGGAAAAGCAGATCGTCCTTGCTGGTCCGGTTCGGTTCGCGGCCATCGTTCCAGCGACGCTTGCGGCCATCGGGATAGACGACGGCGAAACGCCCGCTTTCCATCAACGGGTCCAGCCCGAAGATCCGGCGCATCGACCTGCCGCTCATCAAGGCTCCGTGAAGCGCAACGACGGTGGGCACAGGCTCGCGCCCTTCGCGGCTTTCCGGCGTGACCACGATGAAGCTGCGCTCCCGTCCGCCCGACTCGATGCTCTCATAGAATGTCTCCGCAAAGGCGGACGAAGACGCAATAGCCGCGAGACAAAGGCTTGCGAGCAAACCGATAAACCGGGAACAGGCTTTATTGACCATTGCGGGCGATCCTTGCTGCATCTGAAGCTTTTGGCTGGCTGATGATATTTACGGACGGAGCGCCGATCTCCGGCGAAAAAGCGTTGCATAGTGCGACACTGCTGAACGTATGGCCCATTGCGGCATCCGGCCTTGCGCGCTAAAACGGCGGTGACATCTGACGAGGAGCTTGATTTCATGGCGAAAGCTGAGGCTGGGCGGGCGCGGCCCCTGTCGCCGCATCTGACGATTTTCCGTCCCTATGTCAACATGGTGATGTCGATCGTGCATCGCGCGACCGGCACGGCGAACTATTTCGGCACGGTGCTGATCGCGGCATGGCTCGCCGCCGCCGCCAGCGGCCCGGAAAGCTTCGCAACCGCGAGCGACCTGGCGGGCTCGCCGCTCGGACTGCTCGTGCTGCTGCTTTATAGCTGGTCGCTGATCCATCATGCGCTTGGCGGCATTCGTCATTTCATCTGGGATACAGGGCGCGGCTTCTCGTTACCGTCGGTACGCACATTGTCATGGGCGACGCTCGCCGGTTCCGTGTCGCTGACCGTGATCCTCTGGTTCATCATTCTGGCGAAAATAGGGGTCCTGTGATGAACGACTTCAGAACGCCGCTCAAGCGCGTCAGCGGTCTCGGGTCGGCCCAGTCCGGCACCGGACATTTCTGGGCGCAGCGCGTGACCGGCGCGGCCAATCTGGTGCTGCTCCTGTTCGTCATCTATTCCGGCGTCACTCTTGCCGGTGAGCCATTAAGCGAGGTGCGCGACTACTTCGCCTCGCCGGTTGTGGCCGCACTGGCCGTCCTGTTCGCCCTGTCCGCGTCTTATCACATGCGCATCGGCATGCAGGTCATCATCGAGGACTACATCCATGCGCCGGCGTCGAAAGTGACGCTCCTTCTCCTCAACAGCTTTTTTGCGGCTGTGATCGCGCTTATCTCTACGATTGCGATCATCAAGCTTAGTCTCGGAGCCTGAAGACATGGCGGAAAACGGCAGGGCGAACGGTATGAGCGCGCCAAAGACGAATGGCCGCGCCTACCCCTTTACCGACCACACCTACGACGTCGTCGTTGTCGGCGCGGGCGGCGCTGGCCTGCGCGCGACGCTCGGCTGCGCGGAAGGCGGACTGAAAACGGCCTGCATCACGAAGGTTTTCCCGACGCGGTCGCATACGGTCGCGGCGCAGGGCGGGATCGCGGCGTCGCTCGGCAATATGGGGCCGGACAACTGGCGCTGGCACATGTACGACACCGTCAAGGGCTCGGACTGGCTCGGCGATCAGGACGCCATCGAATATCTCTGCCGCAACGCCCCCGCCGCCGTCTACGAACTGGAGCATTACGGAATGCCCTTCTCGCGCACCCAGGAAGGCAAGATCTACCAGCGCCCCTTCGGCGGCATGACCACCGAGTTCGGCGAAGGCCCGCCCGCGCAACGCACCTGCGCCGCCGCCGACCGCACCGGCCACGCCATGCTGCACACGCTTTACGGCCAGTCGCTGCGTCACTCGGCCGATTTCTTCATCGAATTTTTCGCCCTCGACCTGATCATGGATGAGGAAGGCGTCTGCCGCGGCGTCGTCGCCATGTCCATCGAGGACGGCTCGATCCACCGTTTCCGCGCGCACAAGACGATCATGGCGACGGGCGGTTATGGCCGGGCCTATTTCTCCTGCACCTCCGCCCACACCTGCACCGGCGACGGCAACGCCATGGTGCTCCGCGCCGGCCTGCCGCTTCAGGACATGGAGTTCGTGCAGTTCCACCCGACCGGCATTTACGGCGCGGGCGTGCTGATCACCGAGGGCGCGCGCGGCGAAGGCGGCTATCTGACCAACTCCGAGGGCGAGCGCTTCATGGAGCGCTACGCGCCGCACGCCAAGGATCTGGCCTCGCGCGATGTGGTCTCGCGTTCGATGACGGTGGAGATTCGCGAAGGGCGCGGCGTCGGGCCGGAGAAGGACCACATCTACCTGCATCTGGATCATCTCGACCCCAAGATCCTCGCCGAGCGCCTGCCGGGCATTACCGAGAGCGCCCAGGTATTTTCCGGCGTCGATCTGCGCCGCGAGCCGATCCCGGTCCTGCCGACGGTGCATTACAATATGGGCGGCGTGCCGACCAACCATTATGGCGAGATGGTCATGCCGCGGGGCGGCGATCCGGACGCCATCGTCCCCGGCCTGATGGCCATCGGCGAGGCGTCCTGCGCGTCCGTTCACGGCGCGAACCGTCTCGGCTCCAACTCGCTGATCGACCTCGTCGTATTTGGCCGCGCTGCCGCCTTGCGCTGCATCGACGCAATCGAGGCGGGGAGCACGCCGCCGAGCCTTCCAGCCGATGCAGGGGACAAGGCCGTCGGCCGGCTCGACCGTTACCGCCACGCCGACGGCGGTACGCCGACTGCCGAATTGCGCCTCAGGATGCAGAAGACCATGCAGTCCAACTGCGCCGTTTTCCGCACCGCCGAGGTGATCGAGGAGGGCCGCGCGGGTATCCAGGAGGTCTGGCGCGGCATCGACGATGTGAGAGTGACCGACAAGTCGCTGGTCTGGAACTCCGACCTCATCGAAACGCTTGAATTCGACAATCTGATCTCGCAGGCCGCCGTCACCGTGACCGGCGCGCTCAACCGTCAGGAAAGCCGGGGCGCGCACGCCCGCGAGGATTTCCCCGACCGTGACGACGCCGAATGGATGAAGCACACGCTCGCATGGGCCGATTACGACACGAAGACCGTAAGGCTGGACTACCGTCCCGTGCATACGCGCACGCTGACGAACGAGGTCAAGTATATCGAGCCGAAGGCGCGGGTTTATTGACCGACTGGGGGCCGCAGGTCGGCTTCATGACTGCCGCATCCAGCCTTCGCGGTGATTGCGATGAACTGGTTTCGGACTGATTGACCCGGCGAAAGACGAGTGGCCGGATCACGCGAGAACCGGCTTTGCTCCCGCCGCGGTCTGGCGCTCCACCAGCAGAAGGGCAACCGCCGCCAGCGTCAGCACGACCGACATCGCGCCGAGCGTGACGAACATCTCGCTGAAATCGCCGTAAACCGTGTGGAACCATGCCGCGGCCGGGATCGCGGCGGCGACGGCGGCAAATGCCAGCGTGTAGCGCACCGAATAGATGCGCGTGCGGTATTCGGGGGACGAATAGCGCGCGACCATGACCTCGTTGATCGGGATCAGACCGAACACGAAGAACATCATCGGGATAGCGGCGAACAGGGTCGCAACACCGCCGATTATGCCGGTCAGCACGAATGCCGGGATCTGCATCACGGCTATGACGAGGAAAATCCGGCCGAGCGCATGCCGGTCGATCAGTGAGCCGATGACAAGCTGCGCGACCGCCGCCAGCGCATAGACGACGAACACGAACAGCCCGATGCCGGTGATGCTGCTCGTGATCTCCGTCAGCCGCATCTCGAACAGCTTGGGCATGACGGCGGTCGTCGCGCTGAAGACGAAGCCGCCGACAGCGGTCGAAATCGCCATGATGATGAAGACGCGGATGAGTTCGGCGCGCGGAATGATGCGGTCGGTCTGCTTGCGCGGCGGCGAACGCAGCGGTCCGGGATCGGAGACGAGCATGAGGAAGGCGATGCCAACGCCGATGCTGAAAAGACCAGGGATAATGAAGGCTGCCCGCCACGAAATCAGGTCGGTCAGAACGCCGGTAATCAGCGCCGCCGTCGCCACGCCGAAATTGCCGCACAGTCCGTTCAGCCCCATGATCCGGCCGATCCGCGCCGGGTCGATGGCGGAGAGCATCGCATTGCCGATCGGATGGTAGATCGCGGCGAAGATGCCGACCAGCGTCAGGGCGAGGCCGATCTGCAATGGCGTCTGCGCGAATCCGCAAAGGATGGAACTTGCGCCGATCCCGAAGAAAAACAGCGTGATCAGCCTGTACCCCGTGACGCGCTTGCCGATCCAGCCCCACGGCATCGAGAACAGGCCGAACGCCACGAACCCGCCAGTCGAATAGATTAGCAACTCGCCGAAGGGCCGGTCGAAGGTGAACGACATGGCGAGGATCGCGGCGGGAAAGATCAGCACGGCGAAATGGTCCAGCGCATGGGCGAAATTGAGAAAGCCGATCAGGCGGCTGGTGTTCGAAGGGGTCATGACGCGCTTGCTCCAGAGACTTGGCATTGATCTTAAATCAAGGCAAAATGTCTCGCAAACGCCATATAGACAACTACTGTCGAGATATGGACAGAGACCGCCCCATGCCAGCCTCGAAAAGTACACGCCACGCCGATTACCAGAATACCCCGCAGCCAATCGCTGTCATGGCGGTCGATTATCCCGACGGCTTCGCCTCCACGCCGCACAGCCATCCCCGCGCCCAGCTCCTGTTCGCCATGGCCGGCGTAATGAAGGTAGCGACCGGCGAAGGGAGCTGGATCGTGCCGCCGAGCCGCGCAGTGTGGATCCCACCGCACAAGCAGCACCAGTTGCGTGCGGTCGGCGCGCTCAAGATCCGCACCGCTTATATCGACGCCGCCACGGCGCGCGAGGCTGACCTGCCCGATGCCTGCCGGGTGGTGGAGGTGTCGGCGCTTCTGCGCGAGCTTCTGATCCGCACAGCCGACATCCCGAATGATTATGAGTGGGACGCGCCCGAGGGCTGGATGATGCGGCTGATCATTTCCGAAATCCGCCCTCGCCCGGCGCTGCCGCTTTCGCTCGCATTGCCGTCAGATCCGCGAGCGCGCCGTGTTTGCGAGCGGATCACCGCCGATCCCGCCGCCGGATTGCCGCTGGAGCGTTGCGCAAGGGACGCCGGCATCTCCGGGAGGACGCTGAACCGGATCATGACGCAGGAAACCGGCCTCAGTTTCGGCCGCTGGCGGCAACGGGCAAGGCTGCTCGCGGCGCTTGAGAGCCTTGCCAGAGGCGAGCCGGTCCTTAACGTCGCGCTCGATCTCGGGTACGACAGCCCGAGCGCGTTCACAGCGATGTTCCGCCGCGAGCTCGGCGACGCGCCCAGCCGCTATTTCAGCTAAGGTTAAGCTTCCAGCCGCTTTTCTGAAGGTCTCGACCACGGAGCGGGCCGGCGAGCGAAAGTGGCCCCATTTTCCTCATCCCGCTCTGGCAGCGCCGCCCTCTCACCTCGCAAACGAGACCCGCTCATGGCCTCCTCCTTCCTCGAAAGCTTCTCGCGCCTTGCCCGCTCCCCCGGCTTCAAGTTCTTCCTCGTCGGCCTGCTGATCTTCCTCCTCAGCATTCCGCTGGCGCTGGTCTGGTTTCTTGTGGCGGAGCGCGAATCCTCATCGCGCAGCGTGTCAGCGGAGATCGCCCAGCGGTTTGGCGGTCCGCAGCAGGTTGTAGGTCCGTTGCTGATCGTGCCCTATTCGGTGAAAGTCCAGCGCGTGCAAACAGACAAGACGATTGAAAGCACCATCGAGCGTTACGCCGTCTTCCTGCCGGACGAGTTCACCGCCGGCGGTGACGCCAGATCTGAAATCCGCCGGCGCTCCATCTATGAGGTCACGCTCTTTACGGCGACGTTGAAACTGGCCGGACGCTTTCCCGCGCCGGACATCCGCCTGGTCGATCCAGACGCTGAAAATATCCGCTGGCGGGACGCTTTCATCTCCCTTGGACTGAGCGACGTTTCCGGCCTGAAGGAAGTGAAGTCCCTTTCGCTCGATGGAGGACGGAGCGTTTCCTTCGAGCCGAGTTCCGGCCTTCCGGCAAGCGGCCGACCTTCTATGCCCGTCTATGACAACTCTCGCGCAGTCGCATTCGAGCCCGGCATCGGTTTCGCACAGAGCAATGGCTCCGGTCTCAATGCGCGGCTGTTCCCGGTCGGCGCATCGGTCGATCAGGCGCCGGGCCCATTCTCCTTCGAGACCGAACTCGTCTTCAATGGCTCCTCAACACTGACGATTGCCCCCATTGGGCGAAGTACAACACTCGATCTCACTTCGGACTGGCCGCATCCCAGCTTTACCGGCGCGTTTCTGCCCGATAGCCGCGAGATCAACGCAGACGGATTCAAGGCGAACTGGAGCATTCCCCATCTGGCGCGTTCGGTGCCGCAAGCCTGGCGCGTCGATGCCAGCCAGACTGAAAATGTGCAAGGGATGCTCTGGCCGACCCTGTCCGGCGTCAGCTTCTACGTGCCCATCGACTATTATTCGCTCGTCAACCGGGCGCTCAAATACGGGCTGATGTTTCTTGGCGTCGCTTTTCTCGCCGTGCTTGTACTGGAGCTGAAATCGGATCGCCGCGTCCATGCGGTGCAATATGTCTTCGTCGGCCTGACGATGATCCTGTTTTACGTGCTGCTGCTAAGCCTTTCCGAACATCTCGGCTTCACAATCGCCTATCTTGCGGCCTCGGCGGCCACCGGCGGCATGTTGTCGCTTTATGTCGGAAGGTCGCTGCAAAGCGCCGCACGGGGCTTCATCATGTTATTGGTCTTCCTTATTCTCTATGGGCTGTTATATCTCATCCTGCGTTTAGAGGATTATGCCCTGCTGGCGGGTGCGGTTGCCGGTTTCGTGATGCTGACCGTCACGATGTTCGCAACGCTCAGAGTGAACTGGTCCGGCGACGGCGACACAAGACAGGCGAAGGGCTAGAGCGAGGTCCGAAAAGTGGGACGCACTTTTCGGAAAAACCGAGCTTGAACAAACAGGTCTATAAGCGGAAAACATCATGGCTGAACTCTCACTTCCACAGAATTCGAAGATCAAGAAGGGCAAGAGCTGGAACCAGCCCGACAAGTCCGAAGGTGAATGGAAGGAGTTCCGGGTTTACCGCTGGTCGCCCGACGATGGCGAGAATCCGCGCGTGGACAGCTACTGGCTCGATCTGGAGCAGACCGGGCCGATGGTTCTGGACGCCGTCATCAAGATCAAGAACGAGATCGACCCGACGCTGACCTTCCGCCGCTCCTGCCGCGAAGGGATCTGCGGTTCCTGCGCCATGAATATCGACGGCACGAACACGCTGGCCTGCACCAAAGCCATCGACGAGATCAGCGGAACCATCAACATCTATCCGCTGCCGCATACGTCGGTGATCAAGGACCTCGTGCCGGATCTCACGCATTTCTACGCCCAGCACCGCTCGATCCAGCCCTGGCTGCAAACCGAAAGCACCACGCCCGAAAAGGAATGGAAGCAATCACGTGAGGACCGCGAGGAACTGGACGGGCTTTACGAGTGTATCCTGTGCGCCTGCTGCTCCACGGCCTGCCCGTCCTACTGGTGGAACTCCGATCGCTATCTGGGCCCTGCCGCTCTGTTGCAGGCGCAGCGCTGGGTGGTCGACAGCCGCGACGAGGCCACCGGCGAACGGCTCGACGATCTGGAAGACCCGTTCCGCATCTACCGCTGCCACACGATCCTCAACTGCGCGCAGGTTTGCCCGAAGGGCCTGAACCCGGCCAAGGCGATTGCCGAGTTGAAGAAGAAGATGGTCGAGCGGCAGGTTTAGTATCCTGTCTTAGAAATCTCCAGCCACTCCTTCACCGCATGATTCCCTCTATGGATCAGCGTAAGCGCCTAACAAACCGCATCTACGCTGCGCTGCGTTGACGTGGCAGGGTCACGCCCAGGTATCATCTTGTGATGATGGCGGTATGGACGTACGAGATCTCAGCGACAAACAGCGTAGCTGGCTCAATCATGTTGAGGCATGCGCTGCTGGCGGGATGTCGATGAAGGCTTATGCGGAACAGCACGGCCTCGATTTGCAGAACTTTTATTTCTGGTAGGGGCGGCTCAGAAAGATCGGGCTTGTCGATGCCGCGCCGTAGCGGGGGACCATCGAACCGGCTCAGATCCTGCCGGCGGGCATGCCGCGCGGCGCTGGCAATGCCTGCATCCAATTGACCAACGGCGTC
>JBHJOB010000006.1:0-107859 GCA_050330195.1 Rhodomicrobiaceae bacterium | reverse complement strand
CGAACTCGATAAGCCGCCCAAGGTGAACCCGAGCAGACCACAGCCCAAAAGCCACCCCGCTCAACTGGAGATCGCATATGCCTGAGTTCCCCGGACAGCCCTGCGTGAAGGCGGGGATGATACCAGCATTTGCTTCAAGCTCGATTTTTCCCAAAAGCTTGTCCTCGCGAAGGCGGGGATGGTGTCGGCTTTATCTGATCTTGCCATAGAGCGGTGGCTGCTTGTCCGCGCTGCGCCTGCAATGACGAGCGTGCTTTCCGCAGCCTCGTATCAGTTCGCGCTGTTTCCCTCGGTTGCCGCGACTGCCTGAGCCGCGTGACCAAGACTTTGCTTGAGCCTTATAATACGCTTGTATGACGCTTCGAGACGTCCCCGCTCAAGCTCGCCTCCGGCGACGGCCTTGCGAATGATCTCCGCGATCTTGCCCGGCATGTCAGCGTCGGGCGCGTCCCCGGCGAACAGCAGCACATCCGTGCCAGCGTTGATCGCACGCACGACCCGGTCCTTGAGCGAGAATTTCCCGGCAAGTTCCGATGAGGCAAGATCGCCGCTCAGCACCACCCCTTCGAATTTGAGATCTCCGCGAAGCCGCTCCTTGACGGCCTTGACCGAAAGGGAGGCGGGCAGTTCCGGCTCATCGGAGAACCGCGGATCGGCGAGGTGGCCGGTCATGATCAGATCCGCATTTTCCGATGCGATCATCTGACGAAAGGCCTCAAGCGGATCCGGTATTTCCGCGCTCTCCGCCGGCACATCATCAGACTTGTCCGGGGTCTGGGCCGGGAAATGCTTCAGCACCGTCAGAATGCCGTGCTGCTGGTGTGCAAGACGGAACGCCTTGGCGAATGCGACGACATGCTTGGGCGTTGATCCGTAGCTGTGGCTTTCATCGGGGGATATGCCGGTATCCGTCGTTGGCTGGATGTCGATGGTCGGGCCAAGATTGACGTTGAACCCGAATGCCGAAAGCTTTTCCGCCATCCGTTGATAGACGGTGAAGGCATTCAGCGGATCATTTGCGCTGCCGAGCGCGCCCGCGGACGGATAAGCGCTGAACCCTTTCTCGGCTGAAAGCGGCTGCCCCGCGCCGCCCTCATGCGTGACGGCGATAAATGGCGGATGCTCGGACGTTGCGTTCTTGAAGCTGTGCGCCAGATCGGTCAGTTGCCGGACGCTTTGGACATTGCGGCCGGTGAAGAGAACGCCGCCGATCCGGCCGCTTTCAGCCTGCGCCCTTGTCCGGCGCGGCCCTTCCTGTTTCGGATCGATCCCGTCAAAGGCGACGAGGA
The DNA here is from genome assembly GCA_050330195.1 of Rhodomicrobiaceae bacterium. Taxonomy (GTDB): domain Bacteria; phylum Pseudomonadota; class Alphaproteobacteria; order Rhizobiales; family Rhodomicrobiaceae; genus JAHQVI01. Next base: position 106,570 of record JBHJOB010000006.1, on the reverse strand, counting down.
TCATCTGGCCGATAATCTCGTCGAGGCCGTCGCCCGCTTTCGCGGATTGCGTTGACGGTTTCGCAGGTTCGGTGGCGGCGCCGGGCGCGATCCTTGAGGCGTCGGCGGAGTCATCTCCGGAAGCGGGGGCTGTCCGCAAAGCTTGAGCCTGATCCGCCGGACCCGTTTCGGTTGCTTCCGCCTTGGCTGCGGTTGCAGCCGATGGTGGTGTTACGCGATCTGGTTCGGTATGTGAGGCCGTGGCCGCTTTTCCGGGGGGAGCGGCTTCGGGGGCGTCCGCGATGGAAGCCGTTGCCGGGACAATGTCCGGCTGGATCTCTTCCGTGACGACGGCTTCATCAGCGGTTTTCAGGGACGCGGCATCGGCGGTTGCATCCTGCGCCGGTTCCGCTTCAGGTGCGGCGGTTGCGTCAGGCTCCGCGCCGGATTGCCGGGATGCAACAGCGCCGCCGCCACTCGGCTGAGCCGCATTTTCCGCCTTTGGAGCAGGATCGGTCGCCTCAACCGCCGTGCTTTCCACCGCGCTGACGCCGGTCTCCGCAGATTGTGCCGAGTCAGTCTGGCCCTGTGCGACGGGTGCGGCGTTTGAGCTGGACTGGGGACCGGCGGGGCCGTTGGCATCGTCTGCCGCCTCACTTGAGACGGCGTCTTCCGGCGCTCCAGCATCGGCCGTTATTGTCGATGTGGCGTCTGTGTCCGATGTTGAAGCGTCGGCTTCCGCATCGCCCGTGGATCGCTGTGTCGATGCAGTGACAGCCGGTTCCGGCGCTTCGGCGGCCGGTGTGGTTCGGGCGACGGCCTCCGTCTCGCTCGCGTCAGCGCCGTCGCTGCTTGCCCTGGCTTTTCCGTTCAGGCGTTCGGGCAACGGCGGAACCACGGGGGGGCTCGTCCGGGCGGCGCGGCGCTCCGGCGAATCCGATGAGCCGGTTCCCTGCGCCGCTGCGGCGTTCGTTTCCGGCGCCGATCTCGCCGCGCTGGAGGCGGGCGCGGGTGTAAAGGGGCTTGGCTGGCCAGTGCCGGGCCAGCCGCTTGGCGTCGATCGTGGAACCGGGGTGTCCGGAGGCGGCGCTTCTTCCGTGATCACGGGAACGTCGGGCCATTCCGCTTGACTATAGGCGCGTTGGGCCAGCCCAAAGGCACTCGCGAATATGAGACCGGCAAAAAGCGCGGCGCACAGGAAACGTCTCAACTCAACTCCCCCAAAGCGCGCGGCCAGGCAAGTGCCGAACCCTTGTACAGGTTCCTTTTTATCTGCCTGACCGGCTACAGGTCATAGTCATACTCTAATAATGCCGTGACGTCAGATCCGCCCCGTCCGCTTCTTTGCGGACCACTCGTGCCTTGCGCACAGCCAGTCAACCTGCGATCCGGCTCTGTGAACTGGTCGGTGCTGTCCAAATCAGGCCAGAATGGTATAGTCTCTAGTGCCCCGTCGGCCATTGCGAGACGCCATACCGGCCACGGAATTTTAGCACCATAGACGATATGATTTGCGTGCGCATATGAGGATTTGGTGGAATGCGATTTTCCTTGACGATAGGGATCGTCCTTGTTGCGGTCGCGCAACCCCTTTACGCGGCGACCGATACGGCTCTGCTGCGCGTGCAGGAGGGAACGGCGGCCCTCATGCGCGGCAATTTCGATCAGGCCGTGACCTCCTACGACGAAGCGCTGAAGGACGCCGACCTCCCGGCCGCGCGTCTCGCCGGCATTCACAATGATCGCGGCGTCGCCCTGTGGCGGCTGAAGCGCCTCGACGATGCGCTGAAGGATTTCACCCGATCCATTGAGCTGTTCGACGGTTCGGCCTCGACCTACAACAACCGGGCCAACGTCTACATAGATCTTGGCAAATATGAAGAAGCGCTCGCCGATCTGAATCGCGCGATCACGCTCGCGCCCGGCTATGGCGCGGCCTACAACAATCGCGGCAACGCGAAATTTCAGCTCGGCCGTCATGAGGAAGCCCTCGTGGATTACCGCCGCGCGACCGAACTCATGCCGACGAACGCCGTGCCTTATAATGGCCGCGCCCAGGTCCAGGAGATGATCGGCCGGCCCTATGCCGGGTTGCGCTACGTTACGCGGGCGATCTCGCTGAACGGCAAATATATGGCCGCCTACCGCAATCGCGCCCTGATCAACCAGCGCCTTGAGCGCGAAGAGCAGGCGCTGGCCGACTATGAACGGTTGCTCACGCTCGCCCCGGAAGACGCCGATCTCTATGTCGGGCGCGGCCAGGTCCATCTGGAGCGAGGCAAGACGCTTTCGGCGGTGAAGGACTTCGACAAGGCGATCGAACTCGATCCGCAAAATCCGCAGGCCTATATCGGGCGTGGCGCAACCCAGATTGCCCGGAAACGCTATGGCGAAGCGCTTGCCGATCTCGACCAGGCGATCACGCTGGATACCGGCTTGGCGGAGGCCTATTACCGCCGGGCCGAGGCGCATTTCCATCTCGATGATCTCGTGCGCGCCGAAGCGGATATTGCCAAGGCGCTGGAGATCACGCCGAACTACGCCGAAGTCTACCGGGTGAAGGGCAGGATCGCCGAGGCGCAGCAGAATAACGAGGCTGCCATCGCCGCTTACAGGCAGGCGCTCCAGTTCGACCCGTTCATCAAGGATGTGGCTGGCGTGCTGAAGAAGCTCTCAGGGGAGGGAGAGGACGAGCAGCCGGTCAAGCCGATTGCCGAGGCCGTGCAGGGGTGGGAGATCATCAGCCCCTATGCAAGACGGTTCGTGGCGGTCAACTCCACCTATCCCAATCTCAAGATCCTGCTGGAAATGCATGGAGAGGGCCAGCCGGAGATTCTGGAATGGACGCCGCTCTCCGACTTTCTGCGCGGTTTCGGGCTGCTCCGCTATTCGGCCGGACGTCTGCCGAACACGCCAGCGGATGCGGTGGAGAACAACCGCTACGAGTTTGTCGCCATTGTCGATGTCAACCGGCAGAACGTGGTTTCCATCGAACCCTATCTCGCGGGCACGGAAAAGGCCAAGTGGGACTGGACGAAAACGAGCGTCGTCGTCACCGACGTGGACGGTGTGATCAGTGCGCACGAATTGCGCGAGCCGCCCAAGCCGAAGCCCGAGCCGAGGCCGGTCCAGCGGGAGCGCCAATGGTATGATGAAGATAATTATGGCGGCCGCCGACGCAATCGCGGGCTTTTCGACTGGCTGTTCAACTAAGGGCGCGAGGTAAGGTTCGGCTTTTTCCGAAAGCGATCCGATGTGGCGGCTGCAAATGCTCCGGTTCCTGCGATTGGCGGTCATGGTCGTTCTGTTTGCCGCTGCCGGCGCGCGGGCCGGGTCCGCCCAGCCGCTTCCGGCGCTTGCCGCCGACCTTGACCGGACGACCGTTTCCGGCCTCTCGTCGGGCGCGTACATGGCCGGTCAGTTTCAGGTCGCCCATTCGCAAACGGTCATCGGCGCCGGGCTTGTCGCGGGCGGCCCCTATGCCTGCGCCCACACGCCGGGCGGCGAGATCAACCCGTTCTGGGCGGTCGTCATTCCCTGGAATTTGCACCGGGCGCAGAATAGCTGCATGGAGGATGGCTGGCTGTTTTCCAGCGTGCCGGACGCGGGCGAGCTTCTCGATCATGCCCGCAAACTGGCCCGGCAGGGAAAGATCGACCCGCTGGATGGTCTGGCGGACGACAGGGTGTATCTCTTTACCAGCAGCGCGGACAGCACCGTCGAAAGCGGCGTTGTCGAGGAGGCGAAAGCGTTCTACCTCGCCGCCGGAATTGCCGATGCGAATATCCGCTACGAGACCCATGACAGCGCGGCCCATGCGTTTCTGACGGAAGATCAGGGCCTTGCCTGCGGCCAGAGCGGAGCGCCCTTTCTCAATGATTGCGATTTCGATCAGGCAAAGGCGGTTCTCGAATGGCTTTACGGATCGCTGAAGCCCGCGGGCGAAACGCCAGCCGGCAGCTTCCTTCGCTTCGAGCAGGGGCTTTATTCCAGCGATCCCGGCAATGCGGATCTCGGCAGCGAAGGCATGGCGTACATTCCACAAGGCTGCCGATCGCAACCGGGCTGCGCGGTTCATATCGTGTTCCACGGCTGCAAGCAGGGGCTCGCCGCCATCGGCGACAGCTTCGTCACCGGTTCCGGCTATGCGCGCTGGGCCGAGAACAACCGCATCGTGCTGCTCTTTCCGCAGGCGGTCTCCTCGACGCTCAATCCGAATGGCTGCTGGGACTGGTGGGGTTATACCGGCCGGGATTTCCTGACGCGCGATGCCCCGCAGATCCGGGCGGTCAGACAGATGCTCGACCGGCTTGCTCAGCGACCGTAGAAGCCCCGCGCGCCTTCGCGTTTCATTCATCGTGAGATGACAGAGTCACGGTTAACGCTTGCGCCCCCGTCGCTTTGCGATTAAGTGAAGGGCAGAACGCAGGACACCTTGAACGGCCAGAGCAGTGATACAGCATTGCAAAACGCAAGGAATTGCCGCACCGGACGCCTCCGCGATCCGGTCTTTCGGCCTGTCCGCGTCCATTCCCGCTTCCGCTATTGCGCTTCTTCTACTTATCCGCCCCTGAGCGCCGTCTGGCCGATGCTGGGCGCTTAGGGGAGTCATCCTTTCAAGACAAGCGCAAACATCCCGGCCTATAATCTCAAGACACGCGCCGGACCCAATCAGGGACAATTCTCATGACTGATACGAGCGAAGCGAACGCAGACGTTTCTGCATCGAAGACCCGCGACGGCAAGGACCGCGTTTACATTTTCGACACCACATTGCGCGACGGCGAGCAGTCGCCCGGCGCGTCCATGACGCTGGAGGAAAAGCTCCAGGTCGCCGAATTGCTGGACGAAATGGGCGTGGACATCATCGAGGCCGGTTTCCCGATTGCCTCCAATGGTGATTTCGAAGCGGTCAGGCAGATCAGCAAGGTCGTCAAGAACGCGGTTGTCTGCGGTCTGGCGCGCGCCGGGCTGAAGGATGTGGACCGTGCGGGCGAAGCCTTGAAGGACGCCGAGCACCCGCGCATTCACACCTTTATCGGCACCTCGCCGCTGCACCGCCAGTATCAGCTCAACATGGACAAGGATCAGGTCCACGAGGCGGTCGTGGCTTCGGTCACGCGGGCGCGCAGCTATACGGACAATGTCGAATGGTCCCCGATGGACGCCACGCGCACCGAGCCGGATTTCCTCAAGCGCGTCGTCGAGGCCGCGATCAAGGCGGGCGCCACCACGATCAACATTCCGGACACGGTCGGCTATACGACGCCGGAGGAATTCGTCGCCATCTTCAGGATGTTGCGCGAAGAAGTTCCGGGCGGCGACGAGGTGATCTTTTCCGCCCATTGCCACAATGATCTGGGGCTGGCGGTCGCCAATTCGCTGGCCTCGTTGCAGGGCGGCGCGCGCCAGATCGAATGCACGATCAACGGCCTCGGCGAGCGCGCGGGCAACGCCGCACTGGAGGAGGTCGTCATGGCCATCGAGACGCGCAACGACGTGCTGCCCTACTGGACGAACGTCAACACCCGGCTGATCACGCGGGCCTCCAAGCTCGTTTCCGCCGTGTCGGCCTTTCCGGTGCAGTACAACAAGGCCATTGTCGGCAAGAACGCCTTCGCCCATGAGAGCGGCATCCATCAGGACGGCATGCTGAAGAATGCGCAGACCTACGAGATCATGACGCCGGAAAGCGTCGGCCTGAAGGATTCTTCGCTGGTGCTGGGCAAGCATTCCGGCCGCCACGCCTTCCGCGAGAAATTGCGCGGCATGGGCTACGAGCTGGGCGACAACGCGCTGGAATCCGCCTTCCAGGCGATGAAGGATCTGGCCGACAAGAAGAAGACCGTCTACGACGAGGACATCGAGGCCATCGTCGATCAGGGCGTGGCGACCGCATTCGACCGCATCAAGGTGCTGTCGCTGACGGTGATCGCCGGGACGGGCGGCCCGCAGAAGGCGACCATCACGCTCGATGTGGACGGCAAGCACATGACCGCCGAATGCAATGGCGACGGTCCGGTCGACGCCACCTTCAAGGCGATCCGTTCACTGATCCCGCACGATGCGCGGCTGGCGCTCTATCAGGTGCACGCCGTAACCGAAGGCACCGACGCGCAGGCGGAAGTCAGCGTACGTCTGGAAGAAGACGGCAAGACCGTCACCGGGCGCGGCGCGGATACGGACACGCTCGTGGCCTCGGCGCGGGCATATGTCAGTGCGCTGAACAATCTGATGACGCGGCGAGAAAAGGCCGCGCCGGGGGAGATGATGGCTGTTTAGCGCGGCGGTTGGTGTACCGGGACTTGCGAAGCACTGACGCCGCCGCATTTTAGGCGGCGTCTAAATTTGCGTTGCCAATATCGGGCTCGACTACGTAATTAACGGGAAAATTCATACGCAAATCTCGCGGGATGGCCACCTTGATCACCCTTTGCGACACAGGTTTGTAGGTAAAAAATTTCGTGGGGGCTGGTAGCTACGGGCTATGGTAAGGAAATCGATACCCGACAACACACAAAGAACAACACTAGTACGTTCACGGCGCCGTTGCTGTGTTTGCTTTGCGCTCGACCGAGATACGCTCATCAAGGTGGGCCAAATCGCACATGTAGATCAGGACAGCTCGAACAATTCAGAAGATAACCTTGTTTTTTTGTGCCTTACGCATCACGATCAATATGATAGCAAAACCAGCCAGAGCAAGAACTTTACCAAAAAAGAACTGCTACATTATCGCGATGAATTGTACGCAGCTATTGATACCGCTTGGGCAGAAAGACTCCATTTCGGGGCTGAGCGGGTCCCAAATGTTGATCCTTTCGCGGGTCAATATATCCGAATTTCCGATGATGATCTGGGCTCTGCAGCGGAAATTCTGGTGACAGCAATTCCAGGTTCACCGGAAGGCCACTTCCGCTATGCGATTACCGGCGACGCCTATTGGGGTGGGCTTCGCGATTTCGGGCCGAACATCGGCCAACTTGAATTTATTGGCACAGCCGAAGATGGCGTCATCGAGCATATATCCTGGCTTCCTGATTTGCCTGGCAATCATCGCATCCGTCTAACATTCCGTGGCGTGCGGCTAACGGTCGAGGAAGTGAACTGGATTGGCGTGCACGGTATGAATGTGACGTTCCAAGGCGAGTACCAGCGGTCTGCCTAGAGCTTCCGACCGTTTGATGCAGCAACCCCTGTACACGCCCGTTCGATTGAGGCGGGCACGCCACCTGTTTAGCGCTGGAAAATTGGATCAGGACATTTCGCAGAGGGGCCTGATTGTGGCGCAAGATGGCTTGCTGCCCTCAATAATCCACCCGCATGAGATACAGCCCGCATGACGGGGCCATCGCGCCGCAGCGTGTGCGGTCCTTCGCCTCAAGCGCCGTACGCAGATCGTCCGGGGTCCACTTGCCTTCGCCGACGAGTTTCAGGCTGCCGGTGATCGAGCGGATCTGATGATGCAGGAAGGAACGGGCCGAGGCGCGGATTTCGATTTCCTCACCCGTCCGCTCGACCCTCAGCACATCCAGCGTCTTGACGGGCGATTTCGCCTGACATTGCGAGGCGCGGAAGGTGGTGAAGTCGTGCCGCCCGATGAGATGCTGCGCGGCTTCGGCCATGGCGTCCACGTCGAGCGAGGGCCAGACGCGCCATGCATGGTCGCGGTCGATGGCGAGGGGTGCGAAGCGGTTGACGATGCGGTAGAGATAATGGCGCGCGATGGCCGAGAAGCGGGCGTCGAAGGTCTCGTCCGCAAGTTCGCAGGCAAGGATCGAAATCGGCGCGGGCCGGAGGTGGAAGTTGACCGCCTTCATCACCGTGTCGGGCGGCCAGTCCTTCGCGAGATCGATATGCGCGGCCTGCCCGCGCGCATGAACGCCGGAATCGGTGCGCCCCGCCCCGCGCGGAATGATCGCCTCGCCGCAGAAGGCCGCGATGGCGTCCCGCATCCGCTCCTGAACGGAGGCTGCATTCGCTTGCATCTGCCAGCCCGCGAAAGGCGTCCCGTCATATTCGATGGTCAGCTTGTAGCGGGGCATGAGGTCCGTCGCAGCGATCTACCTCTCCCCTGGGGAGAGGTCGGCACGCAGTGCCGGGTGAGGGGGGTAAGGCGCCTATTGGAAAAACAAGGCCCCTCACCCCAACCCTCTCCCTGAGGGAGAGGGAGTCAAGAAGATTGCATCAAACAGGCCTGATCAGCACATGGCGCTTCTTGCCGAGCGACAGCTTGATGACGCCGTCCGCATTGACCTGATCCGCCGTCAGCATCGCCTTGTCATCGCTCACGGCCTCATCGTTCACGCGCGCCCCGCCGCCCTTGATGTGCCGCCGCGCCTCGCTGTTCGACGCCGCCAGCCCGGCCTTCACCAGCGCGCTCAGCACGCCGATGCCGTCCGCCAGTTCGCTCGCGGGCACCTCGACCGTCGGCAGCCCTGCGGAAGCCTGTCCCTCGGCGAAAGTCTGCCGCGCGGTCTCGGCGGCTTTCTCCGCGGCCTCACGGCCATGCGCCATTGCGGTCGCCTCGGTCGCCAGCACCTTTTTCGCCTCGTTGATTTCCGCTCCGGCAAGCGCTTCGAGCCGGGCGACCTCCTCCAGCGGCAGATCGGTGAACAGCTTCAGGAACCGGCCGACATCGGCGTCCTCGGCGTTGCGCCAGAACTGCCAGTAATCATAGACGCTCAGCATGTCGGCGTTCAGCCAGACCGCGCCTTGCGCCGTCTTGCCCATCTTCGCGCCGGAAGCGGTTGTCAGCAGCGGCGTCGTCAGCCCGAACAACTCGGCGTTCTCGACGCGCCGCCCAAGCTCCACGCCATTGACGATATTGCCCCACTGGTCCGAGCCGCCCATCTGCAGGCGGCATCCAAGACGCCGGTACAGCTCGACATAGTCATAGGCCTGAAGCAGCATGTAGTTGAACTCAAGGAAGGTCAGCGGCTGCTCGCGTTCGAGCCGGAGCCGCACGCTGTCGAAGGTAAGCATCCGGTTGATGGTGAAATGCGGCCCGTAATCGCGCAGGAACTCGACATAGTTGAGCTGGCTCAGCCAGGCGTCATTATCGACCATCACCGCATCCTGCGGCCCGTCGCCGAACTTCAGGTACTTGTCGAACACGGCGCGAATGCTGGCCTTGTTCTCGTTGATGTCGTCCTGGGTGAGCATCTTGCGGCTTTCATCCTTGCCGGACGGGTCGCCGACCTTTGTCGTGCCGCCGCCGATCAGCACGATCGGCTTGTGCCCGGTCTGCTGCAGGCGTCGCAGCATCATGATGCCGATCAGATTGCCGACATGCAGGCTCTTTGCGGTACAGTCGAAACCGATATAGGCCGTCACCGTCTCGCGGGAGGCCAGATCGTCCAGCGCGGCCAGATCCGTAGATTGATGGATGTATCCGCGAGATTGAAGTGTGTTAATAAAGTCGGATTTCGTAGTCGTCATAGTATCGGCTTTCGACTGCTATATTTTTGCGCGCAAAGCGTAAGGGCAATTGCGGAGCTTTGCCTTGAAGCGTATCAGCGTATGAATGGCTTGCCGGCGCGGGTTTGCCGCGCGGAACATCAAAAAGCCATCTGACAGCCGGTTCTATAGCAGTTTGAAGATTAAGTTGCACGATTTAGCGCGAGATCCGGGAGGCGTTCGGCACTTTTCGGATAAATCGGGCGAAAGGCGAAAATGGGCACGGCATGAGAGCAATCGGACTGATGAGCGGCACCTCCATGGATGGGGTGGATGTGGCGCTGATCGAAACGGATGGGGAGCATATCGAGACGCTCGGTCCCTCCAGCATCTACGACTACAGCAGCGATGAACGTGTGGCTCTGCGTCAGGCGGTTGCGGATGCGGAAAGCCTCACGGACCGGTACGCGCGCCCCTCCAGGCTGGCCGAAGCCGAACGGCGCGTAACGGAGATTCACTGCGAGGCGGTCGAGGCATTCCTGCAGGATCACGATATTCCGCGTGAAACGATCGATATTGTCGGCTTTCATGGCCAGACCGTGCTGCACCGTCCCGAGGATGCCCTGACCGTGCAACTCGGGGACGGGGCGCTGATGGCCGAGTTGCTCGGCATCGACGTCGCCTATGATTTCCGAGCGGCCGATATGGAGGCGGGCGGTCAGGGCGCGCCGTTGGTGCCGGTCTATCATCAGGCGCTTGCCGGGCTGGTGGATCTGCCGCTGCCCGCCGTGATCATCAATCTGGGCGGCGTGGCCAATGTCAGCTATATCGGCAAGGACGGAGCGCTGCTTGCCTTCGACACCGGCCCCGGCAACGCGATGATCGACGACTGGGTCTACAAGCACAGCCGCAAGCGCCGCGACGAGAACGGGATTCTGGCCGCCAATGGCCGGACCGATCCGCGCAGGCTGGAGACTCTGCTGGGCGACCCCTATTTCCTGCGCAGACCACCCAAATCGCTGGACCGGAACGCCTTCCCGCTTTCGGTTCTCGATGGTCTGTCGCTCGCTGACGGCGCGGCGACGCTGACGGCCTTCACTGTTGCCGCGTTGATCTGCGGTCTCGCCCATCTGCCGGCCACGCCGCAGATTTTCGTGCTGAGCGGTGGCGGAACGCGCAATTCGACGCTGGTCGCCAATATCCGCAAGCTGGTGCCGGGCCGTGTCGAGATCGCCGACGATGTCGGATGGGACGCCGACGCCATAGAGGCTCAGGCTTTCGCGTACATGGCGGTGCGAACTCTCAAGGGGTTGCCGATAAGCTTTCCGGGTACGACAGGGGCCGCGTCGCCAACGCCGGGCGGTGTCATCGCCTCGGCGCAGAGTCTGTCGGATAGAAGTCTCGGAGGCCCGACGCATCAAGGGTAATCGGCTTGGCATTTTTCATCGCCGGGGAACCCGACGACAGGCTCGCGCATTCCTTCTCTTGCTTAACGCAAGGAAAGAATTCGATGAGCAAGCATTCTGAAACGCGTGACGCTGATCGCGCGGCGGAAGACAAGCGCAAGGACGACTTGCCGGCGCGCGAAAACAGCAAATATGCCAAAGACACGAAGTCGCGGCAAACGCGCCCTGCGGAAAAGGGCGATTATTGCGATCCGGTGAAGGATGTCATCGGGCGCGGCAATGCCAGCAAGGGACCGTGGAAAGAGCAGGGCGGCGCTGGCTATCCGCCCCATTACGGTGCGACAGACAAGTCTGAAAAGAAAGACTGAACCGAGCCATCTTCCCGGTGAGGCGCGGTCCGTCGTCTGCGCGCAAGCAGTGCAAGCGCAAGACGCTTATTTCGTCTCCTCGTCGGGCTGCTCGCCTTCCTCGAACTCGAACAGGTCCTGAGGCACTTCCAGCTCTTCGGCTTCCTCGGCCTCGTCACGATCGCGAAGCGCCATGATGTCTTCGCCCTTCGCCTGACGTTCGGCCTCTTCCATGGTTCGCGCGACGTTGATCTTCACCGAGACCGCGACTTCCGGATGGAGGCTGACGCGGATTGGATGCTGGCCGAGGGTCTTGATCGGCCGGTCAAGCATGACCTGCGTGCGCGAGATCGTGAAGCCGCCCTCGGTGATCGTCTCGGAGATGTCGCGCGTGGACACCGAGCCGTAAAGCTGACCGGCGTCGCTCGCCTGGCGCAACGCGATGAAGGTCTGGCCGTCCAGCTTCTTGGCGACGGCGTCGGCTTCCTTCTTCTGCTCCAGATTTTGCGCTTCAAGCTGGGCGCGCTGCTGCTCGAATTGCGCCATGCTGCCCTTCGTTGCGCGAAGCGCCTTGCCTTTGGGCAGCAGGAAATTGCGGGCATATCCGTCGCGCACCTTGACGATGTCGCCCATCTGGCCCAGCCGGCCGATACGTTCCAGTAGAATGACTTGCATTTTTCTTGCTCCTTAGAGATTGGCATTCGGGGGATTGCCCGAATTGTCAGGTGGCGGTGTCCGCTGCGGCTGGCGCTGACGCAATCGAATAAAGGGCTCGGCGAGGCCAAGCGCGGTAACCGGCGGGGCAACCCAGGGCGTTACAAGCAGGCCGACATACAACACGAAAAGCAGCACCAGCTTGAATTGCGAGCTTGCCAGCAGCACGTGAATCACCGCGAGGCCCATCAGCAAAAACGCGCAGCCAAATGCGCCGAGAAATGCGACGCCGGCAACGCCCAGCATTCCGCTTGAAAAACTCACGCCCAGGGCCGCCACGAAGCCGGCCACCAGGAATGGCGGATAGTCGATACTGGTGAAATCGGGCAGGGGGCGGCTCAGCAATCCGGAAATCGAGGCGCTTTTGGCCGCCAGCCAGAGATTGCCGATCATGATCAGCAGCCAGAAGGTCGCGGCGAAAAACGGCAGGAAGTAGAAGGCGAAGCGTTCGACGAAACGCTCCATTTCCGCAGGCCCGAATTCAGCCCCGAAAACGGACTGGAACCGTTGCAGCGCGGTTTCATCGAAGATCGTCCGCATGATCTGGCGATAGGTTTCGCTGTCTCCCGCAAGCAGGACGAGGCCGACCGCGATCAGCGTGCCGGACATGACGGCGCCCCAGGCGATAATGCGCCCGAAAGGGTACCATTCAACGATTGTGCGCGGCTGTCCGCCTGTCGCGCCCTGATCGACCGCGTATTCCCGATGCAGCAGCATGAGATAGGAAAGAATCACGCCCGGCAGGCCGATATAAAGTCCGAAGGCGATGGCGGACTGGAAGCTGAGCAGCGCCCCGAGCAGCGCCGTTGCGGTCGCGAAGGACAGCAGGGCCGCGCGGGAACCCCAGCCGATGCCCGCCAGAAATATCGGCAGCGGCGTCAGGTAGAACAGCAGGAGTGCGAGAGCCGAATTGGTCGCAAGCGAGCGGAACAGCACGGCGGCGACAAGCCCCGCGGCAATACCGATAAGATGTGGCGATGCGATCATGTTGCTGTCCCGCTATCCAGCGGTTAGAGGCCAACTCCCCGAGAGCAGCCCCAACCCGGACATCCCGGCGAACCAAGCGCCGCCGGTTGTCCGCTGCATTTCCATGAAGCCACGAGGCTTCTCGTCTCAGGCGTTATTTCAGAACGTAAGGCAAAAGACCGAGGAAGCGCGCCCGCTTGATCGCCTTTGCCAGTTCGCGCTGTTTCTTTGCGGAAACGGCGGTGATCCGGCTCGGCACGATCTTGCCGCGCTCCGATGTGAAGCGCTGAAGCAGCTTGACGTCCTTATAGTCGATCTTTGGCGCGCCGTCGCCGGAGAATGGGCAGGTTTTCCGCCGGCGCTGGAAGACCTTGCGTGTCTGTGTCTGTGCCGCACTCATTATTCATTTCCCTCGCCGGAATGTTCGCTGCGTGGTGGCCGGCCTTCACGGCGCGGGCCTCGTCTGTCGCCACGATCTCCGCGGTCGCCCCTGTCGCCACGATCGCCCCTGTCTCCGCGATCGCCGCGGTCGTCACCACGTTTCATCATGGCGGACGGCTTGTCGTCAAGCTCGTCGACCCGGATGGTCATGAAGCGAAGGACGTCGGATGACAGGCTCATCTGACGCTCCATCTCGGAAACCGCTTCATGCGGCGCATCGAGATTGAGCAACGCGAAATGCGCCTTGCGATTCTTCTTGATCCGGAAAGTGAGGTTCTTGACGCCCCAATATTCCGTCTTGCCGACCTTGCCGCCATTTTCTTCGATGACCGTCTCGAAGCTTTTCTGCAAAGTCGACATCTGTTGCGCCGTGATATCCTGGCGCGCCAGGAATACGTGTTCATATTGCGGCATGATGCGCCTTTCCCATAGGTTTACGTCACTATGCCCGGCGCGAAGCCCCTTTTGAGCCCTTAAATCAGGAAAGGCTCGCTCAGGAAGACTCGAAAGAGCGGAGACACGGGGAGAAAGAGAGTAGAGAGCAATCGGAGCGCCATGCGCCCTTTCCGCTGCCATAGGCAACAGCTCCCGTTCAGCCTCCAGCCGGACAGATAGGGCTGCTTATACGGAATCTGCAGCTTATGGCAAGCAAAACCGTGCCTCTGAAAGGTGCTGCCCCGCAATTCCGGGACGCTTGCACGGCAAGTATGAACGAAAGCTTGACATTGACGACGCAATAGTTGTCTTTGGCGCGCAATGTCGCCAGGTTGGCGGCGCCGAGAAGATTCACATTCGCTCAGGTCACTGTCTCGTTTTTGGAAGAATGGACATCGCTTTTACATTTCCCGGACAGGGCAGCCAGTTTGTCGGCATGGGCAAGGATCTGGCTGACGCCTATCCTGCCGCGCGCGAGCTATTCGCCGAGGTCGACGACGCACTGGACGCCTCACTCACATCCCTGATGTGGGACGGTCCCTCCGACAGCCTGACTCTGACCGAAAACGCACAGCCGGCGCTGATGGCGGTGTCGCTTGCCGCCATGCGCGTGCTTGAGAGTGAAAAGGGCTGGAGCGTCGCGCAGGCGCGGTATGTCGCCGGGCATTCGCTGGGCGAATATTCCGCATTGGCGGCTGCCGGAACGCTGAGCATCGCGGATGCCGCGCGGCTTTTGCGGATTCGCGGCAGGGCGATGCAGGAAGCCGTTCCGGTGGGAGAAGGCGCGATGGCCGCGCTGCTCGGCGTCGATCTCGACGTCGCGGCGAAAATAGCCGCCGAGGCAAGCACCGCGACCGGCAAGGTCTGTCAGGTCGCCAATGACAATGCGCCGGGACAGGTCGTGCTCAGCGGGGCCAAGGCCGCCATCGACCACGCCATCGCCATCGGCAAGGATCACGGCGTGCGGCGCGCTGTGCCGTTGCCTGTCAGCGCGCCGTTCCATTGCGCGTTGATGCAGCCCGCCGCCGATCGCATGGCCGAGGCTCTGAGCGAGGTTGCGCTGAATGCGCCGGCGGTCCCCGTTATCGCCAATGTCACGGCGCAGCCTGTCAGCGCTGTTGACGATATTCGCCGCTTGCTCGTCGAGCAGGTGACCGGAACCGTACGCTGGCGTGAAAGTATCGCATTCATGGCGGATCAGGGCGTCGAACTGGTTTATGAGATCGGCGCCGGCAAGGTGCTGACGGGCATGGTGCGCCGGATCGACGACAGGCTGAGCGGCAAGGCCATTGGTGCGCCGGGCGATGTCGAAGCCGGAAGCGGCCAGCCCGGTACGGCATCTTAACGATATTATAAAGAACGCTTGGGAATTGGGGCCATGTTTGATCTGACGGGAAAAGGCGCGCTTGTCACCGGGGCAACCGGCGGGCTTGGCGGCGCAATCGCCAAGGCGCTGAAGGATCAGGGCGCGAAAGTCGCCATTTCCGGCACGCGCGAGGACCGGCTTCAGGCGCTCGCCGCCGAACTGGGCGGCGTTGCGGCGCTTCCGTGCAATCTGAAGGATCGCGCTGCTGTGGCCAAACTCGCGGGCGAGGCCGAGAACGCGGTCGGCACGCTTGACATTCTGGTCAATAATGCTGGCATAACGCGCGACAACCTTTTTATGCGCATGAGCGATGAAGAGTGGGACGACGTTATCGCGGTAAACCTGACATCGACATTCGTTCTGTGCCGCGCCGCTCTGCGGAACATGATGCGCCGGCGCTATGGCCGAATCATCAACATTGCCTCGATCAGCGGCGTGATCGGAAATCCGGGACAAGGCAATTACGCAGCATCGAAATCTGGCATGGTCGGCATGACGAAATCGCTGGCCCGGGAAGTGGCCTCCCGCAGCGTGACCGCAAACTGCATTGCGCCCGGTTTCATCGAGACGCCGATGACAGCGGCCCTGAACGAAAAGCAGGTCGAGGCCATTGCCGGAGCGATTCCGGCCGGCATTTTCGGCAAGCCGGAGGATATCGCCGCCGCTGTCGTCTATCTGGCCAGCGCCGAAGCACGCTACGTGACGGGGGAGACCCTGCACGTGAATGGCGGAATGGCAATGTCTTCATAACCGTTGGAATAGTCAGCCGACGGAAACCATGCTACCAAGCGGTGCGTTGGTATCCGACGGGAGAAAAGGCGATCCGGCCGGGGCAGGGAATGCGGGCCATGAACTGGATCGCCGCGCAGTTCATTCTGCGAAAGAGGTTGGCCTGAAGGGCAGAGCTGACAGTGAGGGAATGGAAATCGAAGGACTGGCCGCGCGAGCGCCAGGATCGGAGTTAATCTTCAACAATCCCTTGAGGATCACATCTGGGAGCAATGGTGAGGCAATAGCATGAGCGAGAATATTTCTGAACGTGTGAAGAAGATCGTGGTCGAGCATCTGGGCGTAGAAGCCGAAAAGGTTACCGACAACGCCAGCTTTATCGACGATCTTGGCGCAGACAGCCTGGATACCGTTGAACTCGTCATGGCTTTCGAGGAGGAGTTCGGTTGCGAAATCCCCGATGACGCCGCCGAGACGATCCAGACTGTGGGCGATGCCATTCGCTTTCTGGAACAGAACGCGAGCGCTTAGTGCATTGTCGTCCCTTTGAGCAAGGCGTCTTCGGGTTAAACCGGAACATGCGTTTTCAGCCCATGGCGAATGCCACGCTCAAGGGGTAATTTTGCTCGGAGTCTTCACGGAGGCAGCATGCGTCGAGTTGTGATTACCGGCCTCGGCATCGTTTCACCGCTTGGATGCGGCGTCGATGCCAACTGGAAGCGTTTGCTTGCGGGGGAGAGCGGTGCTCGCAAGGTTACCGAGTTCGATGTCTCCGATCTGACCTGTCGGATTGCCTGCATGATTCCGTCCGGCTCCTATGCGGATGGCGGCTTCAATCCGGACGAATGGATGGAGCCCAAGGAACAGCGCAAGGTCGATGATTTCATCATCTACGCGGTGGCGGCAGCCGAGCAGGCGCTCAACGATGCCGGCTGGCATCCGAAAAGCGAGGACGACAAGGCCGCGAGCGGCGTTCTCATCGGTTCGGGCATTGGCGGTCTGCAAGGCATCGAGCAGGCCTCGCTCCTGCTCGCCGAGAAGGGCCCCAAGCGGATCAGCCCGTTCTTCATTCCAGGCCGGCTCATCAATCTTGCCTCCGGCCATGTGTCCATCCGTCATGGGCTCAAGGGACCGAACCATTCGGTCGTGACTGCATGTTCGACGGGCGCGCACGCTGTCGGCGATGCCGCACGGTTCATTGCGCTGGGCGATGCCGATGTCATGGTGGCGGGCGGAGCGGAATCCCCGATCTCCCGGCTGGCCATAGCCGGTTTCGCAGCTTGCCGCGCATTGTCGACGCACTTCAATGACGAGCCGACGCGTGCTTCGCGGCCCTATGACCGCGACCGGGACGGTTTCGTCATGGGCGAGGGCGCGGGGGTCGTCGTGCTTGAAGAGCTTGAGCATGCGAGGGCGCGCGGCGCGAAGATCTATGGCGAGGTGATCGGTTACGGCCTGTCGGGCGACGCCCATCACATCACGGCTCCGGCCGAGGATGGAAATGGCGCCTATCGCTGCATGCAGATGGCGATCAAGCGGGCGGGGATCGACCCGTCGGAGATCGACTATGTCAACGCGCATGGCACATCGACGCCAATGGGCGATGAAATCGAGCTTTCGGCGATCGAGCGTCTTTTCGGCGATGCCGCCCAGGGGCTGACCATGTCGTCCACGAAATCGGCAACCGGACATCTGCTTGGCGCAGCCGGCGCGGTGGAGGCGATCTATTCGGTCTTAACCATGCGGGATAATATTGCACCGCCGACGCTCAATCTGGATAATCCTTCCGTAGAAACTTCGATTGATCTCGTGCCGCATGAAGCCAAACCCAAAGAGGTCAGGACGGTGCTCAGCAATTCCTTCGGTTTCGGAGGAACCAATGCATCGCTGATTTTCCGGCAGGTTGCGGATTAGACACGCCCCACGCTGCGATATAATGACGGCGCGGGCGTTTCCATCCAGCTTTTGCCATATTTGATTGATCATCCTTGCCGTGAAATTGGGGCCGGAGAGTATCCGAGATGGCGGGCGGTCGTCGCAGGAAAAAGCAGGATGGAAGCTATCATAGTGAAAACTATTTTAGCACCCATCGGGATTTCGGGGTTCTGCCGCGTTCGCCGGCGGAAGCGCTCGAACCTGACTATGCGCCCGAGCCGCCGGAGCAGCTCTCCAGCTGGCACCAGCGTCCTTTCGTGAAATTCCTCAACAATGTCATGACGCTGCTTTTCGTCGGCGTCATCGGCTTTGCCCTGCTGCTCTACTATGTGCGCACGCAGTTCGACCAGCCCGGACCGCTGGATTACTCGACTGTCGTGGTGATCCCGAAAGGCGAGGGCGTTCGCCAGATCGCCAGCCGTCTTGAGCGCGAGGAAGTCATTTCCGACCAGCGCATCTTCGTTGCATTCGTGATGTATTTCGGCGCGCAGACGAAGCTGAAAGCCGGCGAATATGCGATCAAGAAGCAGGCGAGCATGCGCGCCGTTCTCGATACGCTCGTCGAAGGCAAGGCCATTCTGCACAGCGTCAGCGTGCCTGAGGGGCTGACCAGCTTCCAGGTCGTGGAGCGTCTCAAGGCTCATCCCGAACTGACCGGGCGCGTCGACCTTGTACCGCCGGAAGGCAGCATCTTGCCGGACACCTACCGCTTCGAGCGCAATACGGACCGGAATGAGCTGATCGCCAGAATGCAGAACGCGCAGCGGCGCTTCATGGACAGCATCTGGCCGCAGCGCGCCTCCGATCTGCCGTTCAACACGCAAAGAGAGGCGATCATCCTTGCCTCGGTCGTGGAACGCGAGACCGGAAAGGTGGATGAACGCGACCGCGTCGCCGCGGTGTTCGTCAACCGTCTGCGCAAGAACATGCGGCTGCAATCCGACCCGACGATCATCTACGGCCTGTCGGGCGGCAAGGGCACGCTGGGCCGTCCGCTTCTCAAGCGCGAGATCCAGCAGATGACGCCCTACAACACCTATACGATCAAGGGCCTGCCGCCGACGCCGATCGCCAATCCCGGACGCGCCGCGCTGGAAGCGGTTCTGCGCCCCGCAAAGACGAGCGATCTCTTTTTCGTTGCGGACGGGACAGGCGGGCATCTGTTCTCGGAAACCTATGAGGACCACAAGCGGGCCGTTGCGGACTGGCGCAAGATCGAGAAGGAAATGCGCGCCAAGATGGACGAGGACAAGCGCCAGGAGATCGAACGTCGCATTGCCGAAGCTGCAGCCCAAACCGGGTCTACGGAGGGCACGACGACGGTGCCCGGACTTGCCGTAACCTCGTCTTCCGCCGATCCGGGCACGGACCCGGCGACGATCGACGAGACCGATGGCGTCCCCGTTCCGGCCCGCAGGCCAAAAATCTGACCGCCGGCAAAGCCACATCCGTCTCGGATAACGCCCTTCACGTTTTCACCCTTATCTTGCATTCCCTTCGCGACCCTGCTTTCCTGCATCGGATCGGGCAGACAGCTTACCGGCAAAGCTGCGGCGTATTCCGCCAGCCGATTGCTGCATGATCAATCAGGGGCCGTGATGCGCCCGGCTTGATTCGGGAGTGAAGATGACGGGGGCAGTTTACAGGGAAGAGCATCTTCCGCGCCGTCCAGCCGTGGCGATTTTCATGGGCGCGCTCTGGTCTGTCATGGTGGCCTTCGCGCTCATCGGACTATCCCGCGCGGACGTCCTGCTCGAAGGGCCCGATGAATGGACCTATGACTGGCGCACATTGTTTTTCTCGCCGGTTTCGGACGAGGCCCGGCAGGACATCGCGATTATCCTGATCGATGAAGAGAGCATGGCCGAATACGACTATCTCTCGCCGATAGACCGCGGCCTCGTCGCCTCGCTTCTGCGCGGCCTCGACCAGGCGCGACCAAGGGCGATCGGCGTCGATTTCATCTATGACCGCAAGAGCGAGGAAGCCAAGACCCAAAGCCTGATCGATGCGATGAGAAGCGTCAACGCGCCGCTCATTATCGGCGCCATCGACGGCCGCGTGAAGGGCTACGGCGAGGAGAACCTGAAGTTTCAGGAAGCCTTCCTCTCCCAAGCCGGGAGCGATGCCGGACACGTCTTCTTCGCCCGCGAGGAGGACAAGCTCAAGATCGGCGATCAGACCGTCCGCTATATGGGCGAGCGTTCGGCATCACCGCCCTACAGGGAGAGCTTCGCCAAAGTGCTGGCCGAGAAGGCGGGCGTTCGCGTTTCCGAGCCCGCCACGCGCTACATATCATGGCTGTTGCCGCCCTCCGGTGACGATCTCTTTCCGTTGTTCCGGGTGCCGCGCCATGCGCCCGGCAGCCCGCCCGACGTGATCCTGCCGGAAGGCTGGCGGGCCGCGTTGAAGGATCGTATCGTGCTGATCGGCGGCGATTTCGCCGACCGCGACAAGCATCTGACCCCGCTTTCCATCGCGGATGGGGCGAAACTGCCGGGCGTCGTCGTGCACGCGCAGATTCTGGCGCAGCTCATCGACGGGCGTTCGCTTTACGCCATGCCCTGGCTCGACGAATTGCTTCTACTCATCGCGGTCGCGTTCCTCGGTTTTCTGTTGAGCTTGCGGTGGCGGATCAAACGTTTCGGTTGGCAACTCTATCTGGGCGGTCTTATCCTTCTTATCGGGCTTGGCAGCGTTCTGTTTGTGTTTTTCAATATTATCGCACCCTCGACCACGCTTTTCTTTGCCTGGACGTTCGGCGTGACGGGGGGACATTATACGCCCCGAATTCTGCAACGAGTGCATTCAGCCGCGTAGGGGCGGCAAGTGGGATACAAATGTTTCAATCGAATCACTAGCGGCAGGAGAATGGACATGACCCGGATTACCGGCGCCGTGACAGCGGCATGTCTCGCGCTGTCGATTTTTGCGATTGCCTCAATGCCCGCGCGGGCGGAAATGCTGGTTCTGGAGTCGGATGTTCCGGATCTGCCGGTCGGAGCGAAATTTGCCGACGGCAAGACCATCCTCATTCCCGGCGACAAGACGCTGCGTGTCCTCATTGTGACAAGCGGGAGCACCAAAACGCTCAAAGGCCCTTATCAGGGCACAGTTGGCGCTTACACCGAAAAACGGAACTGGTGGGAAAGGCTGGTCGGCAAGGGCAAGGATGGCGATGCCCCTGTCGGCGCGGTGCGCGGAATGAGAGCGCCGGAAAACTGAAGCTGCGCGCCATCCGCCCGGCGCGGCGGCAGACTGTCAGCCATCCCGCCCAAATCGCATTGAACGCATGGGAGCGAAGACCGATTGATGTTTTTATCGCTTAAGAAAAATTCCTTTCTGATCCTCACTTTGGCGGCCCTCGCCGTTTTCACCCGTCCGGTGAGCGCCGAAACCTGCAACCACACGCAGAGTTTCGCCGACTGGCTTGAGATCGTGAAGGCCGATGCAGCCAGCGCGGGCGTTTCGCGCGGCACCATCGAGACCGTCCTCGCCAGTGTCCGCTACGATCCGAGCATCGTTCGGCGGGACCGGGCGCGCGGCGTATTCGCTCAGGACTTCCTCACCTTTTCAGGCCGGATGGTCTCCAGCCACAGGATGCAGCACGGGGCGAAGCGGCTGAAGCAATATGCCTCGATCTTCAAGCGGATCGAGCAGGAATATGGCGTTCCTGCGCCCGTGATCACGGCTTTCTGGGGGCTGGAAACGGATTACGGCGCAAATTCCGGCGATGACCGGATCATGGGCGCGCTGGCGACGCTCGCCTATGACTGCCGCCGGCCCGAGATGTTCCGCGAACAGCTCATCGCCGCGCTGAAGATCGTCGACCGGGGCGATCTCTCTCTCGATCAGCTTGTCGGCGCATGGGCGGGCGAGTTAGGCCAGACGCAGTTCCTGCCGACGCATTATACCGAATTCGGCGTCGATTATGATGGCGACGGGCAAGTCAATCTGCGCAACAGCGTGCCTGACGTGCTGGCTTCGACCGCCAAGCTGATCCGGCACTATGGCTGGCAGGCGGGCGAGCCTTGGCTGGAAGAGGTCTCGGTTGCGGGCGAGCTGCCGTGGCAGGAAGCGGAGTTGACGATCCGGCATCCGCGCGCGCAATGGGCCAAATGGGGCGTCACGCGCCGCAATGGCGAGCCGCTGCCTGCCGACAATGTGCCGACCGCGCTGCTCCTGCCGATGGGCCGCCACGGTCCGGCCTTTCTCGCCTACCCGAATTTCGATGTCTACACGCAATGGAACCAGTCGCTGGTCTACGCGACGACTGCGGCCTATTTCGCCACGCGCCTCGCCGGAGCGCCCCGCTACGACAAGGGCAAGCCGGGCATTCCCGCCTATGGGCTGAACGAGACGAAGCAGTTGCAGGAGCTTCTGACGCGCTCCGGCTATGATGTCGGCGATGTGGACGGCATCATCGGCGAGAAGACGCGCCAGGCGATCCGGCAGGCGCAGATCAAGTTCGGCCTGCCCGCCGATTCCTATCCGTCCGACGCGCTGTTCAGCCGGTTGCGGGGGAGTTGACCGGCGCGCTAGGGGACGACGCTCTTATGAGACGGAAAAGCCCGGCTGCGATGCCGGGCTTTTTTGTTGCATGAGAGCTTATGCGAACAGTCACATCTCAACACATCAGGTGCAGAGGCTGTTTCTCACGCCTCCGCATGGTTGGAGCAGTTGCAAGGATAACGGGCACGCTTTTGCGTGGTCGAGGTTCTCCGTGCGCTCACTGTACCAGTAGCCGACAATGAATCAGTTGCCAGTCTCCCGATTCCAAAGTTCGCCTCATTCCACGGCGGGCTCGTTGGCGGACTTCGGAATCTCAGGGACACTGGCAACCCCATAATTCTATTGTGGCTTCAGGTCGAGAAATCGCCTTGCTGCTGAGCAAGCCGAGACAATGAAGGGCATTTCTCGATCACCACACCAGATCAGGATCACTTCTTACGGAGACGATCCTGACCTCTATCTGTTTGTTCTAAGCTCGATTTTCCGAAAAGCCTGTTCCCGCGAAGGCGGGGATGGTTTCCATTTATCGGATCTCGCTCTAGTAACAATTGTGATAGCGCAGGCAGCCATAATAGTTGTTGTTGCCGTAGCCCCAATTGTCGGCGCAGCGCTCGCGCCAATAAGTGCAGCTTCCGCCACCATAGCGAGGACGGTCATAGGCGTAGTTCTGATGGCCGAGATAGAGACCAAGGCCGAGCAGCGGCAGGGCGTAGCCCAGATCATTGTAGCGATGCCGTCTGTAGCTGCGCCGATTACTGTATTTGCGGCGGAAACTACCGCGATTCCGGCTGAAGTTGCGCCGTCCGTAACTGCGCCCCCCGAAGCCGCGTCGCTTGAAGCTGCGCCCCTTGAAGCCGCGTCCTCTGCGCCGGCCGACTTCCGTCACGCCAGCGTTGGCGGTTTCGCTGATAGGCGTCCGGTTATCCAGCGCCGATTTGCCGCCGACAAGGGCATTTGCGGGCGATAAAGCGCCTGCGAGGCCCAATGTTGCCATACCTGCCAGTAACGCAGGGACAAGTGCAATCCTACGAAACATCGTATTTCTCTCTGTTGAAATCCACGTCTGGGACCAGACTACTCAACCGGAAATTTAAGGCAAGAAAACATTCAATTTTAGAAAAAATGCCTGAATATCAAAGGCTATCTCCCCGCGCGACACCTGAAAAGTGTAACAATTTCTCTCAGCCGCTCGCATAAATTCAGGAATTCCGGGCACGGAATTCCGGCCCCGCCACACACGCCGGCTCAACGAAATCATTTCGGACGGAAACGACCTCAGTCTCCAATTTTTGTTCGATTTCGCATTTTCCGAAAAATGGTGCCCGCGAAAGCGGGGATGGTTCCCATTTTATCGGACCTGGCTTCAATTGGAGACGTCGCGGAACAGGGGACTCCGGACTGTCAGTTCAGCCTTACTTCACGGCCGTTTTCTTCCGACCGCAAATCGGCGAGGACCGTCTCTCCGCCGATGACGCGCTGGCCTTCGGCGACCAGAATTCCCTTCGCGCTCGGGATATAGACATCGACGCGGCTGCCGAAGCGGATGAGCCCCGTCCGGCTTCCGGCCTCCACCGTCTGCCCTTCGCGCACGAAGGTGACGATGCGGCGGGCGATCAGCCCGGCAATGCGGACGACGCCGATCTCCGTGCCGGGCGCAGTCCGGAAAACCATGATCTCGCGCTCATTATCCTCGCTCGCCTTGTCCATCGCGGCGTTGAGATAGAGGCCGGGGACATAGATGCGCCGCACGATCTGGCCATCGACCGGCGCGCGGTTGATATGGACGTCGAACACGGAAAGGAAGATCGAGATGCAGCTATGCGGCTCGTTCGGCAGGCCCAGTTCGGCCCGCGGCGTGTCGAGATGGACCGAGGTCACGAGCCCGTCGGCGGGCGCCACGATCAGTCCCTCGCGGACGGGGGTGACGCGCGCCGGGTCACGGAAGAAGTAGGCGATATAGGCTGTCGCCATCAGCCCGAGCCAGCCAAGCGGTGACCAGATCAGGAACAGCAGGATAGTGACGATGATCGCCGCGCCGACAAATTTGTGGCCGTCCCAATGGACTGGGACGAGCGCGCCGCGGATTGTCTCGATCAGGGCATGGCGGTCATTCATTGTGAGTTCCCTTGGGGATCAGGATGCTTCATGAGCGAATGATCCCGATCTGCATCTGTTTGTATCAGCTCGATTTGGCCGGTGTTTTAGCACGCCAAGCGGGGCAAAACTTAGCGCTTTGATGACGTTTTTCACGCTCTATGCGCATTATTCCGCAGGGAGCGGCGCTTTTGCAGCCTTGCCGTCCACATAAGGGTCGGCGGCGAGTTCACGCGCCCTGCGCTGGACCTCCTCCGCTTCCTGTTGGCGCGCCCACATGCCCGCGTAAAGGCCGTTCTTCTCCAGAAGCTGCGCATGAGTGCCGCGTTCGACAATCTCCCCGGCTTCGAGCACGATGATCTGGTCGGCGTGGATGATTGTCGAGAGCCGGTGGGCGATGACAAGCGTCGTCCGGTCCTGCGAAACCCGGTCAAGGGCGGCCTGGATCTGCTTCTCGGTAAAACTGTCGAGCGCGGAGGTCGCTTCGTCCAGCATCAGGATCGGCGGCCCCTTGAGGATCGTGCGGGCAATGGCGACGCGCTGCTTCTCGCCGCCGGACAGCTTGAGGCCGCGTTCGCCGACCATGGCCTTGTAGCCATCCGGCAGGAGCTTGATGAACTCGTCGATCTGCGCCATGCGCGCCGCTTCCCGGACTTCCTCGTCGGTGGCGTCCGGCCGGCCATAACGGATGTTGTAGGCGATGGTGTCGTTGAACAGCACCGTGTCCTGCGGCACCATGCCGAGCGTGGCGCGCAGGGATTCCTGCGTGACGTCGCGAATGTCCTGCCCGTCGATCAGCACGCGGCCCGTGGTCGTTTCGTAAAACCGGAACAGCAGGCGCGAAATCGTCGATTTGCCGGCGCCTGAAGGGCCGACGATCGCCACCATCTTGCCGGCCGGAACCTCGAAATCCACGGCCTTCAGGATCGGGCGGGCCGGGTCGTAGGAGAAGGAAACGTTCTCGAAACGGATCTTGCCCTCGCGAATGTCGAGCGGCTTTGCGCCTGGCTTGTCCTTCACCTCGGGCGACTGGCCCAGCAATTCGAACATCGACTCGATATCGACCAGCCCCTGCCGCAACTCGCGATAGATCATGCCGAGGAAGTTCAGCGGCATGTAGAGCTGGATCAGCATCGCATTGATCATGACGAAATCGCCCATCGTATGCGTGCCGTTCACCACGCCATAGCCCGCCAGCAACATGCACAGCGTCAGGCCGACCGTATAGATGAACGCCTGGCCGGTATTGAGGACGGCGAGGGAGGTGTAGGTCCGGACGGCGGCGTTTTCATAGCGGACCATCGAATCGTTGAAACGGCTCGTTTCCCAGGATTCATTGCCGAAATATTTGACGGTTTCGTAGTTCAGCAGGCTGTCGATCGCCTTGGTGTTGGCTTCGGTGTCGCTGTCGTTCATTTCGCGGCGGATCTTGATGCGCCACTCGCTGGCCTTGAACGTGAACCAGACGTAGAGAATCAGCGTCACCGCGATGATGGCGGAGAAGATCCAGCCGAAGAAATAGGTGGTGATGGCGATGACGAAGACCAGTTCCAGAACCGTCGGCACGGAATTGAGCATGCCCATGCGGATGATCAGCTCGACCGCGTCGCGGCCCCGTTCGATGACCCGGCTGAGGCCGCCCGTCTTGCGCTCAAGGTGAAAGCGCAGCGACAGCTTGTGCAGATGTTCGAAGGTCTGGTTGGACAGATTGCGGACGGCATTCTGGCCCACACGGGTGAACAGCACATCGCGAAGCTGCGTGAAGGCCATCATCAGCACGCGGCCGAGTCCGTAGGCAATGATCAATGCGATCGGGACGACGGTCAGCGCGGTCGCAGTGGAGACCTGCGCGCCATTGCTGCCCGTCGTGAACCAGTCCACCGCGCCCTTATAGGCAAGCGGCGTCGCAACCGTGACGATCTTGGCCACGACCAGCACGAAACCGGCCATGACGACGCGTCGGCGCAGGTCGGGACGATCTTCGGGCCACACGAATGGCAGGAGCTTCATGAACACCGCAACGGGGTTCACACGGCCTTCTTTCGCATCCGGGATGAAGGATGCGCTGGAACTGTTCCGGCTAAATCGCAAGATGCCTCACTTGTCGTTTGTCGCGGCATGGGGCATATGCCGCCGGGGAGCCGCGCCATTTTTTAGAATAGATGTAAGCTGGGGCCGGCAAACGCAAGCGTTTGATGTTCAATTCAGCGGGCAGGTGGCCTTGTGGCGATTCCGGATGCCGGCCGCTACGGTCTCTTGCTGCGCGATCTCATTCAGGCGCTGCTCTCGAACCGCGCGCTGTCTTTGCAAAGAGCGCGTTGAGAATCACGCGAATGGCCTGCTTGTACTCGGACGCCGGTTTTCCCTCGGCGATTGCGAGCGCACCGCGATCGAAGGCGGCGGACAGGATATCGGCAAGTGCGCCGAGCGGGGCCTGTTCGAGTTCGCCGCTTGCCGCCGCCGCCTTCAGCCCTTCGAGAAGCTCAGCGCCGCCGGTCTCTTCGTCGATACGCGCCATTTCCGCCTGCCCGAGGACGGCGGGGCCATCGAGGAGCAGGAGGCGCGCCCGGCCCGGCTCCGTCATCGCCGCGAAATAGGCGTCCCCGCCCGCAAGGAGCGCGGTCAGCGGGGAATATGCATCTGACGCGTCGCGCTCGATCTGCTGGGCGACGGCGCGCGCCTCGGCCTCGATGACAGCCCGAAACAGGGCGGCCTTGTCAGCGAAATGATGATAGAGCGCCCCCCGCGTCACGTTGGCGGAGGCCACGATTTCCGGCGTCCCCGTCTCCGCATACCCCTTTTCCACGAACAGCTTGCGCGCAGCGGCGATCAGGGCAGCGCGCGTCGCCTCGGTGCGGTCTCGGTTTGAGCGACGTGGTTTGTCTGCTTGCATGCATACAGCCTGTATGTTATTGGGAGACTCACATGCACACTGTATGTTTATTCGGCTCTGGAGAAAACCCATGAAATGCACGCAGTTCTATCCGGTCATCATGACGAGCGACGTAGCCGGCACCGCCGCTTTCTACACGCGGCATTTTCTTTTCAAACCCGCTTTCGAGAGCGACTGGTACGTGCATCTGCAATCGAGCGAGGACGAAGGCGTCAACATTGCAATCCTTCACGGCGATCATGACACGATCCCGGCAGCGGCGCGCGGGCGTGTGTCCGGGCTGATCCTGAGTTTCGAGGTCAAGGACGTGGATGCGGAATTTGCGCGGGCGCAGGAGCAGGGTCTGGCGATCCTGTTGCCGCTTCGCGATGAGCCTTTCGGGCAGCGTCACTTCATCACCAGCGACCCTAATGGCGTGCTGATCGACGTCATCAAGCCGATCCCGCCGAGCGAGGACTTTCTCAAGCAGTATGCTCCGGAAGCCTTGCCTCGATAGAGGGAGCGGCGCGATTTCGGGATGCGCGCATAAAGCGAGCATCTCCAATCAGTTCGGTATTCCTGGATCGGCCTGAACAGGGCATTTGGGGCGTTTAAGGCGTCCTGATCCGCACTTGATGTGCTTGAAGGAGATTCACCGCATACGTGCTCAACCGGACGTGAGTTGACTCGTGAACGGTGCGCCGCCCATACTGTAAGGCAGAGCTTGACATGTAAGGAGAAACTTTACAGTTTCCGGTCATGCTCGAAGCCGACCGAATCAAACACAAAGCTCTTCGGAGTTTTTATGCGACCGGCAACACCAAAGGCATCAACGTCGATTGGGTGCCCAAGGTTGAGCGCATTTTGCAAGCGCTGGACGCGATGACGCACCCTGAAGAACTTTATGGAGTGCTTGGGTTTGATTTGCATGGACTTAAGGGCAAGCGACATGGGACGTGGGCATTAAAAATCAACAAAAACTATCGGGTGACGTTCAAATGGAAAGATGAGGGGCCGTATGACGTCGATATGGAGGACTATCATGGGTAACGGCAGCAACTTTGCCTTCGCGCCAGCGCATCCAGGCGAGTATCTGCGTGAGGATGTCCTTCCCGAACTGGCGAAGGTGGGAATCAGCAAAGCGCAGTTTGCTCAGCATCTGGGGATTAGCCGGACAACGTTATATTCCGTCCTGAGGGAAAAGCAGGACATCACAACAACTTTGGCGTGCCGCCTCGGACGCGCTCTCGGCAATGGCGCGCGTTTTTGGCTGACGCTGCAAATGCAATACGATCTGTGGAAGCATGAGAACGATGCCTGCGACGTGGAGCCACTACCGCTAACACACGCAGCTTGAAGGTCGTCATGACGACAACGCTTGGGCGGCCTTTGGCCGCCTTTTTGCTTGTCGTTCCACTACACGCTTACCTTTCCGGCCGCCCGTAGCCGCTGCGAGTAAGCAAGGTCCGGAATTCATCCTTGCGGCCGGCCAACTGATCATTCAGCTCAGCGAGTTCATGCAGGACGATCGTCATCGTATTGTGGAAGAGGAAGCCCAGCCATATTATCGCGGCGGTAACCATCGCCCACGAACTTGCCTCAAAATACCACAACGCGATTTCTGCTATTGCCAGGATTGCTACCGTGAAATGAAATGCCTGTTCGCGCTGTCCAACCGATAGGCTCTGTGCACGGTCGGCGGCGAGCGCCTCCGCAGCACGCGTGTCTCTGGGCTTTTGAGTATTGCCGCTCACCTTGGCTTCCTCCCATCTTGTGCGCTGCTGGCCAAGTTTCTCACAAAGCCAGCCAGCGTTCGCATTTCGGGGACTCACGGTGCGAGCACAAAAAAGCGCATTATTCGAAATCGGCGTCACAGGGCCTTATCCATCGAGCGGAGCCGGGAAACCTTCCCGATCACGCAACAAGCGCACCGTGGCAATGCTTGAACTTCTTGCCGGAGCCGCACGGGCACGGCGCGTTGCGGGAAACCTTGCCCCAGCTGCCCGGATCGTTCGGATTGACCTCGGCGGATTTGGCGCGGTTGCGGATCGGCGTCGGACCACTGCCGCCGCGCGCGCCCTTGCGCGACACCGGCCCATCGGTTCCGGTTGCCGCTTCGGCATATTCCAGCTCGTCTTCGCCCGTCAGCGGGTTTACATGCGAAGCCTGCATTTCCGGAAGCTCTTCCGGCTCGATCTCGAATGGCTCGTTCGGCGCGAGCTGGATATGCATGAGCTGTTGCGTCACCACCGTGCGCAGTCGCGTCAGCATGGACTCGAACAGCGTGAATGATTCAGTTTTGTATTCGTTGAGCGGATCCCGCTGCCCGTAGCCGCGCAGGCCGACCGCCTGCCGCAGATGTTCCAGCATGATGAGATGCTCGCGCCAGAGATGGTCGAGCGTCTGCAGGAGCAGGCCTTTCTCGACGCGGCGCATCAACTCGCGGCCGAACTCGACCGTCTTGCGGGCGGCGGCGGCGTCAACCTTCTGGGTCAGGCGCTCGCGGATTTCCTGGTCGGCAATGCCTTCTTCCTTCGTCCATTCGACGACGGGAAGCTCCAGCCCGAAAATCTCGCGGACCTCGTCCTGCAACCCTTGCGCGTCCCACTGTTCGGAATAGGCGTTTGGCGGAATATGCTTGGCGACAAGATGTTCGACGGCCTCACGGCGCATGTCGGCGACGGTCTCGCTGACATCCTCGCTGTGCATCAGCTCGATGCGCTGCTCGAAAATGACCTTGCGCTGGTCATTCATGACGTCGTCATATTTGAGGATGTTCTTGCGGATGTCGAAGTTGCGCGCCTCGACCTTCTGCTGCGCCTTTTCCAGCGCGCGATTGATCCAGGGGTGGATGATCGCTTCGCCTTCCTCAAGGCCCAGACGGCGCAGGACGGAGTCCATGCGGTCCGAGCCGAAGATGCGCATCAGGTCGTCTTCGAGGGACAGGAAGAACTTGCTGTCGCCCGGATCACCCTGACGGCCCGAGCGGCCACGAAGCTGGTTGTCGATGCGGCGGGATTCGTGGCGTTCCGTGCCGACGACATAAAGACCGCCTGCTTTCAGGGCCTCGGCCTTTTTCTCCTCGATATCGGCGCGGATCGCGGCGACCTGAGCGGCGATCTCGTCCTCGTCCGGCGTCTTGCCCCTTTCCTGCTGCTCGGCCTGCCAGCGCTGGAGCCGCATATCGGCATTGCCGCCAAGCTGGATGTCGGTGCCGCGGCCGGCCATGTTCGTCGCGATCGTTACAGAGCCGGGAATGCCGGCATCCGCGACGATGTAGGCTTCCTGCTCGTGGTAGCGGGCGTTCAGAACCTGGTGCGTGATCTTCAGCTTCTTGAGCTGTTCGGCAAGCGTTTCGGATTTCTCGATCGAGGTCGTGCCGACAAGCACCGGCTGGCCGCGCTTCTGGCAATCCTTGATCAGCTCGATGATGGCGTTGTATTTCTCGCCCGCGGTGCGGTAGACCTCGTCATGATGGTCATTGCGCACCAACGGCCGGTTGGTCGGCACCTCGATGACTTCAAGCCCGTAAATGTCGCCGAATTCGCCCGCCTCGGTGAGCGCCGTGCCGGTCATGCCGGCCAGCTTGTCGTAAAGGCGGAAATAGTTCTGGAATGTGATCGAGGCGAGTGTCTGGTTTTCCGGCTGGATTTCCACCCGCTCCTTGGCTTCCAACGCCTGATGCAACCCTTCGGAATAGCGGCGGCCTTCCATCATGCGTCCGGTGAACTCGTCGATGATGACGACCTTGCCGCCGCGCACGATATAGTCGCGGTCCTTGAGGAACAGCTTGTGCGCCTTGAGGGCGGAGTTCACGTGATGGACGAGGGTCACGTTCTCGATGTCGTACAGCGAGGTTCCCTCGGGCATGACGCCGCGTTCCTGCAGCAGCGCCTCGATATGTTCGTTGCCCGCTTCGGTCAGCGTGACGGCGCGAACCTTTTCGTCCAGCTCGAAATCCTCCGCGACGAGTTCGGGGATAATCGAGTCCACGGCGACGTAAAGCTCCGTGCGGTCCTCCACGGGACCGGAAATGATCAGCGGCGTGCGGGCCTCGTCGATCAGGATGGAGTCCACCTCGTCGACGATACCGAAGGCGTGGCTGGAAAGCTCCGGGGGACGTCCGCCGAACTGTACCATCTCGTCGGTCGAGTGTTTCATGTTATCGCGAAGATAGTCGAAGCCGTATTCGTTGTTCGTGCCGTAGGTGATGTCGCAGCCATAGGCGGCGCGGCGCTGATCATCGTCGAGTTCGTGGAGAATGACGCCGACCTTCATGCCGAGAAACGTGTAGATCCTGCCCATCCATTCCGCGTCGCGGCGGGCGAGATAATCGTTCACGGTGACGACATGAGCGCCGCGGCCGGCCAACGCATTCAGATAGACCGGCAGGGTCGAGACCAGCGTCTTGCCTTCACCGGTCTTCATTTCCGCGATCTTGCCCTCGTGCAGCACCATGCCGCCGATGAGCTGAACGTCGTAATGGCGCTCGCCAAGCGTTCGTTTCGCGGCCTCGCGGACGGTCGCAAAGGCGGGGACGAGAACATCGTCGAGCGTCTTGCCCTGTTTAAGCTGCTCGCGAAACTCCGCTGTCCTGGCGCGCAGGGCGTCGTCGGTGAGCGCTTCCATCTCCGGCTCAAGCGCGTTGATGGCCGCGACGCGCGCGTCGTAGACCTTCAATTTGCGTTCATTGGAAGTGCCGAAAATCTTGTGAGCGAGCGCCGCTATCGATACCATTGCCATGCCTCAAACGCGCCAACGCCCGGCGCGCGACGGGTTAAAAATTCAGATCCGACGTCAGCTTTCCTGAAAAAGACCAGATGCCCGCAACGGAACCTCCGCCTCCAATATCCGGGAACATGGCGGTGAGGATTTCACGGTGCGAGCCTAAAGGGTCAGCCGACTGCCGACAATTTCGCAAATGCAGAGATAAGAGGGGCGTCAACCCTTGTCAACGCACGCCTTTAACTGGACGCGGCAGGATTAGCATTTGTTCATGTAACGAATGAATCTTTGCGCTCGCTTTCCTGAATTTGTAGAAAGAGCCCGAAGCAAGTTGCCGCATCAGGTGCACATTTTATGACTAACGGTTTTTCCAATGCGCTTTCGAGGAGAGCGAGAGCCGTTTCGCCATCCGGAAATTGCGTGGAAGACCGACCCTGTAAACACCTTGAGACCGAGAGGAAACCCGTGAAGAATATTGCAATCGCTGCCCTTTTTCTGCTGGCAGCCGGCTCGGCCGCACCCTCCTGGGCTGCGCCGGGAGACGTTGTGGCGAAGGTCAATGGCCATGAAATCACCGAGAGCGAACTGAAATTCGCCGAAGCCGAGATCGGCTCCGAACTGACTGGCGTTCCTGAAGAAAACCGTCGCCGCGTTCTGGTGGAATATCTGATCGAGGCGCATCTCATGGCGGACGCGGCGGAAAAGGCCAAGTTGACCGAAGGCGAAGCCTTCGAGGAGCGGATGAAATATTACCGCCTGCGCGCCCTGCGCGACGCCTATTTCGAAAACCAGATCCGTGATTCCGTGCCGGAAGCCGATGCCAAGGAGCTTTACGACGAGCGCGTGAAAAACCTGCCCGCCGAGGAAGAAGTCAAGGCCAGCCATATTCTCGTCAAGACCGAGGATGAGGCCAAGCAGGTCGCGGAAAAACTGAAGGAAGGCGGCGATTTTGCCGCGCTGGCGAAAGAACATTCGCAGGATCGTGGCGGGGCCAATGGCGGCGATCTCGGCTATTTCACGCGCGGCCAGATGGTCAAGCCATTCGAGGACGCGGCATTCGCGATGGAGTCGGGCAAGCTTTCCGACCCGGTGGAAACCCAGTTCGGCTGGCACATCATCAAGGTCGAGGACAAGCGCAACCGTCAGCCCCCAAGCTTTGAGGAAGTCAAGGACCAGATCACGGCGTCGCTGATCCAGACCAAGCTGCGCGGCTCTGTTTCGGACCTGCGCAAGGAAGGCACGATTGAGTTCGTCGATCCGGAGCTGAAGAAAGCCGCCGAAGCAGCTGAGGCCGCACAGGCGGCGCAGGGCGCGGCCGGCGCCGACGCTGAAGCCAATACGGATGACGCTGCTGAAGCGAAGCCGGAAGAAGACGAGAACAAGCAGAACTGAGCCCGGCAAGAAGGAAGCCGCTGCCGTGAAGACATCGCCCTTTGCGCCCGCCAGGCTTGCGGATCTGCCCGGCCTGCCGGGTGTGCGCCTTGCCTCCGCCGAAGCGGGCATACGCTACCGGAACCGCAAGGACGCACTTCTGGTGATCATGCCGGAGGGCACGCAGGTGGCGGGCGTGCTCACGCGCTCGAAAACCGCCTCGGCGCCGGTCGAATGGTGCCGTGGGCGGCTGCCTTCGGACAAGGCGCGGGCGCTGGTCGTGAATTCCGGCAATGCGAACGCTTTCACCGGGATGCGCGGGCAGGAGATCGTTGAGACGACGGCGGCTCTTGCCGCTCGCGCTGCGGGTTGCGCGCCGGATGAGGTGTTTCTCGCCTCGACCGGCGTGATCGGCGAGCCCATACCGCCCGGCAAATTCGAGGCGGTCATGGACGGGCTTGCATCCCAGGCGGTCGAGGACGGGTTCGCCGACGCCGCCCGCACCATCATGACCACCGACACCTTCCCCAAGCTGGCAACGCGGTCCGCGCAGATCGGCGGCACGACCGTCACCCTGAACGGCATTGCCAAGGGCTCCGGCATGATCGCGCCGGACATGGCGACCATGCTTGCCTTCATCTTCACCGACGCGCCCGTCGCCGCTGCTCCTTTGCAATCCCTGCTCAGCGGCCATGTGGAAACGACCTTCAACGCCATTACGGTCGACAGCGACACATCGACCAGCGACACTCTGCTCGTCTTCGCAACCGGGAGCGCCGCGAAGGGCGGTCCCTGGATCGACCATGCCGAAGCGCCGGAGCTGTCCGAGTTCTCGCGCGCCCTGCATGACCTGATGCATGATCTGGCACTGCAGATCATCAAGGATGGCGAGGGCATTTCCAAGCTGATCCGGGTCGAGGTGGAGGGCGCGGGAAGCGATCTCGCAGCCAAGCGGATTGCGCTTGCCATCGCCAATTCGCCGCTCGTCAAGGCCGCGATCGCCGGTGAGGACGCCAATTGGGGCCGCGTGGTCATGGCGATCGGCAAGGCGGGAGAACATGCCAACCGCGACCGGCTCTCGATCCATTTCGGCGACCTGCTGCTTGCCCGCAACGGGATGCGCGATCCCGATTACAGTGAGGAAGCCGCAAGCGCTTACATGAAGAATTCCGAGATCGTCATCCGGGCCGATGTCGGCGTTGGCGGACCGGGCCGGGCGACCGTCTGGGGCTGCGACCTGACGCACGGCTATATCGACATCAATGGCAGCTACCGGAGCTGAAATGGCCTCCGGAACCGACGTCCGCCTTCTGCTCGTGGCTGCGCTGGCGCTTGTCGACGAGGATGGGCGCATCCTCCTGACGCAGCGCCCCGAAGGCAAGTCCATGGCGGGGCTCTGGGAGTTCCCCGGCGGCAAGGTCGAGAAGGGCGAGACGCCCGAAGCCGCGCTGATCCGTGAAATCCGCGAAGAGCTGGGCATCGAGTTGCGCGCGCCCTGTATTGCGCCGCTGACCTTCGCCAGCCACTCCTATGAGAGTTTCCACCTCCTGATGCCGCTGTTTGTCTGCCGCCGCTGGGAGGGCGACGTCGAGCCGCTGGAAGGCCAGGGGCTTGCCTGGGTGCGGGCAAACAGGCTGCGCGATTACCCCATGCCCCCCGCGGACATCCCGCTGATCCCGGTCCTGCAGGACTTGCTCTGACCGCCGGACACGAGGCGTGATGCGTTGCAACGCGGGATCCATTCCCCGCAACCCCCGCGAAGGCAGGGATCTCGTTGCAGCGATTTTTTCAGATCCCCGCCTTCGCAGGGATTGCGATCGGGCGTGGCTCCGCTTTCGTCAGATATGAACCTGCTGACCGCCTCCGGTCATGTTTCACTTTGATATTTCAAGAATTGTTGTATAATTGAAGCCATGAACAGTGACGTCGCGATCAGGGCGCTTGCCGCGCTTGCTCAGGAGCACCGGCTCGCCATTTTTCGCCTGCTGGTGAAGCAGGGGGGCGAGGGGCTGCCCGCCGGGGAGATCGGCGCGCATATCGGTATTTCGCCGACCAGCGCCTCCTTTCACCTGAAGGAGCTTGACCGGGCCGGACTGATCGAGGCGAAGCGGCAGGGGCGTTTCATCCGCTACGCCTTCAATGCCGAAGCCATGCGCAGCCTGCTGACATTCCTCACAGAGGATTGCTGTCAGGGCCGTCCGGAACTTTGCGGCGGTCTGTTCGGCGCGCGGAATTGCACGGTGAAAGAGGAACTGGCCGATGGCTGAACGCATCTACAATGTCTTGTTTCTGTGTACGCATAATTCAGCCCGATCTGTCCTTGGCGAATGCATCATGAACCGGCTCGGTGCGGGCGGTTTCCGGGGCTTCAGTGCAGGCAGTGCGCCGCGCGGTGAGGTCCACCCCTACGCGCTCGATCTCCTGCGCTCGCAGAATTACGATGTCAGCGAATTGCGCTCCAAAAGCTGGGACGAGTTCGCCGAGCCGGGCGCGCCGCCGATCGATTTCGTCTTCACGGTCTGCGATTCCGCGGCCGCGGAGGTTTGCCCGATCTGGCCGGGCCAGCCCATGACAGCGCATTGGGGCGTGCCCGATCCTTCCGTTGCCGAAGGCAGCGAGGCGGAAAGGCGCTATGCCTTTGCCGACACGCACAGGATGCTCTATCAGCGGATCGGCATCTTCACGAACCTGCCTCTCGCCTCGCTCGACAGGCTGGCGTTGCAGAAGAAGATCGACGAGATCGGTGCGATGACCGGCGCGTCGGACAAGGTCGCCTGAGCGCAAATTCCTGTGAGGAACTCGATAATGCCCGAAGCTTCAAGTCCGGAAAGATTGTCCTTCCTCGACAGGAACCTGACCCTCTGGATCTTCGTGGCCATGGCGGCGGGCGTCGCCCTCGGTTCCACCTTTCCGGACTTCCCGGTCTTTCTCGACAGCCTGTCATTCGGGACGACCAACGTGCCGATCGCGATCGGCCTCATACTGATGATGTATCCGCCACTGGCCCGGGTCCGCTACGAAGAACTGCCGCAGATTTTCAGGGACTGGCGCATCCTGCTCCTGTCCCTCATCCAGAACTGGGTCATCGGACCGTTTCTGATGTTCGGGCTGGCCGTGCTGTTCCTGAGCGGCCACCCGGAATACATGACCGGGCTGATCCTGATCGGCCTCGCGCGCTGTATCGCCATGGTGATCGTCTGGAATCAGCTCGCGGGCGGCAATAACCAGTATGTCGCCGGCCTTGTCGCCTTCAATTCGATTTTCCAGATCGTCTTCTTCAGCGTCTATGCCTGGTTTTTCCTAACGATCCTGCCGCCGATGCTCGGTCTGGAAGGCAGCATCGTCAACGTTCCGTTCTGGACGATCGCCGAAGCGGTGCTGATCTATCTCGGCATCCCCTTTGCGGCCGGTTTTCTGACCCGGTTCATTCTGACACGCAGCAAGGGCGCCGAGTGGTATGAGCGCGAATTTCTCCCGAGGATCGCGCCGGTCACGCTGATCGCGCTGCTGTTCACGATCCTCGCCATGTTCAGTCTGAAGGGCGGCATGGTTCTCCAGCTTCCCCTCGACGCGCTGCTCATCGCCGTTCCGCTGGCGATCTATTTTGTCATCATGTTCCTGGTCAGCTTCTGGATGGGCAAGCTTATCGACGCGGACTATCCGCGCACGACGGCCGTGGCATTCACCGCCGCGAGCAACAATTTCGAGCTGGCCATCGCCGTCGCCATCGCGGCGTTCGGCCTTGCATCGCCTGTCGCCTTCGCAACCGTCATCGGTCCGCTGGTCGAAGTCCCGGTGCTCATTTCGCTGGTCTACGTCGCCTTGTGGCTGAAACGCCGCTGGTACGGCGCGGAAAATGTCACGGCAAAAACCCGTCCCGCCGAATAAGGGCATTGAGCCTCCCCGCCTCTTGCGCGCCTGACGCGGTCGGATAGACTGTGCCGAAATCAACGGGCGTAAGGCACGATGGCCCAGGCGGGGAGCGGCAATACATGGCGGGGAATGAGGCCGATGTGATCGTGGTCGGGGCGGGGCTGGCGGGTCTCGTCGCCGCGACGGAACTGGCGGATGCCGGCAAGACGGTCATCGTTCTCGACCAGGAGTCCGAACAGTCGCTTGGCGGGCAGGCATTCTGGTCCTTCGGCGGGCTCTTCTTCGTGGACTCGCCCGAGCAGCGCCGCCTCGGTATTCGCGACAGCCGCGAGTTGGCGATGCAGGACTGGCTGGGCTCGGCGGGCTTTGACCGCGACGAGGATTATTGGCCGCGCAAATGGGCTGAGGCCTATGTCGATTTTGCCGCCGGCGAAAAGCGTGGCTGGGTGCGCGAAAAGGGCATCAAGCTGTTCCCTGTCGTCGGCTGGGCGGAGCGCGGCGGCTATATCGCAACCGAGCACGGCAATTCGGTCCCGCGTTTCCACATCACCTGGGGCACCGGGCCGGGACTGGTCGAGCCGTTCGTGCAGCGCCTGCGCGAGGCCGAAAAGCAGGGGCTGATCACGATACGTTGCCGTCACCGCGTCAATGAGCTGACGATGAGCGGCGGCGTGGTCGATGGCGTGGCGGGCGATGTTCTGGAGCCGAGCGACGTGGAGCGCGGCGCACCGACCTCGCGTGAAATCGCGGGCGAATTCGAGTTGAAGGCGCAGGCAGTCATCGTCACCTCGGGCGGCATCGGCGGCAATCACGAAATGGTCCGCCGCAACTGGCCGGAGGATCTGGGCACGCCGCCGAGTTTCATGCTGTCCGGTGTTCCCGATTATGTCGACGGGCGGATGCTGGAGGCGACGGTGAGCGCGGGCGGCAATCTCATCAATCGCGACCGCATGTGGCACTACACAGAGGGCGTGAAGAACTATGCCCCAATCTGGAGCCGCCACGGCATCCGCATCATTCCCGGCCCGTCCTCGCTCTGGTTCGACGCGACTGGCAAGCGTCTCCCGGCTCCGCTTTTTCCCGGCTTCGACACGCTCGGCACACTGAAACATCTGCGCGCGACCGGCCATGACCATTCCTGGTTCCTCCTCAACCAGCGCATCATCGGCAAGGAGTTTGCCCTGTCCGGCTCGGAACAGAACCCGGATCTGACTAACAAGAGCGTGGGGCAGGTGTTGAACCGCGTGCGGGACAAATCAACCTCGCCGGTCGCAGCCTTCCAGAAGCAGGGCGACGACTTCGTCACTGCCGGCGACCTGGGCGAGTTGGTGAAGAAAATGAACGCGCTGACCGGCGGGAGGCCTGCAATCGACGAGGCCTCGCTTCGCTACCAGATCGAGGCGCGGGACCGTGAGATCGAGCACAAATTCTGCAAGGACGCACAGGTCGCCGCCATCCGCTCGACGCGCGCCTTCATCGGCGACAAGCTGATCCGGGTCGCCAAACCGCACAAGATTCTCGATCCCAAGGCCGGGCCGCTTGTCGCCGTGCGTCTGTGGATCATCACCCGGAAGACGCTCGGCGGCCTGCAGACCGATCTCGATGCCCGCGTGCTTCAGGCCAGCGGCGAGCCGCTCGGCAATGTCTATGCGGCTGGCGAGGTGGCGGGCTTCGGCGGTGGCGGCGTTCACGGCTATCGCGCGCTCGAAGGCACATTCCTTGGCGGATGCCTGTTCTCCGGACGGACCGCTGGACGCGCCGCGGCCAAGGCTGTCGGCTGATGGAGGCGGCTGAGCATCTGTCCGCGGAAGGTGCGCGGATTGTCGTGGCCGGAGCGGGCAGCATCGGCTGTTTCGTGGGCGGAATGCTCGCGGCGGGCGGGCGCGATGTCACGCTGCTGTGCAGGCCGCGCATTGCCGATGAATTGTCAGCGAACGGACTGCGTCTGACGGATCTTGGCGGGGGAAGCAAGCGGCTCGATCCGGACGCGCTGAAACTGGCGACCGACCCTTCCGCGCTCAGTGCGGCGGACCTCGTTTTCGTTACCGTAAAGAGCGGCGGCACGGCGGAAATGGCTGAGGCAATCGCGGCGAATTGTGCGCCCGGAACGGCGGTGCTCAGCCTGCAGAACGGCGTCAGCAATGTTCGCGTCC
Source organism: Rhodomicrobiaceae bacterium (assembly GCA_050330195.1). GTDB lineage: Bacteria > Pseudomonadota > Alphaproteobacteria > Rhizobiales > Rhodomicrobiaceae > JAHQVI01. The sequence goes on along the minus strand of JBHJOB010000006.1, from coordinate 67,253 downwards.
TGCGCACGGCGCTGCCGGACATGACGGTGCTGGGTGGGATCGTCGAATATAATGTGCTGCACAAGGGCGGCGGGCATTTTCACCGTGGGACGTCGGGCCGGATCGTCATCGAGGCCGGGCGCGACGATCTCCTCACGTTGATGCGCGTGCCTGGTCTCGACATCGCGGCGACGGCAGACATCGCCGCCGTGCAATGGGGCAAGCTGCTGGTCAATCTCAACAATGCGCTCAACGCATTGTCGGGCCTGCCGTTGCGGACGCAATTGCAGCAGCGCGAATGGCGGCGGCTGCTCGCCGATCAGACGGAGGAAGCGCTACGCGCCGTCTCGGCGGCCTGGATCAAGCCCGCGCCCTCGCCGGTGCCGCCGCGCTACGTCCCCGCGATCCTGCGCCTGCCCGATGCGCTGTTCCGGCTGGTCGCCGCGCGAATGCTGCGGGTCGATCCGGAAGCGCGATCATCCATGTGGGAAGATCTGACGCGCGGCCGCAAGACCGAGATCGATTATCTGCAAGGGGAAATCATCGCGCTCGGCCAGCGGCATGGTGTCGAGACGCCGCTGTGCGCCGCCATTGCCGGACTTGTCAGGCGCGCGGAAGCGGCGGGAGCGGGATCGCCGGAACTGACGCCGCAACAGGTTCGGGCGGCGGCGCCATAGGAGTTTGGTGGAGATCCCCGCCATTCGCGGGGATTTCGCATCTCGTACGATCAGCGCTCGGCCATGAACCGCTCGCCGGGCATCAACTCATACGGCTCTTTCCAGCCCGGCATAGCCTTGATGCGCTCCATCCAGGCAAAGATGTTCGGATATTCGGCGGCAAAGTCGATGCCGTGCTCCTCGGTGGGATAGTAGACATAGCCAACAAGCGACAAATCCGCGATGGTGAGGCGCGGCGCGGCGACGAATTCGCGTTTTGCCAGATGCTGGTTCAGCACGGCGAGTGCTGCCTCGACGCGGCCTTTCAGGAATTGCAGCACGGCCGGATCGGGCGCTTTCGGCATCAGCACGCGCAGGAAGCGGTAGACGCCGAGATAGCTGGAGACCTTGTGGTTGTCGAACAGCATCCAGCGCAGCACTTCCAGCTCTTCATCCTCGTTTTCGGGGCCGAATTTGCCGAAGCGGCGCGACAGGTAGGTCTGGATCACGCCGGATTGCGTCAGCTTGCGCCCGTCATGTTCCAGCACGGGGACTTCGCCCATCGGATTGACAGCCTCGCGCCAATCGGGCGTGCGGGTTGCGCCATTGAAGAAATCGACCCAGACCGGCTCCCAGTCCGCTCCGGCAAGCGCCAGCACGATCGCGGCCTTGTAGGCGTTACCCGATTGCGCAAAACAGTGCAGCTTGTATTCGGCCATGCTCCCAGTTCTCCTCCGTCATGAGATGGAGGAGAACTTAGCATTGCGGACCGTCGAGCGCCAATCACCTGATGACGCGAGCCTATCACAAGCCGGCGAGCAGGATCGGCGGGCTAGCCCAGCCGCTCCGAGTGTTTCAACTGCTCCGACAACTCGTCGGATGCGCTGGCGCGCGGCTTGGACAGGCCCGCGACAAGCGTATAGACGGCGGGCGTCAGGAACAGCGTGAACACGGCCGCGAGGCCAAGGCCGCCAAAGATCACCCAGCCGATCGCGCTCCGGGATTCCGAGCCCGGTCCGGCGCTGAGGATGAGCGGCATGCCCGCCAGGACCGTGGAGATCATCGTCATGCCGATCGGACGGAACCGGATGATGGCCGCTTCGCGCGCGGCCTCGACGACGCTCTTGCCCTGATCGCGGAGCTGGTCGGCGAATTCCACCAGCAGAATGCCGTTCTTCGCCATGATGCCGATGAGAACAAGAATGCCGATCTGGCTGTAGATGTTGAGCGTCGTGCCGGTCAGGTAGAGCGCGAACACGGCGGCCGCTATGCCGAATGGCACGGTGATCATGATCACGGTCGCGCTGGTGATGCTCTCGAACTGAGCGACCAGCACGAGGAAAACCACGAGGAGCGCAATAGCGAAGGTTATCATCAGATCGCGCGATGTTTCCTCAAGGGTTGCGGCTTCGCCCAGGAACAGCAGGCCGAAACCGCTCGGCAGCGATTGCTCTGCAAGACCTCGGATAGCTTCCACGGCATCGCGCAGCGGCAGCGTTGACGATATGTCGGCGTCGATGCTGACGGCGCGCCGCTGGGCATAGCGGTCGAGTTCCGCGGCGACGCCCTGCTGCGTGAAGGACACCATCTGTATCATCGGGATCAGATTGCCGTCCTGAGAGCGCACATAGAGATTGCCCAAATCGGATGGCGACGTGACGGAGCCTGCGGAAGATTCGAGCATGATATCAACGGCGCGGTCATCCACGGTCAGTTCGGCAACCTTGTATCCGTCGACAAGCACACGGATCGTGCTGGCCAGATCGGGAATCGCGACATTGAGATTGGCGGCGCGCTCCCGGTCGATATTGAGCGAGATCTGCGGCTGGGTCGCCTGATATTCGACCCGCACATTGCTCAGCTCGGGAATCTCGCGTTCGATGATCTGGGCAAAATCGTCCGCTGCCGCCGCAATGGCCGGATAGCTGTTGCCCGTTATGGCGAAGCTGATGCCGCCACCCCCGCCGCTTCCCCTGAGGCCCAGGCTGTTGCCGCGCTGGATGCGGCTGACAACGCCCGGTATCTGCTCCAGCGGACCGCTGAGGGTGCGTTCTATTTCCTGCTGCGTCTGATTCCGCTCGCCCCAGGGACGGAGTGGAGCGTCGATCTGGCCACGATTGAAATCATAACGGCCGGTGATCGAATAAAGGCTTTCAACAACACCGCTGTCGATAAGAGGCTGGAACACCCGTTCCCCCTTCTCGACCTGAAGGTCCATATAGTCGAGGCCGATGCCGTCCGGTCCTTGCAGGCGAACGCTGATCTGGCCTCGGTCTTCCTGTGGCACCAGCTCTTCGCCAAGCGACTGGTACGCAAGAATGGCGATACCGCCGACAACGCTGGCGGCAGCCAATATGACGAGCGGGGCGGCGAGCACGACACCCAGCATTCTGGCATAGCCTTGTTGCAAGAAGCCGCCAAGGGCGCCGAGACCGAAGGCGCGGCGTTTGCCGTTCTGCGCAAGCGGCAGACGCGATGCGATCATGGGGCAAAGCGTGAGGGCTACGAAGGTTGAAATGCACACTGTCGCTGCGAGCATGAAGCCGAATTCACGGAAGAGCCGGCCGGCAGTGCTCGGCAGGAACGAGATCGGCACGAAAACGGCGACCAGTGTGGCGGTTGTCGCGAGCACGGCAAAGAAGACCTGCTGCGTGCCTATCACGGCGGCGGCTTTCGGGGCCATGCCCTGCGTCTGGCGGCGCTGGATGTTCTCCAGAACGACGATAGCGTCATCCACCACGAGGCCGGTCGCCAGAACGAGGGCCAGAAGCGTAATGAGATTGATCGAAAAGCCGAACAGCCAGAGCATCGCCACGGCTCCGATCAGCGCCACGGGAATGGCGACGGCGGGCACGAGTGTCGCGCGGAAGCGGCCGATGAAGATCCAGATGACCATGATGACGATCATTGTCGCCAGCGCAAGCGAGGTCAGCACTTCCTCGATCGCGCCCTCGATGAAAACGGCGTCGTCGGACGTGACCGTGATATTGATGTCCGGAAGGCGAGTATTGAGCCGCTCCACCGCAGCGCGCACGCCTTCCGAAATGGCGACCGTGTTCGATTTCGCCTGCCGGATGATGCCGAGGCTGACAACGCTGCGTCCATCAAGGCGCACGCGCGAGCTTTCGTCGGCGGGGCCGAAATAGACTTCTGCGACATCGGAGAGCTTGACGTTGGACTTGAGTTGGAGCGCCCTGATTTCCTCTGGCTTCGAAACCGAGGCATTGGCGCGAACCAGCACTTGCTGATTTGCCGACTTGAAGCTGCCCGCCGGAACGTCGTAACGCGCATCGGCAAGCAAATCGGTGACGTCGCGGATGGACAGGCCATGACTGGCAAGCCTGTTCGGATCGACAACCACGCGCAAGACACGCTTGCGCTCGCCGAAAATCCGCACGTCGGCGACACCTTCGACGGCTGTCAACTCAGGCAGAACCTCATCCTCGGCAATTCGCGACACCTCTTCGATCGGCAGCCCACTGCTTGTAAGGGCAAGCCGCAGGATTGAACTGGCATCGGCATCGGCCTTGATGACTGTGACGTTTTCGATGCCGGTCGGTAGCCCTCGTTCGGCGCGCGCGACCGCTTCACGGACGTCATTGGCCGAGTCGATCAGATTTGCGGACGGGTTGAACTCGATGCGGATGCGGAAATTGTTTTCCTCGGTGGACGAGCGTACGGACTGGACGCCATTCACACGAGCGACCGCGCGCTCCAGGATGCTCGTCACCTCGGCGTCGATGGTTTCGGGCGATCCGCCCGGATAGTCTCCCCTCACGCCGACGATCGGCCGGTCAACATTGGGCAGTTCGCGGATTTCGATGCTCATCAGGGCGCTGAGCCCGGCGATGATGATCAGCAGGTTCAGGACCGCCGCCAGATAGGGACGGCGGACGCTCATGCCCGGCAAGCCTGTACCTTGCTCTTTCATAGTCCGGCCGCCCTTTCATCATTGGCTGTGCCGGGATTCTCGAAGCTGACCTCCCGGCCTTCGCGCAGCCGCTGCGTGCCTTCCACGACGACAAGCTGTCCTGCCGCCAGATCGCCATCGACAAGAATGCGGCCGCCATCGCGCTTGACCAGCCCGACGCTGACACGCTCCGCCTTGCCTTGCGCAATGCGCCAGACATAGGCGCCGTCGCGCTGCCAGAGCAGCGCCAGTTCGCCGATGCTCGGATATTCCTCGCCCTCCAGCGTCAGAACAACCTGAAAGGACATGCCTCCGCGCAGGGCGTCAGCCGCATTCGGAAGCAGGGCGCGCACACGGATAGAACGCGTCGCCACGTCGATACGGCTGTTGATTTCGGTGATTTCGCCTTCAAATTCCTGTCCGCGCAGTCCGGCATTTGTCGCGGTGATCTTTTGTCCGATTTCCAGCCGCCCCAGATAGATTTCCGGAACGGTGAATGCGACGATGACCGTGGAGCGATCATCGAGCGAGGCGATGGCCGTCGAATCGGAGACGCGGTCGCCCACGTCGACTTGAGGAATCCCCAGCACGCCATCGAATGGCGCGAGAATCGTACGTTCGGCAAGCGACTCCGTGGCCTGCTGCAACTCCAGCTCGGCGGTCTGCAATGCCGTGCGCGCCGTATCGGCTGTCACCTCGGCGACCGCGTTCTTGGTCAGCAGTTCCGTATAGCGTTCAACCGTGCGCCGCGCATCGGCAAGTTTGGTGCGCGCCAGTTCAACGGCAATTTTCGCTTGCGCATCGTCCAGCTTGAGCAGAACGTCGCCTGCCTTGACGCGCTGGCCAGCCTTGAATGGAATTTCGGCGACGATGCCCGAAACTTCAGGATAGATCGTGACGGAACGATTGGCCACTCCGTCGCCGATCGCCTCTATGCGGTCCACGGCCCTGGCGGAATCGACGGCTTCGACGATCACGGGAATTTTACCATCTCCGCGGCCGCCCCGGCGACCCCGTTCCTGCGCCTCCTGCCCGAAGGAGATACCGGTAAGCCTCGTGACATTGTCGCGCTGCAGCCAGACGCCATAGCCGATCGCGCCCAATACGACGATCACGAGGAGCTGTTTCCAGATGGCAAGCTGACTTTTCATGCTGCGGCTACTCTTTCGGGGCGCTGGTTTGAGCTGGGGCTATGATCTTCATATGTGACGCGCTCGAAGGTTAATGCGGTTCACTGTGAAGGCCAGTTTTTTTTTGTCACAGTATATTGCGGCCACATGAACGGGACTGCAATGCGGCAAATTTCTTGCACTGCAGCAAATAAAATCGTTTTGCAGCGTGTTCACCGTCCATCGAAAAATGGAGAGGTGAAAAAATGACGATTGACAGCGAAAAACTTGAAGAGTTGGTCGGCACGATGATCAATGATCTTGGAGCCGCCTACAATGCGGCTCTGGTCATAACCGGCGATCGGCTTGGATTGTTCCGGGCGATCGGTGAATCCGGCCCGCTGACGTCGCGAGAACTGGCGGAGAAAACCGGGACGTTCGAGCGTTACATCCGCGAATGGCTGCCGGCGCAGGCCGCTTCAGGCTATGTGAACTACGATCCCGCGAGCGATACCTATTCCATGTCGCCCGAGCAGGTCGCCGTATTCTGCGAAGAGGACAGCCCTTATCTGCTCACGGGCGGTTTTCATGGTCTGCGCGCGATCTACGACAGCGAGCCGAAGCTCACGGAGGCCTTCAGGACGGGCGGTGGCGTCGCCTGGGGCGACCATTGCAGCTGCCTGTTCTGCGGCGTCGAGAAGTTCTTCAAGCCTGCATATCAAGCCAATCTCATCGACGTCTGGCTGCCTTTGCTCGATGGCGTGACGGAAAAACTTGGCGTCGGAGCGCTGGTTGCGGATGTTGGCTGCGGACATGGCGTCTCGACCCTGATCATGGCGAAGGCCTTTCCGAACTCGCAATTCGTCGGCTTTGACTTCCATGCGCCGTCCATCGAGGAAGCGCGCGCCCGAGCCCGCGAGGAAAATGTGCAGAATGTCACGTTCGAGGTCGCGGCAGCCAAGCAGTTCCCCGGCACGGACTACGATCTGGTGACGATATTCGACGCGCTGCACGATATGGGCGATCCGGTCGGCGCGTGCAGGCACATCGCGCGGGCGCTCAAGCCCGGCGGCACGATGATGGTCGTGGAGCCTGCCGCCGAAGACCGGCTTGAAGATCGTCTCAATCCTCTTGGCCGCTTCTCCTACGCCGCCTCCGCCTCGATCTGCGTGCCCTGTTCGCTGGCCCAGGAAGTCGGTCTGGCTCTGGGCTCGCAGGCTGGCGAGGAGCGTGTCAGCGAAGTGATCCGGGAAGGGGGCTTCAAACGCTGCGCATCAGTGTTTAAAGATCCTTTCAACATGGTGCTGGAAGCGCGGCTTTAAGGCCGCGCTTTTCCCTCGGCCTTCGAGCAAGGACATTGATTATGATCGAGCATAAACCGCCGCTGCGGCTGGCGAGACCAGGCGATGCAAGAGCGCTGGCGGAACTGGCCGACCAGGCCAGCTACGGTCTTGCGCTTTATTTCTGGGACAAGCTCAAGGAGCCGGGACAAACGGCTCTCGACGCAGGCGTTGAACGCGCTGGCCGCGAGGAGGGATCGTTTTCCTATCGTAACGCGATTATCGCCGAGCTGGATGGCAGATGCGCCGCCTGCCTCATCGGCTATCCGCAGGAGGAGAATCCGGAGCCGATCGACCATGACTCCATGCCTCCTATGCTCGTTCCGTTGCAGGAACTGGAGAATATGGCGGCGGACACCTGGTATGTGAACGTGCTGGCCGCCTATCCCGATGCGCGCGGGAAGGGCCTTGGAACGAGACTTCTGGAAGCCGCCGAGCAGCTTGCCCGGGAGGCCGGGAAGTCCGGTCTCAGCCTGATTGCGGAAGACGACAATGTGAATGCAATCCGCCTCTACGAGCGGTTCGGCTTCAGGAAGGTTGCGACGAGGCCAATCGTGACGGAAGGCTGGATCACCAAGGGTAAAAACTGGATCTTGATGACAAAAGCCCTTCCCGCCTTATAAGGGGCCAAGGCAGGCTGGCGGCTCCACTGCCCGCCTTTTCATCACGTCCTGTCCATTAGCTTCGGTTGCTCCTCCCGTGGAAAAATTGTTCGTTGCTGCCCAGGGCTTCGGTCTGGGCGGCAGTCTGATCGTTGCCATCGGCGCGCAGAACGTCTTCGTGCTCCGGCAGGCCTTCATGAAGAGACATGTGCTGCCGGTGGCGCCGTTCTGCGCATCGGTGGATGCCTTTCTGGTTGCCCTGGGCGCGCTCGGGCTTGGCGCGCTGGTGCACGGCTCCGATACGGCCCTGCGCGTCATTGCGTTCGGTGGAGCCGCCTTTCTGTTCTGGTACGGATTGCAGGCGGTCATGCGGGCGATGCGGCCGGGCAGGCTGGAAGCAGGCAATGGCGGATCGCAAACGCTGCGGCATGCGATTGCAACCGTGGCAGCCGTGACGCTGCTCAATCCGTATGTCTACCTGGACACGGTCGTTCTCGTCGGCGGCATTTCGGCTAGCTACCCGCCCGGCGATCAGCTCTGGTTCGTCACCGGCGTGGTTGCCGCCAGCTTCGTCTGGTTCCTTTCGCTCGGCTATGGCGGCCGCGCCCTCGCGCCCCTGTTCCGCAATCCACGCGCCTGGCGGATCTTCGACATCATCATCGCCAGCATCATGTGGCTGCTGGCATGGCGGCTCGTTCTGCTTGGCCTCTCGCCGGGGAGTTACTGATCGTGACCCGGAACAGCCGCATGCTACCAAAAAGGCTTGCGGGATATAATGAAATGACGTTAGATCAGGATCACTTCTTACGGAAACGATCCTGATCCGCGTCTGTTTGTTTCCAGCTCGATTTTCCGGAATATGGTATCCAGTTTACCGGATCGCGCTCTAGCGTCAGGATCACGCAAGCAACGTCAACTGCGTTTCAAAGCGCAAGGGTCGGATCATGGATCCACAAAATGGATCGTCCCCACCCGCCGATCCCCGGCGATCCTACCTCAGCGTCAACGCACTCCATAAAAGCTTTGGCGATCTTCATGTCCTCAAGGGTGTTTCGCTCGAAGCCGACGAGCAGCAGGTCGTCTCGCTGATCGGTTCGTCCGGTTCGGGCAAGAGCACGCTGCTGCGCTGCATCAATCTGCTGGCCATCCCCGACAAGGGCGACATCTGGATCGACGGCGTGCGCCTGCCGCTCTCCGACGATGGCGAGCCGGGGCGGAAGGTCACCGACAAGAAGGCGGTTCGCCTGATGCGCGCCCGGCTCGCCATGGTGTTTCAGGATTTCAATCTGTGGGCGCATATGACGATCCTGGAAAACGTCATGGAAGCGCCGGTGCAGGTGCTGGGCGCCGGCAAGGCGGAGACGCGCGAGAAGGCCGAGGCGCTGCTCGAACGTGTCGGCATCGCGGACAAGCGCGGCAACTATCCCTCGCAGCTTTCCGGCGGCCAGCAGCAGCGCGCGGCGATTGCGCGCGCGCTGGCGATGGAGCCCAAGATCCTGCTGTTCGACGAGCCGACCTCCGCGCTCGATCCCGAACTCGTCGGCGAGGTGCTGAAAGTGATGCGCGACCTCGCCGGGGAAGGGCGCACCATGCTCGTCGTCAGCCATGAGATGAGCTTCGTGCGCGAGGTCTCCAACAAGGTAATCTTCCTGCATCAGGGGCAGATCGCCGAAGCAGGGCCGCCGTCGGAGTTGTTCACCGCGCCGAAAACCGAAGCCTGTCAGAAATTTCTATCGAGCGTCATTCAATGAACGCTCTTTCGCCGTAATTCGACAAACCGTCAAAAAATGGAGGCATGATATGCGTATAGGAAAACTTCTCGCTCTTGGCGTTCTCGCCGCCGGCATGGCGTTCGGTGCGACCGCCGCCAGCGCGCAGGATGCGATCAAGATCGCCACGGAAGGCGCTTACCCGCCGTTCAACGCGAAAGATGCAAGCGGCGAACTGATCGGCTTCGATGTCGAGATCGCGAAGGCGCTTTGCGAGGAAATGAAGGCCGAATGCGAGATCGTCGCGCAGGACTGGGACGGCATCATCCCCGGTCTCGTCGCCAAGAAATACGACGCCATCGTTGCATCCATGTCGATCACCGACGAGCGCAAGGAAATGGTCGACTTTACCGACCGCTATTATTCCAACTATCTGCGCTTGGTCGCGAAGAAGGGCAGCGGCATTTCCGGCGCCGACGACCTGAAGGGCAAGACAGTAGGCGCTCAGCGCGCAACCGTTTCGGCGACATGGGCCGAAGACAATCTCGGCCGTGGCTCGACCGTCAAGCTCTACGACACGCAGACCGCCGCTTACAGCGACCTTGAGGCCGGACGCCTGGACGCGCTCGTCTCCGACGTCTACCCCGCGCATGACTGGCTGAAAGACAAGGCCGATTACGAATTCGTCGGTGACCGGATCGATATTGACGACGTGATCGGCATCGCCGTCCGCAAGGGCGAGGACGATCTCCGCGATAAGTTCAACGCCGCCCTCAAGGCGCTCCGTGACAACGGCAAATACGCCGAAATCAACGAGAAATATTTCCCGTTCGACATCTATTGATGGGATGCCTGCTTAAGGGAAACTGGCATATGCCGTGCGGATCACCCGCGCGGCATATTGCTATCGGCCTGTTCGCATTGATAATTTGAGCTTTGGTATTCGATGATGCAATTGCTGAGCTATGGCGATGCAGGGTGGGGCGACGAACTGCTCGCCGGTTGCCTGATCACATTGCAGCTCGCAATCTGCGCTCTTGGAATCGGGCTCGTTCTTGGCCTGCTGCTGGCGGGCGCCAAGCTGTCCAGATTTGCGGCCTTGCGCGCCATTGCCGAGACCTACACCGCCTTCATCAGGGCGACGCCGGAGTTTCTCATTCTGCTGCTGGTCTATTTCGGCAGCGAGCGCGTGATACAGTCCGCGCTCCAGCTTGTGGGTATTACCACGGCTTTCGAGATGCCACGCTTTCTTGCCGCCGTCATCGGCCTTGCCGCGATTTTCTGCGCCTATGCGGCGGAAGTCTTCCGGGGCGCCTATCTGGCCGTGCCGCGCGGTCAGATCGAGGCGGGCATCGCCTGTGGCATGTCCGACCGCCAGATCTTCTTGCGTGTGCGACTGCCGCAAATGTGGCGCTTCGCGATACCCGGCCTCGGCAATCTCTGGATGGTGCTGCTGAAGGACACCTCGCTCGCAGCCGTCATCGCCGTTGACGATCTTCTGCGTCAGGCCAAGATCGCCAGTGAAGTCACCCGCGCGCCGCTGACGTTCTATCTTGCGGCGGGCGCGCTCTATCTTGTGCTGACCGGACTTTCCGACATCATGCGCGACCGGCTCGAACGCCGGGCGCAACGCGGCATGGCGAGGCCGACATGAACGGGGTGATGAGGGCTTATTTCGACGCCAAGCTCTGGCTTTCCGACGCCGTCTGCGCCGGGCTGAGGCCGGTTTCGCCGAAGATGTTCGCCGAGTTCTGTCCGCGCTTCATTGACGGCTTTTTCGTCAGCATCGAACTTCTGGCGCTCTCCACGGTGATCGGCTTCGTTCTGGCGATCGCCTTCGCACTGGCTCGGACATCCCGCGTGCCGATCCTCAGTATCCCGGCCTATATTTACAGCTACGTATTTCGCGGCACCCCGTTGCTGGTCCAGCTATGGGTGTTCTATTTCGGTTTCGGCGCGCTCGGAGCGGAGGGGCTGGGGCCGTTCTGGCCGTTGTTCCGCGACGGCTACACGGTCGGACTGATCGTGCTGACCATCAATACCTCCGCCTATTCCGCCGAGATCTTCCGTGGCGGGATCGTGAATGTTCCGCGCGGGCAGCTTGAGGCGGCGACAGCGGCGGGCATGGGCTGGTGGACGACCATGCGCCGGATCGTGTTGCCGCAGGCGCTGCGCATATCCTGGCCGGCCTATTCGAACGAGGTCATCCTGCTGCTGAAAGGCAGCGCGCTCGTCTCCACCATCACGGTGCTCGACCTGATGGGACAGACCCGCACGATCTTCGCCCGCAATTACAGCCTTGAAATCTTCCTTTACGCGATCGTGCTCTATCTGGTCCTGTCGGGCACGCTGACTCTTCTGCTTCGGCTTATCGAGGCCCGGATGCGCCTGCCAGGGCATGAGCGCGCCGCTGCGGGCTGAGGCGCCTGGTTGTGCCGGACGAGCGGTCTCTCCGGATACGTTAGGCAAATCTCCGATTTTGACTTGCGTTCGACGGCAAAAACGGTGAGAAAGGCGCATTCATGTTCAGGATCGGGGCGTAGCGCAGCCTGGTAGCGCATCTGGTTTGGGACCAGAGGGTCGCAAGTTCGAATCTTGCCGCCCCGACCAATGGAACCGTGATTTTCAGTTTTTCATGACTTTTCGTTCGAAGTGGCGCGTCTTGGTTGGGCCATAGTTGCATGCACCCGTCGGCCGCGTCCTGAACGGCGCTATCAAGCCATTCGGGAAAACCGTGGTCCTTCGATTTGGACATTGCGGACAGCTATCCCGCAAATTCCCGGTCGCCGACATCGTGTCGGATAACAGCTCCTGCCGCGACGAGAGCATGTTCGCCAATCTCGACGCCGGGCAGGAGTATCGCGCCCGCCCCGATGAGCGCGCCTGCGCCAATTTTGACGCTGCCGCAGACGATGACCCCCGGCGCAATGAACGCATGAGCCTGCACGATGCAGTCGTGATCGACCGATGCGCCGGTATTTATGACGGCATTTTCATGAATGACGGCGCGTGACTGGATGACTGTCCCGGCCATGATCTGGGAGCCGGCGCCGGCGGTCGCGGAACTGGCGACAATGGCGCCTGGATGCCGGATCGGCGGAAAGCTGTAACCGGAGGCGTTCAACCTTTCGAAGACACGGCGTCTCAGGGCGGTTCCAGGATCCGGCGGGTCTTCCTCCCGAAGACGGGGCTGAACGCCCAATCCGTTCGCCAGGCATAGCTGCGAAGGCGCGAACCGTTGCAGCACGCTGTCATCCCCCAGGATCGGAGCATCGAGCACCGTTGCGTGCTGCGGCGCTTTACTCTGATCGGTCAGCCCGCGGATCTCGACGCCCATGACCTGCAGCAGGTCAGTGACCACGCTTGCATGGCCGCCGGCCCCAATGATCACGAAGGCCGCATGCCTCGAGCCAAACGCGACTATCATGATCCGTCCATCAAATCCATCTTGAGAGTCGAGCGCCGTCCAAAAAGGATGTTGGCGGATGGCTTTGCCAAAACCATTTCGAGATCGAAATGGCCGAGTTTTCCGGTCACTTCATCAATCAGATAGGGCGATAAATTGCGATCCGCCAGCGATTGGACCAATTGGCTCGGCATTACGCCGGCACGGCTGAAATGCACGTGGGAGAACTCCAGAACGATCACAATATCGGGGTTTTCGGCGAGGATGCGATCCATGCCCTTGAGGGTGTCATATTCGCCGCCTTCAGCGTCAATCTTGACGAGATCGACGACTGTTCCTGGCGGAACCAGATCATCGAGCGGAGATACGTCGACAGACAGCGTATCTTCGCCTGCTTCCGGCCATGCGATGAGAGAATTCTGCCCCGAAACAGGGTGCAGATACAAAAGCTGCGAGCCAGCGGATGATCCGCTCGCGATTTGATGCGCGTGGACGCGCGAACTGATGCCGTTGAGGGTCAAACTGATCTGCAACGCCTTGAATGTCAGGGGCGTTGGTTCGAGGGCGAGGACCGTTCCGCCTGATCGCATCTCTCGCGCCATCGTGACCGTATGTATTCCGATATTGGCGCCCACTTCGATGATATAGTTTGCCCCGGCAGCAAACTGGCGCAGCACCGAGGCAACGCCTGGCTCATAGACAGGCGTGTCGATCAAATACGCGAGTAGCGCGAAATCTGTTTCCGGCAGAGCCATATAGCGGTCATCGAGGCGCAGGAGCTGAAACCCGATGGCCGTCGGGATCGGCTGTCGTTGGCAGCGGCGGTGCATTGCCGCCTGCTCTTGACGCATTTCGTTCACTGAAGAGATAATTGCATCTTGCTGATCTTGCAGTATTTTCATCTGTCGCAGGCGTGGCGCTTGCATGGTTTCGAGCATTGCCGAAAGGCGTCTGAATTCCGTCTCTCGTGGGGGCGCGGAAAATCCGCCATCGGACTGCCTCACGATCTGTAGCGCCTGTTTGAACGGACGCGCAACTTCTCGCATGACCTTTCTGATGCCACGCGGCTTTTTCGCTGGGCGAGCATATTGAAACGGCGTGGCTGCCGCGGTTCGTGACTCCGTCATGGCAGCTTGCATTGCAATGTCGATTCGGATGTCGGCATTCCCATGATTCATGTTCGGTTTGGCTGACACGACGTATCTCCGGGTAAGAACAGGGCTGAGACCATTTGCGCTATTCGGGCCGTTGCCGGATCGTCCGGTCTTACGCCGAGAGCGGATAGCTCGCGGCCAAGATCCGCGGCGAGTCCGAGCAAAGGCTTGCTCTCAATGGCTTTTTCCGCAAGTTCGATAAAGGATTTTGCATAGGTCTCGAATGAGAACGCGTCGCGCGCCCATGTTGCCGCCCGCTCGCCCAACATCCGGCATTGGTCGGGATGGTCGACAAGCCAGCAAATCCGCTCCGACAGCGTCTCGATCGTGAAATCAGGAGCAAGCTTGATGGTCAGATCGTCGGGCAGATCCCTGTAGAAGCCATGATCGATCACGACCAGCGGCCGCCCGGCGAGCATGGCCTCGATGGCGGATGCCGACGCTCCTTCGAGCACCGGATTTCGCAGGCATACCATTATGTCCGCATCTTCAATTTCTCTGGCCAGACCGGATTTTGAAACTGCGCCGGCAATATGAAGTTTGACGCCCAGTCTTTCGGCTAGTCCGGCAAGGTCCTGGCGCATCTCGTCCGATATCGGTCCGGCAAGCCGGTAGCAGCATCGCTTGCGCAAGACCGCCGTTGCGCCGATTGCCCTGATGACTTCGGCACACAGCTTGTTGCGGTTGATGTGGCCGATGGTGGTGAGCCGCAACTCGTCGCCTTGGCTCCGGTGAGAAGGCGGCGGAATTTCAGCCGGCAGATCGTAGGCGAGCGGGATGTGCCGAACCGGTCCGGGGCAACTTTCCCTGAGGCGAGACAGATAGTGTCGTCCATGGGCAACCGCCGCCAGTGCACGCGGGGCAAGCCATTCCAGCATGGGAAAATCGTTTACCGCCCTTGTCAGATAGCATGCGCCCGGTGTGGCGGGCGAATAGGCGCCTGCGCCGTAGATGTCGTCAATCGCCGATGGAATGCCGCTCGTCCGGTTATTTTCGGCCATCCATCCGGTGAAGAGATTCAGGATCAGCAAGTCATGGAAGATGCACACCCCCGGAACCTGCATCAGTGCGGATACGGCATGCAGATGAAAATCCGCATTGTCTCCGATATTGTAAACGAGCAGATCATAGGCCTCCAAGGCAGCGTAGTTCCGCATCGCGGCGAGCGAATGGATGTTCAATCGTGTTGGAAGGCGCTGTTCCTTGAGAAGCCGATCACGTTCGCTGCGCAGGATATCGACCTCCACGCCGGCCTTCGCGATCGCTTCCGCAATGCCGATGCCGGACCGGCCAATAGCGGAAGCATGGTGAATTGGAGTGACCCAACCGATCTTCATGACAGCAGTCTTTCAATGGTGGCCGGCCAGGTAATGTTCTTGCGACTCCACAGGTCACGTCCGGCGCGTCCCAGTTGCTGCGCGCGTTGGCGCTCAAGGAAAAGGCGGTCCATGGCATCTGCGAGAGGTTCCGGCTCGGGGCGCACAACAAGCCCGGTATCTTCATCCAACACAATCTCCAGAACGCCGCCGGAGTCGGATGTCGTGACCATTGGCTTTTCGGCTTGAAAAGCCTCCATCGTTACATATCCGACAGAATCTTCGTCGATCGGGATGTAGGCACAGGCCAGAGCATTGTTAACGTGGCAGGCCAATCTTGATCGTTCGAGAAATCCCAGATCGAGCGTAACCTTGTCTGCTATGGCCGGATCGGCCGCCGCCTGGCGCACGCGGTCTTCGTCAGAGGGCGTATCCGGTGGCCCCCCTACGACAAGTCGGACGTCGCTCTTGCAGTGCCGCATTGCTTCGATCAGGAGATGCTGCCTTTTGGTTGCGTTGACCCGGCCGCCTGCGAAAATGTAGTCGCCGCAGGATTGATTGCTGAAAGCATCCGGATCGTTCAATGGCGGATGGAGGACGGCCGAGGAAAAGCCGTTGTATTTTTTCAGCCTTTGCTGCGTTGTCGGGCTGTTCACGAACATCGATTTCGTTGCGCCAAAACAGTCATTATCCGCTTGCAGGACACTGGTTCGAATGGCGTCGCCGCGAGCATCATTGGGAATGTCGGAAAGGCCGCGATCGAACAGATCATAGGCTTGACGGTATTGATGCAGGAGCCACATGGTCTTATGCCGATGCGGAACCAGATATGCGGGGAATTTCAGTCCGATGACCCGGTCAACCCAATATAACTCCATCATGCGGCACAGCATGATTTCATCAATGACGCGGTCATAGGAATTCCAGTTGAATGGAATACGCATCAATTCGGCGGAGACGCCTTTCGCCTTTCGCAGATTGGCGACCAGATGATCCGCAAGCTCTTCGGCGCCGCCCCGCACGAAAGGCGCCATGTTGTTGATAACGAGGACCTTCACGCCAGCACACTTTCTACGACATGGGACCAGTCGATGCGGAGCCCATCAATGCGCGCACGGGCCGCTCGGCCGAGGCGAACCGTCCGGTCCCGATCCTCGAACAAGGCATCGAACGCAGAGCCAAGACTTTCCGGCGTCGGATCACAGATGAACCCGTTCACCGAATCCTCGACAAATTCCAGCGTTCCCCCGGCATCATGCGTCGTTACAATCGGACGTTCCGCGTGTGCGCCCTCCAGCGTCGGATAGCCGTAACTGTCTTCGTCGACGGGCGCGTAAACGACGGCGAGCGCGCGTGCCAGGATCTCGACCTTTTCCTCCTCCGAAATCCAGCGGTGATCTATTATGACCTTGTCCTGAAGCTTGTGCTGAAGCACGAGCTTGCGCAATTTTTCTGCATATTTCCCATCGTGGCTGAGGCCGTAAAGCCGCAGCTTCACGCCGGATCTGGTAAAGCGCATGGCTTCCACCAGAAGCTCCTGCCTCTTGTGCGGCTCAACACGGCAGACGGAAACGATGTCGTCTCCATAAGGGCCTGCCCAGTAGCGTTCCGGCTGGTAAATTGGAGGATAAAGGACTTCTCCGTCGATCCCGTTGAAACGCCGCAGCCGGTCCGCCACCACACGGGAATTCGTAAAGACGCGCTTTGCCTCGCCGATTGCTGTCGTGTCCGCATCGATCAGCCGGTTTCGAAATGCCGTCATTTGAGCATTTGTCTCCATCCTGCAATGCGGCGACTCCCAGAGATCGTAGAAGGTGCGAAAATGATGGATGAACCAGAGAGTCTTGTTGGGATGAGGGATGACATAGGCAGGAGGCCGGAAGGCGATCAGCTTGTCAGCCGTCTGCGCAAGATCGATCATCCGGTACGCCATCATCTGACGGAACATGATGTCAGGGTCTTCCACGAATGGCAGCCAGACCGTTTCGGTCTGATGGCCGCGCTTCTGCAACTCCGCGGCCAGCCAGTCGACGATAAATCGCGCTCCCCCATTGATGAAAGGCACGAACGACGAACACAGCGCCACTTTCATTGAAGGGATAACACCGCTTTGACAAGTTCGGACACGATGCGATCGACATCGCTTTCGGTCAGCGAACAGTGCGTCGGCAGATTGATCCCTCTTGCTCCCAGCCTTTCCGCTACGGGGTAATGTCCAAACTCATCCCTGTATGGAGGCAGAATGTGCATCGGATAAAACACCGGGCGCGTCTCGATCTGTTCCGAAGCGAGTTTCTGCATGACCTGATCGCGTGGGGCCGTTGCTGTTTCGCGAAGAATGACGGTGTACATCCAGAAAACATGGGATGCCCATGGCGCCGTTTCGGGCAAATCAAACAAATGGGCATGATCCGCCAGGCGGTCCGCATACCATTTGGCAAGCTGCTTGCGTGCAGCCAGATTCTGTTCGACACGCTCCATCTGTGCGACGCCGATTGCAGCAGCGACATTGGTCATGCGGTAATTATAGCCTACCACTGGAAACCAGTACCGCCTGTCCGGGTCCATACCCTGGCCGCGGTAGAGACGGAGCTTGGCGGCAAGGTCGTCGTCATTCGTGGTCACGGCTCCGCCTTCGCCGGTCGTGATGATCTTGTTGCCGAAGAAACTGAACACGCCGCAATCGCCGATGCCGCCGACCCGATTGCCGTCGCAAAGCGCGCCATGCGCCTCGGCGGCATCTTCGACAATTGCAAGGCCATGGCGTACGGCAAGATCCTTGATTTCGGCCATGTTGGCCGGATGACCATACAGATGTACCGGTAGTATGGCCTTCGTGCGGTCCGAAATCCGGGCGGCTGCGCTGGCCGGATCGATCGTCATCGTCGCGGGATCGCTATCGGCAAAAACCGGTGTAGCGCCGCAATATCTGACGGCGTTTGCGGTTGCGACATAAGTCAGCGTGGGAACAATGACTTCGTCCCCCGGCCCAACGCCAAGCGCGACGAGCGCCAGATGCAGCGCCGTCGTTCCATTATTCGTAACAATCGCGTGGCGGGTTCCGCAAAACTTTGCGAACACATCCTCAAACTGTTCAATATATTTTCCGGACGAGGAAATCCACGTGGATCGCAAGCAGTCCGATACATATTCGAGTTCGTTCCCGGACAGGCTGGGTTCTGCGACAGCTATCTTTTTTTTTATGTAAGGGGCCTGATCATTATCGTCTTTGTCTGAAGCAGTCACGAACGATAGTGAAACTGAATTATTCATATTCCTCAGCCTGGCGCGTTATGGCGCATTCGAGAAAAACACACATTAAAATACCGAGACCGCAATCTGCGTGCAGCAGGCGACGGTGTCAACTTATGGTAGAGGGAAATCCAAGGCTTTCGCGGAAAAGTCCGTAATGTTCCGGGGGGAGGCTGTGGATATTTCTGCGAAACCGGCCTTTCCCGCGCTGCTGTTCCGGCTCAATTGTCCTTGAAAGCGCGTGAAAACTGGTCTGTGAGCGGCTTGGCCAGGTAGGACAGCGCGGTCCGCATATGCGTCTGCAGATAGACTTCGGCGGGCATTCCCGGCACGAGTTGCAGGGCCTCGAGTCGTGCGATCTGCTCGTCGGCAACAGCGATCCGGATCGCATAATAGGCTTGGCCTGTGCGCTGATCGCGGGTGACGTCGGCGGCGACGAGGCTGACCGAGCCGGTGAGTTGCGGTGTCGTGTTGTGATCGAATGCGGTAAAGCGCACCTGCACATCCTGTCCGAGTCGGATCTGGTCGATGTGCTGAGGAGGAACGCGCGCTTCCACGGACAGGCCCTCCGCCTGCGGCACGATCATCATAAGCGTCTCGCCCGGACCGATGACCCCGCCCACCGTATGCACGGCAAGCTGATGCACGATACCGGATTGGGGCGCGCGAATTTCCGTGCGGCGGAACTGGTCCTCGGCTGAAATCTTGCGCTCCATCAGCTCGCCGATCCGCCCTTCAATTTCGCGAAGCTGGCGGAGAACGTCGGTATGCATGTCCTGCGTGACCTGGATGATCTTCAGCCTGGTTTCGGCGATCTTGCCCCTCGCCTGCGCGATACTGGAAATGATCTGCCCCTTTTCGCCCTCCAGCCGCGTTGCTTCGCGACGCAGTGCAGTAACCCGGTTGAGCGGCAGAAGGTTCTTCTCGTACAGGCTTTCCACGCCGCGCAACTCCTCGCGAATGAAGGAAATCTCCTGCGACTTTGCGTCCCGTTGGGCCTCCAGTCCCACGACCTGCTGCCTGAACTGGGCAATCTGCTCATCAAGCTGTGCTTCCTGCCCGAACTGGGCAGCCTTGCGCGCCTCCAGCAGCCGGCGTTCACCGGCCACGATGCGTTCGGCGTCCGTTCCGGGATGCGCGCGTTTGACAAGATCGTCGGGAAAATCGATGGCCTCGCCGCCCTCGCGTTCGGCCAGCAGGCGGGCGCGGCGTCCCATCAGTTCGTCCAGCGTTTTCTCCACCATTGCGAGGCTGGCGCCGGTCAGCGTGGCGTCCAGCCGGATGAGCAGATCGCCCGCCTTGACGCGGTCGCCATCCCTGACCTTCAACTCCGCGACGATCCCGCCGAGCTGATGCTGGACCTTTTTTACATCGGTTTCGACGACCACCGCGGCTGGAGCGATGATTGCGCCGCTCAGATTTGCGGTCGCCGCCCAGCCGCCGACACCGGCGACAAGCAATATGCAGAGCGCAAGCCCGAGCCGCAAATGGTGCTTGATCGCGGCATTGGTCGCGCTGGAGATGCCGGGGCTTTTTGAACCTTTTGAACGCATGTCCGCCTCAACCGGAAGCACGGCCCGGCGCTTCGTCCGCGCTGGCCTGTGGTTCCTCTGGGTGATCCTGAACCGGTTTCAATGTCTGGCGCAGCACTTCCGCCTTCTTGCCGAAATATTGCAGCCGTCCGTCGTTCATGATGGCCACGAGTTCGAGCGCGGCAATCGCGCTGGGACGGTGCGTGACGACGAGCACGATCCCGCCCCGATCCATCACGCGGCGGATGGAGCCGGTGAGCGCTTCTTCGCCTTCCGTGTCGAGATTGGCGCTTGGCTCGTCGAGCACGATCAGGAACGGATTGCCGAAAAAGGCGCGCGCCAGGCCGATGCGCTGGCGCTGGCCGCTCGACAGCGCTTCTCCGTCCCGGCCGATGCGGGTTTCATAGCCGTTCGGCAGGCGCAGGATCATCTGGTGGACGCTCGCCGCCTGCGCCGCTTCCAGAATTGCTGACGAGTCCGCCTTCGGGTCGAAGCGGGCAATGTTCTCCGCAATCGTTCCGTCGAAGAGTTCGACGTCCTGTGGCAGATGGCCGATATGCCGCCCAAGTTCCGCCGGATGCCAACGGTCGAGCGCGGCGCCGTCGAGCCTGACATTGCCGCGCAGGATCGGCCATGCGCCGACGATAGCGCGCACGAGCGTCGACTTGCCGGCTGCGTTCTGTCCGATGATGCCGAGCCCCTGTCCAGCCTGAAGCTTGAAGCTGACATTCTGGATGAGCGGCACGTTCAGGCCAGGGGCGGTCGCCGTCAGGGCTTCCACCGTCAGTTCGCGGAGCGGCGCCGGCAGCGCCAGAGGTGCGGCCTTTATCCTTGCGAGCGGCGACTGAAGCAATTCCTCAAGCCGTTCCGCGCTTTGACGCGCCGCGATGAAGGACGTCCATTGCCCAATTGCCAGATCGATCGGAGCCAGCGCGCGTGACGAGGCTATCGAAGAGGCAATGATCGCTCCGGCGGACAGATCGCCCTTGATGACCAGATAGGCTCCGGTCGCGAGAATGGCGGCTTGCAGGAACGACCGGAACACCCGCGCCATTGCGCCGAACCCGCCTGCGACGTCGCTGGCGCTCTGGTGCGCATGGAGATGCTGTTCGCCTGCCGCGAGCCAGCGTTCGACCATGCGGTCGGCAAAACCCATGCTGCGCAGGACTTCGGCGTTTCTGACGCCTTCAGCGGACAGGCCCTGACGTTGCTGGCCATGAGTGACGGCTTCGCTGGCGGATTTCTTCGAGAGCGCGCAGCGTCAGCCCGAGCAGCAGCCCCGCGCCGAGTGTCGCCAGCAATCCGAGAAGCGGATGCAGCAGATAGACGAAGGCCAGATAGACCGGAATCCATGGAAGATCGAACAGGGTGCTGGGGCCGGGGCCAGAAAGAAAACTTCGGACCGTGTCGAGATCGCGGACCGGCTGGAGGCCGTCGCCGGCGGGTTGGGCGCGCAAGGGCAGGGCGAGCACTGCCCGATAGGTCCGCTCACCCAGAATTTCATCGACGCGCGACCCGACACGCACGAGCAGCCGGGACCGTATGATGTCCAGACCGCCCTGAAACAGGAAAAGTCCCGCGACGATGGCTGTCAGGGCAATGAGTGTCGGCACGCTCTGGCTAGGCAGAACGCGGTCATAAATCTGCAGCATGAACAGCGAGCCGGTCAATGCGAGCAGGTTGATGACGCCGGAAAAGGCCGCAATGCCCACAATGGCGCTGCGCATCGAAGCGAGAATCGCCAGGACCGAGATCGGTTCGTCAGGCCCCACGTTGTGGCCGCGTGCTGGCCCGGCGCGCCGCGAGAGAATGTTCAGGCAAGAATGAAGGAATCGCCTCATCGACGGTCGCTGGAAGCCGGTGCAGATCGCGGAAACCGGAAACCTGCCGGACTGTGCGGGGTCATTGTACGGTCCTTTTCACAGTGTTGCAGTAGCTGCTGGCGGGATCACAGCGATCCCGCCAGCAGCCGCAAGCCGCCAGGTTGAGATCGTTTCCGTCTGAGACGATCGCGATCTCCAATTGTTTGTTTCAAGCTCGTTTTCCCAACAATGGCGTCCGTTTTACCGGACCTCGCTCTAAACGATCAGGAAGTCGTCATAGGTAATCTCCGGAGCGTTGGAGAGAATCGCCAGCAACTGTGCTTTTTCCTCGCCATGACCATCCGCATCCCACAGCAGTCGTCCATTGGTCGTGTTGTAGAGCAATGATGGTCCGCTGGATGCGGTATAGGCGGCGTTGCCCTGATAGAGATAGATGTTCGCCGCCGCTTCGAAGCTGAAATTTTCGTCCAGAGCGAGACTGAAGCCTGCCGCCGAGAGCACGATCTTGTCCTCGCCGGTCGTGAAGTCGAGAATGGTGTCTCCCGCTTCAGCGGCGGAGGCGAAATAGAAGCTGTCCGCTCCCGCTCCGCCCTCAAGCACATCCTTGCCCGGCCCGCCATCGAGCCAGTCGTCTCCATCGCCGCCGAGAAGCGTATCGGAGCCGCGCGAGCCCTGGAGAATGTCGTCGCCGCCTCTGCCTTCCAGCCGGTTGCTCGTGTAGCTGCCGATCAGCGTATCGCCGAAGTCGCTGCCGATCACGTTTTCTATGGAAAAAAGTATGTCCCCGGTAGCGTCGCCGGCATTCTGGCTGCTGTCGGCAAGGTGGACGGTGACGCCTGTCTTGGAATTCTGATAGGTCGCCGTATCGGAACCCAGCCCGCCGCTCAGCGTATCGGCTCCGTCGCCCCCTTCGAGCATGTCATCGCCGTCCCCTCCGATCAGGGTGTCATTGCCACTGCCGCCGACGAGCAGATCGTCACCGCCGAGTCCGTAGAGCCGGTCATCGCCGTCCAGACCGAACAGCATGTTGTTGGCGTCATCGCCTCGAAGCACGTCCATGCCCAGCGTCCCGTAAAGCGCATTCGCGCTTGCGCCGGGCGGATAGTTGAAAGAGACGCCATCATCCGGGGGAAAGCTGGCTTCCTCCTGCGTTGCCTCGGTTGCCTTCGGCGCCCAGAGGGCCGTGTGGAAATTCGCGTGGCTGAGCAGGGATGCATCCACGTCGAGCAAGGTAGCCAGCGTGACGAAATTGTCGCCGCCGCCATCCTGATCGACCTGAGCGAGAACATTGTCGCCATCCTGAACGAAACGCGCATAGCCCGCTTTGACGATGTCCGCGTCGGCCCAGTTCCATCTTGCCGCAAAGACGGACAGGTCGATGACGTCGCCGGCCGGTCCGGTCTCGAAATCGGTGATCGTGTCACCGCCCTCCTCGACGGAATGGTAGGCGAAACGGTCGCGTCCGGCTCCGCCGGTCAGCGTGTCAGCCCCCAGGCCGCCGTCGGCATTTCCAGGGCGGGACAGCGTCCCGTGTGCTTCCCGGTTTGTGTAGTAATACATTCGGCCTCCGGGCACAGCAAGCTGTCAAGCTAACTGTTTGTTTTTTAAGGTGTTAATATTTTACTAATAATGATGCATTGACAGAATTAGCGCAGGATGAGACGATCCCCGCAGGTGACGATCCAAGATGATTTCGGATCAAGATCAAGAAATCGCACCTATTGGGAGGAAATGATGAAAGCTTATATTGCGGCGGCTCTGGCCGCAGCCTTTCTGCTTGCCGGAAACCCGGCGCAGGCTCAGGACGAGAAGAAGCAACTCGCCTTTGTCGTGAACGCGGCTTCGGACTTCTGGAAACTTGCGGAAGCAGGCGTCAGTAAAGCCCAGGAAGAGTTGCCGAATTACCAGCTGATGTTCCGCTATCCGGCGCAGGGCACGGCGGCGCTCCAGAACGCGCTCATGGACGATCTCGTCGCGGCAGGCGTCGACGCCATCATGATTTCTTCGGTCGACCCCAAGACCTCGACCGACGCCTTCAACCGTATCGCAGCCCAGGTGCCGCTGTTCACAACGGATAGCGACGCGCCGCAAAGCGACCGTATCGCCTATATCGGCTCATCCAATACCGACGCCGGCGTGCAGGCCGGGGAGATCGCCGTCAAGGCGCTGCCCGATGGCGGAAAATGTATGGGTTTTGTCGGTTTCATCGGGGCGGACAACGCGGTGGAGCGCATAGACGGGTTCAAGAAGGCTGTCGAAGGCAAGGGCATCGAACTGGTCGATGTGCGCGCTGACGACGTGGATTTCGCCCGCGCCCGCAGCAATGTGGATGACGTGCTTGCCGCCAATCCCGACATCAACTGCATGGTCGGCTTCTATTCCTACAATCCGCCGAAGATCTACGAAGCATTGCAGGCCGCAGGCAAGCTCGGCGAGATAACCGTCATCGCCTTCGACGAAGATCCGATCACGCTGGGCGCGATCCGCGAAGGGCATTTCGCCGGAACCGTCGTGCAGCAGCCTTACGAGTGGGGCTATCAGGGCATGAAGCTGATGGCGAAATATCTCGAAGGCGACAAGTCGGATGTTCCCGAGAACGGACTGATCATCGTTCCGACCAAGGTCATCGACAAGGGCAATGTCGATGAGTTCGAGACGAACCTCAAGGAAACCCTTGGCAAGTGATCCGCTTCTCGCCGAAGCGGTGTCTTCCCTGATGCAGCTGCCGGCACGCATTCGTGCGTGCCGGTTTTGACGTGTCTGACCGATACCGCTTCAAGCCCTTCCGCATCCGGCAAGGAGGTTTGCCGAATGGCCGAACCCTTTCTCGAACTGATCGAAATCGGCAAGACTTATCCCGGTGTCGTCGCGCTCGACCGGGTATCTCTGACCGTTGCGCCAGGCGAAGTCATCGGGTTGATCGGCGAGAATGGCGCTGGAAAGTCGACGCTGATGAAAGTGCTTGGCGGCATCGTCGAGCCAAGTGAGGGGCGCATACGGATCGATGGCGAGGAGCGCTCCGCACTGACCGTGCCGGAGTCTCTCGCCGCCGGGATCTCATTCGTCCATCAGGAACTCAACCTGTTCGACAATCTCGACGCCGCCGCAAACATCTTCATTGGCCGCGAACCGCTCAAAGGAGGACCGCTGCGGCTGGTCGATCAGCGCAAGCTCCATGCGGATACGCGGCCGCTGCTGGAACGGCTTGGCGTGGATTTTTCCTGCGATACGCCGGTGGCGGAAATGTCGATCGCGCAGCGCCAGCTTCTGGAAATCATCAAGGCGCTGTCGCTGAATGCGCGGCTCGTGATCATGGATGAGCCGACATCGAGCCTAACGCTGTCCGAAACGGATCGTCTCATGCGCGTGATCGCGGATCTCAAGCGGGAAGGCGTCAGCGTGATCTTCATCTCGCACAGGCTCAACGAGATCGCGCAATGCGCCGACCGCGTCGTCGGGCTACGCGACGGACGGATGGTCGGCGCGCTGAGCAAGGGCGAGATCGACCACGCCGCCATGATCCGCCTGATGATCGGGCGTGATCTGAAATCCCTCTATACGCCGCCGGCCGCGCCGCCCGGCGAAAATGTGCTGGAAATCCTCGAAGGCCGCACGGAAACCTATCCAACCCATGCTGTTTCGCTCGCTGTCCGGCGCGGCGAGATCCTTGGCCTCGCCGGACTGATCGGCGCTGGCCGGACGGAACTGGCGCGAGCATTGTTCGGCGTCGATCCATTGATCGGCGGGGCGATCCGGCTCGATGGCCGGGAGATCACGACGCGGTCTCCAGCCGAGGCGATCGCCCATGGTATTTATCTGATCCCGGAGGACCGGAAACGTTTCGGGCTGCTGCTGGATCTCGACATCGCCGAGAATATCGCCCTGCCCAACCTGTCCGCTTTTGCCCGCCGTTCACTTGTGAATGACCGCGCAATGATGGCCAACGCCCGCGAGCAGAAGGACCGGATCAACATCCGTGCGCCGGACGTGGCGATGCTGACCGGCTGGCTGTCCGGCGGCAATCAGCAGAAGGTCGTGCTCGCGAAATGGCTGGCGATGAACCCGCGCGTGCTGATTTTCGACGAGCCGACGCGCGGCATCGACGTCGGCGCGAAGACCGAAATCTATGCGATGCTGCGCGGGCTGGCCGATGCGGGCGTCGCGGTGCTGATGATTTCCAGCGACATGGAGGAAATCATCGGCGTGAGCGACCGTATCGCGGTCATGCATGAGGGGCGTATCAGCGGCATTCTGGAGAGGCCGGATTTCAGCGAGCGCAACGTCCTGAGGCTGGCGGTCGGGCATGAACCCGAGCGGCAACAGTCGGCGGCGGCGATGGCTCCCGAAACGCTGGGTATGGAAGCGAACGGATAGGGATGCTGCGTGTGACTGGCGGAGCGTTCAAGGCAGGAGACGGGGACGTGAATGTTTAAAAAGGATCTTGGCCTTCTGGTGTTGATTCTGGTCGTCGGCACGATCGTTGCCGTGATCAATCCGCTGTTCCTCTCGCCGATCAATGTCGCCAATACGGCCAATCTTGTCGGGTTGTTCGGCCTGTTCGCCATCGGCCAGGCCTTCGTCATCATCACCGGCGGCATCGACCTGTCGGTCGGCTCGGTGATCGCGCTACTCGGCGTGCTGTTCGTCAACCTGATCGTGGATCTTGCTGTCCCGTGGCCGCTTGCGGCGGCGCTGATGCTCGCGCTCGGCGCTGTGCTCGGCCTGTCGCACGGCCTTCTCGTGACGAAGCTGCGCCTTCAGCCGTTCATCGTCACGCTGTGCGGTTTGCTGATCTATCGCGGCATCGCGCGCTTCTACACGGCGGATGCAACGGCGGGCTTCGGTTTCGGCGTGAGCTTCCCGACGCTGGAATGGCTGACCGTGGGACGAAGCTTCGGCATTCCGCATTCCTTCATCGCCATGCTGATCATTGCCGCCATCATGTGGGTGGTGCTGCATCGCTCCGTTTACGGACGGCATCTCTACGCTGTCGGCAAGAACGAGGAAGCGGCGCGCTTTTCCGGCATCAACACGCGTTTCGTTATCATATCGGCCTATGTCATCTGCACGGTGCTGACGGCAATCGCGGCGATTTTCTTCGCCATGTACACGCGCTCGATCTCGCCCGCCTCGCATGGCGGCTTCTACGAGCTTTACGCAATCGCGGCGGCGGTGCTTGGAGGCTGTTCCCTGCGCGGCGGCGAAGGGTCCATCGCCGGTGTCGTGCTTGGCGCGATCCTGCTGCAGGTGCTGCAAAATCTCGTCAACCTGCTCGGTATTCCCAGCTCGCTCAATTTTGCCGTGATGGGGTCGGTAATTCTGTTCGGCGTGCTTGCCGATCAGCAGGTGCGGGAGTTCCGGGCCAGACGCGCGGCGGCGCGGGCGCGCGCGACGGGATAGGGCAGGGACGCTTGGTGCGGCAATGCCGTGAAGAGGCCGTTCAGTTCAAGATCTCGGCCATGGCGTCGGCCGCTTCGCGGATGTGGTCGGCGCTGACGTCGAGATGGGTGACGGCGCGCATTCTGGTCTCGCCTGCAACCCCGATGCGCACGCCGCGCGCGAGCAGCTTCTCCGAAATGGCAGGCGCGCTAAGGCCGGCGCCGCCGACATCGAAGAACACCAGATTGGTCTCGATATTATCATGCTCCAACCGAATGCCGGGAAGGGCGGCGATCCGCGCGCCGAAATCCTTCGCATTGGCGTGATCCTCGGCCAGCCGCTCGACGTGATGATCCAGCGCGTAAAGCCCGGCGGCGGCAATGATGCCAGCCTGACGCATCGCGCCGCCGAAACGGTGTTTCCAGACATTGGCCGCCGCGATGAAATCCCGCGACCCGGCCAGCACGCCGCCCACCGGCGCGCCAAGCCCCTTGGAAAGATCGAGCCAGACGCTGTCGAACGGGGCGGCATAATCGCTTGCCGAAACGCCGGATGCGACGACGGCGTTGAGCAGCCGCGCCCCGTCCATGTGCAAAAGGAGGTCATGCGCGCGGGCCGTATTGATGATCTCGCGCAAAGTTTCAAGCGGCCAGACCGCGCCGCCGCCGCGATTATGCGTCTGCTCGACCGAAACAAGCCGTGTGCGCGGCGTCTTGATGTACGGGCTCCCTATCGCTGCCGCGAGATCGCTCTTGGTGAAGATGCCGGTCCTGGATTCGATGGTCCGCACGAAGCTGCCCGCGAAGACCGCCGCGCCCGCTCCCTCATAGCTGACGATATGCGAGCCCTCGGCCGCGATGATTTCGTCGCCGGGACGGCAGTGAACGGCGATGGCGATCTGATTGCACATCGTGCCGGATGGAAGGAACAGCGCCGCTTCCTGACCGAGCAGCGACGCGACACGCTCGTTCAGCGCGTTGACGGAGGGGTCTTCGCCGCGCTGCTCGTCGCCAACGGGCGCTTCGGCCATGGCCTGGCGCATTCCCGCGCCGGGTCGTGTCGCCGTGTCGGACCCAAGGTCGATGCGGATCGGATTTGCTGGCGTCATTCGTTCATCCTGAATTTTGCCGGTTGGCCATGTCGAGTCCTTCGCGCAAGAGCTCCGCCGTGCGCTCGACGTCGGCTTCATTATTATAGGCATGAAAGGCGAAACGAAGCTGTCCCCGCCGGATCGTGTGGATAATCTTGTTGGCGCTCAGATGTGCGGAAAGCGGCTCGACGAGCGGATCGCTGGAAAAGCCATGTCCGCCCGCATCGAGCTGGCCGAGCGTGAGGATATGGCTATGCGCCGGCCCGGAGCCCGGAACGGCGGGGGCGAGGCCTATCCCCTTGAGCTTTTCGTTGAGCAACGCCGCAAGTCCAAGCGCGCGCGCTTCGATCGCGTCCGCGCCAAGTTCCAGCAGCATGTCGAGCGAGGCGTCCGCCGCGTAAGCGCCGGCAAGATTGAGGCTGCCGAGCTCGAAGCGGCGGCTGTCCGGCTGGAGTTCGTAGTCGAAGCCGCCCATTGCGGAATGGTCGTCGGTCTTCTGCAGCACGGCGGGCCGGGACAGATAGGCCGGCTCCAGACGGTCGATCCATTTCGGTGAGGCGTAGAGGAAGCCGAAGCCGTAAAGCCCAAGGAGGCCCTTGGATGTCGAGGTGACGAAGCCGTCTATGGGCTCGGCGGAGAGGTCATGGCGAATGATGCCGGCCGATTGTACGCCGTCGACGAGCAGAAAGACGTCGCGCTTGCGGCAGGCTTCGCCGAGACGCTGAAGATCGGTGCGATGGCCAGGCGCGAAGGTGACGGATGCAGCCGTGACGATCCGTGTGCCGCCATCCATGGCCGCAATCATGGCGTCCACGTCGAGCTGTCCATCCGGTTTGGCGAGGACGAGGCGCAGTTCCACGCCGCGCGTCTTTTGCCGGAGCCAGGGATAGACGTTGTTGGGATGTTCGGATTCAGCCGTGATGACGACATTGTCGCCCTCGCCGAGCGGCAGCGCCCAGGCGAAGCTGTTGACCCCGTCCGAGACGTTGCGGATAGCGGCGATGGTTTCGGCGGGCGCGTTGACCAGCCGGGCGAACTTCTCCTTGGCGCTTGTCACGAAAACCTCGTGATCGGTCCGATTGGCCGCAGCCATCGCCAGCCGGTCGAGAAATTTGTCGATCCCCGCGCGCACCCGGTCGTGGAGGATCATCTTGTCGCAGACGGACAGGTAGGTGAGGGCTTGCAGGGCAGGGAAACCGTCCCGGAAACGGGAAAGGACTTCTGCAGACAAGGCCGGGTCGTTTGATGAAATGGCCATAAGAATAGTGCCCCCTTAGCTCAATTTACTGCGTGTACAGATATTAAAATGGATCGAATTTCTCCCGGCGGCCAACGCTGTTCAGTTCAGGATCTGGCTCAGGAACAGCCTCGTGCGCGCATTTTCCGGACTGGCGAAGAAGGCTTGCGGCGGAGCGGCTTCGACGATCTCCCCATCGTCCATGAACACCACGAGATCGGCGACCCGGCGCGCGAACCCCATTTCATGGGTGACGCAGATCATCGTCATGCCCGCCTCCGCCAGCTCGGTCATGACGTCCAGAACCTCGGTAATCATTTCGGGATCGAGTGCTGACGTCGGCTCATCGAACAGCAGCACCTTCGGCCGCAGCATCAATGCCCGCGCGATGGCGACGCGCTGCTGCTGCCCGCCTGAAAGCTGACCGGGATATTTCCGCGCCTGTTCAGGGATTTTCACGCGCTCCAGCAACTCCATGGCCCGCGCGTCGGCGTCCACCTGCCGTTCGCCCTGCGCGAGAACCGGGCCGAGCGTAAGGTTTTCCATGACCGACAGATGCGGAAACAGGTTGAAGCTCTGGAAGACCATGCCGACCTTGCGTCGGATGGAGTCGATCCGGCGGACGTCGGGCGTGAGCAGTTCGCCATCCACGACGATTTCCCCGCGCTGATGTTCCTCCAGCCGGTTGACGCAGCGTATCAGCGTCGATTTACCCGAACCTGAAGGACCGCAGATGACGACCTTCTCGCCGCGCCCGACGGTCAGGCTGATGTCGCGCAGGACATGGAAATCGCCGAACCATTTGTGCACGCTGCGCATTTCGATGATTGCGCTACCATTGGATGGCGTCGGGCCATTCATTTGTGCGTGTGCGGAACTCATAGGTTGCGGCCCCTTGCCAGATCGCGTTCCAGATGTTCGCCATATTTCGACATGGTGAAGCAGACGACGAAATAGAGCAGGAAAATGAACAGGTAAGCCTCGATGGTGAACAAAACCCACAACGGGTCCTGCAGCGCAGTCGAGGTTGCGCGCAGCACGTCGAACAGACCAATGATGCTGACGAAGGTCGTGTTCTTGAAAGCGCGGATGATGTCGTTCATGAGCGCAGGCAGCACGATGCGCATGGCTTGCGGCAGGATCACGCGGCTGGTCTTCTGCCAGTAGCTGAGGCCGATCGTGTCGGCTGCCTCGTACTGGCCGCGCGGGATCGCCTGCAGCCCGCCGCGCACGACTTCGGCGGCATAGGCGGCAAAAAACAGGATCATCGCGATCTGCGCCCGCAGGAACTTGTCGATGGTCACGCCCTCCGGCATGAATAGCGGGAACATGAGCGAGGCCATGAAGAGGACCGTGATCAGGGGCACGCCGCGCACGATCTCGATGAAGCCCACCGAAACGGCGCGGATCGCGGGAAGTTCGGAGCGCCGCCCGAGCGCGAGCAACACCGCCAACGGCATCCCGCCGACAACCGTGCCGATGAACAGGACGAGCGTTAGCGGCGCTCCGCCCCATTGATGCGTGCCGATCGGCCGCAGGCCGAAGACGCCGCCAAGCATCAGCATCAGGACGATGATCGTCGCGCCGATCCAGGCGGCGAACAGCCAGTACGACCAGAAGCGCCTGATCGTCGAGACGGCCGCCATGCCGAACACGATGGCGATGACCAGAAGGCCGCGCCAATGCTCGTCATAGGGGAAGGTGCCGAACATCATGACGCGGTGCTTCTCCGCGATCACGGCCCAGCACGCGCCAGCCGCCGTGCGGCAGATAGTGGGGTCTTCCGTGTGCCAGACGGCGTCGAGAACGCCCCAGCGGATCAACTCCGGCAGGGTGACGAACAGCGCCCAGAGAGCGAAGAGCGTCATGGCCGTGTTGAACACGCTGTTGAACAGGTTGCGGCGCAGCCACAGGATGATGCCGCGCTCGGCGGCAGGGGGCGGAATACGCGGATGCGTCCTCGGTATGGCGGTGGAAATGGCGCGGCTTGCTGTCACGATCACCGCTCCCGGATCTGCACATGGCGATTGTAGAGATTCATCAGCGCCGCGATGCTGAAGGAGATGGAGAGATAGATCGCCATCATGATGCCGATCGCCTCGACCGTGTGCCCGCTCAGCGTGATGATCGTGTTGTTGATGTTGAACAGCTCCGGATAGCCGATGGCGACGCCGAGCGAAGAGTTTTTCACAAGGCTCACATATTGGGCGGCGGTCGGCGGCACCATGACGCGCAAGGCCTGCGGCAGGATGACCTTGCGATAGATGTCGGACTGGCTGAGGCCGATGGCGCGCGCCGCCTCGATCTGGCCCCGGCCCACGGACTGGATGCCGGAGCGGACGATTTCGGCGATGAATGCCGCGATGTAGAGCGACAGTCCCAGCAGCAGCGCAATGAATTCGGGCGAAAGCGTTGCGCCGCCGCGAAAATTGAAGCCTTGCAGTTGCGGCACGGATACTGCGGTCGACGCGCCGGAGACGGCCCAGATGAGCAGTGGCGCGGCGAAGAATATGGCTGCGGCCGTGGGCAATGCCGCTTGCTGCTTCCGGCCGGTCATCCGCCGCCGTTTGTCGGTCCAGCGGATGAACAGGGCGGCCAGAACCCCGGAAGCCAGAAATGCGCCGATCACGCCGGCGAAGATTTCCGCTTCCATCGGCCATGGAACCACGAGGCCGCGATTGCTCAGAAATGCGACATCGAGAACCGATAACGCCTGCCTCACCGGCGGCAGCTGCGTGATCACCGCATACCAGAAGATCAGCTGCACCAGTTGCGGGGTGTTGCGGAACAACTCGACATAGAAGGAGGCAAAGCCGCGGATCAGGATGTTCGAGGACAGGCGCGCTATGCCGATCGTGACGCCGATGAGGGTCGCTAGGACGATGCTGATCGCGGCGACCTTGAGCGTATTGAGCAGTGCGACCGCGTAGGCGCGCGCAAAGCTGTCGGTCGATTGGAAGGCGATGGGCTTTTCGCCGATGTCGAAACCGGCGGGCTCGAAGAGGAAGTCGAAGCCTGTCGAGATGCCGAGGCTGCGAAGCGCGTCCTGCGCGTTGCCGATGAGATAGGCGGCGCTCAGCAGGATAAAGCCGATGACCGCGAGCTGATAGAACCAGGCGCGGAAAGTGAGATTATGCCATATGTCGGAGAGCCCGATCCAGGGACGGCGCAATGTCGGCTGGGGCCTTTTGACGGCTGCCGGTGTCTGGATCATGTCTTACGTGCGAAAAATGAAAAGCGGGGCCATTATAGCCCCGCCCGCAAGCCACGGTCCACATGATTGGCTCTGATGTCGACAGAGAAAGTCCTTTCTTGAGCAACTTTCGCCGAGAACAGGGGGCAGCCGCCCTTTCAGAACTCAGTTGAAAGGCGGAGCGTACATCAGCCCGCCCTCGGTCCAGAGTGCGTTGACGCCGCGCTCAAGCTTGAGGGGCGAGCCTTCGCCGACATTGCGATTGAAGACTTCGCCGTAATTGCCGACCTGCTTGACGACCTGATAGGCCCAGTCGGCCGGAAGTCCCAGCGCTTCGCCGAGCTTGCCGTCGGTTCCGAGAAGCCGTTTCGTTTCCGCATCGTCCGAGGCTTTCTTCTCGTCCACATTTTCCGACGTGATGCCAAGCTCCTCGGCGGCGATCATGGCGTAAACCGTCCAGTTGACGACATCTCTCCAGCCTGCGTCTCCCTGGCGGACCACCGGTCCCATCGGGTCCTTGCCGTAAATGCCGGGCAGGATGACGTAGTCGTCCGGATTGGGGGCGACCGTTGCACGGGCGGAGCTGAGACCGGAGGTCGACTGAACGTGAACGTCACAGCGGCCGCCGAAGAATGCGGTGTTAAGCTCGTTCTTGTCCTCGATCACGACGGGCGTGTATTCCAGATTGTTGGCGCGGAACACATCGGCGGCGATTTTCTCCGAAGTCGAGCCGGGCAGCACGCATACGGTCGCGCCGCCGAGATCCTTTACCGATTTGACGCCGCTGTCCTTCTTCACCATGAAGCCCTGGCCGTCATAGAAAGTCGTGGCGACGTAATCGACGCCGAGTTCTGCATCGCGGCTGAGCGTGTGCGTCACATTCGCGGTCAGCGCGTCAACCTCGGAGGTCTGAAGCGCTGTGAAGCGGGTCTGACTGGTGACCTTCACGAGTTGCACCTTGCTGGCGTCGCCCAGCACGGCTGCGGCAACGGCCCTGCAGGTGTCCACGTCGAGCCCTTGCCATTCGCCCTTGCTGTCAAGAGACGAAAAGCCGGGGCGGCTGCCATTGGCGCCGCAAATCACATTTCCCCGTTTTTTGATTGCCTCGATTGTCGGACTTGCCGTATCAGCGGCGCTTGCTCCTCCGATCGAAAAGCCAAACGCGACTGCAATCAAAAATGCCCGCTTCATGAGTCCCTCATCACTGGTCTGTAAGCTCAACATACTGGTTACGTTAAACTGTTAATGGCTGGGAGTTGTCAATAAAATTTCAGAATTCAAAAACCCGAATATCCCAGTCTGGATAACAATATCGACTGCTTGACAACTTGACATGGCTGTAGTGGCATAGCGGCAATTGCTTTTCGAACATAAAATGAACATAACTGCGGATAGTACTTATGCCTTTTGGCGATTCAGTTATTCCGCAGCGACGTTTTCAGTTTGATTACTAACATCCATTTAGACCTCTATCGCGTGCGTAGAGCGCGAGGAAGCTTTGAGGAATCCGGAGTTGGCGCTGGAGGACTGATGAAAAAGGTATATGCGGCATTGTATTACTTGTTCGCGGCCTTTTATTTTTCGCTATGCGCAGCCGCCCCAATGGCGATTGCGGAAGCGAAATCGGTCACGATCAAAGTTCCTGCAATCGTTCAGGTCAACGCCGGTTCGGAGGCGCCCCTGCCGCTGAAGGTGGAGGCCGAGGCGAAGATCCCGGCTCAGGCGATGCTTCTCATCCGCGGCATTCCCTCGACGGCCAGCCTCAATGCCGGCCGCCATTTCCCCTCGGGCGTCTGGGCAATCAAGCTCTCCGCCGCGTCGGATCTGCGGATCAGGACCGCCGCCG
Organism: Rhodomicrobiaceae bacterium; assembly: GCA_050330195.1. Classification (GTDB taxonomy): domain Bacteria; phylum Pseudomonadota; class Alphaproteobacteria; order Rhizobiales; family Rhodomicrobiaceae; genus JAHQVI01. The sequence goes on along the minus strand of JBHJOB010000006.1, from coordinate 32,720 downwards.
ACATTCGCGAGGATGCCCATCTCATTCTCTCGCTGGTAACGCTTGAGGGCGAATATCTGAGCAATGTGCTCTCTCGCCTCGTCATCGCGCCCGCCAGTGCCGATCCCAGCAAACCGGATCAGGGCAAGACCGTGATTGCCGCCGTCGCGGTGGAGGAAGCCCGGCCCGATGAAACCGCGCCACCCAGACAGAGCACGGGTACGGCCGCCGGGCAGCTGGTGGCGATCCCGCTCGACCGCGAGGATATGGAGAAAATTCTCAAGCTCATGCAGAAAGGCGACCAGTATTTGCTGGAAGGCAAGATCGTCGCCGCGCGCCGCTTCTATGAATATGCAGCGGATATGGGCTGGCCTGACGGCGCCGCCGCCATTGCCAGGACGTTCGATCCCGAGCATCTGAAGCGCTTTTCGATCCTCGGGGGGATCCAGCCGGACCCGAAGCTGGCTCAGGAGTGGTATGAAAAATCGCGTGACCTTGCATCAAGAATCCAAGTTGATGAGTTGCTGAAACTGGGTCAAAATTAGACTATTCAGCTTTGCATGCAAGGTTCATGCAAATATCTTATACATGAATATTCCTGTGACAATGCGTATTGCTACGCTTTTTTGTCATGGCTTTGCATGTATAAGCATTTCATGTGTTGGAAATCATAATCTTCAGGCGGTCTCTGCCTGATGCTTTTTTCGTTTATCATGTCGTTATCTTCGAGTGAGGACTGGTGATGACCATCAAGGATATGATCAGCCGCAAACTACGCCGGGCAGCGATGAGCGCTTCGGTGGCCGCTGCGTGTATGTTATTTCCCGTATCGGCGCACGCTCAGACCAATGCCGCCGATCAGGCGACGCCGACGAGCGCCCACCAGCAATATCGCGACCTCATCAACAGCAACACGGTGACGATACTCGGCGCAAGTCTGTCCGGCGCCTACATCAAGTTCCTGGACGACATTGCAAAGGCTGTGAACGATGGTCACAATCTGCGGGTTCTGCCGATCATCGGCGAAGGTGGCTCGCAGAACATTCGCGACATTCTCTATCTGAAGGGTGTGGACGCCGGCCTCGTCATGTCGACGTCGCTCGACAGCTACAAGGACAAGCCGCTTTTCGAAAATCTGCAGAACAGGCTGCAATATATCGCCCGCCTCTATGAGGAGGAATTCCACATTATTGGCGGCAAGGACATCGACTCGGTTGCTGATCTGGCCGGAAAGAAAGTCGGCTTTCACGGCGGGGCGCATGTCAGCGGGCAGGAATTGCTTGCGAAGCTGAATATCAAGCCGGCCGAGGCGATCAAGGTAGATTTCTTCGAGGGGCTTGAGCAGATCAAGCGGGGAGACATTTCCGCGATCATTCGCGCAACCGCCAGCCCCATGGACGACCTGAACGACAAGTTCGATCCCGAATTTCACCGGATGGTGTCCATTCCGTTCGAGGATGCGCTGATTGAATCCCACCTGCCCGGAAAGCTGACGCATCGGCATTACCCCAAGATCATTCCCGAGGGGGAGACGGTCGATACGGCGGCGATCGGCGTCGTGCTGGCCGTCTATCCGTGGCAGCCGGGGACGGACCGCTACCGCCGCGTGGCGAAGTTTACCGATGCGCTGTTTTCCAATGTGGACAAACTGCTGACCGACAAGAATCGCCATCCGAAATGGGATGACGTCAACCTAGCCGCCAAACTGCCGGGATGGACACGTTTTCCGGCCGCAGAGGAATGGCTTCAGAAGAATGGCCAGCAACTGCCGGCCGCATCGGCATCGCTGGAGAGCAACTTCTCGACCTTCCTTCAGTCCGAGGCCGGGCAGAAGCTGAATGACAAGGAGAAGGAAGCGCTGTTCCGCGAATTTCAGAAATGGCGGGTCCAGTCAGGTCAGTAGCCAAAGCTCGGCTTTGCCGGGGGCAGGCAACGCTGCGCCGCGCATTTTTCAGCGCAATCTGTTCGGCGCTTCGGGCCGGCTGTCCTGGGCACTCGGATCGGCGGCGTCGAGCTGTGTGCCCTTGAGGCTGGCGCCGGTCAGATCGGCTCCCACGAGATCGACCTGTTTCAGATCGCTGCGATCGAGCCGCGCATAGCGCAAATCCCGGTAGCGTAGCGAGAAGCTGATATCTCCCGGCCCGATCTGCCGGTCATTCACAAGATCCTGATCCATGACCACCAGGTTGCGCTGGAAAAGGCTGGCGCTGCGTCCTGTCGCCGGATCGACCGCCCCTTCGAACATATAGGCGGTCGGCAGAAACACCCGTTGAGAATCGGCAGGCTCGCCCGAGGGCGCGCGCACAGTTTGCGCAGGACCGATCGTCGCCAGTGTGCGGTCGAGCCATTCCCCCGGCACCGTCGCCACGGCGAACGAAAACAGACCGAGGCAGCCAAAGAAACCTGTGGTGATGGTCATGAAAGCAGGGTAGGTCCGCCAGCCATACACGAAAGACGGCCAGAATCCGAAGAGCGGCGAGGGCAGGAACGTGCCGATGATGCCGACCAGAGCGAGATCGATCAGCACATAGATGCGATGCGCCCAGGTCAGGTTGATATCGTGAAAGGGAAGAAATGCGATCTGGAAATAGAGGAGCACCACGGCCGCCAGCAGAACCAGCGTAACCCAGACAATGACCTGCTGCATGAACGTCAGGATACCGGACTGAGGCGGGCCGGCGAGAAACTGGGTGAAGAAATTGCTGCTCAGCTCATAGCGGAGCGGGTGAACCTGCGCAGCGCCGCTCGCCGTTTTCATGCGCCGCTCCTCGCGTTCCACGACGTCGAGAAATGCGTAGACCTTCCGCGTCAGCACCACGTGCTGCAGCATCATGCCGATATGGATCAGGATGAAAAGCGGTGGCGCGAAGAGGAAGAAGCGGTCCAGCGCGACGGAAATGCCCAGAAGCGGCAGGTCTATGGGGCTGTTGAGCAGGAGATCCCTGTGGGACACGCCCGCCAGCGCCACGATGAAATAAGCCGCCAGCGCAAGATGAACAAGCCAGGCGGACCCTGCGGCCTCGCTTGCCCTGTTAACCGCCTCCAGAAGGTGGCGTGCTGACCCCGCACCGGCTTGAAGCCCCAAACGCGCATCGCTCGACACTGCACTCATCCCCCTACGCATCCCCGTTACCGCCATAGCACGGCAAGCCGCCACGCGGAATGCGTCAATGACTTCGCGCGGTGGCGAAACCCATCGAAGGCAAAAAAAACGCGCGGCCATGACAGACCGCGCTCAGTGGGAGGAAGGGCAGTATCAGTTCAAGTCTACCAGCATTTGCTACGAACTGGAGTCTTTACCCATCGGCAATAGCGCTTGCCGCCGACACATTTGCGGACATAGCGGCAATATTCGCGCCCCCAGTACCAGATGCATTCGCGCTGCTTGAAGCAACGGGGTTCATCCTGATCGCAGACATACTTCTTTTTATAACGCGTATAACCACAAGCTTGGTGTCCGTCCGGCTCGTCATAGCCGTCATCATCGTCCTCATCGCCGTGTCCGCGTCCATAGTATCCCGCAAGAGTAAGGAGGCCGGATGTCTGCACAGAGGCAAAATTATCACCAGTATGTGTGTAGGAAGCCGCATTTGCCGATGACACGGCGAGAACGGCGATCAAGGCGCTGATCAGCGCGGTGGCGATGCCGGAAATCATGTATCTCATAACGAATGTCCCAATGCCGAGAAACGTTATGGAGACATTGGGTCAATTTCTCTCAAAATTGAATGAATATTGAAGAAAAAGGTAAATATAGCCGGCTCTATGGTTAATGCTATGCAGCCAAAGTCACATATTAACTTTTATAAAAACTGTAAAGCGGGCAGGTTCAGGCAGGGCGTATGACGATAAAAAGGGCCGCAAGCGCTCGCGATGGAATGCTTGCGGCCTTGTGTCGGCACGGGTTGCGGCTTCAGGCCGCTTTCGACTTCGCCGCGCCCGATGCATCGCCTGCCGCCCGCAGGTCCGGCGGCGTCGCCTCATCGACAAGCCGAGCGATCATGTCGTCCAGAGCGACGACTTCCTGTCCCTGGCTGCCGAGACGGCGCACGGAAACCGTCCGCTCCTCCGCCTCGCGCCGTCCAACCACCAGCAGCACCGGAATTTTCGTCACCGAATGCTCGCGGACCTTGTAGTTGATTTTCTCGTTGCGAAGATCGGTTTCGACGCGCAGACCCGCCTTGCGCAATGCGGCGGCGGCCTCAACCGCATAGTCGTCCGCCTCCGAAACGACGGTTGCCACGACCGCCTGCACCGGCGACAGCCAGAGCGGCATGTGCCCCGCATAGTTCTCGATCAGGATGCCGGTAAACCGCTCCAGCGAGCCGAAGATCGCGCGGTGGATCATCACCGGCACATGCTTTTCGCCATCCGCGCCGATATAAAAGGCGCCCAGCCGCTCCGGCATGTTCAGATCGACCTGAACCGTGCCGCACTGCCAGTGCCGCCCGATCGCGTCGAGCAGCGTATATTCCAGCTTCGGCCCGTAAAACGCGCCCTCGCCTTCATTGATGGAGTAGGGCACGCCCGCGCCGTCCATCGCGTCCTTCAGCGCGGCCTCGGCCTTGTCCCAGACCTCATCCGCGCCGACCCGCACCTCCGGCCGCGTCGCCAGCTTGATGATGACATTCTCGAAGCCGAAATCCTTGTAGATGTCGAGGATCATATCGTTCAGCTTCAGGCATTCATCCTTGAGCTGTTCCTGCGTGCAGAAAATATGCGCGTCATCCTGCGTGAAATGACGCACACGCATGATCCCGTGCAGCGCGCCCGACGGTTCGTAGCGATGCACCTTGCCGAATTCGGCGACCTTCAGTGGCAGTTCCCGATAGCTCTTGAGGCCGTTCTTGAAGATCTGCACATGGCCGGGACAGTTCATCGGCTTGCAGCAATAGACTTTCTCGTCAGGGGTCTCCGCGATATACATGTTCTCGCGGAATTTTTCCCAGTGGCCGGACTGTTCCCAGAGCGTGCGCTCCATCATGTCGGGCGAATTGACTTCGACGAAGCCCGCATTTGTCTGCACACGGCGGATATAGTCCACCAGCGCCTGGAACATCGTCCAGCCCTTGGGGTGCCAGAAGACCGAGCCTTGCGCCTCTTCCTGGAAATGGAACAGGTTCATCTCGCGGCCGAGGCGGCGATGGTCGCGCTTTTCCGCCTCCTCCAGCATGGTGAGATAGGCTTCGAGATCGGCGGGTTTCGCCCAGGCCGTGCCGTAAATGCGCTGAAGCTGCGGATTGCGGTGATCGCCGCGCCAGTAAGCGCCGGCCAGTTTCTGCAACTTGAAGGCCTTGCCGACCTTGCCGGTCGAGGTCATGTGCGGGCCACGGCAAAGGTCCATCCATTCCCCTTGCGCGTACATCTTCACGTCCTCGCCCTCGGGAATGGCGTCGACCAGTTCGACCTTGAATTCCTCGCCCTTCTTCCTGAAGTGGTCCTTGGCCTTTTTCCGGCTCCAGACTTCCTTCGTGAACGGCTTGTCGGCGGCGATGATCTCATGCATCTTCGCCTCGATCTTGCCGAGATCGTCGGGCGTGAAGCTTTCCTCACGGTGAAAATCGTAGAAGAAGCCGTTTTCGATCACCGGGCCGATGGTGACCTGCGTGTCCGGATAGAGCGCTTGCACGGCTTCAGCCATGACGTGGGCGCAATCATGCCGGATCAGTTCCAACGCCTCCGGATCGTCGCGCGTGAGGATCTTGACCGACGCGTCGGCATCGATCGGATCGGCCAGATCGGCAAGTTCGCCGTTCACAGAAAGCGCGACCGCTTTTTTGGAAAGAGACTTGGAAATCGACGCAGCCAGTTCGGCTCCGGTAATCCCGGATTGAAATTCGCGCACGGATCCGTCGGGAAAAGTCAGGTGAATCATGTCATCCTCTCACTCCCGCAAACATGAGCGGGTAAGATCGTTAAATCATGCGGGGCACATAGCACCAGCGGACCGGCATTTCAATGCCGCGTGAGCGGGATGAGGAAAACGGGATGATACTTTTCCGCCTGCCGGCCCGGTCAGGACGCCGGATGCGGTCGCAATACCCGATTTGGGGCGATTCCATACGGAATCATCCTGATCAGACGGATAGGTGGTCTTTACTATTCCATTTGCTGCTGCATTATGGTCTTGGAAAAAGCAATCCTGAGTTTGGATAAACAGAATAATCGAATCGGACGGGAAAGAGGGCCAGTGATGCGCATGAACCTCCTCGCTGCAGCCGCTGCGGTCTTCTGGCTGGCGGTCCCCGCCACGGCGCAGAACAGCCCGAATGAAACGCCCGATGCCGGATTGGCACAGGCCGCCCCTGTTCAATCGACTTTCGTGGAAAGGACGGCGCCCGCCAACAGCCTGCCGGAGCGGTTGAACGCGAACACCGTCACCATAATTTCCGGCAATCCGAACGGAACTTATCTGTTCTTCGCCTATGACATGTCAGCGGTGCTCGATAACGGTAATTCGCTGAGAGTTCTGCCGATTGTCGGCAAGGGCGCCGGACAGAACACGAAAGACCTGCTTTATCTCAAAGGCGTCGACATGGGGATAACCCAGTCGGACATCCTCAGCCACTTCAACAAGACCGGCGAACTAGGCGCCAATATTGAAGGCCGCCTCCGTTACATTTCCCGCCTGTACAATGAAGAAATGCATGTGCTGGCCGCGCCCGACATCGAGACCATCGCTGATCTCAAGGGCAAGAAGGTCAATTTCAGCGATGAAGGCAGCGGAACGCAGATTTCCAGCCAGCTGATTTTCGAGGCGCTCGGCATCGAAGTCGAAGAAGTCAATATGGGCCAGGCCGATGCGTTCGAGGCAATCAGGCGCGGTGAGATCGCCGCCACGGTTGCCTTCGGCGGCAAGCCGACCGGTGCGTTCTCGAAGATCGAGCCCGACCCGGCGAAATACCAGCTCGTCGAAGTCCCTTATCCGACTGTGCTGCATCAGGATTATCTGCCGTCCACGCTGACCCATGCCGATTATCCACAGCTCATTCCCGAAGGCCGCACGATCGAGACGATCGCGGTCGGTTCAGTGCTTGCCGTGTTCAACTGGGCCTCGGACAGCGAGCGCTATCGTCGCGTCGGGCAATTCACCAGGGCGCTGTTCGAGAATTTCGACAGGTTTCTGGAAAAGCCGCGTCATCCGAAATGGCGCGAGGTCAACCTTGCAGCGACCCTGCCGGGCTGGCAGCGTTTTACCCCGGCGCAGGAGCTGCTCGACGGCGATCTCGATCTGAACGTTGCGCGCAACGGCGGCGAAGATGTCCGCCAGTTCGTAACCGGAACGACATCGGCCACGAAGCCTCTCGAACTGGACAAGGACAAACGCGAAGAGCTGTTCCGCTCCTTCATGAAGTGGAAGGATCGGCTGCAGGACCGATAGGCGGCAAGTGCGCGCGGATCAGTTGCGGATATCCCCCGCGAGCGTTTCCGCGGCCGGGCGGCTGCTTTTCGCGGTCCGGTATTCCCGGTACAGCAGGTACAGGCCGGAGCTGATGATGATGCTGCCGCCCGCCAGCGTCCACAGGCTCGGCACGTCGGCGAACACCAGAAATCCCATCGTGGTCTGAAAAACCAGCCCGATATAGGTGAAAGGGGCGAGCACCGGCGCGGGGGCCCTGCTATGGGCGAGAATGAGCAGATAGTGCCCGAAGCCGCCGGACACGCCGGTGGACAGCATCAGCAGCCATTGCCAGAGCTCCGTCGGCCACTCCCAGACCCACAGGCCGAGCGGCGCAAGCATCACGACGCCGGCGAGCGGCGAATGCACCTGCGTGACCAGCGAATGGTCGTGGCCGGCAAGATAGCGCGTCAGCACGATATAGCAGGCATAAAACAACGTGGCGGCGAAGGAATAGGCGACAGCCCAGTGAATCCCGCCAAAGCCGGGGCGTGTCACGAGGATCACGCCGGAGAAACCGATGAAGACCGCGATGAGCCGTCGCCAGCCGATCCATTCGCCGAGAAACGGCCCGGCGAGCACGGCCACGATGAACGGCGAGAGGAAGAAGATCGTCGCCACCTGATCGAGTTGCAAATAGCGCAGGGCGGCAAAGTTGCATCCGGTCGTGGTGAACAGGAGGATGCCGCGCAGCACTTGCAGGCCGGGGCGCGCGGACCGCACGGAGCTGATGAAATTGCGCGGCCCGAAAGCGAAAAAGCTGAATGCGGTGTGGCTCAGGAAGCGGAACCAGATCAGTTGCAGGACGGGAAGACCGCCGAACACCACCAGATATTTCGCCGACGCGTCGAGCAGCGAGAAGCAGGCGATGGCGCAGATCATCAGGCCGATTGCCATCATGCGGTTGGTGTTCGCGGCGAGCGTCTGCACGGGTGAGTGCATTGAGCGTTTCCTGAAAATGCGTTAACGGGAACCCTGACTTCAAATCAGGCCCGTTTTTCGTGCAGCTTGGCAGCAGGCCGAGCGGTCTGTCGATGGAGCGAAGACAAATTCGCCGCCTTTCCGGTATCCATGCACAAAGATTATGCGTCACGCAGTGTGCCTGCGAAATGGCGCACCGGGTCATGCATGGCAGCCATGCGTTTTTCGCCGGGCTGTCCGCAAGCAGGAATCTTGTCCCCGCGATGTGGCACGTATACCGCATGGGTGATTTATCGTAGGCATGGCCGGAACAGGCCTTGATGATGCCCAGTTGAAACACATAGTTCGTTCAAGAGGGCCGGAAGGCTTCCCAGCGGTCCAGGCGCGGCGTCAACGCATGAAAGCGGCAAAATCCATGGCAACATTCCGACATGTGAAGCTTCAACGCATGTGGCCGTCATTCCATCCGGCTTCCGCTGCAATGTTGCTCGCCTGTTTCATGCTTGCGGGCTGTGGCGGCGGCACGGAAGGGCCCGATACGGCCTCCCTGAATGCCCCGGCGCCTGTTTCGCTGACCCCTCAGCGCGATGCCTCCGCCGATGCCGCCTTGGTGGCCCCGGTGAATGTCGAGGAACTGCGCAAGGCGGCGGAGCGCTACCGGCTGACCAAACAGCGCACGGCGAGCCATTACGACTATGTCGGCGCGGATCTGAATGGAGACGGGCGGCCGGAGGCGATCGTTCTGTTCTCCGGTCAGGACTGGTGCGTGAAGACCGGCTGTTCGCTGGTGATCTTTCAGGAGGGGCAGGCCGGGTACCGGCCGGTTTCGCATATCACGCGCGTTCGTCCGCCTCTTCTGGTCGGACCGGATTCTAATTTCGGCTGGCGCGACCTGATCGTCAATACGGGCGGCGGCGCTGCCCCCTTGCGAAAAGTTCGCCTGGCCTTCAGCGGGAAGGGCTATCCGATCAATGCGCTCCTGCAGCCGGAACCCCTTGAAGACATGGTGGCGCGCTCCACGCAGGTCCTGACGGAAAGCCCCGCTTTCACCGCCGCGCTTGGGCAGCTTGCTCAGTCGACGGCGGAATAGCCGTAGAGCCAGTCATTCCGCCGGACGAGCACCATTTCGGGCATCCCCGAGAGAGCCAGATTGCGCGCATGCCGCATGGCGCCCCGCATGTGGTAGATTTCGCCCATGCGGGCCGACGCCTGCTGCACACGGCGCGTGCGCGGGATGCGCCTCGTTTCATAAGCCCGGAACGCTCGTTCCACCTCGCCATCCGCTTCCGTCAGTGCGGCGGCGAGAGCAGCGGCGTCCTCGATGGCCATGATAGCGCCCGAGGCCAGAAACGGCATCAGCGGATGCGCCGCGTCGCCGAGTAGGGTGATGCGCCCTTGCGTCCAGCCCGGCAAAGGCGCAAGCTCCAGCAGCGGCCATGTCATCCAGTCGCCAAAGTGGTCGAGAATGCTCCGGGGGATTGCTCCCCAGCCGGCAAATGCATCATGGAGATCGCCAATATTGCCGGCCGTGCCCCAACCGGGGGAAGCGGCTGGTCCGCTTGTCACCGCGACCGCGTTCAGGGGGCCCCGCTCGCCGCATGAATAGTGAACGAGATGCGCGCCCGGAGCCATCCAGAGCCGGACCGCAGGGTCCGTTCCCTCTGCGTCGAGCTGAAGCGGGGCGGTGGCGCGCCATGCATTTCGGCCCGAATAACGAGGCAATGCGCCGAACAGCCTTTGCCTCACCGTTGAATGCACGCCGTCCGCGCCGACAAGAGCGATGCCCTCGATGCTTCGGCCATCGCTTGCCGTGACCGAAACACCCGTTTCATGCTGGCGGAGATCAGCGAGATGGAATCCGGTCTCGACGGAGATATTGGCGAGGCTCGCGGCTTTCTGAAGGAGAATACGGTGCAGAAAACGCCGCTCGCTGACATGATAGGGAGCGCCGTACCGGGCTTCGGCCTTCGGTCCAAGCGGAATCGACGCCAGTTCGCGCCCCGACAGGCCGTCGCCGATGGCGATCCGTTCCGGCCGCGCCGCATGTTCCGCGAGCGCGTCGCCAAGGCCCCAGGACAAGAGAACACGGCTGCCATTCGGCCCGATCTGGATACCCGCGCCGCTTTCGCTGAAGGTCTGCGCCGCTTCCAGCACGAGAGACCGGATGCCGCATTTCGCCAGCGCGATCGCGGTGCTTAAACCGCCTATGCCGCCTCCGGCGATGAGGAGCGGCTGGATCTGCGGCCGCTGAGGACTCATGCCCCCCCAACCGGTTGCTCAAGCGGCGCTGCGGCCATCGCTCTGATAGAGGCAATAGGGCGGGTCGGACTGGTCGGCGCCGAGATTGGGGTCGTAAACATAAAGTGTGGAGCAATAGGGACAAACAATTTGATTGTCGGCCCCCATATCGAGATAGATATGAGGATGATCGGCGGGCGGGCGGGCGCCCATGCATTGAAATTCCCTGACGCCGATGTGAATTTTTTCAACACCGATGTCATTGCAGAAGTGCGGGACGCCGTGAGTCGCCATATCGAGCCTGTCCGTCTTTATGTCCGTGTTCGAAACGCGCGTGGATGCTGCCCCATCGGACCTTGTCCCGCAACCGGTTTTTCACAGCTTCGGATTGCGGCCGGTCGACGACCATGCCGGCAAGCCCAGCTCATGGCAGGGCGTTTATCATGGGCTTCAGCCGAACACCAGATGAGGGGGAATGGACGGCGCAGCCATTTTTCCTGGATGAAAGCGCGAAAGATGACAAGACGCGATGGAACGCAATAAGATCGGCATAGCTCTGGGCGGCGGCGCGGCGCGCGGCTGGGCCCATATCGGCGTGTTGAAGGCGCTGAAAGCTTACGGGCTGGCGCCGAGCATCATCGCCGGAACCTCGATCGGCGCGGTGGTGGGCGGCTGTCACGCGGCCGGCAAGCTCGACGAGCTGGAGGAGTTCGTCACCCGGCTGACCCCGCGCAGCGTCCTCCGGTTTCTCGATCTTGACATGACCGGCGGAGGCCTGATGTCGGGCGCAAGGCTCCGTCGAACGCTGGACCGGGAGCTGGAAAATATCGGCATCGAGGATCTGGAGCAGACTTTCGTGGCGGTTGCGACCGAGATCGGCTCGGGCCGCGAGATCTGGCTGACCAAGGGCCCACTCGTGGCGGCGATCCGCGCCTCCTATGCCTTGCCGGGAATTTTCCGTCCGATCCAGATCAATGGCCGCTGGCTCATGGATGGCGCTTTCGTCAATCCGGTGCCGGTCGCGGTCTGCCGGGCCATGGGGGCGAGCCTCGTCATCGGCGTCAACCTGCATCATGGCGGGATTTCGCGCACGGCGCTGATGCCGATGGAGGCGACAGCGCTCGACAGCGCCTCGATCCCCGTTGCCAATGGCGCGGATGCCTTGCCGGAGGAGGCAGCTCCTAAAAAGCGGCGCATTCCCATATTGCGCAATCTGCGGCATCAGGTTTTCGGCCAGGGAAGCGATCAGAACGCCCCCGGCATAACCCGCGTGCTGCTGGAGGCGTTCAACGTCACGCAGGACCGGATCGCCCGCGCGCGTCTTGCCGGCGATCCGCCCGACATCGTCATCACCCCGCGCCTTGCCGATATGGGGCTTTTCGATTTTCACAAATCAAAGCCCGCCATTGCCGAAGGCTACGAAGCAACCATGCGCCAGCTCGACGAGATCGAGCAGACCTCGGCGGAATTCGCCGCAAGGTGAGTGATGTGAGCCTCAGGCGCTGGCGCGAGGGATGATCGGCACAAGGCTTACCTTGAACTACGGACGGACCAATCAATCGCTGAAATTCGTGACGACCGGATATACATGGACAATATATCGAGCCAGCGCATGTTGTCTGTTCAGCCCTAATACGTGCCATACAACTCGGTAGGCGGCTTCCCACTCCGCTTGTGAAGCAGGGCCATTCATGTCCAGGTCGCCCGTAAAGTTGACCAGGATCAACCAGGCTGGTTTGCCGTGCTTTCGAAGGAAATGAAGATGCGCAATACGGTTGGCCACTTGATAAAAGGCATCCGTCCAGGGCGCAATTGGTCTTGCGCCAAGATACGCGGCTGTTTCGGACAGGGCATTCTGGATCATTGCACGGGAAACATCGCCCGCGCCAGTTGGTGGTGAACAAAGCTCGTCAATATGAGCCTTAGCCTCGACAAGAAGGATATGGCCTGCATCGGAACAGGCCAGAGCATCCCATTGCGGTCCGTGGCGAGGCCAGAATGCCACAAGTTCCGTCGCCAAATCACTGGCGCCGATCTTCTCAAGAAAAGCTGTGTCTCGATATTCCGCAAATTCATCTGCTGCAATTGGAGAACGCCAGGATATTGTCTGGGCGTTCTCCAGAGTCGGCAAAATCAAACTGTCGAGATAACGCACCGGGTTTTGCTCAACCGCGCGCTGAATCCACTTCAGGCTACCCCGTGAGCCAGATGTCTGAGGAAAACAGCCCACTGTCCGCTATCGTCAATTATCCAGGAAGCTGCGCAGCTTGCGGCTGCGGCTCGGATGCTTCAGCTTGCGCAGCGCCTTGGCTTCGATCTGGCGGATACGTTCGCGGGTGACGGAAAATTGCTGGCCGACTTCTTCGAGGGTGTGGTCCGTATTCATGCCGATGCCGAAACGCATCCGCAGGACACGCTCCTCGCGCGGCGTCAGGCTGGCGAGAACGCGCGTCGTCGTTTCCCGCAGGTTGGACTGGATTGCGGCGTCGATAGGCAGGATCGCGTTCTTGTCCTCGATGAAGTCGCCCAGATGCGAGTCTTCCTCGTCGCCAATCGGCGTTTCCAGCGAGATCGGCTCCTTGGCGATCTTCAACACCTTGCGAACCTTGTCGAGCGGCATGGACAGCTTTTCGGCAAGCTCTTCCGGCGTCGGTTCGCGGCCGATCTCATGGAGCATCTGGCGCGAGGTGCGGACGATCTTGTTGATCGTCTCGATCATATGCACCGGGATACGGATGGTGCGCGCCTGGTCCGCGATGGAGCGTGTGATCGCCTGCCTGATCCACCATGTCGCGTAGGTGGAGAACTTGTAGCCGCGCCGATATTCGAACTTGTCGACCGCTTTCATCAGGCCGATATTGCCTTCCTGAATGAGGTCGAGGAATTGCAGGCCGCGATTGGTGTATTTCTTGGCGATCGAAATCACGAGACGCAGGTTTGCCTCGACCATCTCACGCTTGGCTTCGCGCGCTTCGCGCTCGCCCTTCTTCACGATAGTGACGATACGGCGATATTCAGAAATTTCCAGACCGGTTTCGGATGCGAGGCCCTGAATTTCCTTGCGAATATCCTCGACGCGGTCGCGGTCGTTCTCGATGAAGCCCTTCCAGCCCCTGCTTTTCAAGCCGCCGACACGGTCCGCCCAATTCGGGTCAAGCTCGTTGCCCTGATATTCCTTGATGAACTCGTCGCGCTTGACCTTGAAGCTTTCCGCAAGACGCAGGAGACGGCCCTCAAAGCCCATCAGACGCTTGTTGATGTCATAAAGCTGCTCGACCAGCGCCTCGATGCGGTTGGAGTTCAGCGACAGGCTTTTCACGTCGCCGATGATCTCGATCTTGAGCTTCTTGTAACGCTTCTCCTGCGCCGGGCTGAGCGGGGATTCATCGTGCAGCTTGCGCTCGACCAGTTCGTCCTGGAGCTTGCGCAGCTTCTTGTAGTTGCCCGCGATCGCATCGAACGTCTCAAGGACCTTCGGCTTCAGCTCCGCTTCCATCGCGGCCAGCGACATGGCGTTTTCGAATTCGTCCTCGTCCATGTCGTCGTCGCTGGACGCGGTCTCGCCTTCGGCGGTTGCCGGTTCGTCGTCATTGGCCGCAGGCGCGGCGGCCGGCGCTGCCTGAACGCCATTGGCGGCGCCGTTGACATGGCCCTCGCCGGAGGTTTCAGGCTCGCGTGCAAAAGGGCCGGAATAGGTGGCTTCCAGGTCGATGATGTCGCGCAGCAGAATCTTGCCTTCGTTCAGCTCGTCGCGCCAGATGATGATGGCCTGGAAGGTGAGGGGGCTTTCGCAAAGCCCGGCGATCATGGATTCGCGGCCGGCCTCGATCCGCTTGGCGATGGCGATTTCGCCCTCGCGCGAAAGCAGCTCGACAGAGCCCATCTCGCGAAGATACATGCGGACGGGATCGTCGGTGCGGTCGGTCGAAATCTCGGTCGATTTTTCCGGCTTGGCGGGGACGGCGGCGGCCATGCCGTTGTCTGCATCATCGTCGTCGAGCGCGCCACTGTCGGCTTCCTCGACCTCGTCGCTGTCAACGACATTGATGCCCATGTCGGACAGCATCGACATGACGTCCTCGATCTGCTCGGAGGACACTTCGCTGGAGGGCAGTACCTCGTTCAATTCGTCATAGGTAATGAAGCCGCGCGCCTTGGCGGCCTTGATCATCTTCTTTACGGCCTGATCAGACAGATCCAGAACCGGGCTGTCCGTCGTCTCGGCCGTTGCTGTGTCCTGCTCTTCGCGCTTCGCTGTCGTTGCCATCCCAAACTCCAGATGGTCGCCGGTCTTAAAATAAGTGGCTTCCAAAATAATGCCGCTTCATGCCCGCTCCGCCTTCGGCAAATGACGGAACTGGTGCGGCCGCGTTTCGTTAACAATCGCGCGGCGAATGAAACACCGGTCAGGACCGATGAAAATCGAACGCGCGCGACCTGCTTCTGCTCAGGTCTCCAGCAGAGAGTCGCCAACGCTTGCTTTATGATCGGCTGAACGAATCATTTCGCAAATGGTCCCCCTCGAGAACGGCTACGCTAGGAGGGTTAACAGTTATTGAAGCCGCACTCCATTGCGAGTTTTAAAGTGCCGCTCAATAGCCCTTTAACCCTCTGACGTTGCCTCAAGACCATCCATGCTCCAGACTTGCTTGAACAGGTCCTGCAGCTTCAAGAAATTTTCCTCAGATGGATCAATTGCGAGTGCTCGTTCCGCCGACTCCAGCTCCCGTTTCAACTCCGACTTACGGTGCAGCGCCAGCCTATGCCGCCAGCCAATCAAGACGTCGTCGCGTGACGCGTCGGGCTGCGTGTTCCAATCGCTCTTATGCGTAATGGCGTGCTCGATACGGGCCAAAAGATTAGAATAGCCCAATTTCTCCAATTGATGGCGCAAAGCTTGATTGTCAAGGGGATTCTGGCCACCATAAACCGTAAATATCGCGTCGCGAAGCCTTTTGAGCACATCTGACTCGAACTGGATCGCGATGATTTCCTCGGCAAATTCGTCCAGCAGCCAGGGATGGTTGAGCAATGTCTCCACGAGCAGGATTTCGCGATGGGAGAGGCCGCCTCCCCCGCCCTGCGCATTGACAAGCGGACTTTCCACAAGCGAGGCCGTTGCGCCGGCAACCGCGGCGGGCTGATAGGCTGGCCTCTTGCCGCCGGTGAAGCCGCCCGCCATGCGCTGACCGGTGCCCGGCCGGTTGGGGAAGCGCTCGCCGCCACGCGGGCCTCCATGTGCGTTCTGCGGGGCGGATCTGAAGCTGTTGAACTGGTCTCGAAGCCGCTTGCGGATTTCCTGCGCATAATATTGGCGCACCGTCTTGTCGCCGATGGACTCCGTCAACTCGTGAAGGCGCTGTTCGAGCTGCGCGCGCCGTTCCGGGGTCTTCCATTCATCGGCGCTCAGCTCCTTGGTCCACAACACATCGACCAGCGGTCTGGCCCCTTTCAGCGCCTCGCCGACGGCTTCCGAACCCTGTTCGCGCAGGAGGTCGTCAGGATCGAGTCCCTCGGGCAGGAAGACGAAAGCGAGGCTCTTGCCGGGGCGGAGGAGCGGCAGGGCGGTTTCGACCGCGCGATGCGCCGCCTTGATGCCGGCAGTGTCGCCGTCGAAGCACAGAAGCGGCTCGTCCGCCATGCGCCAGAGAAGGCCCAACTGCTCCGGCGTCAGCGCCGTGCCGAGCGGGGCGACGGCGTGAGGCAGGCCGGCGCGGGCGAAGGCGATCACGTCCATATAACCTTCGGCGACGATGATGGCGCGCCGGTCGTGCGCGGCCTTGCGGGCGGCGGCTGCGTTGAACAGCACCGTGCCCTTGTGGAAGAGCGGCGTCTCGGGCGAGTTCAGATATTTCGGCTGCTGGTCCGGAGCGAGCGCGCGCCCGCCGAATGCGATGACGTCGCCGCGCATGTCGGTGATCGGGAAGATCAGCCTGTCGCGGAAACGGTCATAGCTGACGGGAATGTCATCGCCCGCAATCAGCATTCCCGATACGGCCATGTCCTCGGGGCGGAAGCCTAGCGCGGCGAGATGATCCTTCAGTCGGTTGCGCGCCGCCGGTGCATAGCCGAGGCGGAAGCGTTCGATGTCATCGGCTGTCAGGCCGCGCCGCTCCAGATAGGCGCGCGCCTCGCGGCCTTCGGAGCTGGCAAGCGCCTTCTCGAAGAAGGCACAGGACGCCTCGGTGATCTTGCGCAGCGTGACCGAGATCGCCTCGCGCACCTCTTCCTCGCGCGTCGGCTTCGGCATCTCGACATTGGCGTCGCGCGCCAGCCGCTCGACCGCTTCGGGAAAGGAGAGCCCCTCGATTTTCATCAGGAAAGTGAAGATGTCGCCATGTTCGCCGGTGGCGAAGCAATGATAGAAGCCCTTCTGGTCATTGACGGTGAAGGATGGCGTCTTTTCCTGCTTGAAGGGGGACAAACCGGAATATTCCCGGCCCTGCCGCTTCAGTTTCACGCGGCGGCCGACCACATCGCTGACCGGGATCCGGGCGCGGATTTCGTCGAGCAGAGATGGCGGAAAACGCATTCACTGGAACCTCGGTTGAAGAAGCGTGACTCTATGTGATTCGCATGGCGCGGCCGTGCAATAGGAGGCGGGAGTGCGCAGCGTGTGGATAATGCCGCAGCCGGGCGGTGGGGCAGGCGGGTCTCAGGTGGTCTGGCCGCACAGTTTCACCGTTGCCTGGCATTTGTGCTCCCGACCGATGGCGGGCCCAAAATCGATATAGGGCTCGCAACTCACGCGGCGGTCTTCGCTGGAAAAGCCGACCGCTCCATTCTTTCTCATTGCGTCTTTCGCGTCGAGCACGGCCAGATCGAGGCTTCGCTGGGCGAAGTCGGCCACTTTCTGCTCGCCGAAGCCGGTGGAGAAAACCGTCACCGTCTCGCAGGCTTTCCCGTCAGCGGGGGCGGCGCTCAGGGACTGGCTGACCCCCAATTGTGTCGTTCCGGTCGCTTCTGCGCGGCCGATGGCGGCGGTGAAAGCGAAAATCATCGTAAAAATACGCAGCACTGGTCTTTATCCAATCAGAGCGGGAATGAGGAAAGTCGCTCCGCTTTCAGCAAGAATTGAGCCAACTGCTAACAAACGCAGCTCAATCTGGTTCCACCCGGAATGGTTTCCCGGTCTACGCCGAGGCGTCACGGTCGGCGATCATCTCGGCAATCGCGATGGTCCGCTTCGCCATTTCGGCGTGCAGAAGCTCGACCATCCGGCCATCGAGCCTGATCGCGCCCTTGCCCGCATTTTCCGGCTCGGCGAACGCGGCGACGATCTTTCGCGCCCATTCCACCTCGTCCGCCGGCGGCGTGAAAACCTGATTGCACGGCTCGATCTGCGAGGGATGGATCAGCGTCTTGCCGTCCATGCCGAGCAGCCGGCCCTGTTCCAGCTCGGCGCGCAGACCGTCCTCGTCGCCGATGCCGTTGAAGACCCCGTCAATGATGTCGATGCCGTAGGCGCGTCCGGCCGCCACGCATGTCGAGAGCCACGCCAGCATGCCGATGCGTCCGCCATCGAGTGAAGCCCGCGTTTCCTTGGCCAGATCGTTGGTGCCCATGACGAAGGCGATCACCGGATATTCGCCGGGACCGCTTGCGGCGATGGCGGCGGCCTGCAGCATGGCGAGCGGCGTCTCCATCATCGCCCAGAGCGCCTGTGTTCCGGCAACGCCCGCGAGCCGCAGAACCGAGCGGGCCGTCTCCAGATCGCCCGGCGTCTGAACCTTCGGCACGAGGATCGCGTCCGCTCCCGCGCCCGCCGCCGCCTTCAGATCCGCCTCGCCCCAGGGGGTCGCCAGCCCATTGACCCGGATGATGATTTCGCGCTTGCCGTAGCCGCCCGCCTTGACCGCCTCGATAACCTGTTCGCGGGCCGTCTCCTTGGCGTCTGGCGCGACGGCATCCTCCAGATCGAGGATCAGGCAATCGGCGGCAAGCGCTCGGGCCTTCTCCAGAGCCCGCGCATTCGAGCCCGGCATGTAGAGAACGCTGCGGCGTGGCCTGACCTGCATAATTTGACCTTGAGTTTGAATTGGCTGGCGGTACTGTCCGGCGAAGAGCTTTAAAATAGCCGAGGTCGGTCACGCAAGAAAGACCCCAGAAAGCATACCATGCCCACCATACTAAGCCTGTCCTCGCAAGTGGCGCGCGGCCATGTCGGTCATTCCGCCAATCAGTTCGTCTGGCAGCGGCTCGGCCTGGACGTCATCGCGCTGCCGACGATCATCCTGTCCAACCGGCCTGACTTTCCGCATCGCGCCGGCGAACGGATGCGCCCGGAGTTGCTGGCGGAAATGTTCGAGGCGCTGGCGGCCAATGGCTGGCTGGGCCAGATCGACGCCGTCTTCACCGGCTATCTGCCGAGCGTTGCGCATGTCGAGTTCGCGGCGCGCATTTTGGAACGGCTGAGGGAGCAGAAGCCGGATCTGCTCTATTGCTGCGATCCCATCCTGGGCGATGAGCCGCACGGGCTTTACCTCGCGGAGGACGCGGCCAAGGCCTTGCGCGCCAGCCTGCTGCCGCTGGCGGACGTGATCACGCCGAACCGCTTCGAGCTGGGCTGGCTGACGCATTCCCGCGTTCACGACCGCGCCGAAGCGATCGCCGCCGCGCAAGGGCTGAACTGCTTGGTTCTGGCGACCTCCTCGCCCGATGATGAAGAGACGGTGCTGGCCAATCTGCTGGTTCGGGGCGGCGATGCCTGGCGGGCCGTGGTCCGGCGGCGCGGCGCTGTTCCGCATGGCACGGGCGACATGATGGCCGCGCTGTTCATGGCGCATCTGCTGCGCGGCTGTCCGCCTGTCGAGGCGCTCTCGCTGGCGACGGGCGGAATCGAGGCTGTCATCGAGGCCAGCGCGGGCAGCGACGAGTTGCGGCTGATCGCAAGTCAGGACGCGTGGGCGGCGGCCGAGGCGTGGGCCGTCACCACCGTCATGGGCGTTGCGCCGTGAGCTTCGTCGCGGGCGTCGACGGCTGCCGGACCGGCTGGGTCTGCGTGCTTGCCGACAGCGCAAGCGGTGAGCCGAGGCGCGCTTTCATTGCTCGGGACTTTGCCGAAATCGTTGCCTTGGAGGATGTCGTACAGATCGCGGTGGACATGCCGATCGGAATACCGGGTATGGCCATACCCGGCGGACGAGGATGCGACACGGCCTTGCGCGCCGTGCTGGGCGGGCGGCAATCCTCCGTTTTCACCGTTCCCGCCCGTGCGGCGTTGGCCGAGCCGGACTATCTGCGCGCCTGCGAGGCGGCGTTTGCGCATTCCGATCCGCCGCGGAAGGTCTCCAAGCAGTGTTTTCACCTCTTCCCCAAAATCCGGGAGATCGATGCCATCATCACGCCGGAGCTGCAGGGCCGGGTCGTCGAGTGTCATCCCGAAGGGGCTTTCTGGGCCATGAACGGGGAGCGCGCGCTGACCGAGCCGAAGAAGGTGAAATCGCGCGCCTATCCGGCCGGGCTCGAACTGCGGCGAGGCCTCCTGTCGGCCGCGGGCTTTCCGGATAGCTTTCTCGCCGAGCGCCGCTTCAGGCCATCGCAGGCGGGAGAGGACGATTTTCTCGATGCCTGCGCCTGCGCATGGACCGCTGGCCGGGTCTTGCGCGGCGAGGCGCGCCGGTTTCCCGACGCGCCCATGACCGACCCGCGAGGCTTGCGGATGGAGATCTGGGCATAGACGAGGTAAATAGAAAAATGCGTAATCAGGTTAAAAATTTCTACACTGCGGTTGTCTCGTACGTCGCAGATGCGCCAGCTCCGCCCTACGCAGAGACAACTTTGGTGGAGCAGATATATGCAGTTGATTTAAATGAATTTTTGGAAATTTGGATAAAAACCACTCAAGCCCCTATCGAGCTAAAATATATAAAAGATCGACATTATGATTTTGTTTTATTGGATGGATTGAAGAATGTCTGGTGTACATCAATAATAGATGAGAATGATGTTGATTATTCAATCAATGTAATCTTGACTCGTGTTGATTGAAAATATTTTATCAGATATGAGACGAGGGAGAGCCTCAGTAACGGTTACAGCTCCCTCGTCTCAAAAATTGATGTCGAGTTATGTGATATGCGCGCCTTTCGTCTCCACGTAGACGGCGTAGAGCGACTGGCTGGCCGTCATGAACAGCCGGTTGCGCTTGGCGCCGCCGAAACAGACATTCGAACAGATCTCCGGCAGTCTGATCTGCCCGATCCGGTCGCCATTCGGCGCAAAGACATGCACGCCGTCATAGCCGTCGCCGACCCAGCCCGCGCTTGACCAGACATTGCCGTCCTCATCGCAGCGAATGCCGTCGGCAAAGCCGGTCTTGCCTTCATGATCCATACTGGCAAATGTGCCGACATTCTTCAGGGTTGCACCGTCCACGTCATATTTCCAGATCTGGCTCTTGGCTTCGGGATAATGCGAAATGCCGGTATCGGAGACATAAAGCGTCCTGTAGTCGGGGCTGAAGCACAGCCCGTTCGGCTTGAACGGCTCATCGGCAACCTTGGTGATCTCGCCGCTCTGGCCGTCGATCCGGTAGATCGCTTCCTTCTGCAGGGGTTGCGGCGTGTCGGCGCTTTCGGGTAGGCGGTTGCCTTCATAGTTCATCAGCGATCCGTAGCCGGGATCGGTGAACCAGATCGAGCCGTCATCGGGATGCACCACGGCATCGTTCGGCGCGTTGAACTCCTTGCCCTCGAATTGCTCCGCCAGCGTCGTGACCGAGCCGTCATATTCATACCGGACCACCTTGCGGGTGCCGTGCTGGCAGGAGATCTGCCGTCCCTGAAAGTCGAAGGTGTTGCCGTTGGAATTGCCGGAAGGATAGCGGAAGCGCCGGCCGATATGGTCGTCTTCCTCCAGATAGCGCAATTGCTCGTCGTTCGGGATGTCGCTCCACAGGAGATAACGTCCGACGCCGTTCCAAGCCGGGCCTTCCGCCCAGAGCGTGCCCGTGTGGAGCCGCTGGATGGGGGTATTGCCGAGCTTGTATTTGAAGCGCTCGTCGAGCACGACAATGTCCGGATCGGGATAGCGAACGGGTTCCGCGCCGGGACCGAAATTGCGGGCAAACGCGCTGCCGCTCATGGAGGTAATCGCGGCCAGACCCGCCGCCGCTTTCAGGAAGCCGCGGCGCTCCAGCTGGATGTTGCGTTTGGCGGCGGATATCGCCGGTTTGGCCAGATCAACGAATTCATGCAGTTGTACACGTCGCATGGAGCGTCTCCTCCCGGATGTTTCCTCGTGAAGTTCAATGTTCTACTTATCGTTACAGGGGGAGACGGCCGTACGCTGCACGATGGGAGTGATTTATGTAAAACTCTGCGCCAAACATTCTCCCCATAAGCATATTAACAGCTTGTGCAAGGGCAGAACTATGGCTTTGTTGCATGTGAATATGTATTGAGAAAGGATGCGGAAAGAAACGCCAGGAAAATCAGATTGTTGTTCGCGCGATCGTATAGATCCCGAGAAGCAGCAAACCGATGAAAAAGATTTGCCGGAAACGTTCCTCCGATAAACGGTTGCGCAGACGCAGACCGAAATAATAGCCGATCAGGGCCGGCAGGAGCGCTGCGGCGGAGATGGCGGTCTGGCCGAGGCTCATCACCTTCTGTCCGGCAAGCGATACGCCCAGCGCCGTTCCCGCAACCAGGAAGAATATCCCCATGGCCTGAATCAGTTCGTCCTTCGTCAAGCCCAGCGACTGAAGATAGATCACGCTCGGCAACATGTAGGAGCCGGTCAGGCCGTTGATGAGACCGTTCACGACGCCGACGGCAGGGGTCAGCCAGCGTTCCGACGCACCAAGCGGGCGCGGGGCGGGGCGCAGCAGGCCGGTCAGCGCGTAGATCGTCAGCACGATGCCAAAGATCGCACTCATCAGCCGCTGGTCGCTGCTCGCCAGAATGCTGACGCCGACCCAGGTGAACAGCACCGTAAGCGTGCAAAGCAGCCAGAAGCGTTTAGCCAGTTCCAGCATATGCCCGCCGCTCAGCGCCTGCACGACATTGCTGATGACGGCGGGGGCGATGATCAGCGGGATCGCTTCGCGCAGCGGCATTGCGTTGATCAGGATTGCGATCGAAACCGTCGGCAATCCTACGCCGATCAGTCCCTTGACGCTGCCGGCGACGAAAAAGGCGGCAAAGACAAGAACGATAATGCCGGGCGCGAGATCCAAATGCGGGCGTCCACTATCGGCAGAGCGGACGGCGCCCTGTCACGAGTTCACGTAAAAACGCCCGCTTTCGCGGGCGTCTTGAGCTTGGCGCTCAGGCTGTTTCGCGGGCCTTGATGAGCTTCCGGTTGATCACGGTTTCGGCGATCTGAACAGAGTTCAGCGCCGCGCCCTTGCGCAGATTGTCGGAGACGACCCACAAGGACAATCCGTTCTCGACCGTTGTGTCCTCACGGATGCGCGATACGTAAGTGGCGTAATCGCCGACGCATTCGACCTGCGTGATGTAGCCGCCATCCTCATGCTTGTCGATGACCAGGACGCCCGGCGCTTCGCGCAGGATTTCCCGCGCCTCGTCGGCCGATATCTCGTTCTCGAACTCGATATTGACTGCTTCGGCATGACCGACGAAGACCGGCACGCGCACGCAGGTCGCGGTCAGCTTGATCTTCGGATCGAGGATCTTCTTGGTCTCCGCGAGCATCTTCCACTCCTCGCGCGTGTACCCGTCCTCCATGAAGCTGTCGATATGCGGGATGCAGTTGAACGCGATCTGCTTGGTGAAGATCTGCGGCGTCGGCTCGTCGGTGACGAAGATGCCCTTGGTCTGGTTCCAGAGCTCGTCAATCGCCTCCTTGCCCGCGCCAGAGACGGACTGATAGGTGGAAACCACGACGCGCTTGATCTTCGCCCGGTCATGGAGCGGCTTCAGCGCCACGACGAGCTGCGCGGTCGAGCAATTCGGATTGGCGATGATGTTCTTCCTGTGGAAGCCCTCGACCGCATCCGCATTGACCTCCGGCACCACGAGCGGCACGTCCATGTCGTAGCGCCAGGCGGAGGAATTGTCGATGACGAGGCATCCGGCCGCCGCGATCTTGGGCGACCATTTCTTG
This sequence comes from Rhodomicrobiaceae bacterium, assembly GCA_050330195.1. Lineage (GTDB taxonomy): Bacteria > Pseudomonadota > Alphaproteobacteria > Rhizobiales > Rhodomicrobiaceae > JAHQVI01. The sequence goes on along the minus strand of JBHJOB010000006.1, from coordinate 9,109 downwards.
GAAATGTCACCGCCCGCCGACATGACGGCGATATCGCATTTGGAGAAATCGAACTGTTCCAGATCGTGGCATTTGAGCGTTTTGTCGCCGAATGACACCTTGACGCCGAGCGAACGGCGGGACGCGATCGCATAGACCTCGTTCACCGGAAATTCGCGCTCGGCCAGGATATTCAGCATTTCGCGGCCCACATTGCCAGTGGCGCCGACGATGGCGACATTGTAGCTCATTTTCCTCATCCTGATTTCAATGGATGAGCGGTTGTAACGCTCATCGCCCGGATTGTCCATGCGGAGGTGGGGGCTCGTCCGGCTCGTTTGAAGGGACGTCCGGCGCGGGCAGGTTTCTCAGGAACAGTTTGCTGATCAGGGGCAGCATCAGCGCGAGGCCGAAAAAGCGGGCAAGCTGATGTGTCGCAACGAAGGCCGGATCGAAGCCCAGAACGATGGCCATGAGGGTCATGGCCTCGATGCCGCCGGGGGCGAAAGCCACGACGACCTGTCCCGCCGGAAGCTCGAAAGCCCAGGCCACGGCCAGTGCAACGGCGGTCGAAACCGCAACCGCGATGAAAAACGTTGCAAGGCTGGGCATGATCGCCCGTTTGAGAAACGCCAGATCCGTGTTGGTGAACCGGGCGCCGATGTTCGCGCCGAGCACGATCTGGCACGGGATCAGCACGGCATTCGGCAACTGGCCATGCACGACGCCGAAAAAATGCAGCGCCGCGCTGACGGTGATCCCGGCGAGCATGGACCCAGCGGGCACGCCCCGCCGCTCCAGCACATAGGCGAGCGGCGCGGCGAGCAGCAGAACAAGACCGAGTTGCAGATAGTCAAGCGCCGGTTGAGGCGGCGAGGCAGGCGGCGCGAGCGTGATCGTCAGCAGCGTCGGCATGATGGCGAGCAGGGAAACCAGCCGCAGAATCTGCGCCAGCATGACCAGGCGCACATCGGCCGTGCTGCGCATGGAGAGCGCCAGGACAAGCGACAGGGCGCCGGGAACCGAGGCATAAAAAGCGGTTTCACGGCTCCATTTGGGCACGCGGACCAGAAAAGCCGAGCAGGTGACGATCACCAGCAGGACCGCCACGCCAAGCCCGACGAGGCTGAATGGCCATTTGGCGACGCGTTCGACCATGTCCGGCCCGAAGCCCGAACCGATCTGCACTCCGATGGCGACGAAGAACACGACGCGGATCGGGTCGGGCATGAGCAGTGGCGCCTTGGCGAGCGCCAGCGTCAGCACGACCAGCACGCTGCCGGTGAGCCACGGAGCGGGCATGTCCAGAAATGCGAAGAGGGCGCCGCCCGAGACCGCAGCCGCAAGCGTTATGGCGACGTCGCGCGCCGCCCGTTTGCTGATCTTCATCAAGTGGCACTTTCAACGCCCGGGCGAAATTCTGCTCTTGATTCGGGGCGTCAGGCGGTCTTAGCCGGTTGTATGCAGTCTCTTCAAGTGAGTCAGAGGAGTATCCGATAAGATGGCGACCATTTTTGGAAGATCGCACCCGAAACAGACAGATGCGGATCTAGCCGGTTGCTGTCAAAACTGATCCTGACCTAAGCCGCTTTCGTCCCGTCGATCAGCCGGGCGCACAACCAGAACTCGCCCTGAACGATGAAGCCGGGTCGCAGGTCACCCTGGATCTGCGCTTCATCCGCGACAAGGTCGAGCGTTCCGCCAAGCGTCTTGACCAGTGCGGTGTGAAAAACCTGCCCTGTGACGCTGTTGGTCCGCTTCTGCGCGGAAATCACGCGGCCGGTCAGAAATGCGCGCGACGGAGCATTGAATTCATCATCGCTGGGATCGTGGAACACAGTCTGTCCGCCGGTTTCCTCCGACGCGGAGAACAAGCCGCTGGCGAAAAGCGACTCCGGCGTGAACTTGACCTGTTCGCCGGCCTGCGCGGCGGTGAATGCCTGTTCGTTCGGGAAAAGCAGCAACTCGTGGGTAAAGGCCGTGACCTGCGCCTCCGCAAGGAAAAGGCCCGAACGGTTGGCCCAGACCGCATAGTCGACCACGTCGAGCAGGGCCACGGTTGCGCATTGATGCGGGCGCGAACCGGGCTCGATTTCGACGAACACCGCGCCTTCAAAAGCGTTGTCGCTGGGCCGCTGGCGTTTCTTCATGACGCGAACGGGAATGCGGCCCTCGCCGTCGAAGAAGGGCGTTACGCCGACAATCGTCAGCTTTTCATCGCCGCTGCCCTGCGCTTCCTTGGCCAGATGCACCCAGAGCTCCGAGCCGCTATCGGAGAGCCAGCGGTAGTAGTAACCCGGACCGCAGGGCTGTGAGTAGGCTCCCGTATCGGGAAGCTTGCTGACCATTTCCGCAAGTTCCTCGGCGGAATTGGATCTGAACCCGATGACACTGAAATGATCTGTCATCGCTCAAGGCCTCTCTTTACAACGCATCTTTATTGATGGCCCGCAAGAAGCGGCCCCGCGCCGCCTGAATTCCCGCGAGCCGGGAGAATAGTCTGCCGTCTCAAGCTGAAAGCGTCTCGATTTCGCCGATAATGGCTTCGCCCATGTCGGAGGTTGAGACTTTCCGCATGCCTTCCTGCATGATGTCCGCCGTGCGCCAGCCTTTCTCAAGAACCTGAGCGATCGCTGTCTCGACCCAGTCGGCTTCGCGGCTCATGTCGAAGGAGTAGCGCAGCGCCATCGCGAAACTGGCGATGGTGGCAATCGGATTGGCGATGCCCTGTCCGGTGATGTCCGGAGCGCTGCCATGGACCGGCTCGTAGAGCGCCGCGCGCTTGCCGTCGGCCCCCGGCGCTCCGAGCGATGCGGATGGCAGCATGCCGAGCGAGCCGGTAAGCATCGCGGCCTCATCGGAGAGCATGTCGCCGAACAGATTGTCGGTGACGATGACGTCGAATTGCTTGGGAGCGCGGACAAGCTGCATGGCGCAATTGTCGGCGAGAATGTGCGTCAGCTCGACATCGGAATATTCGGCCTTGTGTACGGCGGAGACGACCTCATGCCAGAGCACGCCGGAGCGCATGACATTGCGCTTTTCGGAGGAGGCGACCCTGTTATTGCGCTTGCGGGCCAGCTCGAACGCGACGCGGGCGATGCGCTCGATCTCGCCGGTCGTATAGATCTGCGTATCGACGGCGCGTTTCTGCCCATTCTCCAGCGTCACGATTTCCTTGGGCTCGCCGAAATAGACGCCGCCTGTCAGCTCGCGCACGATCATGATGTCAAGGCCTTCGACATTCTCGCGCTTGAGCGAGGAGGCATCGGCAAGGGCGCCATAACAGATGGCCGGGCGCAGGTTGGCGAAAAGCTGCATGTCCTTGCGCAGGCGCAGCAAGCCCGCCTCGGGACGCGCATCGTAAGGGACGCCATCCCATTTCGGACCGCCCACAGCGCCGAGAATCACGGCGTCTGCTTTCATGGCCTTGTCCATGGTCGCGTCGGATATGGATTTGCCGTGCGCATCGTAGGCGCAGCCGCCAACAAGGTCCTTTTCCATGTTGAAGGACGCGATGCCGCGCGCGTTGAACCAGCCAATCAGGCGTTCCACTTCGCCCATGACTTCCGGGCCGATGCCATCTCCTGGCAGGAGCAACAGATCGAATGAGGACATAGAATGCTCTCGGATCGGGCAGCTACGCGAGCCGCATTGAGGATTTGAATCGCACTTCTGTTGCTAATGGGAAACAGCGCTGGGGGCAAGGCGCAACAACGCTTTTCCAAAGGAGCATTATGTAAATGTGTTTTCCTTGCACATGCCCGGCCAACGAATGCGCCGGCATGCCGAAAGGAAAGGCGCTCATCCGAATGCCTTCATATGCGTCAATGCGAGGCCCGGCCGCCTATACCCAGGGGCGGCCGGCCTGCTGCCTGTCCTCGTAAGCGGCGATATTGTCCTGCTTCTGCAGAGTGAGCCCGATATCGTCGAGCCCTTCCAGCAGGCATTTCTTGCGGAACGGGTCCAGCTCGAAATGAATCACGCCGCCGTCGGGGCCGCGAATCTCCTGCCGCTCAAGATCGACGGTGACAGTCGCGTTGGAGCCACGCGAGGCGTCGTCAAGCAGCTTGTCGACATCGGACTGGGGCAGCGTTATCGGCAGAATGCCGTTCTTGAAGCAGTTATTGTAGAAAATGTCGGCAAAGCTCGGCGCGATGACGCATTGAATGCCGAAATCCTTGATCGCCCAGGGCGCATGTTCGCGGCTTGAGCCGCAGCCGAAATTTGCGCCCGCAACCAGAATTTTCGCTTGCCGGTAGGCCGGCTTGTTCAGCACGAAATCGGGATTCTCGTTGCCGTCGCTGTCGAAACGCATCTCGTGGAACAGGTTCTTGCCGAGACCCGTCCGCTTGATCGTCTTCAGAAACTGCTTCGGGATGATCATGTCCGTATCGACATTGATCATCGGCAATGGCGCTGCAACGCCGGTCAGTTCGTCAAATTTGTCCATGGGACCGCCGTGGGTAAAGGAAACTGGACTGATTTATTGAACCCAAACGCACCGCGCCGCAAGTCCCCCCGGCGATTTTTGCCGGCGGAATGCCGTCTCGGACGCGCGCGTCAAGCCGGTAGCTCGTTTGCGACCAGCTTGTAGGCGTAGCCCTCGGCTTCCACATTGCTGACGAGACCGGCCTCCGACATCAGGCGCGGAGCAATCAGGAACGGAACCTTCACGCCGCCCGATTCCGGCAGTACGAAATCATTCGCCATATTATAAGCGATCCAGTTGCCTTCCCACGCGCCGAACAGCGTGACGCGGGCGGCGACGGCCTTGGGATCGGTCAACTCCAGATTGCCGGGCGCCTCGCCGCGAATGACGCGGCGGACATCGCCGGGCGATGCCGGAACCCAGCCATAATCGGCGAGCCAGACCTCCGCGCGCGCCGTGCCTTCGGCCGTGACGTCTTCCGGCAGTGCGCTAAGCGTTTTGTAACTGTATTTCGATGGGGCGACGCGCACGCCGTAAATCTCGCGCGCCGGCAGGCCGGAGACACGCGCCAGATGCACGAAAAGGCTATTCAGATAATCGCAGCCTTGCGGAGTGAGCGTCGCCGCGTCCCCGGTGCCCAGCAGAACGGCGAGATCATTCGTCTCGCAGGTCCGTTCCTCGACGATCCATTCATAGATCGCCTTGGCCTTGCCGAGATCGGTCTTGGCATTTTCCGTGATTTCGGCCGCCGTGTTCTTGAGCCAGTCCGAATGCGGCACGAAGCTGGCCGGCGCCGTGTAGCGCAGACGCTCCGCATCCGTCATGGGCTCCGCCTTGGCAGGCTTGGTGAACTCGGTGACCCGGTCGCGCGTTTGGGCGTGGCTGCTGATTTCGACCGTTGCTTCCGCTTCAGCGCCGGTCCACTCCAGATAGACCAGATCGACGCCATTGGCCGTGTCCTGTTCGAGACGGGCGGTCGAGGCGTTGGTGGTCCAGTCGCTGCCGAGAGTCTTCGACCATTCGCCAGCATTGACGGAGGGCACCGGAATCCATGCCTGCGCACGCCCCTGCGGTTTCTGAAAACGAAGCTGGGTCACAATATCGAATTTGCGCCACGGCCCTTGCGTGGTAATGAAACGCTCCTGTGCCGCGGCGGTGCGCGGAATCAGCGCGGCTGCACCGAGCGCGCCGCTCAGTTGCAGGAAGCGGCGCCGACTTATCATCATAGCGTTTCCTTAGCGTTTTCCCGGCCTGGCGCCGCAGCGCGCAAGACTGTAGCGGCGAGGCTGATGCCAGGATGAACAAATCGACAATCAAACATGATTTTTCAATGATAGTTGCAGATTTACCCTGAAGATCGAATTAATGCAAAAGCCTTCAATGCAAAGGTGCATTGCCAGGGCAGGGCAGTCTAACGCCAAGGGAGCGCGGCCACGATGGTTCAAATCGTCCGGATTGATGAAAAGACATATGTCGCGGGACAGGTCTGGCCGGAGGACATGCCCGAACTCGCCCGGCAGGGCATCAGGCTGATCGTGAACAACCGGCCCGACGGGGAAGCCGGCGACGGACAGCCGCGCGCCGCGGAACTCGAAGCGGCCGCCCGGGAACATGGCGTTGCATTTGCAAACCTGCCCTTCGCCACTCCTGCGCTGACGCCGGATTATGCCGCGCAATTCGCGCAGATCCTCAAGGCGGAGCAGGGTCCGGTGCTCGCATTCTGCCGGACGGGCAATCGGTCCTCCATGCTCTGGGCGGCGGCGAATATCGCGCTCGGCCAGTCGCTGGACGCGGTTCTGGAGAAAACCGGGGAGGCCGGTTACGACCTGAGCCCCGCCGCGTCCTTCATCCACGATCTCGGGCAGATGGCGGCGGCGAAAACCGCTCAGAAGCCGTAGACGTCCTTGGCCGTCCGGATCGTGTTCACATAAGCCGCAACGGACTGCTCGATCGGATCGCAATATCCCCCGCCGACGCCGAAGCTGACCGGAACGCCGGCGGCCGCGAACCTCTCGAACACCATGCGGTCGCGCGTCGCCAGCCCCTCATAGCTCAGCGCAAGACGGCCGAGCCGATCATGCACCAGCGGATCGACCCCGCATTGATAGAGGACGAGGTCAGGCCGGAACGCGGTCACAGCGTCCAGCCCGTCATGCAGACGGCGGAGATAGGCGTCGTCTTCGGTCCCGTCGGGCAGGCCGATATCGAGATGCGAGACGGCCTTGCGGAAGGGGAAATTTTTCTCTGCGTGCAGGCTGAAAGTGAAGACGTCGCCGCGCCCGGCAAAGATCGCGGCGTTGCCGTCGCCCTGATGCACGTCGAGATCGACGATGGCGATGCGGGCTGCAAGCCCCTCGGCCAGCGCTGTTTCGGCGGCGAGGGCGAAATCGTTCAGCGCGCAATAGCCGGAGCCGAAATCGGCATGGGCGTGATGCGTGCCACCTGCGAGCTGGCCGGAAAAGCCGTGCTCCATGGCCGAGCGCATCGCCGCGACCGCGCCGCCCATCGTCGCCATTGCCCGGCGCGCATAGGCCTCGCTCCACGGCATCCCTATGCGGCGCATCATTTCGCGGGGCAGCGTTCCGCCCAGAAAGCCATCGGCATAGTCGGCGGAATGCACGCGGATGATGTCGTCCCGCTCGGCCAGCGGTGACAGGGCGAAACGCTCCGGCGGCACAAGCTGGTCGCGCAGAAGGGTTTCGCGCAACAGCCGATTCTTGCTGCGCGGAAAGCGGTGCCCGTCCGGCAGAGGGATTTCGTAGGCATCGGCGTAGAAAAGTTTCACAAGGGCGAGTTTAAGCGGCAAATCGCCAAACGCCAATGCGGCGTCTCAGACCAACGGGTTACTGGCCCCGCCCGCTCTTTCGCCCGGGACTTGCCGAAGGCGATCAACCGCTCACGGGTCAAATCCTTCAACACAACTCACCGAGATCCCGCTTCAGTTTCAAGCGCTTCCGCCTCGCTACGACGCGGCGACTTGCCAACCTCGGCCATATCTTCGATATGAATATTGATGAGGGTCTTGAAAATTGGTTTTCTGCTGATCCGCGCGGCGTCGGGACGCTTGCCGGACGTGACGGCACTGCAACCTCGCGGGCTCAGGCTTCGACTTCCGATTTCAGGCGAAAGACACGCGAAACGTGCTGTCTGCTGCGGCGTATCTGGGCGCGCCATTTATCGGAGGGTAGCTTGTTGAACGTCGCCATGCCATGGTCTTTAATTTGAGCCTGCCGTGCACAAAACGTGCACACGCAGACTAGGAAATGCCGTGAAAATTTGTGCATGAATGTGCACACGCTCACGTTCTATCCCCTTCAATTTACACAAAAAAGCATGGAATATCAAAAACATAGATTTTGCGTGGCTCCGATGATGGATGGGGCAGAAAGTTATTAAGAATCAATTGTCTAATTCTAATCGTGTGCAATGTCTGCACACTCGTGATGTTATTTTTTCCCAATCGCCATGAAGCACCAGATTGAGCTCCTTCATCTTGCGGACTTGTCAGTCAGGAAAATATACGTAAGGACCACGAGCGCCGGTCCGGGGAAATCCCGAGTGGCTCCAAGTTGAGCTAGGGAAGCGGCGTGTCGTAGCGGTAACGAGCCACACATCCAAAGGAGGATTGATACGCCATGAAGGACGATAATATTGCTACCTTGCGCTAGCCGGCAGAGTTTGCCGATCGGCCCACTGAAGTCCTGCCCAACGGTGCGCGTCGGCGTTTGCCCCAGGCAGTCGAAGCCGAGCTTGCCGAATGTTTGGCGGCCCATGTCCATCTCACGACCGAAAGCGGCCTTCAACGTCTTGTGCGGCACCGCCTTATGCCGGAACGGAGCATCCAGACCGGCATCGGTCCGGTAAAAGTGCGCCAGTCTCGGCTGAGCGACCGCGGGTGGCCGATGGCTCACGCATCCGGTTTTCATCCCGTACCCTGCCGCCTTATGCCCGCCGGACAAAGAGCCTGGACGCTCTGTTGCCCGCGCTCTATCTGCGCGGTATCTGAAGCGGCGACATGCAGGAAGGGGCTTGCAGCCTTGCTCGGCCCGCGAATGTTTATCATGAGCGGCGAGCGCTCACGAATGATGCGCCCAATCTTTCGCCTGTGAACCGGCGTGCAATTTCGGCTCTGACTCACATTTGATGATTTTTGATGCTCGGTGGCTGCTGATTTCGTGGGGAGCATCAGCAGCATGGCGAGCAAATTGCGATTGTCGTCCTTGATCCCGGCCGGACCGGTCGTGGAGAGTATTGCCGAGAGCGACGAAAAGATCACGGTTATGGTGCGCAGCGCCGTGCAAGAGAAGGCCTGCCCGCTCTGTGGCAGGTACTCGCGCCTCGTCCACAGCCGCTATGTGAGAACGATTACCGATCTGTCGTGCGGCGACGGGCCGAGTTGCCGGCGGATGCTCTCAAAGTCGTCGGATCTGCTCACCGATGCGGAGAAGCTGCAATATGATGCTTTCTGCGGCGTGAGGAAATCAATGCCGCGATCATGAAGCTTGCTTCGGAAGGCATTCCGATCAAGGAGATCGTGCGCCGCACCGGCCACAGCCGGAAACTTGCCCGGCAGGTCATCCGCGGCCAGCGGACCGACGTCTTCCGTGTCCGGCAGAGCTCTCTTGAATCTTATCTTCCTTTCCTCGACGAACAATGGGCCTCGGGCTGCCGCAACGGCGCCGAGCTCTGGCGGCGACT
>JBHJOB010000005.1:0-104610 GCA_050330195.1 Rhodomicrobiaceae bacterium | reverse complement strand
CCCGCCGTGACGCCGACGTTGCGATCCGCGCCTCGGATTCGCCGCCGGAAACCCTCGTCGGCCGCCGCGCCGCCCATATCGCCTGGGCGCTCTACACCGCGTCGAGCGACCCGGAAAATTCCGCAGGTCTTGGTGAGCATGATCATGCGTCGCGCAACTGGGTCAGTTTCGGCGAACAGATGGGGAGCTTCCGGTTGACGAAATGGGCGGAGGCCAATCTCCCCGCCGAGCGGATCGTCTACAAGGTGAACACGGTTCTCGGATTGGCCGAGGCTGTCGAGGCTGGGATCGGCGTCGGCTATCTGCCCTGTTTCATCGGCGATGCGCGCGCCTCGCTTCGCCGGCTGTCTCCACCAAAGCAGGAATTCGGCACCGATCTGTGGCTGCTGACGCATCCCGATCTTCGGAACGCGCCGCGCATCAGGGCTTTTCTGGATTTTCTGGCCGCCGAGATCGCCGCACGCCGCAAATTCATCGAGGGCGAAACCGCGTAAGAATTACGGCAGCGGCAGCGCCTCGACCTCGCGCAACGTCTTCGACGATCCCGCATCCACCTCAAGCAGCTTGACGCGGTGGCCCCAGAGCTGGGCCAGATGCTGCAGGGTCCGTTCGCAATCCTGCTTGCCGAGCAGACGGCCATTGCGGGCGTAATGCGTCAATGTCAGCCGGCGCGTGCCGCTCAGATCGGCGTCGGTCACGCGTATATCGGGGTCTTGCTCGCTGGCGTCGTAATGGCGGGCGAGCGAGCGGCGAATGTCGCGATAGCCAACCTCATTGTGGATCGCTGTGACCTCGACCTCGGGCTCGTCAGACTCGTCATGCAGCGTGAACAGCTTGAATTCGCGAATGAGCGCCGGGCTCATGAATTGCAGGATGAAACTTTCGTCCCGGTAATTCGCCCAGGCATCCTTAAGCGTTCCCATCGCATCGCCATTACCAGCGAAATCGGGGAACCACTCCTTGTCTTCGCTGGTGGGATTTTCGCAGATGCGTTGAATGTCGCGCATCATGGCGAAACCGAGCGCATAGGGGTTGATGCCGGAGAAGCGCCGGTCGTCGAAGGAGGGCTGCATGACCACGGCGGAATGCAGGTGCAGCGCCTCCAGCATCGAGCCTTCGGTGAGCAGACCGCGCTCATACATCCGGTTCATGATCTCGTAATGCACGAAGGTCGCGCAGCCTTCGTTCATCATCTTGGTCTGTCGCTGCGGGTAGAAATACTGCGCCAGAATCCGGACGATACGGAGAAGCTCGCGCTGCCAGTCCTTCAGGCGCGGCGCGTTCTTCTCAAGGAAATACAGAACATTTTCTTCGGGCAGGCCAAGCCCTTCGGCTTCCGAGCCGTTCTTGGGATCGCCGTCATCGGGGCCGATGGCCGGTGCGCGCGGTTTTGGCACCGTGCGCCAGAGATCGTCGAAGGTTGCTTCCTGATGCTCCTTGCGCCGCTTCCGTTTCGTGGCGACACGGGCGGTCTTGGAGGCAAGCGGGACTTTCGGCTGGCGGCTGATGCCCTGGCGCATGAGCGCGTGCGCCGCGTCCATGACCGCCTCGACCTCTTCCAGCCCGTAGCGCTCCTCGCACTCCTTCACGTAGTCCTTGGCGAAGGCGAGATAGTCGAGGATCGTGTCGGCATTGGTCCACTGCCGGAACAGGTAGTTGTTCTTGAAGAAGTGATTATGGCCGATCGCGGCATGGGCCATGACCAGCGTCTGCATCGTGGCGGAGTTTTCCTCCATCAGATAGTTGATGCAGGGGTTGGAATTGATCACCAGCTCATAGGCGAGAGAGCGCTGCCCCTTGCGGTAGCCGGACCATTCCTGCGCGAATTGCTTGCCGAACGACCAGTGCCGGTACATGAGCGGCATGCCGGTCGAGGTGTAGGCGTCGAGCATCTGCTCGGCGGTGATGATCTCGATCTGGTTGGGATAGATGTCGAGTTTCAGCTCCCGCGAATTGATCCGCGTGATGGCGTCATAGGCGGCCTTGACCGTATCGAAGGTCCAGTCCGCCCCGTCGAAAAGCGGCTTGGCGGCGCGTCTGGGCTTGGATCGGCTTCTGGCTTTTTCCATCAGATGCCTTCCTTCTCGGAAAACAGCTCGTGAAAGACCGGATAAATGTCGCCTGGCGAGGAGACGTGGCGCATGGCGAAATGGCGGTGCTTCTCGATCAGCGAGGTAAAGCCGGACCAGATGATGCTTTCGCTGATATGCGTGCCGACCTCGATATAGGCGTAATACTGACACAGCGGCAGGATCGTATCGTCCAGCATGTCGATGCAGCGGCCCATATCGCCAAGATCGTTCGCGCCGTCCGAGGCCTGGGCTGCGTAGATGTTCCATTCATCGGCGGGATAGCGCTCTGCGACGACGCGCTTCATTTCCTCGAAAGCCGACGAGATCACGGTGCCGCCGGTTTCCGTCGAGCGGAAGAAGGTTTCCTCATCGACCTCGCTAGCCACGCTCGTATGCCGGATGAAGACGACCTGCACGTCCCGGTAATGGCGCGACAGGAAGATATGCAGCAGCATGAAGAAGCGCTTGGCGAGATCCTTCAGCGACTGCGTCATCGAGGCCGAGGTGTCCATCAGGCAGAACATGACGGCCTGCGTGATCGGCTTGGGCAGAAATTCGTGGCGATTATATTTCAGGTCGAGCGGGTCGATATAGGCGACGATCTTGCGCAGATGCTTGAGGCGCACGACGCGCTCCTGCAGAAGCTTCAGGCGCTTCTGATCCGGCTCGGTCTCGCGCTCGGCTTCCTCAAGCTCGGCCTCGGCGCGAGCGATTTCCTCAAGGCTCGGCCGCCGCAGTGCGATACGCCGGGCAAGGCTGTTGCGCATGGTGCGCACCCGGTTGAGCTTGGCGGGCGGGCCGTCAACGGTGTAACCGGCGCGCACCGGGGTTTTCGAGCGCACGTCCTTGAGCTTGGTCTTGACGAGATTGGGGAGCTTCAGATCCTCGAAAAACAGGTCGAGGAACTCGTCCTTGGTGAGCGTGAAGACGAAATCGTCCTCGCCATGCCCGTCGGGCGAGCCTTTCGAGCCGCCGCCGCCTCCGCCCGAAGGGGGTTTGGGGATCGTGTCGCCGACGACGTAGCCCTTGTTGCCGGGCAGAACATGGTCCCGCGAGCCGTCCCGCCCCATATGGAAGGACGGCTCATGGAGACTCTTTGAGCGAATGCGGATCTTCTCGCCGCTTTCAACCTCCGAAACGCGCCGGCGTTTCAGAGATTCATTCACCGCGTTCCGTATATCGTCCCTGGCTCGGCGAATAAAACGCTGACGGTTGCCGAGACTTTTCTCCTTCGGATTGAGGCGGCGGTCGATTATGTGCATTCGCTCGCTTTATCCTGACTTTTTGACTCTCATATACCAATCGACGAGACGGCGGACCTGGCGCGGCGTGTAGCCCCGCGCGACCATGCGCTCGACGAACTCATTGTGTTTCTTCTCGGTTTCGCCATCCTTCTTCGCGCCGAAGCTGATGACGGGGAGCAGGTCCTCGACCTGGGAGAACATCCGCTTTTCGATCACGTCGCGGATCTTCTCATAGGACGTCCATGACGGGTTCTTGCCGGAATTGCGCGCCCGCGCCCTGAGCGAGAACTTGACGACCTCGTAACGGAAGTCCTTCGGATTGGCGATGCCCGCCGGCTTCTCGATCTTGGAGAGTTCCTTGTCGAGCACGGCGCGATCCATCAACTGGCCGGTGTCGGGGTCCTTGAAGTCCTGATCCTCGATCCATGCATCGGCATAGGCGACATAGCGGTCGAACAGGTTCTGGCCGTATTCGCTGTAGCTCTCCAGATAGGCTTTCTGGATCTCGTTGCCGATGAATTCCGCATAGCGGGGCCCAAGATCTTCCTTGATGAACTCGATATAGCGGTCCTCGGTGTCCTCCGGCATCTGCTCGCGGCGGATCGCCTGTTCGAGCACATACATCAGGTGAACCGGGTCCGCGCCGACTTCGCGGGTATCGAAATTGAAGGTTTCCGACAGGATCTTGTAGGCAAACCGCGTCGATGCGCCATCCATGCCCTCGGTCACGCCGGCAGCATCGCGATATTCCTGCACGGTCTTGGCGTGCGGGTCGGTGTCCTTCATGCTCTCGCCGTCATAGACGCGAAGCTTGGAGTAGAGGTTGGAATTCTCGTGCTCCTTGAGACGGGTGAGCACGGAGAAGCGGGCCAGCATGTCCAGCGTGCCGGGCGCGCAGGACGCATCGACCAGTTCGCTCTTGGCGAGCAGCTTGTCGTAGATCTTCTTTTCTTCCGTCACGCGCAGGCAATAGGGCACCTGAACGACGCTGATGCGGTCGAGAAAGGCTTCATTGTTGCGGTTGGAGCGGAAGGCGCGCCATTCGCTTTCGTTCGAATGGGCGATGATCACGCCCTGATAGGGCATGGAGCCGACATTTTCCGTGCCCGCATAGCTGCCCTCCTGCGTGGCGGTCAGCAGCGGATGCAGCATCTTCAGCGGGGCCTTGAACATCTCGACGAATTCGAGCAGCCCTTGCGTGGAGCGATTCAGCCCGCCGCTGTAGGAGTAGGCGTCGGCGTCGTTCTGGCCGAAGAATTCCAGCTTGCGGATGTCCACCTTGCCGACGAGCGCGGAGACGTCCTGGTTGTTCTCGTCGCTCGGCTCCGTCTTGGCGATGCCGATCTGGCGCAGCCGCGAGGGATACATCTTCACGACGGTGAACTTGGCGATGTCGCCGCCGAACTCGTCCAGCCGCTTGATGGCCCAGGGGGACATGTGGCCGGTCAGCTTGCGCTTGGGAATGCCGTATTTGTCTTCGAGCACGCCGCCCATGGCGCTGGGGTCGAACAGGCCCAGCGGGCTTTCAAAGACAGGGCTGATCTCGTCGCCCGCCTTCAGCACGTAGATCGGCTGGTGCTCCATCAGCTCCTTCAGCCGCTCGGCGAGCGATGACTTGCCGCCGCCGACGGGGCCGAGCAGGTAGAGGATCTGCTTGCGCTCCTCCAGCCCTTGCGCGGCATGGCGGAAATAGCTGACGATGCGCTCGATGGTCTCTTCGAGACCGTAGAATTCCTGAAATGTCGGATAGACCTTGATCGTCCGGTTCATGAAGATCCGGCCGAGCCGCTCGTCCGCCGATGTGTCCACGAGCTGCGGTTCGCCGATTGCCTCCAGCATCCGCTCCGCCGCCGAGGCGTACATGGAGGGGTCGCTCCGGCACCCTTCCAGGAACTCCTTCAGTTCAAGCTGGGCCTCTCGTGTCCGGCCGTAGCCTTCCGCATAGAGATCAAAAATTTCGTCACTGGGCTTCATTCCAACATCCGATATGTTGTGACATCCAGTCGAACTCGGACCTGATTGCCATGATCATACACTGAATTGGCGTCGCTCGTCCTGCATCCGCACTTGTTTTCAAGATTATACGCCATCCACTCTCAAACAGTGAAGCTTCTGCGGCCAAATGCGCGACTGACATGCCAATGGGACTTCGGTCGGCGGCAGCACCCTCGAAAGTCTGCCGCGGCAGCTCCATTTCCAGCCTGAGCTTTCGGCCTGAACCATAGGTGAATGGTTGATCCATACGCTCAGTTTGGGCTAGTCGCACGCAGCCGTCAATCGCTGGTTCGACCTTTGGGGATTGCCGCAATGTTCTTCTTTCGTGCCGCCGCAACAGCCGTGAATAGGGTTTCCCGTCACGTTGTCTTTATAAGTGATTGATGGTTAAAAAGTTCAAGCGTGTCCCGCCGGTTTAATAAAATCGCAGAATGAAGCAATCTGCCTAAATCCGTGTCGGGCTGCTCATTTTACCGCCAGCGCTTCGGCGCGCTCTTCATGCGATACGACGTTTCGCGCCGTTTCGCCGCCCGGCATCACATTGCTGTGCATCTCGGTCTGGACGACGTAAAGCGGCCGGCTTTTGATCTCGCTACGGATCTGCGCAATATACTGGCAGATGATCGACGAAACCATGAACAACATGCCGAACATCGCCGCGTTGAATATGTTTGTCGATGCCCATCCCGGCTCGATGTCGGACCGGAAAAAGCGCGTGCCGAGCACATAAAAAATAAACAGAAAATCCGCCAGCCCGATCAATGCCGACAGGATCGCCGCGACATATAAGGGGCGGTCCGAATTATAGACGATGAGATTGCCCGCGCTGCCGATCAGCGGCAGAAGCGCACGTTCGCGCGGCGGCGTCCGGCGGTTCTCGAATTCGTAGGAAACCGTCGTTACCGCAAAACCTGCATACATTGCGAGCACGCGGATATAGCGGAAGCTGTCCTTGATTTTCAGCAGCGCATTCAAGGCGGTGCGCGTCAGGCCGATGAAATGCGTTGCGCCATGAACCTGCGCACGCTCCAGAAAGATCCGGCACATGGCGAAATAGAGCGAATAGGCGGCCCGGTATGCGAAGGGAAGCGCCTTCCGGTCCGATCGCACGCCCACGACGATACCGTCCGTATCGTTGGCCTGGGTGGCGAATTGCGGGATCAATGCGGGCGGGTCCGTCGCGGGATTGAGCACGACGATCACATCGCCGATGGCCTGCTCCAGTCCGCAGGCAATGGCGATTTCGAAGCCGAAAGTGCGGGTCAGCCGGAAATAGCGGAAATTCGCGATACGGGCCTTGGCGGCTTCGAAATGGCTCCGCGTTCCGTCCGTCGAGCCATCGTCGACGAAAATCAGTTCGTAATTGCCGAAATTCGCGCGCATGACTGCGTCGATATCGCTCATCAGACCGGGAAGAATATCCAGGTCGTCCTCAAGCGGAATAATCACGGAGACGAACAGATCATGTCGCATGTCAGGCGAAGCTCATTTCGGGCATTTGGGCCGGCAGACCGGCGAAGAAATCGTCCAGATCGTAGATATTGTCGATTTTTCCGCCCAGCAGGGAGACGATGTTCGGCGCGGACGGATCGCGCTTGAACAGGATCGGACGGCTGTCATTGGCGTCGCTTTGCGGCAGGATTGTCTTGATCTCCCAGATCGAGTCCCGATAGGACGCGTCTTTCAGGGCGGGCAGATAGCGCATGGCGTCCCGCCGCATCCGGTCGAACCGCGAGGCCGGGGGGAAAGCGGGCTCGCCGGGGCGCACCGGCTCCGTGCCCGGCTCCTCGGTCCAGCCATAATGCGGCGTGTAGCTGACATGGCTCAGTGTCGCCAGCCCCCGGTCCGGAAATGGCATCAGCGAAAAGAAGGGGCCGCACATCACGGTGACGCTGAACTTGCGCAAGGCCGGGGGCAACTCGACCAGCGCCATCTCCGTCATCTCATGGCGCAGCCTTATCGTCTGCAGGCCGCTGCGGCGGAGAAGCTCATTCAGCCGCGAATAGGTGCAGTTGAGCAGCGCCCCGCAGCGCAGGGTTTGCCGCCGGCCACTTCGCAGATTGGCGATCTCGACGGCGATCTGCGGGGCAGCGTTCTGGCCTTCAAGGGTGATCTGGCGCGCCTCCGTTTCTGAATGAACCGTGATCCCGGCGCTGTGCAAACGTTCCTCAAGCCGCGCCCGCAATTTCGCCGCATCGAACACCGGTTCGCTGACGCGATAGACCGCCTCGACCAGATCGTCGTTGAATAGCGCTCGCACCGGCTCGGGCGCAGGGGCGAGGGGCGCGCCGATCTGCTGGCAGAAGGTTTCGAACTGGGCCGGAGTGACATTGGAGCGCCGCCGGGCGATCGCGTAATATTGATCGAAATCGTCAATGACCGTATCGCCGAATTCCTTCAGGAAATGCGGCGCGTTCACGCGCGAGCGCAGGCCGGTGAGAATGCTGCGGGGGTAATGATAGCCATTATGGACACGCGCCTGGTTGTTGTAGGAGGCGCGGGCGAGCAGACCGGCTTCGCGCTCGATGATCGCGATCCGTGCCTCCGGGCGGCTTTCGGCAAGACGCAATGCGGCGTGACATCCGAATATGCCCCCGCCGACGATTACGTATGAATAGTCCATCCTCTTGCCGCTCGGTTCAGGATTGCGCCGTCACCGGCGGTTGCGTGTCGAGCCGGCGCATTTCCTGTTTCAACTCCGAGATCCCCTCAAGATAGAGCCTCGACAGGTTGAACAGCCGCGCTCCGGAGGCCGAATTCGGATCGTCGGTCCACTCCACCGGCATATCGAGCATGCGTGCGCTGAGCCATTCGCCGCGCACCGCAAGCTGGGCGACGAAAAACCAGTCATCGGAGAAGGTGAACCGGCCGGCCATCTCCTCATAGAGCCCGCGCCTGATGAATTTGAAGCCGCACATCGCATCGGAAAAGCCGACGCCGAGCCGCGCGCGCAGCAGCGCATTGAAGGCCCGCGAGGTCATGGCGCGCAACAGGCTCCGTTTCCTGACCGTTGCGCCGGGTTTGAGCCGTGAGCCGAGGTAGAAATCATAGGGCGCGCCGCTCATGACGTGCGCATGCACTTCCGCGAGATGCTTCAGGTCGGTCGCCAGATCGAGATCCATATAGCCGACAAAATCCGCATCCGACTGGCCCCAGGCGTGTTTCAGCGCCAGCCCGAAGCCGCGCTTGCCAACGCGCAGATAGGTTACATTGTCGTGGCGTGCGGCTAGAGCCTCACCAATCTCGGGCGTACGGTCGGTCGAGCCATTGTCGGCGATGCAAAATTCGGCAATCGTCAGGCCGTGCGCGGCGCAAAAAGCGAGCGTCTTTTCAACGGATGCCTCAAGCTGCGCCTCCTCGTTCAGAACAGGGAAGGTGACCTGAATTGTTGGCCTGTCGTTCATTCTTGCCGCACACTCGCTTTTCCGAACAATGCTCGTTTGGACCGGCCCGTTGCCTTGCCGTACCGTTTGATTTAGCGGGATATTATTGCATTTGAGTATTGTTTGGAGAGGAAATCTGTAACAAGCCGTGACAGTACCACCCCCATGCGGGGACGCAACCCGGCAGGGGCCGGTTCAATGCAGACGGCGCGCTAATGCCGCAATGCGGCTTTCAGCACCGTCTCCGGCGCGTCGGCGATGAGCCGGACCGCGCGCTCGGCTTCGCTGAAGGGCAGGACGGGATCGAGCATTCCTTCGGCGCTCAGGCGGCCCTGCTCGAAATCGTTCTTGACGCGGTCCTGAAGGTCCCTGGCATGGAGCGCCGGCTCGCCGCGCGTGGGATTGTTCCAGCTCAGGGCCGGGAGCGAGGCAAGCAGCGAAATGCGGTTGTGAAAGAATTCTTCGCCCAGATTGAGGCGTGCGTCGCCGGGACCGTAGAAACCGACGCAGACGACGCGGCCGCATTGACGCGCCGAGCGGATGGCCATATGCAGTGTGGCAAGATTGCCTGAACATTCGATTGCGGCATCCACGCCGCCGCCCGTTTCCTTGATGGTCCGCGCCAGATCCGCATCCGCCGCGCTGTCATGGATCTCGTGCGCGCCGAAGCGCGAGGCCAGCGCGCGGCGTTTTTCGAAGCTTGAGGCGGCAATCACATGCGCGCCGCGCATTACGCAATATTGAACGGTAAACAGCCCGATGGCTCCGAGCCCGGTCACGAGGACCGTCTCGCCCGTCGAGATCGCCCCGTCGATGACCGCGCCGAGCGCGAAGCTCGCCGGGTCGATGCAAAGGGCCTGTTCGGGACTTAGCGCGCCAAGTGAGCGCAGCTTGCTAGCCGGCATGACGTGGCGGTCGGCGATGGGCGCCCATCCATAAACCATCTCGCCGGGGGACAGTTCAGTGACTTCGCGGCCGGCTTCCTCGACGACGCCGGCCATCATGCTGCCCATCGAACGCGGGTAAAAGCCGACGTCATCGCGATCTTCGAAGATGCGCAGGTCCGGATCAAATGTCCGGCGGGCAAAGGGGCTCCGGCCGGTATAGGCCATCATTTCCGTGCCATGCTTGAAAGCCGAAAGGCTGGGGCGGATGACAACGTCGCCCTGTCCCGGCGCGGCGAGCGGGCGCTCCTGCAAACGAACCTCGCCGGGGCCAAGCAGCATCAGGATCTTCTGCGTCCTCAAGAGCCCGCTCCATGCGCAAATTGGACCGGCCGCATCATCCCCGCCGAAAGAGGGGGAGGGCGGCCGATCCGTTAAAAAAGCCGGTTCAGCGCAGCTCTGCGCAGAACCGCTGGATGCGCTGGCAGGCTTCCTCAAGCGCTTCCGTGGAGGTTGCGTATGAGATGCGGAAGAAGGGCGACAGGCCGAAAGCGGAGCCATGCACCACGGCCACGCCCGTTTCTTCGAGCAGCGCCGTGACGAAGTCCTCGTCGTTCTCGATGGTCTTGCCCTTGGGCGTCGTCTTGCCGATGCAGCCCTTGCAGGACGGATAGACATAGAACGCGCCTTCTGGCGTGGGGCATTCGATGCCGGTTGCCTGATTGAGCATCGAGACAACGAGATCGCGCCGCTCCTTGAAGACCTTGGCGCGCTCTTTCAGGAAATCCTGCGGACCGTTCAGCGCTTCGACCGAGGCCCACTGGCTGATCGATGCCGGGTTCGATGTCGTCTGTGATTGCAGCTTGGTCATCGCCTTGATCAGGGCCTCCGGCCCGCCGGCATAGCCGATGCGCCAGCCGGTCATCGCATAGGCCTTGGAGACGCCGTTCATCGTCAGCGTTCGCTCATAAAGGCCCGGTTCGACCTGAGCGGGCGAGACGAACTCATAATCGTCATAGACGAGATGCTCATACATGTCGTCGGTGAGCACCCAGACATCGGGATGGCGCATGAGCACATCGGTCAGCGCTTTCAACTCGTCCCGCGAATAGGCCGAGCCGGTCGGGTTGGAGGGATGGTTGAAGATGAGCCACTTCGTCTTGGGCGTAATGGCAGCCTCAAGCGCCTCCGGGCGCAGCTTGAAATTGTCTTCCAGCGTTGTCGTCGCGATCACGGGCGTGCCGCCGACGAGTTGAACGATGTCCGGATAAGACACCCAGTACGGCGCGGGAATGACGACCTCGTCGCCAGGATTCAGCGTCGCCATCATGGCGTTGAAGATGACCTTCTTGCCGCCCGGCGCGACGATGATCTGGCCGGGCTTGTAGCTCAGGCCATTCTCGCGCTCGAATTTGCGGCAGATCGCTTCCTTCAGCTCCGCGATGCCGTCCACATTGGTATATTTGGTCTTTCCGTCCCGGATCGCCTGGATGGCGGCTTCCTTGATATTGTCCGGCGTATCGAAATCCGGCTCGCCCGCGCCAAGGCCGATAACGTCATGTCCGGCGGCCTTGAGGTCACGCGCCTTGGTTGTCACGGCAATGGTCTGCGATGGCTGTACGCGGCCGAGCGCATCGGCAAGAAAGCCCATGAAAGCCTCCCGATTTCGAGGTTGATTTGCGGCTAAAAACTAGGCGCGGGCGCTTCCGCCTGCAAGCGAAATCGCGCGAGGCGTCAAGCAGGGCGGGTGACCCGGAGCGTCTGGTGGCGAATGCGCGGCAGGGCATGGTACGGCGGCAGCCTGAAAGCCGGCGCATGTCCGACGGCTCGCGGCGTCCTCCCTATTGATTTGCCGCAGTCTGCTCCTTGGCGCTGGATATGGCTATGATCAGATTGATGCCCTCCGGAACATTACGGATGTACTGGCCATAAAGCGGACGCGTCATCAACTCGAACGTGGTGACATTCGCGTAAGCGACATTCATGTCCAGATCCAGCCGGTCAAGCAGATTGCTTTCTATCCTGATGGCCATGGTTTGAATCCAGCTCTCCATCTCCCGCGCTTCGGTGGCCAGAATTTCGCGAACTTCCGGGGGCAGCGCATCGAGACTGCCTTTTCGGGCTACCAGAAAGGCGGGGCTATAAATATGGTCCGAGAGCGTCAGAAATCGCTGGGAACTCAACAGGTTGCGCGCCTCGATCTCGTTGAGGGGCGCATCCAGGCCATCGGCGGGGCGATCCTGCGCAGCGCCCTTTACCGTGGCGGAGGACACCGGGGCAGGCTTTGCGCCGAAAGCGGAGAATGTTTTCCCGCGCCAGGCGTTGTCCTCGACGGCAATTCTGACGTCCTTAAAATCCCTTGGGTGAGCGATTGGCTGCAGATCATTCGTGATATGATGAAAACCGTTTTCCCATACGCCCAGAATATGCAGATCGTTCGCTTCCGCAGCCGGCTGAAGATACGGATCGACGATGGTCTGGCGCAGGCCGCGCACCTGTGTCCGCGTGCGGATCAGATAAGGCAGCTCGAAAATTGCGAAGAGGTCGCTGACGCGCAGCATCTCCGCGGACAGCAGGGCCATCGTGACCTGACCCTGTTTGACCGACTCAAGATGATCCGCTCGACGTTCCGGATCGGGGGCCAGTGAAATCAGGTGGTCTTCGGGCAGGCGCGCATTGGCGCGGCGCACGAATTCGCGGGCGCTGATGTCATAAAGGGAACCGGGTGCGCCGGAATGGGTGAGGACCAGATTCGCCGCGTGGGCGTTGGCCGCTAGAAGGATAATCGTGAGACCGGCGCACAGATATTTGAGGTAGGAACAAAGCCGCATAACGCTCTACTTAATTCAGCTAACAAAATCGCATACATTTTGTGTAGTGCCTTTACCCGCCGCAATCGACCTTGTTGAGCGTGGTTTTGCACGATTTTCTCGCAGCGTTGCATGCAAACACTCGCCGCGCGTCAAATGCACGTTAACTGAACTTCATATTGGCGGGTAAAGTGGCATCCTTGCGGTCAGCGCGGCTTGACAAGCCCCGTCCGCTTCGCCTAAGCCGGGATTAGCACTCGGCCGTGTCAATTGCTAAACCCCTCGGCCGGTCTTCAAATCAGGTTCGCCGAATACGGGAGATTGAGATGAAACTTCGTCCGCTCCACGACCGCGTCGTGGTGAAACGCCTTGAAGAAGAAATGAAAACCGCCGGCGGCATCATCATTCCGGACACCGCCGCTGAAAAACCGCAGCAAGGCAAGGTGCTCGCGGTCGGCGCAGGGGCGCGCGGTGACGACAACGAGCTCATTCCGCTCGACGTCAAAGCCGGAGACACGGTGCTGTTCGGCAAATGGTCGGGAACCGAAGTCAAGATCGACGGCGAGGACGTCCTGATCATGAAAGAGTCCGATATCATGGGCGTTTTGGAATAGACGTTTGCTTTGCCCTTGCTGTCTCGATGAGCACCAGCCGGATCGAAACCGGCTCGATGCCTGCTCCCTGTTACCCAAAATGAAAGAGTTGCAATGACCGCTAAAACCGTTCGTTTTTCCTCGGACGCCCGCGAGCGCATGTTGCGCGGCGTCGAAACGCTTGCCAATGCCGTGAAGGTCACGCTTGGGCCGAAGGGACGTCACGTCATCATCGACAAATCCTTCGGCGCGCCGCGCACCACGAAGGACGGCGTGACCGTCGCCAAGGAAATCGAGCTTGAGGACAAGTTCGAGAATATGGGCGCACAGATGATCAAGGAGGTCGCCTCCAAGACGAACGACAAGGCGGGCGACGGAACCACGACAGCGACTGTGCTCGCTCATGCGATCGTCAAGGAAGGCCTGAAGGCGGTTGCCGCCGGCATGAACCCGATGGATCTCAAGCGCGGCATCGACAAGGCGGTTGCCGATGTGTCCGCCTCGATCAGGAAGAAGGCCAAGAAGGTTAGCGCTTCCACCGAGATCGCGCAGGTCGGCCGCATCTCCGCCAATGGCGATGTGGAAATCGGCGACATGATCGCCAGGGCCATGGAAAAGGTCGGCAATGACGGCGTCATCACCGTCGAGGAGGCCAAGAGCCTTGAGAGCGAGCTGGACGTCGTCGAGGGCATGCAGTTCGATCGCGGCTATATCTCGCCCTATTTCGTCACCAACGCCGAGAAGATGCTCGTCGAGATGGACGACCCGCTGATCCTCATTCATGAGGGCAAGCTGTCCAACTTGCAGGCCATGCTGCCCGTGCTGGAAGCCGTGGTGCAGTCATCGCGGCCGCTCCTGATCCTTGCCGAGGATGTCGAAGGCGAAGCGCTGGCGACTCTTGTCGTCAACAAGCTGCGCGGCGGCCTCAAGGTTGCTGCCGTCAAGGCTCCGGGCTTCGGCGACCGCCGCAAGGCCATGCTGCAGGACATCGCGATCCTGACCGGCGGCGAAGTCATCTCCGAGGATCTCGGCATCAAGCTGGAAAACGTCACGATCAAGATGCTCGGCACCGCCAAGCACGTCAAGATCGACAAGGACAACACCGTCATCGTCGACGGCTCCGGCAAGAAGAAGGACATTCAGGCCCGCGTCGCCCAGATCAAGCAGCAGGTTGAAGACACCACTTCCGATTACGACAAGGAGAAGCTGCAGGAACGGCTGGCCAAATTGTCGGGCGGCGTTGCCGTCATCCGGGTTGGCGGCGCGACCGAAGTGGAAGTGAAGGAAAAGAAGGACCGCGTCGACGATGCGCTGAATGCAACCCGCGCGGCTGTCGAAGGCGGTATCGTTGCGGGCGGCGGCGTCGCGCTGCTCCGCGCCGTGGCGGCTATCACGTCCGAAGGCGACAACGAGGACCAGACCGCCGGCATCAACATCGTGCGCCGCGCCTTGCAGGCTCCGCTTCGTCAGATCGCGGAAAATGCCGGTGTCGAAGGCTCGATCGTGGCTGGCAAGCTGCTGGAGTCGAAAAAAGCCAATTACGGTTATGACGCGCAGAACGATGAATATGTCGACATGATCGAGGCCGGCATCATCGACCCGGCGAAGGTCGTGCTGACCGCTCTGCAGGACGCCGCATCCATCGCTTCGCTGCTGATCACCACCGAAGCAGGCGTAGCCGAGACGCCGAGCAAGGATGGCCCGGGCGGCGGAATGCCCGATATGGGCGGCATGGGCGGTATGCCTGGCATGGGCGGCATGATGTAATTTGCCGCTGCCATGCGGAAGGAACGGATCGGGCTGGCTCGAAGGGGCTGGCCCGATTTTTTTTTCATAACCATTATTCACCTACAGTGGAGGACTGGGCTGGTTCCCCAATTCAGGCAAGAAACCTCCGTCCTTGAACCATTGCTGTGGTCAATACAGTCACACGGAGGTGGAGGTTTATGGTTATGAAAAAACCCGGCCGCGAGGGCCGGGTTTGATGAGTCAAACGCAGAAAACGTCAGATCTTAGTTTGTCTGCCCTGCAGGCGCATCCATTGCCGGTGCGTCAGTTGCAGGCGCAGGGGTCACCGCCGAGGTCTGGTCGTCGCGGTCCACATAAGCGGGCGCTGCTTCCAGGGCTTCTTTCGTGGTGTCCAGACGTGCGACGAGGTTGTTGTTTTCGCCGACCGTTACGTTGATCCGGTCGAAGGGCACGCCGACATTCTTTTCGCCGATGCCAAGGAAGCCGCCGACGCCGATGATGGCAACATCCGCCTCACCCTGGTTGCCGAGAATGATGTCATTGATGTCGCCAAGATTCTCATCAGCGGAGTTCCTGACCGTCAGACCGGTCAATTCGCTCACCCGCATATGGCCGGCGGACGCCGAAGTCACAAACTCGCTGCTGAGATCGGTAGTCGCGACACCAGCCGTGGAGCCAGGCTCGGTCATCGCAGGCGTATCAGCCGTATCCGTGCTCATATCCGGAGCGGTCGTCGTGTCCGGTGCTGCATCCATGCTCGGCTGGTCAGCAGGCTGGCTCGCGGCCGGCGGGGTCGTGGTCTGATCGACCGGCTGGTTGTTGTCCTGTGCAAAAGCGCCGCTGGTCATCAGCGCGGCCGTTGCAACTGTCAGTGTCAGTTTCTTCAACATGAGTGTCAAACTCCTTTAATCTGCTTAAGCAAGCTTGAACCGCACCAACTATTCAGGAATTCGCCGTTCAGCTTACGTCTGGGGATAGAACGACTTGGGCTGCATTCGGTTCCGGTTGGGAGATCCATATTTCGGCAAATTCAGAAAAGAAAATTTCCGCTGGTAACTTTCGCACGGCCAGGAAAAAGCCGCCTGCGTTGCCCAGGCGGCTTTAATGTCAAATCCGTGGGATTCTCTTTGGATCGGGACCATTTCGCACGGAAACGATCCTGACCCTTGATAATCGGATATCGCTCTAACTCCGGTTGAGATCCCAATCCAGATGGATCTCGATGCGCCGGTTGAGATCTGCGTTTGCGTCCCCGGTAAAGCGCGGATAGGCCTCGCCGAAACCATGCGCCGTCAGCCGCGAGGTCGAAATACCGGCATCCCGGAGTGCATTTTCCACGGCCAGCGCACGCTGTTCGCTAAGCGTCTGGTTGAAAGCGTCGTCGCCGCTTGTGCTGGTGTGGCCTTCGATGAGCATTTCAGTCATCGGACAGCGCTTTGCGGTTTTGGCGAGGGTTGCGATGACGGCGAGATTTTCATCGTTCAACTCGGCGCTTTCCTTCGCGAAGGTAATGGGCTGCTCATATTGGAGCCAGTCGAAAACAGTCTGGCAGCTTTCTGGCTCAAGAGCATCGTCGCCGCCGAGGATGGCCTCTTCGACCGGACGCGGCGGAAGAAATTCTACCGCCTCCGTTCCGACCTCGCAGAAGCCGCTTGCCTCGCGCGACGTGATGTTTGCGGCATTGGTGACAGTCAGCTCGAACTCGCGCGAACCGGAACAGGCGATCATCCTGTAAGGCGTTTCGTCGGCATTGCGGACGCGGATGTTCTGATAGCCCTGAAGGGAGAGAATGCGAAGGGTTTCGTCGGCCGTCAGCGGAGGCATTTTCGACAGGTCGCATTTTCCGTCCGGCTTCGTATCGATGACGTCACCGGCGCTGTTCATGCGAACCTGAAATTCCTCCTCCCCGTGGCAGGCATTGACGAGCAGCGTCGGCGGCGTGTTGTCGACGATCGAAACCCGGATGTAACCCCGGCCATAAAGCGTGTCGATGATCACCTCGTCGCTGACCGGCTCTCTGGCGGGCTCCGGCGGACAATCACCCGCTTCCTGCCGCTCCGTGATGCGGCCCTCCCGGTTCAGCGTCAGATCGTAGAGCGCATTGTCGATACAGCCTCTTGCCGAAAGCGAGTCGCCCTCAAGATTGTCAAGTTCGACCTGACTGTAACCCCGGCTTCTCAGAAGCTCTCCGATACGAAGGGCAAACAATTCGCCGCCGGTTTCGCCAGTTTGGGCCAGGGATGATGTTGGGGCCGAAAATGCCGCCAGTGCAGCCAGCGCCATGCTTCCCCCGAGTTGTGTGAAATGCCGCATTTGAAACCTCCAGGTTGAGCACCATGAGAAATGGTGGAAACTCAACGTGGGTCGCGGGGGAGGGTTCCCGAATTTTGTGCGGTAGCGGACCGGAAGCCGGCGAGGAAACAGCCAACCGCGTCGGGCGGCGATTGGCTGCCGATCATCATTTCTTGTCGGATTTCTTTTCCGGCAGTTTTTTGCGCTTGGTTTCCGCGAAGTCCTCAAGCTCGCTTTCGGACATGGATTTTTCCATCTCCCTAGACGCACCCTTGAGCTTCGACTTCGGCATGTCGCCGCGCTTGGCCGCGAGCGCCGCGCCGGCGGCCTTCTGCTGTGCTTTCGATTTTGCTGGCATGGTCTGTTTCCTCGAAAATTGTTTCCCGGAAGACAGACGCTCTGCAGGGGCGCCGGTTCCACGCCCAAAGCTGCAAAGCCCCTCTCCGCGTCAACGCCCATGAAGCTTTGCTTCAGGCTATCCCGGCAAGGGCTGCCTGGGTTCCGGCTCGCCGATGATTTGTTGCGCGATGCTGACCGTGATCATCGTGATGGGCACGGCAAGAAACGCGCCCGCCGGTCCCCACATCCACGTCCAGAACACAACGGCGAGGAAGAGGAAGAACGGATTGATGGCAAGCGAATAGCCCAGAATGCTCGGCGTGATGAACTCGCCCTCAAGCAGATGGATGAACATGTAAAGCATCGGTGGCAGCAGCGCCTGCGGTAAGGTATCGAACGTGAGCAGCGACGCAACGGCAAGCGCGACCGTCACGATGGCGGGGCCAAGATAGGGCAGGTAGTTGAACAAGCCCGCCAACACGCCCCACAGCAGCGGATTGGGCATCCCGACCAGCCACATCGCGACCGTGATGACGACGGCCATCCCGACATTGATCAGCGTGAAGGTGGAGAAATACCGCGAGAGTCGCGATTCGATGATGTTGTAGGTACGCAGAATGCGGATGCGCATGCCGCGCGTGGCGAACGTCATCACCACGAAGTTTTTGAAGTCTTCCTTGTAGATCAGGTAAAAGATCAGGGAGACGAAAAAGATCAGAAGCTGGCTCAGCGCGGGCGTCAGTATCGCCAGAACGGTTTCGACAATGTTGGCGTCGCCCGCGGCCTTGATCTCGACGGCCGGATCCGAGCCGCCGCCTCCACCTACATTCTGTATCTCGGCGTAAATTTCTTGAAGAGCGCTGATCGGCTGGCTGAAGCTTTGTAACTTGCTGCGGAGCAGCCAGCCAAGTTCGGATGCGCGCCCTATCCAGTCCGTCAGCGGCGTGGTCAGCGTGACAGCCAGAAACACCATCACCCCGAACACGAGAAGAACGATTGTGATCGCGCTCACGACGCGGGGGATGCCGTGCTTCTTCAATCGGGTGACGGCTGGTCCGAGAATTGTTGCGATCACCACGGCCAGAACAACCGGCACAATAAGCATTCGTCCGACGAACAGCAGCGAGAGCACGGCAAGACAGAACAGGCCGATGATTGCAATCTGGCTGGTTGTGGTCAGAATATCGGGGACGGGCTTGGTCGGAGGTTGTTCAGCTTCTGCTTCGAAAGGTGTCGTTCTCGCGATCGTCATCGGCGTCATGCCTCCCACAAATACCTACCCAAACACATGCCGCTGCGAGGACAAAAGCGTTACGGGCCCGTGAGTTTCAATCTCGGGGGTTGCTCGCTTCTTGGCGTTGGACGAGCATTTGCCCATATTGTATGAAATTGGCGCGGCTTCCCGTTCGGAGCCCGTTGCAGCGGTGAAAAGAACCGCGATCCGGTAAAAAAGTTCCATAAGCGTTTTTTAATCGCACGCGCTGCATGCATTATTACAAAGATCGGGAACAATGCATGGAACCTTCATGAGCGTGATGCGTTTTGACAGGTTGATCAAGCAGACGCAAAGGAGAGATGGCCGATGAGCAGTCTTCAGGCCCTATCCAGCTCATTGGCGCTTTCCGGATATACAACCCTTCTTACTCTCGACCAGGTCATTCTGGATGCAATCCCTGCCGCGCTCTATCTTGCCAGCGCGGATGGAAGCAT
This sequence comes from Rhodomicrobiaceae bacterium, assembly GCA_050330195.1. Classification (GTDB taxonomy): domain Bacteria; phylum Pseudomonadota; class Alphaproteobacteria; order Rhizobiales; family Rhodomicrobiaceae; genus JAHQVI01. The sequence continues at coordinate 85,539 of JBHJOB010000005.1, read as the reverse complement.
CATGCGCGCAAACCAGCGTGCGCAGAACCTGCTCGGCCAGTCCGAAATGCCGGTTCGTCTTGAACAGATATCCGCTTTCCGGATCTTCAATACTGACGGCGCCGTGCTGCCTTATGAAATGAGTCCGATGGCCCGGGCGTTGCGGAGCGGGGAGTCCTGTCATGATCGTGAGTTTCTGATCCAGGGCGCGGACGGCGCACGCCGATCCATGCTGGTCGGCGTCGAGCCGCTCAGGGACCGGCAGGGTCTGCTGGAGGGCTCGATCAACTGCTTTCAGGACATTACCGCACGCAAGCGCGACGAGGCTTCGGTTCGCGAGGGTGAGCACCGGTCCCGCGAATTGTTAGATGCGCTCCCCGCCGCGATCTATACAACCGACGCCGACGGCTTCATCACCTTCTGCAACAAGGCCGCAACGGAGCTTTCGGGACGTGAGTTGCAGCTCGGCAAGGACAGATGGTGCGTTTCCTGGCGGTTGCACCGGACCGACGGGACGTTCCTGCCCCATGATCAATGTCCGATGGCCGTCGCACTGAAGGAAAGACGGCCGATCCGCGACATCGAACTGATTGCCGAGCGTCCCGACGGCACCCGCATACCCGTCATGCCGTATCCGACGCCGCTTCACGATGCTGCCGGCGAGTTTGCCGGTGCGGTCAACATGCTCGTCGAGACAACCGAAATGAAGCGCATCCAGGCGTCGCTGATGCAGCGCGCGAACGAGCAGACCGCCCTGTTCCGCTTTACCGACACGCTCTACCGCGCCGAAACCGCCGAGGACATCTATGAAGCCGGGCTCGATGCGATCACGGGAGGCTTGCGTTGCTCGCGCGCCGCGATCCTGCTTTTCGACGAGTCCCATGTCATGCGGTTCGTCGCGTCGCGCGGTCTCTCGGAGGATTACCGCAAAGGCGTTGAAGGGCATACGCCGTGGCAGGCGGGCGAGAGGAATGCGCAGCCGATTTTCATTGGCGACGCCGAGGCCGCGGTCTCGCTCGGTGAGGTGAAGAACCTGATACTGGCTGAAGGCATCGGTGCGCTGTCGTTCATCCCCGTCGCTGTCGGAGGACGGGTCATCGGCAAGTTCATGGCCTATTACGACACGCCCCATTCCTTCGATGACAATGAAATCAACCTCGCGGTCACGATCGCGAGGCAGCTTGGCTTCAGTCTGGCGCGCATCCGCGCCGAGGATGAGCTGCGGCGCAATGAAGAGCGGCTGCGCTCCATGTTCGAGCATGCGGGCGTCGGGATGACCATGCTGGACCCGAATGGTGCGATCATCCGGGCGAACGCCGCGTTTCTGGCGATCATCGATCGTCCCATGGATGAGGTTTACGGTCGGGGCTCGATTGAATTCACTCATCCGGACGATATCCCGATCCATGAAAAGGCCGTGGCGGAATTGCGGAACGGCGAGGGGCCGGTTCCACTGGAGAAGCGCTATATTCTGAAGGACGGGCGGGACGTATGGGCGCGCCTGACGCTGTCCCGGGGCAACGACGACCATCTGCTTGCGATCGTGGAAAACATCGATGCGCGCAAACGCGCCGAACAGATCGTCCGCGAAATTGCCGATCAGCTCACTCTCGTCACGGATACGGTGCCTGTTCTGATCGGTCATTGCGACGTCAACCACCGCTACAAGTTCGTCAACAAGCTTTACGCCGAACTTTTCGGCCGCACGCCGGATGAATGCATCGGCAAGCCGATTTCCGAAGTCATCGGTGCTGAAGCCTATGAAGCGGCGCGGGAATGGATCGATCTCGTTCTGACCGGTCAGGCGGTTGATTTCGAGACGGAGGTCACCTTCCCCAAGGCCGGCAAGCGCTTCATGCGGTGCTCTTATGTGCCCGAGTTCGACAAGGCCGGCGCTGTCACGGGGTGGATGGCGGCGATTACCGACATTACCGAGCGCAAGCTGCACGAAGAAGCGGTGGAGGAAAGCGAGGAACGTTTCCGCGCGATCGTCGATACAACGCCGGAATGCGTCAAGCTTGTCGCGCCGGACGGGACGCTCTTGCACATGAATGCATCGGGGCTGGGCATGATCGGGGCCGACCAGCCCAGTTCGGTGATCGGCAAGTCGATCTACAGTGTCATTACGCCGAAGGACCGGGATGCTTTCCGGGAGTTCAACGAGCGTATCTGCCGGGGCGAGAAAGGCGCGTTGGAGTTCGAAATCGTCAACCTGAAAGGCGTCAGCCGGCACATGGAGACGCACGCCGCGCCATTCCGGACGGCGGCCGGCGATACCGTTCAGCTTGCGGTGACGCGGGATGTCACTGCGCGCAAACGTGCCGAGGAAAAGCTGGTCGAAAGCCAGGCGCATCTGCAATTGACGACCGAGGCGGCGCAGATAGGCACCTGGCAATGGAATATACAGCGGGGCGACCTCCTCTGGTCCGCCCTTCACAAGGAAATGTGGGGCTACGAGCCGACGCCTGATCCCATCTCCTATGACGATTGGGCCAAGTGTCTCCATCCCGACGACCTTGCCCATGCGCAGAAGTGCATAGAAGAATGTCTCGTCGGCAATGCGCCCTATGACGTGGAATACCGCATGACGCCGCGAGGGCAGACCGAACAGCGTTGGATACGCTCGACGGGCCGCGCAACTTTCGACGATAGCGGAAAACCGACATGCCTGCAGGGCGTGTCGCTGGACGTGACCGACCGCAAACGCGCCGAAGACCGGCTGCGCAAGAGCGAGGCGGAGTTCCGGACGCTGGCGGATAACATCAATCATCTCGCCTGGATGACCGACGCCAGCGGCTGGATGTACTGGTACAACAAGCGCTGGTTCGACCATACCGGCACGACGCTGACGGAAATGGAGGGATGGGGCTGGCGCAAGGTTCTCCATCCCGACCACACCGACAGGGTTATCACAAAGATCAGCAGCTGTTTCGAGACCGGTGAGGCCTGGGAAGACACCTTCCCCATTCTCGGCAAGGACGGCGAATATCGCTGGTTTCTCTCCCGCGCAGTCCCCATTCGCAACGACGAGGGGCGGATCGTGCGCTGGTTCGGCACCAATACCGACATCACCGAGCGGCGTCAGGCTGAGGAACAGCGGACCCTGCTGATCAACGAGTTGAACCACAGGGTCAAGAACACGCTGGCGACGGTTCAGGCGATTGCCGCCCAGACTTTGCGCGGCGCCGAGGCCGATCCTTCCATGCGCGAGAGGCTGGAGGCGCGGCTGCTTGCGCTTTCCAATGCGCATAATATCCTGACCGAGGAAAGCTGGGAGGGCGCCGAAATCCGCCAGATCGTCAGCCGGGCGCTTGAGCCTCACGCTTATCCGGAAAGGCTCCGGATCGACGGGCCCGATTTTCGGCTCTCCCCGAAAGCGGCCGTGGCCATCGCCATGGGCATTCACGAGTTGGCCACGAATGCGGTCAAATACGGGGCCTTTTCAAACGAGACCGGCCGCGTTGAACTCAACTGGCGGGTAAAAGCCGGCGACGTGCCGGAGCTGGAGCTGTGCTGGCGGGAGACAGGCGGTCCGGCCGTTGTTCAGCCGACGCGGCGTGGCTTTGGGTCGCGTCTGATCGAGCGCAATCTCGTGCATGATCTGGATGGTTCCGCCAGGATCGACTATGCGTCGGACGGGGTGGTCTGCCATGTCACATGCCCGCTCGCCGCAGTCATTGCCTGAAAGCTGACAATAGAAGGGACGACATTCCATGACGACAACGAAAACCAGAGACTTTCAGGTGCTGGTAGTGGAGGACGAGGGCATGGTCGCCATGCTGCTGGAGGACATGCTTGCCGATCTGGGGCATCAGGTCGTGGCGACCGTGGGCAACATCGAACGGGCCAGCGAGCTTGTCGCCGATACCGGCTTCGACCTGGCGATTCTGGACGTCAATCTGAACGGGCGCCATACCTATCCGCTGGCCGAGACGCTGCAGCAGCGCGGCATTCCTTTCGTGTTCGCAACCGGCTATGGGCGCTCCGGCCTTGAGGCGAAATGGAAGGATACGCCTGTTCTGCAAAAGCCGTTCACGGAGCAGGATCTGCAGCGCGTGATCCAGATCGCCATGGCGAGATAGGCATTCATCCAGACGGAGGCGACAAGCCGGAGTTTGGCAAGCTCGATGCCGGTCACGGGCCTGGCCGAAAGCGATCCGTCCATGTTCTGGCCGCTTCTTAACAGTGATGCCAGCCCGGCGCTTGCTGGCTGTGCCATAAGGCTTTAGTAAGATCGGAGGTTTTAAAGTCGCGCCAGGCAATAAGGCCGGTGCTTTTCTTGAAAAAGATTTTGGGTATGCCCCCTCATTTTTCTCCCGAGGCTGATGAGTCGCCCAGGAACGCGCCTGCCGATATTCCCGCCGTTCGGATCGACGATGCAAATATCGCAATCGTGCATGATTGGTGCCCCTCCTTTCGCGGCGGAGAGCGCGTCGTTGCGGAGATGTGCAGGCTTTATCCGCAAGCGGATGTCTACACGCTGTTCGATTTTCTTTCCGATGAGGTCAAGCAGGAGTTCTTTCCGCGCACCGCGTTCCACACATCCATCGCCAACCGTCTCCCATGGGTGCGGAAATATTACCGGTCGCTGTTCTTTGCCTGCCCGTTCCTGATCGAGCAGTTCGACGTTACCGACTACGATGCCGTGATCTCGTCATCGGCGGCTTTCGCGCGCGGGGTGCTCACACGTCCCGACCAGCCGCATCTTTGCTATGTCCACTCGCCGCCGCGCTATGCCTGGGACGAGCAGTTTTCCTATCTGGAACAGGGCCGGCTCGGCTACGGCCCGAAGGGGCTGCTGTTTCGCCGCATGCTGTACAAACTGCGCATCTGGGACGCGCGCACTGCCCATGGACCCGACATCATGGCGGCGAATTCCAATTTCGTGCGTGCCCGGATAAGGCGCATCTACGGACGGGATGCGCGCGTGATCTTCCCACCCGTCGAGGTCGATAAATTCGAGCTGGTCGAGGCGAAGAACGATTACTACATCACCGCCTCGTTCCTCGCTCCCTACAAGCGCACGGACCTCGTCATCCAGGCGTTCAACGAGATGCCGGGCAAGCGCCTGCACGTCGTGGGCGACGGACAGCAATCCGCACGATTGCGCAAGCTCGCCGGACCGAATATTTCCTTCATGGGCTTTCTCCCACGCGCCGATTATGTCCGTGAGGTGTCGCACGCTCGGGCGCTGGTTTTTGCCGGCTGCGAGGATTTCGGCATTGCCCTTGCCGAAGCGCAGGCGAGCGGCACGCCGCTGATCGCCTTCAAGCGCGGCGGAGCGAATGATATTGTGCGTCCACTTGGCGGCGAAGCCGGCGAGCCGACCGGACTGTTGTTCGAGCGGCAGACGGTTCAGGCCGTGAAGGATGCGGTTGAGCGTTTCGAGACGAGCGGCGGCGCGATCGCTCCGGCGGCCTGCCGCGCGAATTCGGAGCGCTTCGCGCCGGAGCGGTTCAGACGGGAGATTGCGGAGGCGTTGGGGGATGCGCGGGCTGCGAGCTTGTAACGCGACAATGGCGGATTGCGGCGATGCCTTCGTGTGCGATGGTCTCTGTCTCGTTCGGCTGCTGCGTTCGTCGGGCAACATGGCGTGCTGATCCGGCCCGCAAATCGAAATGAAATGCATTGATGATAGATGTGTACACCGTTTCAGTTCTGAGAGACCAACGCCCCGGCCACTATAATCAAAGCGAAGGGATCATAAAGGCACTGGGCCGAAAGCACCGGCTGAATGTCGAGTATGCAGACATAAGGCTACCGGCTTTTCGTGCAGGGCGCTTTCTCTATTCGCTCCACAATAAGGGGCTTATTTCCGATACTCAGGTTCTGAAATGGCTGTATCCCAACGTCCGTTTGCAGAACAAGCCGGACCTGATCGTTTCGGCCGGTGGAGAGACATTACTGCTCAATGCAGCCCTCGCCAGAATTCATCAATGTCAAAACATCTTCTCGGGATCGCTGCGAAATATTGATCCGGAGCGGTTCACGGCCGTGTTGATACCCTATGAGCGCCTTGCCGACATCGAGCCTTATATCTGTTGCCTGAAGCCTTGCGCAGTCGATCCGGACGAGGCGCCGGATGTGCCGGACCCCGTCGATGTCTGCTTTCTCATTGGCGGCCCCAGCGGGACGCATTCATACGCGGCAAACCACTGGGCGAGAATCACTGAGCTTGCGGATGCAGCCGCCCGCCGATTTCGGACAGGCGTTTTTACGTCCCGCCGGACGCCCGCGCAGGTTTTCAGGCAGTTCAAGCAGCAGGAAAGCCCGAATCTGCGAGTCTTTGGCTCGGAGGACATCAACTCCGGCGGTGTGATGGATTTTTGCAAGAAGGCTCGGATGGTGCTGGTTACGGAAGACTCCAACTCCATGATCACGGAAGCGGTTTGCTGCCGGAAACCCGTATGTGTGCTCGGGCCGGCAAGTAACGGGATGAATGCGAACGAGGCTGCTTATCTCGAAGGGCTTGAGGCAAAAAACTGGCTATACAGCCAATCTCTGGACGCGGATATTTCATTCGAGACTCTTTGCGAGAAAATCGAGGATCTGAGCCCGATGCAGGAGAATCATCTGGACGTGCTCGCGGGGAAACTGCTGGGAAAATTGACGCTCGCTGCCATCTGATCACGAGCATTTTCGCGGAAACGATCCTGATCTGCTCTATATGTTTCCAGCTCGATCTCTCCGAACAATGCTGCCCATTTTATCGGATCTCGATGTAGCGCGGTCACTTCTGCAGCGCCACTTTTTCGGAGGCCAGCCGGCCCCTGCCGCGCGAGGAAGCAGACGACGCTGTCTCTTGCCATTGCGATTGTTCCAGCATTTTCGCGATGCGGCTGGTCCGCATGAAGGCGTGGCACAGGGAGAAATAGAAGCCCTTCCAACCGCCTGTGCAATGGCGGCGGAAGATGTAGGACTTTATGAAATTCACCGGAAATTCGGTCAGCAGTCTGATGGTCAACAGCGTAGGGGAGCGCGGCTTTGAATGGGCGCTGCGAAACGAGCTGAACGTGTTGCTCTTTTCGATGACATGCTCGAATGAAATATAGGAGTGATGGAAGATCGGGGCATTGAGCTGCCGGGGCGTAATGCCGGTGCTCAACACGACGCGGTCGTAAACCGGATGATCCCGGAAACGGCCGGCGCTGCGGTGATAGAGGCGGACGACATTGTAATCGTTCGCGAATGGGCGAGGCTCGGCGTCGCCCGGATAGACCGTCAGAATCTTCACCTTGAAGGCGCCGGGCTCCGGCAGCTTCGCGGCGCCGAAAAGGCCCTTGATCTCGCGGGCGAGCGACGCCGTGACGACTTCGTCGGCATCGATATTCAGCACCCACTCATTCCGGCAATGCTGTTCCGCGAACAGCTTCTGCGGACCGTAGCCGGTCCATCTGCGATGCAGCACCGTCGCACCGGCCGCCTTTGCGATTTCCACGGTCCGGTCCGTGCTGCCGGAATCGACGACAATGATTTCGTCGATCCAGTCGCGCAGGGCAGCAAGTGCGGCGGGCAGCCGCGCTTCCTCGTTCCTGGTAATGATAAAGGCTGAGATCGGAAGTGCCACGCGATCATCTCAATTTTAAGTTGTTTTATTTTTTTATGCCCTCCTCCGTTTGAATTTCAAGCTGCATATAGAGATCGTCCACAACCAAAGATAGCCGCGCGTGACAGACAAGGGCGCGGCAGCAATTGGCAGCACTCGTGCGGGGGTGCTGCTAAGATACTGTTTTTTAAATGATAATTGGCATGGTGGGAGTGTCACGCTATACTGTTAGGCGTAGGCTTAGTCAACTCCAGAGGTGCCGATGAGCGATCAGCATTTTGTCCAACAGCTGCAGGGTTACAGTCTGACAACCGCGGAAATCCTCTACAGGATGCCGGACCATCTCCATCTTCTGCAATCCTTCGTCTGGCAAGATTTTGATGTCGCGCCCCGATTCCCCCGTCTCGAAGCCTTTCTCAAATACTGGCACGATCATCTGGAGGGCCCGCTCTATAAGGTGACGGTCTCCCACAAGAAGCTGATTTCCCCGACGGAATTTCAGTTCATTGACGGCCGGTTCGCGCTCCACTGAAAAGCGCGCGCGAAGCCGGTGCGCCGGCGGCACAGGCTGCCGGCGTTCGCACGCAGCCGGACGCACGGAGCTTGATCCGCGGCGAGAGTGCCTGTATGCAACCGCTGGCACGCTTGATTGTGGATGGGACGAAACCCTTGCGCCTATGCTGAAACAGACCAAGAGGCTCACGCGTCCTTATGTTCGCCGGCTTCAAAGAAGCTACCGCTCCATGCGGCATATGGTTTCCGAAAAGTCGCCGCCCTGGGTGAGCCGTTCGCTCGACCCGGCTTTCGAGTTCTTCGATCTGATTTTCGTTGATCACGGCATCTTCCGCGCGATCTATCCCAATCGCCACCCCCTTTCAGACCATGCATGGCGATCCAGTCAGCCTTCGCCCCGTGACATCCGCCGGCTCAAGCGCCGGGGTCTGAAAACGATCGTCAATCTCCGGGGCGACCGGGATTGCGGCAGCTATCGTCTGCAACAGGCGGCTTGCCGCAAATACGGCATCGAGTTGATCAATTTCTCGGTCAAATCGCGTGCGGCTCCGGCGCGGCACGTCTTTCACGACGCCAAGGCGCTGTTCGAGCGCATCGAATATCCCATGATGCTGCATTGCAAGTCCGGCGCGGACCGGGCGGGCCTGATGAGCGTGCTGTTCATGATCTTCAAGGAAGGCCGGCCGGTCGCGGAGGCCAGGCGGCAGCTAAGCTGGAAATATGGCCATATCAAACAGGCCGATACCGGCATACTCGACGCCGTTTTCGACAGCTATCTGGAATTCTCCAGCAACGAGCCGATCGCATTTCTCGACTGGGTCGACAATCATTACGATCCCAAAGCCATCGGTGAGCGGTTTCATTCGGCCGGATGGGCCAATCTGTTCGTGAACCGGATCATGCGCCGGGAATAGTGGTCAGGTGGCGCGAGCGCTCTCCTACGCTTGCAGAAGCGCCGCGCGCAGCCCGGTCCCGGCGATGACGTCGATCAGGGCGGCCAGCGGATAGGCGAAAGCGCTCCAGAAGCCGAGGCCGGTATCGGCCCGAATGATCTCGGGGAAGATTTCGAAGCGGTAATAGGCCCATGCCGCCACGGTTGGCGCGAGCACCAGCAATGTCTGGATGATGCCGTGGCGGACCATGCGCGGCGCGATCTGGTCCGCGAGCCGGTAGGCAAGGCTCTCCCAGCTTGAAGGCTGGCCGGAAAATTTCAGCGCATAGCGTGTGATGTGGCCGCTGATGGACGTCTTGCCGCCTTCGCCGGTGAAGGTCCGACGTAACTGGCGGAGGATGAAATCATAGAGCAGAAGCCGTGCGAGGCGTTTCGGCCCCGCGCGCGTTGCGGTCCACACGGCGATCAGGGGCATGATTTCGATGAGGCCGGTTACAAGCGCCCATGTCCCGTAAAGACCCGCCGCCAGCAGTATGCTCGTGACCGCCAGACGCATGGTTTCCGGATCGCCTATGAAGGCTGCAGCGGCTTCCGTTGCGGCAAGCAGCAGGGCGACGACGGCCGTGGGAATCAGGATGTGCGTCAGCCGCGTCTGGATGGCGGCATTCACTTCGGCCATGGCGAGCCGCTCGGCAAGCTTTTCGCCTGTGGCAAGGGCGTCGCGCACGCCGCCGCGAATCTTTTCGACCGACTTTAACACCATCGCATAAGGCTCCGGAGCGGCTTGCGTTGCGTGAGGTAAAATGGCTACCACTTTTCCGTTCGCCAGCCTCTCCCCTCTATGGGCACGATCGCTGTTCACGATTCCGGATTGATTTCATCCGAAATGATCATGATCTAATGTCGTAGCATGAACGGAAATGGTTGCCCAATGCGCATGGATGAGCGGATCGCGCAGGCCTTCGAAGATCCCGGCGATCTGCGGGCGCTTCTGCTTGGCGCCGGGCAGAGCGAACGCGCCGAACTGGCGCGGGCGTTGGATGTCGATGACGGAGCCGATCCGGAAAGGCTGGCGGAACTCATAGAAGACCTCGCGGCGCGAACGCTTGCCGGCGAGGATGAGCGGCCTGCGAGTCTGGCGCTCTCCCTATGGGCGGCCGAAAAGCTCGGCGCAGGCCTGATGCCGTCGCTTGCCGCGGCGGACGGCGAAATTGTCCGGCATTCCGCACGCGAGGTGAAGCCTGAAATCGCGAATGCAGAAGGTGACGTGCAGACATCGCGGCTGCTGCAAATTGCCGTAGCCATTGCCCATATGAGGCAAAGCAAGCTGCGGCGACTGCGCTGGTGGTCGCCGCTGCTTGATCGTCTCGTCCCGAGCAGGCAGAGCCCGGCCCCCGCGCCCCGGACCGCGAGACAATCTCCGAGGGGGCGTGGCGAGGCTGCGGATCTTCCTCTTGGCGAGGATGCTCTGTGGGATCTTGTTCGCGGCGCGGGTGCGCGTCTGCCTTTATCTGTATGGGAAGAGCGATTGACCGAAGCGCGTAAGGCCCTGGGCCGTTTCAACATCATCGTGGCCGGGCGAACCGGCGTCGGCAAGACGACGCTGATCGGCGCCATTTTCGGCGAGGATGTCGGCAATACGCTGATGGGCCGTCCGCGCACGCGCGGGCGCATCTGGTATCCTGTCGATCCGAGCGAGGCGGAGATCCTTCGGCTCTGCGATACGGAAGGGCTGGAGATGGAGCGCTACAAGGAAACGCTCGACGGCCTCAAGCGCGAAATCCAAAGCCGCAACACTTCCAGCGATCCATTCGACCACATTCACGTTGCCTGGCTCTGCATCGACGAGCCGTCGCTGACCGTCCAGCCCGGCGAGGAAGCGCTGGTCGAAATGCTCGCCCGTGAAGGCATCCCGGTCGTCGTCGTGCTCACCAAGGCCGGCATGGCGCCCAGCTTTGTCGACAAGGTCAAGGAGTTGATCCCGAACGCCGTGGCCGTCATCCGCGTGCGCGCCATGCCGATCAGCATGGAGGGCCAGACCTTTCCGCAGATGGGACTCGACGCGTTGATGGAGGCGACCGAGCGGGCCATTCCCACGGCGGTACATGCGGCGTGGCACGTCGCCTCGCACAATCTGGAAGCCAATCTCAAGCGCGGCGAAATCCTCGTCCGGCGGGCGGCGGCAGCGGCCGGCGCTGCTGGAGCCGCTCCGATCCCTCTGGCCGATGCGGCGGGCGTTTTCGGCATACAGGTCGGCATGATTGTTGCAGTCAGCCTGAATATGGGCGTCAAGCTGAAACGGTCCGATCTGCGAGCGATGGCCGTGACGCTGCTGGGCGCGCTGGGGCTGACCGCGGGCGGGCGCTTTCTTGCCGGCCAGGTTCTCAAGCTGGTGCCCGGTATCGGCACGGTCGCGGGTTCGGCGCTGACCGGGACGACGGCGGCAGGGTTAACCTATGGTCTTGGCCGTGCATATCTGGAATATTTGCGCGGGTTTTATGGAAAGAACAGGCGTATGCCCGAGCCGGATGAACTCGTCTCAGGTTTTCGCAATTACTGGAGCGAGTGGAAAAACAAGTACCAGCCGCCCCCGAAAACGGCCAATTCTTGAATTTCCCGATATTTACGTTACAAGTAGCGCCGATATGCGGCGCAGGAGAATGAGTAACCATGCCAAAACCGATGAAAATCGGCTATGAGGCCCTGATCGAGGCAGCACGGCGCGAAATCGACGAACTGGACCCGGACGACGTGATGGCGCAGATAGATGAGGGCGATATCGTCATCGTCGATGTGCGCGACATTCGCGAATTGGAACGTGAAGGGCGAATCCCCGGCTCGGTCCATTGTCCGCGCGGGATGCTCGAATTCTGGATCGATCCAGCGAGTCCCTATTTCAAGCCCGTCTTCGGCGAGGAAAAGCGCTATATCTTCCACTGCGCTCTCGATTGGCGCTCCGCCCTTTCCGCGCTGACCGCAAAGACGATGGGGCTTGAGAAGACCGCACACATGCGCGGTGGTTTCAAGGCCTGGAAGGAGGCCGGCGGGCCGGTCGAAATGCTTCCCGAGAAGCGGGCCGCTGGATAAGCCGCGCAATTTCCCGCATAGCGATTGAGCAGAATCGGAAAGCGCCTGTAATATGCGCCGGTGTGACGCGCGTCCGCGAGGCGTGGGCGTCACTTGTTTCCCGGCGGCAGACAGAGGGACAGGCGCGTGGCGAAGATTGTCAGCAGGATTTCCAGCTCCGGCGAGGAGTTCGCCAGCAACCGTTCCGCCTTCGAAGCGCTCAACGCCGAGTTGCAGTCGCATCGCGCCAGGGCGGCGATGGGCGGTCCGGAGACTGCCCGCGAGCGGCATCTGGCGCGCGGAAAACTGCTGCCGCGCGACCGCGTGCGCAAGCTGCTCGACCCCGGCTCGCCGTTTCTGGAGCTGTCCCCGCTTGCCGCCCACGAGCTTTATGACGGCGAGGTCGCAGCGGCGGGGCTGATCACCGGCATTGGCCGGGTGTCGGGCCGCGAGTGTCTGATCGTGTGCAACGACGCCACGATCAAGGGCGGCACATATTTCCCTATGACCGTGAAGAAGCATCTGCGCGCCCAGGAGGTTGCGGAGGCCAACAGGCTGCCCTGCATCTATCTGGTCGATAGCGGCGGCGCGAACCTGCCTCACCACACCCAGGTCTTCCCGGATCGCGATCATTTCGGCCGCATCTTCTACAATCAGGCGCGCATGTCGGCGGCGGGCATTCCGCAAATCGCGGTCGTGATGGGCTCATGTACGGCTGGCGGGGCCTATGTTCCAGCCATGTCGGATGAGACCGTGATCGTGCGCAATCAGGGCACGATCTTCCTCGGCGGCCCCCCGCTCGTCAAGGCGGCGACCGGCGAAACGGTGACGGCGGAAGAGCTTGGAGGCGCGGACGTCCATGCGCGTAAATCGGGCGTTGCGGATCACTACGCCGAGAATGACGAGGACGCGCTCGCCATCGCCCGGCGGATCGTATCCCACCTGAACGGGCGCAAATCGCCGGATCTGGTGTTTGCCGATCCGAAAGCGCCCGCTTACGATCCGCAAGAATTGACCGGCATCGTGCCGACCCGTCTCGCGGTTCAGTATGACGTGCGCGAAGTCATCGCACGCATCGTGGACGGCTCCGAACTCGATGAATTCAAGGCAAACTACGGCACGACGATTGTCACCGGTTTCGCCCATCTGGAAGGCATTCCCGTAGGCGTCATCGCCAATAACGGCATCCTCTATTCGGAATCCGCGCTCAAGGCGGCGCATTTCATCGAGTTGTGCTGCAAGCGCGGCGTCCCGCTGCTGTTCCTGCAGAACATTGCCGGTTTCATCGTCGGGCGGTCCTATGAGGCCGGCGGCATCGCCAAGGACGGCGCGAAGATGGTGATGGCCGTCGCCTGTGCGAATGTGCCGAAGGTGACGCTGATCATTGGCGGCTCCTATGGCGCGGGTAATTACGCCATGTGCGGCCGCGCCTATGGTCCGCGCTTCCTGTTCAGCTGGCCGAACAGCCGCATCTCCGTCATGGGCGGCGAGCAGGCGGCGAGCGTGCTTGCCACCGTGCGCCGCGACCGGATGGAAGAAGACGGCAAGAGCTGGTCCGTGGAGGATGAGGAAGCCTTCAAGGCCCCGATCCGCGATCAATATGACCGCGAAGGCAGCCCCTATTACGCCACCGCCCGGTTGTGGGACGATGGAATCATCACGCCGGGGGAAAGCCGCCGCGTGCTTTCCCTGGCGCTCTCGGCCGCGCTCAATGCGCCGATTCCCCAGACGCCATTCGGCATATTCCGTATGTGACCGGCCGCCATCCTGTGCGAAAAGCTTTTCGCGTCGGAGCGATCGTGATTCTGGAGGGCTTAATAAACGAAGCCGAAAAATACTTTATTCAAAATATAAGGCGGTCCATTGATAATAATGAATGCATTTAAAAGTTTAACTGTACTTCACAATTTTTGAAAAATCAAAATAGACGGTAGAAATCCGGCACGGAATATCTTAAGACACGCCTTCTCTGCAATCTGAGAAACTCACGCGGATCATGGTTCGTGCGGCCTGCGTTCGCATTCGGGCGGATCAGCTCTGCGCAGAGCAAACGGGGCCCCTGAGACTTTCCATGGAATTCACTTACGACGCAGCTCTTGTCACCCTTTCCATCGCCGTCGCCACGCTCGGCGCCTTCACGGGCCTTGTCATGACGACGGGAATCCGGCGCATCCGGGGCATGGAAGCGGCTTTGCGGATCGGATTGGGGAGCATCGGAATTGGCGGCGGAATCTGGGGGATGCATTTCATCGCCATGCTGGCCATGATCATGCCGGTCAAGCTCGATTATGATGTCGTCCAGACAGTGATTTCGGCCGTGATCGCGATCGTGTTCACGGCAATCGCGTTCGTGATCGTAAGCCGAAATGCATTCGGAAAGTGGAGCATTCCCGTCAGCGCGGTTTTTCTCGGGCTCGGCATAAGCGGGATGCATTATATCGGCATGTTCGCAATTCGCGGGAACGCGGCCATCACCTATTCCTGGCTTGGCGTTGCAATTTCGATGCTGATCGCCGTTCAGGCGTCCGCTGTCGCGCTATGGTTCGCGTTCCGGGAGCGGGGCCTGCTCGATACGCTGCTGGGAGCGATTGCCCTTGGCCTCGCGATCGCGTCGATGCATTTCACGGCGATGGAGACGACGCACTTCATGCCTGTTGCCGCGTCGGAGCCGTTTGTTAGGGACGTGGAGTCGCCCCGACATCTGGCGATCACGATCTCCATCGCGGTCTATGGCGTATGCGGTGTGGCAATTTTTGTTTTTGCAGCTCTGACCTATGCGCGCCGGCTTGCTGTGCGCCGACAAAGCAGGGCGGCGGGGTAACGGGAAGCCGCCAGGATTTGCCCGTGCTGGCGTCCTTGCGCATTAAGCCTTTCAGCTAAACCACGCAAAACGGCTTTACGGCAGGATTGTGGCTGCTAAATTAGCCAGTTGGCGGGGGTGGAGACGAGACCCGTCTTCGTGAAAGGCTTGCTGTGACAGAGAGGATCGACCGACGCGGGGAAGGCGCGCAACCACTCAGGGAGCCCGCACTTCCCAATGTTCAGGCGCGCACGGGCGATCATTCCCCTGCGCCGGAGCCGATTCCGCGATCCTGCAAGACCAGGAAAAACAATCATTCCCATCATGATCATGGCGGGCATCGCCAGCATCGCGGCAATGGTCACGGCGGTCAGCCGGTCTATGGCGCGCTCGATCTGGGCACCAACAATTGCCGGCTGCTTGTCGCCAGGGCGTCGCGCCGCGGCTTTCAGGTGATCGACGCATTTTCACGCATCATTCGGCTGGGCGAGGGCGTCAGCCAGACGGGACGGCTGTCCGAAGCCGCAATCGAGCGCACGATCGACGCATTGAAAGTCTGCTCTGAAAAGATGGAGCGCCGCAATGTTCGGCGGGCCCGGCTGATCGCGACCGAAGCCTGCCGCGTCGCCGAGAACGGCGAGGAGTTCGTTCTGCGCGCGCAGGAGGAAACCGGCCTGCGCATCGAGGTGATCAACCGGGAGACCGAAGCAAGGCTGGCGGTCGCGGGCTGCGCGTCGCTGCTTGACCGCAATTGCGACTGGGCGCTGGTATTCGATATTGGCGGCGGCTCGACGGAACTCATATGGGTGGATCTGACCCGCCTCGGCTCCACAAAGATGGCCTCGCTGGGCGAACGCGCCCGCATCCAGGGCGCAATCGCGGCGTGGACCTCGATGCCGGTCGGCGTGGTGACGCTTGCAGAACGCTTCGGCGGTCGCCTTGTCGACGAAGCGGTTTTCGAGGCGATGGTCGCCGATGTATTGGCGAAGCTGGACGCGTTCGAATCCCGGCATCGCTTTGCCCGCCATGTCGCGCTGGACCGCGCCCATCTGCTGGGAACATCCGGCACGGTCACGACGATTGCCGGCGTTCATCTCAAATTGCCGAGCTATAACCGCAGCCGGGTGGATGGCTGCTGGCTGAGTGGGGACGAAGCGCGCCTCGTGAGCAATGAGTTGCTCGGCTATTCCTATCAGCAGCGCGCCTCGCAGCCCTGCATCGGTCCTGACCGCGCCGACCTGGTGCTCGCGGGCTGCGCGATCCTGGAAGCGATCATGCGGCTGTGGCCGTGCCGCCGCCTGCGCGTGGCCGACCGGGGCTTGCGCGAGGGCATTCTGACGAGCCTGATCGCGGAGGATTCCAACAGGCAGCGCAACGGGCGGCGCGGCTGATCGCGGCCGAGGTCTCAGTCGCAATAGGCGCGCAGGTAGCGCATATTGACCCAACCTTCGTAGTGGCCATAATTGATCAGGCCCCAGTTGCCCTTCCAGCGGATGAGATAGACGCCGCTGCCATTGGGCGGGATGACTCCGACAAGGCGCGATTGCGGAGAAGGCCAGCGCCGGATGTTGAGCACGTCATTATAGGCAACGCCCTTGACGGCATAGGGACATTCGGTGACGTAATCGGCCTGTGCGATATTCGCGCTTCCCAGCGCCACGGCCAGAAACAAGGCGGCTTTCGCGAACTGGCGCATGATATGTGATCCTTGACTGATGTGACCGGGCGGCGGATGTATGGGCCGCCATGTTATTATGCTGTTCCAGCGATTATGGAACATTGTCCAGCATGAAATCGGGCGGCTGAACGTGGGCTGATAGGCAGTGACGGTTTTCAGTCATCTTCTGGAGCGGGGCGGCATGCCGAAATCTTCGGGAAATAAGAGCAAGGCGTCCCGCGGAAGCGGGGGCGGCAGCGATCGCGGTCTGCATGTTCGCGTGCGCACGGCGAAGCATCGCAAGCTGTCCTCGACACGCTGGCTGGAGCGGCAACTCAACGATCCGTACGTCGCGGCCGCCAAGCGGGACGGTTATCGCTCGCGCGCGGCATTCAAGCTGATCGAGATCGACGACAAATATCAGCTCTTCAAGCCCGGCGACACGGTCGTCGATCTGGGCGCGGCGCCGGGCGGCTGGTCGCAGGTCCTCGCCGAGCGGGTCAGGGCAGGGGAGGGAGGCGGCGCGGTTGTCGCCATCGACATCACGCCTGTCGACGCCTTGCCGGGCGTAACCATGCTCAATGCCGATTTCATGGAGCCGGACGCGCCCGACGCGCTGATCGCCGCATTGGGCGGACGCAAGCCGAATGCCGTGATTTCCGACATGGCTGCCCCCGCGACAGGCCATCGCCAGACGGATCATCTGCGCATCATGGGGCTTTGCGAGGCGGCGCTCGAATTCGCCGTGGAGGTGCTTGCGCCCGGCGGCGTGTTTTTGTGCAAGGTTCTGCAAGGGGGAACCGCCAATGAGTTGCTCAACCGGATGAAGCGTGATTTTGCCACGGTCAGGCATGTCAAACCGAAGGCGAGCCGGGCGGATTCCTCCGAGCTTTACGTGCTTGCGACAGGATTTCGCGGGAAAACCGGCGCTGATGAGAGCGGCGTCTCGCCGCAAGACTAGGCAGCGCAGCAACGAGGTGATAAGGAACAGCGGCAAACCTCAATGCGAGAGATTTGCGATACCCCAATGAAAAGTAGAGATCCCATGGCGAGATTGAAGCCGGAAACCGCGCTGACTTTCGACGATGTCCTCCTGCGCCCGGCTCATTCCGAAGTGCTTCCAACGGCGGTGAACGTCGCCTCCCGCGTCTCACGGGGCATCAAGCTGAATATTCCGATCATTTCGGCAGCGATGGACACGGTCACCGAGGCGCGGCTTGCCATTGCGATGGCTCAGGCGGGTGGTCTGGGCGTCATCCACCGCAATCTGGAGCCGCCAGAACAGGCCGAGGAAGTCCGCAAGGTCAAGAAATACGAATCCGGCATGGTGGTCGATCCGCTTACCATCGAACCGAACGCGACCCTGCGCGAGGCGCTCGACCTGATGAGCCGCCATTCGATTTCCGGCGTGCCCGTGGTCCAGCCGTCGCAGAACGGGACGTCGGACCGCAAGCTGCTGGGCATTCTGACCAATCGCGACGTGCGCTTCGCCACCAATATGGACCAGCCGGTTGCCGAGCTGATGACCAAGGAAGGTCTCGTCACCGTCCGCAAGGGCGTCACCGGCGAGGATGCGATGCGCCTCCTGCATCAGCACCGCATCGAGAAGCTGCTGGTCGTTGACGACGACTATCATTGCATCGGCCTGATAACCGTCAAGGACATCGAGAAGGCGCGCCAGCATCCCAATGCGGCGAAGGACGATCATGGACGACTTCTGGTCGCCGCGGCGTCCTCCGTTGGGGATGCCGGGTTCGAGCGCAGCGAAAGGCTGATCGACGCGGGCTGCGACATGATCGTGATCGACACCGCGCACGGCCATTCCAGCCGGGTGCTTGACGCCGTGGCGCGTGTCAAGCGGCTGTCCAATTCGGTGCAGGTGGTCGCGGGCAATGTCGCAACCGCGAACGGCGCCAAGGCGCTGATCGACGTGGGAGCCGACGCCATCAAGATCGGCATCGGTCCCGGCTCGATCTGCACGACGCGCATCGTCGCCGGTGTCGGCGTCCCGCAGCTTACCGCGATCATGGATTGCGTCGAGGTCGCGAAGCAGGCAGGCGTTCCGGCCATCGCCGATGGCGGCATCAAATATTCCGGCGATCTGGCCAAGGCGCTGGCGGCAGGCGCGGATTGCGCGATGATCGGATCGCTGCTCGCTGGAACCGACGAAAGTCCCGGCGAGGTTTTCCTCTATCAGGGGCGCTCCTACAAATCCTATCGCGGCATGGGCTCGATCGGGGCGATGGCGCGCGGTTCGGCCGACCGCTATTTCCAGCAGGAAGTTCGCGATGCGCTCAAGCTCGTGCCGGAGGGGATCGAGGGGCAGGTGCCTTACAAGGGGCCGGTGTCCAGCGTGCTGCATCAGCTTGTCGGCGGATTGCGGGCGGCGATGGGCTATACGGGCGCCCATACGATCGACGAGTTGCATGAGCGCGCCGAGTTCATTCAGATCACCAATGCCGGGCTTCGCGAAAGCCACAGTCACGATGTGACGATCACGCGCGAAAGTCCGAACTATCCGACCTTTACCTGACCGGCGCCGTCTCGCCTCGAAGGGTCGACCGCATCGCGTCACAGATTCTGCGGCTTCGCCAGTCGTTGGCCGTGCTGGCGCGGAGCCTTTCGGGGAGACATTGAAATGAACACGGCGATCTTCTACCCGGTTCTGGCGCAGATGATCTTCACGATCATACTGCTGCTGCGAATGTCCTGGGTGCGGCGGCAGGCGCTGATTGCCCGCAAGACGACCTATGCCGACATTGCGCTGGATGCCTCGCGCTGGCCGGAAGATGCGCTCAAGTCGGCAAATTCCTACGGCAACCAGTTCGAGCTTCCCGTCCTCTTTTATGTCCTGTGCCTGATGGCTTATCAGACGGCTGCGGCGGGACATCTCATGGTTCTGCTGGCGTGGGGCTTCGTTGCGAGCCGCGTTGTCCACGCCTATATCCATTCGACTTCGAACTACGTGCCGCGCCGGGCGATGGCATTCGGCGTCGGCCTGCTGATCGTCATGGCGATGATCGGGCTGCTCCTCGTGCATCTTCTGGCCGCGGGAGCATAAGGCAAACTCATGCGCCTCAATGGACAGATGACAGCCGCAATGGAGGTGCTTGCCGACGTGCTTGAGCGCCACCGGCCCGCCTCGATGGCGCTTGCCGATTGGGGCCGCTCGCATCGTTTCGCCGGATCGCGCGACCGGTCGGTGATCGGCACACTCGTCTATGATGCGCTGCGCCGGAAAGCCTCGCTCGGCGTTCGCATGGGAGCGGACGATGCGCGTGCGCTGGTGCTTGGCGCGCTTCGCTGGGGCTGGCAGCTGCCGGCGGTCGAAATTGCGGCCTTGTGCGATGGTTCAGAGCACGCGCCGCAGCCCTTGAGCGAGGCGGAAGCGCAGCGTCTGGAGGGCGGCGGAGATGGGTTCGAGGATGCGCCCGGCTGGACGAGGGCCGATGTGCCCGAATGGCTGTTCCCAGAATTCGCCAGCGCATTCGGGGATGATGCGGCTGCCGAAGGTGCGGCGCTGGCCGAACGCGCTCCCATCGACATTCGCGTCAACACGCTGAAGGCGGACCGCCCGCGCGTTCTGAAGGCGCTGGCGAAATACGGGGCGGCGGCGACGCCGTTCTCTCCAATTGGCGTGCGCATTCCCGCGCCGGGCGGACAGGAGAAAAACCCCAATGTCGAGGCGGAAGCGGCCCACGGCAAGGGCTGGTTCGAACTGCAGGACGAGGCTTCCCAGATTGCGCTCCTGCTCTCCGGCGCCGGGCCGCGCCAGCAGCTTCTCGACCTGTGCGCCGGGGCAGGCGGCAAGACGCTCGGCTTCGCCGCCCTCATGCAGAATACCGGCCAGATCCACGCCTATGACAGCGACAAGCAGCGCCTGCGGCCCATATTCGAGCGCCTGAAGCGGGCCGGGGCTCGCAACGTTCAGGTTTTGCCAGCGGGCGAGATTACGGCGCTCGAAGCGCTGGCCGGGCGGATGGACGTCGTGTTTGCCGATGCGCCGTGCACCGGCTCCGGGGTCTGGCGCAGGCGGCCCGACGCCAAATGGCGGCTGACGCCGGAAGCGCTGGCCGAGCGTATCGAGGAACAGCGGCAGGTTCTTGCCGCCGCCGCGCCGCTGGTCAAACCGGGCGGGCGGCTGGTTTATGCAACCTGCTCCGTGCTGCCGTCCGAAAATGAGCAGCAGACGGAATGGTTCCTGGAAAAACACTCCGGATTCACCCGCCAGCCCTGGATGGAATTGTGGCAGATGGCGACGGCGGACGTTCCCGCTCCGGTGCAGACGTCACCGGCCGCTGCCCTGCAACTGACGCCCGCGCGTCACGGCACGGATGGCTTTTATGTCAGCATCTTAAGCCGCTCTGCCTGAGATTCGCTGTGATCCGCGGCGTTGAAGACACGTCTGGCAATAATCCGACTCCGCCGCCCCATTCTCGCCCTTGTGCTTCTATTGGGTCGGGCCGCCGGCTGAGACGCTGTGGGGGGAAATGCGCTATGCATCAAGGGCGATGACAGCTTCGCATTTCGAAGGTTGCGGCACGCAGCATCATGGGGAACCGGCCGTACAATGACAATGGAACACGAAAATAAGCGAGTACGGAAATGGGTGTAATAAAGACTCTTTTGGGGATCGTCATTCTCTTGGCGATTATCGTTTTCGGCTATTGGCTCTACGCGACATACACGATTGGGTCCGCCGATGACGAAATATGGATCAAGGTCAACAGCAATCTGCCCGCGCCTTTGCGTGAATGGTCCTGCGCGGAAGTGAACAGCCGCGTTCTGGATGCGGAGGCTCCGGAAGGTTGCGGTGGGTTCTGGCAGGCAGCGGAAACCGTTGAACCGGCTCCGGCTGCCGGAAGCATTCCATCGGCTGAATCGGTCGTAACGGAGAGCCCGGCCGAAACCGCGCCCGACGCCAACGGCACGACGCCACCGGCGAACAACTGATCGCAAGAATGGCGGCATCCGGCGTCTCATCGGGACACCGGATGCCGCTTCTTCCACTGCTACGCCTGCGCGAACAGATCAACTTTTGAGCATTCAGCTGAATCCGGTTGAATGCCGGTCGATCTAGTGCTACCGGCGCACATGCTCGATACGATCCTCATCATTGACTTTGGCAGTCAGGTCACGCAACTCATCGCCCGGCGGGTGCGAGAAGCTGGCGTCTATTCCGAAATCGTGCCGTTTCAGGCAGCCGCTGAAGCCTTCGAGACGCTGAAACCCAGGGCGGTGATCCTGTCCGGCGGCCCGGCGAGCGTCCATGAAGCCGGGACGCCCCGCGCGCCCGACGCGATCTTCAAGGCCGGCATTCCCGTTCTCGGCATCTGCTACGGCCAGATGACCATGGCGTCGCAGCTTGGCGGCGAAACCGAGCCCTCCGACCATCGCGAATTCGGCCGCGCCTTCGTCGAAGTCGTCAAGGACAGCACGATCTTCGAGGGTGTCTGGGAAAAGGGCGCGCAATATCAGGTCTGGATGAGCCACGGCGACCGCGTGATCAAGCTGGCGCCGGGCTTCGAGGTCTATGCCGCCTCGCCGAATGCGCCTTTTGCCGTTGCCGCCGACGAGGCGCGCCGGTTCTATTCCTTCATGTTTCACCCGGAAGTCATGCACACGCCGGACGGTGCGAAGCTCATATCCAATTTCGTGCACAAGATTGCCGGCTGCGACGGCAAATGGACGATGGGCCGCTTCCGCGAGGAGATGGTTGGCAAGATCCGCGCGCAGGTCGGCGATGCGAAGGTGATCTGCGGGCTTTCGGGCGGCGTCGATTCAGCGGTGGCCGCCGTGCTGATCCATGAGGCCATCGGCGAGCAGCTCACCTGCATTTTCGTCGATCATGGCTTGTTGCGGCAGGGCGAGGCCGATCAGGTCGTCTCGCTGTTCCGCGGCTCCTACAACATCCCGCTTGTTCATGTCGATGCGTCGGAGCGTTTTCTTGCCGCGCTGGGCGGCGTCAGCGACCCCGAGCGCAAGCGCAAGACGATCGGCGGCCTGTTCATCGACGTGTTCGACGAGGAAGCGGGCAAGCTGGGCGGGGCGGATTTTCTGGCGCAGGGCACGCTTTATCCCGATGTGATCGAAAGCGTGTCGTTCACGGGCGGTCCGTCCGTGACGATCAAGTCGCACCACAATGTCGGCGGACTGCCGGAGCGCATGAAGCTGAAACTGCTGGAGCCCTTGCGCGAGCTGTTCAAGGACGAGGTGCGCGAGTTAGGCCGCGAACTTGGCCTGCCGGAGAGTTTCGTCGGGCGTCATCCGTTCCCCGGACCGGGCCTCGCCATCCGCATTCCCGGCGAGGTAACGGCGGAGCGGCTCGACATCCTGCGCAAGGCCGACGCGATCTATCTCGACGAGATCCGCAAGGACGGGCTGTACGACGCAATCTGGCAGGCCTTTGCCGTGCTGCTGCCGGTGCGCACGGTCGGCGTGATGGGCGATGCGCGCACCTATGATTTCGTCTGCGCCCTGCGCGCCGTGACCTCGACCGACGGCATGACGGCGGACTATTTCGACTTCAGCCATGATTTTCTTGGTCGAGCGGCAACTCGGATCATCAACGAGGTCAAGGGCATCAATCGTGTGGTTTACGATATTACGTCGAAACCGCCGGGGACTATTGAGTGGGAGTGATACAACTGTAACCGAATACCATGTGGATCATGTCTACCACGCCGTTCCCTGTGCGGTGGAAAGAGAATTACCGGTAAACCTCGTGAAAATGGAACAAAAGATCCCTAATTTTTTATTGCTTCGATCAAAGACGTTCCTTCACCTTCACTTATAGGAATAACGCCCATGCGCCCATTAACTACGGTTGTTGTTCCTACAGAAGTTACCGAAATTGGACCAGGTACAATCTTAAAGTAATATTCTTGTCGAGAAGGAGCCTCAATAGTCTGCTCCCATTTTCCGAAGTCAAGTTCATGTGCGATGACAACATTATATTGTCCGGGCTCTCGATCAATGTACAAATGGGTTCCTACGCCTAAACTTCCGATCTTCGTGCCATTAATCGTTATGCCTATTGACTGGAAAGCACCCACAAAAGTACTGGGGCGAATAAAATGTAGTCTTGCGGCGCCGGGGTCTCGGAGGGCATTCTGCGTTTCAAGAACAGTGCTCGAAGTGCATGCGCTTGTCAGTAAACAAAGAAAAACGTAGAGCAACATGCCCGTTGCGTGCTTCATAGACCATTCCTTCGTAGCTAAAAATTCTGTGCAACGACTGATTGGCGTCCTGCACGCAAAGATCTTTTCAATCCCCGACAAGAAGATGGTCGACGATGAAAAACTAAATCATCTCTGGGGTACTTTCGTTGGCGTAGCCCCTTTGATCAAGCCATACACGCTTAAAGCTGGACGACACAATAGCTCTTTAG
Source organism: Rhodomicrobiaceae bacterium (assembly GCA_050330195.1). GTDB lineage: Bacteria > Pseudomonadota > Alphaproteobacteria > Rhizobiales > Rhodomicrobiaceae > JAHQVI01. Next base: position 61,696 of record JBHJOB010000005.1, on the reverse strand, counting down.
CCGAGAAGGAAAGTATATAATCCTGCGGCAGAAACAGCACAGGCACTCACTTTAAATCGTCACAACTATAAATTGAACATCTGCGGTGATTGTAGTAGGCGCTCGTTTTCACTCCGCCTATGGTTAGCGGCATAAAATGGAAATATTCACGTTTGGAACGAGGTGTGAGGCAAAAAACTTTCGTGCGCCAATTGCTTTCTCTCTAGCACCGACTCGAGATTTGGACTATCGCATTTTGGTAGTTGTTCGCAATTAACCCGTGTTTCGCTACAACAACTAGCAAGCTGCCATGACCATCACGATCTACGGCATCAAGAACTGCGACACGATGAAGAAGGCGCGTGGCTGGCTCGATGGCCACGGCGTCGAATATGCGTTTCACGACTATAAGTCAGCCGGCATCGATCGCGACCGCCTGGAGCGCTGGTGCAAGGCCCTCGGCTGGGAAGCCTTGCTCAATCGCGCCGGCACCACTTTCCGCAAGCTGCCCGAGGAGGACAAGCAGGGGCTCGACGCGGACAAGGCAATCGCTCTGATGCTGGATCAGCCGTCGATAATCAAGCGCCCCGTCCTCGACCTCGGCGACGGCAAACTCCTCGTCGGCTTCAAACCCGATGCCTACAGCGCGGCGATCGGTGCGGCGTCCTGATCGCGTTCGCACGAATGAATGTCGTCTAACAAACGCGCTTGCCGTCTCTCACATGTAGCTTCGGCCACAGTCTTGCGATAGTTGTCTCCTATCAGGCTGACTGATCGCCTTGCCGCGCGAGGTCAGGCGATCCGGGGGGACAATATGACAAGACTATCAGGACTGCTCGCCGCAATACTGGTGACAGCGCTCTCAAGCGGCTGCTCGAACGGCGCATCGACCGAGGTCGCCCAGACCGCTGAGCTGACGCCGGCGGCGGCGGCCACTTCGGACTCGGGTCTGCAGATCGAGGACATCAAGGTCGGCGACGGCGCGTCGCCGAAACCGGGACAAAAGGCCGTCATGCATTACACCGGCTGGCTCTATGAGAACGGCGTCAAGGGCAAGAAATTCGACAGTTCGCTGGACCGCGGGGAGCCGTTCGAATTTACCCTCGGCCAGCGGCAGGTCATTGAAGGCTGGGAGCGGGGTGTTGCAACGATGAAGGTCGGTGGCAAACGCCAGCTCATCATACCGCCGGCACTCGGCTATGGCTCCAGTGGCGTCGGCGGTGGTCTGATCCCGCCCAATTCGACATTGCTGTTTGAAGTCGAACTGCTCGAAGTCAAACTTTGAGCGACGCCGGTCTCTGGCCGATTCCGGGTTGGCGCGAGCGTATTTACGCACATCCCTGCTTTTTCCGGGTACAACTGCGGATTGCATAGCGTGTGAGGTTGTTCACGCGGTGGTGTATGGTCCATAGAGGCTCACATATTTCAGTAAATATGCATGGGTTTCACTATGGCCATGAGCCTGCCCGCCGGCGTGGTGGACTTCACCAACAGGGTTCTCAAGAGGTCCGGTCTTCGACTCGTTCCAGCCGCTGATTCCGGGCGGTCCGCAGGTGATAAAGGCGTTGCCCCGGAACCGGCAAGGACGCAGGAGCGCGGAACGAACGGCCGTCATCAGGCCGAAAGCGATCTGGCGGCGCGCGTTTCGGCGTTGGAGCGCCGTCTGGACGAAGACACCATTCACAACGTCATTCGCTATGCCATGAAAGCGCATTGGCGAACGATAGACCTCATCGAGCAGCTTTCCGGAAGCGACAAGCCGGACACATGTCCGCTCTGCGATTACTCCGGCGATCGGGGCGACTTCCGGGAAGCCCTCAGCCATTGCATATTTCACGGCGGGCGTTTGCTGAGGCATGTCTGTCCGGCCTGCGACGTTATCTTCGGCCCTCAAAAGATGCTGGCGCTCGATGACGAAATGCTGGATCTCGATTACAGAAACCTTTACCGGATTTATTCCGAAGGGGACAGCACGGCATCCGTCATTCGGACTTTTTACCTTCTGGAACCGAGAAAAAGCGGAACGTATCTCGATTTCGGATGTGGAGGCGAATGGGCCGGAGCGATCGAACGCCTCAGGCAGGAGGGCTGGAACATTTTCGGCTTTGAGCCTAGCGCCAGCCGGTCGTCGGAATATGTGTTCTCCAACTGGGAGGAAGTCGAGGCGCGTCAATTCGACGGTATCCTGTCACACAACGTGCTGGAGCATCTTTTCGACCCTGCCGGGACCACGCGGAGGCTGGGGCAACTCCTGACGCCGGACGGCAGGATTGTCCACACAACGCCCTGCTTCGACTACAGCTATGATTTCAGCCATTACCACGTTTTCTTCTTCACGGGACGGTCGCCGGAGATCCTTGCGGAGCGGTCGGGTATGCGGATCGAAGACTGGGTGCGCGACGGGGAATACATCGCCTGTATCATGCAGAATGTATCGTAGCGCCCGGTCGCCGTCGCCCGATCAACGAAGCTCCGTCAAAGCGGCCAGACGATCAGCAGCAGCGGCACCGACACCACGATGATTATGATCTCCAGCGGCAGGCCCATGCGCCAGTAATCCCCGAAGCGATAGCCGCCGGGGCCGAGCACGAGAATGTTGTTCTTGTGGCCGATGGGCGTCAGGAACGCGCAGGACGCAGCGATGGCGACCGCCATCAGAAACGCATCCGGGTTGACGCCGAGGCTCTGCGCCATGCCAAGACCGACCGGCGCCGCAACCACTGCGGTTGCGACATTGTTCAGCACATCGGACAGTGTCATGGTGATCACCATGAGCAGCGCCAACGCAACCCAGCTCGGCGCGCCGGAAGTGAGTGCGATGAGATTGTTTGCGATCAGCGCGGTGCCGCCCGAGGTTTCCAGCGCCGAGCCGAGCGGCAGCATCGAGCCGAGCAGGATGACGACCGGCCATTCGATGCTGGTGTAGATCTCGCGGCCCCCGATGAGCCCAATCGCGACGAAGACGACCACGCAGGCCGCCAGGGCGATCGCCAGAGAGAGAAAGCCGAAGGACGCGGCGGCAATGGCTGCGGCGAAGAGCCCGGCGGCCATTGCCGCCTTCGAGCGCTGCGCAACGGCGAGGCCGCGCGGCGCGAGCGGCAGGCAGCCGGTCCATTCGATGATTTCCGCCCGCCGGTGGTCTGGAATGAGCAGGAGCAGCACGTCACCCGCGCGGATTGTCAGCTTGCGCAGGGATTTGTTGATGCGCCGTCCCTGCCGCGAAACGCCGACGAGCGAAAGCACGAAGCGGTAGAGCATACCGGAATTCTGCGCCGAGCGTCCGTCCAGCCATGCGCCCGGCGGCACGACGACCTCGATCAGGGTGAGATCGTCCAGCGCTTCTTTTTCGCGCTTTTCCGGGACCAGATATTCCAGATCCAGATCCCCCATGAGCTGATCGACCGTTTTCGCCGCGGCCTCGACGACGAGCACATCACCTTCCTGAACGGAAAAAGACCGGTTGAATCGCGACAGCCGAACGCCGTTGCGCACCATCGCCAGCAGGGCCGAACCGCTTTCCATGATCTTCTTTTCAACGTCGGCAACCGATTTACCGATGATCGAGGAACCTTCCTCGACGCGCGCCTCGGCGACATAGTCATGCAGGTTGAACTCGGCCTCCGCGTCCTGCTTGCGCGATGCCGCCGGAATCAGCCGCCAGCCGATCAGCGCGACGAAAGCGAGACCGGCAAGCGCCGCAGCGCCGCCGACCGGCATGAAGTCGAACATGCGGAAAGGCTCGCCCAGCGCCTGATTCCGAAAGCTGGCGACGACGATGTTCGGCGGTGTGCCGATGAGCGTGACGAGTCCGCCGAGGATGGTGGCGAAGGATAGCGCCATCAGCGTGTTTCCGGGCGGGCGTTTGGCCTTCGCGGCCGCCTGTACGTCGAGCGGCATGAGCAGCGCCAGCGCGGCGACATTGTTCATCACGGCGGAAAGCGGGGCGGCGATTGCCGACATGACGCCGATATGTTGCGGAACGCCGCGCGGCGTTGCATTGATCAGCCGCCCGAGATGATCGACGACCCCGGCGTTGCTCAGCCCTCGCGAGACGATCAGAACCAGCGCGATGATCACGGTTGCCGGATGAACGAAGCCCTCGAACGCCTTTTCGGCGGGGACCACGCCGAGAATGACGGCTGTGACCAGGGCGACGAAGGCGACGAAATCATAGCGCCAGCGTCCCCAGACGAGCAGAGCCAGCACAAGGCCGAGCAAGGCAAAGATGATGGTTTGATCCGACACGGCAGACATTTTTTGGCCGACAGAGCTAGAACGATACTTTTAATATCCAGATTTATACTAGAAAATTATGTTTGTTTTCCCAACCGCTGTGCTTATGGAGCTTGGTTTCGTCGTTGGAGGTACTGACTTTATCCGCCTCAGCAGGCGGGGATCGCGCTGCCATGGCATTTGCTGAGGGGGATGGTTTAAGTGGCTATGTGGTGAACCGGGTTCACGCTTAACCGGCTTCGTGTACCATAACATTTGCGCGGAAATCAGTTCGTCACATTATACCCACGGCACGCTTTGCCAATATAGCTATCTGCAGGTGGAGTACTGTTAAGATAACCCTGAAACTTTAAAGTGTTGCGCCAAGCGTGGATCATGATCGCGTTGTCAGTCAGCTTAGGTAGAACTTGTTCCTCGGGTTGGAGGAGCAGAGAGATTTCCTTCGCTGGCAATGGGTAATAAACTTCCTGATGTTGAGCATAACTTAAGAGGCCATGCTTTTTTACAAAATATGTCAGCGCTTTTGGGCCGATGTTAGTCTTGAAATTCGGATGAGGTTGTGATTGTCCTTTGAATATTTCGAATTTACGCTTTAACTGACGTGAGATACTGGCCCAAGGTATTTGCAAAGGGTCTGCAGTAATAGCCGAAATGTAATCGTCAATAAGCTCGGAATTTGGGGCGATACGAAGTACGGCATTGTTAATTTTATTCGGCGATGAAAAGCCGAAGACGTGTTCGCTACTCGAGCTCAGAGGCTTCAAAAAATAGCAGTCCAAGTCAACCCATGTGCCTTTGTTGTATTTAAGTAGGTATAGACGGAATATATTGGCAAACATGCCAAATCGTTGTTCAGCTCTGTATTTATGATAGTGGCTGTCTTCCGGCAATATATCCCGGGCATCTCTAATTTCCACACCTAAGTCAGCTCCGAGCGACGATTTGTCACCATAAGTGTATACGGCAAGAGGGTGGTGGTGTTGCCCCATTGAGGCGACGCATAATCGCTCCAGCCATGTAACTGGCCCATCCCAAAAACTGATGAGTTGCTGCTTCGACAAGACGATATTTCCTAGCGAGTTGTCCCTTTACATTTCCAGACGAAAGTTAGCCTCATTACCCATCAACCACAACAAGGTGATGGAATGGAGCAGGGTTTTTTTATTATTGAGTTGCCTAAATACATCCGAGAGCATTCCGTGCTTAAAAATCTAATTCTGAAGTATAACGGAGCGATTTTTAGACCAAAAGCACGCGGCTCATGTCATGGTGTCAAATCTTGGGTAGGTTCCGTTTCCAGATCTGTTAGTGGTAGCCCGGTTCTTGAATGCAAATCTTGCGAAGTGGTTGTTAATGGAAGCTTTCTCGATAGAGCAAGACGAAGGAAAAGTGTATCTTCTTCTGCATGGGCCCTTGGAGAGAGCTGTTGGCTGGGGCTATAGGCATGAGCGTGGTCGAATGAAAAGCCGATAAGAATAGCTTCTCTTGCGCCACAGGCGAGCGCAAAGGCGACCATCAGGATGCCGTTCGAAACATTGGCACGGTGAGCGTATAAACCGATCACGTTATGCGCAAGCACTTCGGTTAATATAAGCCTTTTCTCATACTTCGAAAACAATCTGGCAATGCCGAAATCGACTCCGAATTGTTCCAGCATCTTGACGCCTTCTTCATGGTCACGCCATGCAACTAACGCATCTCCTATGTGTTTGCCCGCAAGTATTGCTCGTGTCTTGCTCGTGTAGATGTTTTCGTCCCGAAAAAATGCTGCATTCAGATAGGTGATATCCGGCCCGCGAGAAAGATGCTTGTACACGGAATAAACGGAGCCGTTAACGCAAAGAATGCAATCGTCACTTGAGCTTCCCGGAAAAACCGGTTCGGGCGCCGATCCGATGATCAAGCAGCGGCGGTGATTGATAAGCTTTTCAAAATGACGTTTTGTCTCAGAGAAACGTGTTAGGTTGGCCTTCATTCTATCAAAGTAGTAATTTTCCATCTGCTATCTCGAAGCGCGCACTTTTAGGGTTGGTTTTAAATTGAACGCGATATGGATCGAATTGAAACCATGATTAGATAGGAGACACCGGATAGAGCGGCCATTGAAATAAAGCAGATGTTCCGGGGGGCGAACATTGTTCCAGTCACACAGATGTTCAGGCTTTTGAGACACCCTGTAGTGGCCTGCATCCGGTGTTGTAAGGAATAAGGTGGCGCCGTCCGTCATTACGCTTTTGACTGAAGAGAGGAACGCGTCCGGATCTGTCAGATGCTCGATAATCTCAGAGCAATAAACAACATCGTAGCGTTCATTTTTCATTGCAAGATGATCAAGATCGTCAGTTGAAAAACGGGCTTCCGGAAATAGTTTTCGCGCTGTATCGATCGCAACGGGATCAAGATCAATTCCTTCGGCTTGGAATCCAATTTGCCGCGCAGCCTCCGTAGCAAAGCCAACATTACATCCAACATCCAGGAAACGTTGGCCGTTCGTTCGTTTCAGCCCTTTGATGCGGCGGCGTGCCCTGCGGATTTTAGACTCTAGTTTTGCGGTATATTGCGATGTCTTGTAATAATTTTCATAAAACTGATTTATTTCAGCAGATATGGGCATCGGATGTACAAACAGACCTGTGCATTCATTGCATTTATGTATCTGGTATGGATCCTTTTTAAAGAAAAGCGCATGTTTTATTGATTTGCATATTGGGCACGGCATCATGAATACTCTGCTGAAATACATGGTTGCATGGGGCAGTGCTCAGCTATGTAAGCCTCTTCTGCAGGCGGTATTTCATGCTGTGTAGTTTTAGGATTGCTCGTTCAAAGGGCGAATAAGGCCATGTTCTGAACGCTGCGCGCCATTGCGGGCGAACATAAAATGGCTCCACATGCGGGAAGTATTTTTTTAGACGGGCCTGCCACCATGAAGGCGGTCTTACGGTAAGGTGTGCATTCTGACCATCCGGCAAAATTGTTTTTGCAGGTATAGTATCAATTATAAATAAAGCGTTTGATGAGTAACTGGCGATATCTGCAATAAATCCATCTATTTCGTCTTCAGGCAAATGTTCCATAACATCAATGTTGATTACGAGATCAAACTTGCCGCCAGGTTTTTTTGACAAAGATGGAATAGCAGGATCGTACCTAGTAACCTGAGTTCCGAGCTTTTCAATCTTCTCGTACAAGGCACTTTGTCCGCAGCCATAATCAAGTACTGTTTTTGCTTTTAATGACTTTACATGCGGGAGTATATATGGGGCACGCCTTAGGCTGGAAGCTCCATATACGTTCTGCGTATGCAGAGTACGATATTGAGCTATCAAGTAATTACTCATGAATTACATTCCGCAAAAATTGGTCGCTGAACCTTTAATAGCCTGATCAGTTAAATGCAAGCACCCCCTAAAATTTTCAAAATCTGTGGTAAATCCGCAAGCAGAGGGATAAAGGAGGAAGCCGCTCCAGATGCGACACTAGCAAAAAAAGAATGGCAGCATTATTGCGGGATGGTGGAAGTGGTGGATCGCATTTTGTGCAGTAAAGTTCAAATGCACTGCGCAAATTGACTGTTCATGCAGGGGTTGCAAATCGAAAGGCTGTAGCCAATTTACGAAGATGCATTGAACCAGCGGGATCTTCGCATGATCCGAGGCATTGAAATGACGCGCATTTTTCTTCTTGGCCTGGCAATCTGGGTTGTGCCATCCGCCTCATTTGCGCAGAGTTCAGCTGCGTGCCTCGCCAGCGCGCAGTTGCAGCGCGACCAATGCATGCGCCAGACAGCCGGTGACAATATGGCGGATCGGCGCTGCATGAGCCGCTATATCAGCGAAATGACCCGCTGCCGGCAGTTGGAGCAGCGCCAAATTTACCAGCCGCCAAGCCCGCCGAAGATCAATCCTCCGCCGATCAGGAAGTAGCGGGCGCGGCCAGGCTTCGCCGCCACACAAATTCGACATCGAGACGCTGGCTGACAGGATGCGCCTCCCCGCTGCGCATGGCCAGTAACTGCTCCGCCGCCAGCCGTCCCATTCCGTGGTGCGGAACGTGAACCGTCGTCAGCGCCGGATTGGTGAATTTCGCAATGTCGATGTCGTCAAAGCCGACGATCGACACATCTTCGGGGACTCGCTTTCCCAGCTCATGGGCGCCCGTCAGCGCGCCAACCGCAAGGACGTCATTACCGCAGATGACCGCCGTTGGCGTTGGCGTTGCCGCCATCAGGCGCAACATCGCGGCCCGCGCGGCTTCGAAGGAATATTCCGCCTCAATGACCATGTTTCGCGCCAGCGGCAGCTTCGCCCGGCGGGCCGCCTTGCGGACCCCGCGCAGGCGCTCGGTCGCCCGGTCGTTGCCCTTGCCGATGCCGGCGATCATCGCCAGCCGCTGATGCCCGCAGCCGATCACTTCACGCGCCACCATGACCCCGGCAGCCTCATTGTCGAACCCGACGCACAGATGCGGGCATTTCGCTTTCCAGGTCCACGCCAGCACGAAAGGCATGTCGCGCTGATAGAGCAGCTCATAGGCGCGTTCATCCCGCGCCTCGCCGATCAGCATCAGTCCATCGACGCCGCGCGAGATGAGAGCCCGGATCTGTGTCAGTTCGCGCTCAGGCGAGTAGTTCGAGGTCGAGACGAGCAGCGTCACGTCGTCCTCGGCAAGACGCTCCTGAAGCGCCTGAATGCCACGCGCGAAGATGGCGTTGTCCATGGTGGGGATCACCGCGCCCATGATGTTCGTGCGGTTCAGGACCAGCGTGCGCGCGCCGAAATTCGGAGCGTAGCCGAGGGCGTTCACCGCGTCGAGAACCTTCCGGCGCGTCGGCTCCCGCACGCGGGCGGGATCGTTGAGGCAGCGGGAAACCGTCGCGGTCGAGACGCCCGCATGGCGCGCCACATCATCGACCGTTGGTGCGTTCATCGCCTTCGGCCGGACCATCATCTCTCCTTTCGGCAGCGCGAACCGTTAACGAATCCTGCTTGCATCCCAAAATGTAAGCGCTTACAATTTTCATGATGACGACACAAACGCCAAATCGCAATGCGAAAAATGACGTCGGACACGGACGCTGGGCGCTCTTTGGCTGCCTCGTTCTGGTGGCGGTCTTCGTTGCGAATATCGCCAGCGGCAAGATCAATAATGAGCTGTTCATGAGCGATGTGGGTGAGGCGCTGACATTGTTTGCAGCGGCCATCCTGTTCGTAATCGGCGTCGTCCGCCGTGAGGACGCCGAGAAAAAAGCCGATCAAGATCAAAATGGGAGGAGTAACGATGACCAAGAAGGAACAGCGCGAGCTTAGATCGCAGGAGCGGCGGCAATTCCTGAAGATTGCGGGGACGGCCGGGTTCACAACGGCCATCATCGCGGCGGGCGCGGGTACACTGCTGTCGAGCGAAGCCGTCGCGCAGACCGCCAAGGAGGAAAAAGACCGGGAGGCGGCTGCCAAGCACGTCATTACGGTGGCCACGGAATATGCCGTCGGCACGACGCGCAGTTACCCGATGATGCAGCTCGACCTCAAGGAAAATCTGCAGAACGCAACCAACGGCCAGGTTTATGTCAAGCTGGCTCCGGCAGGGCAGCTCGGCATCGGCAGCGCGCTCGCGCAGAAGGTCCAGTCCGGCACCGTTCAGGCCGGTCAGTTCTCACTGTCGAATTTCGCGCCATACGCGCCGGCGGTCGATCTGATCAACATTCCCTATTTCTGCGGCGCCAACCAGCGTTTCGTGAACCTCGTCACGTCCGACGTCTGGAAGCAGGAGGTCAACACCAAGGTCGAGGAGCGCGGTTTCCGCCCGCTTTTCTATTTCTGCATCGACCCGCGTGTCGTCGCCGTCCGCAAGGGCGCGGGTAAGCCGATCCTCACACCCAGCGACATGACCGGCATCAAGTTCCGGGTGCCGGGCTCGCAGATGCTCCAGCAGTTCTACCGCCTGGTTGGCGCAAACCCGACGCCGGTGGCCTGGGGCGAGACGCCGTCCGCGATCAAGCAGGGCGTCGCCGACGCGCTTGACCCGTCCGTGGGCGCTCTTTACGCTTTCGGCTTCAAGGACATTCTCAGTCACGTCACCTTCAATCAGCCCGTGCCGGACAGCCAGTGCTATGCCTGCAATCTGGAGTGGTTCAAGACGCTCGACTCCGATGTTCAGGATGCGATCGACTGGGCATCCGAGATGACGTTCCATCAGAACCTCGCCAAGGTGCCGTCCTCGCGCGCCTTTGCAATGGCGGAGATGCGCAAGTCCGGCGTCGAATTCCATTCCTTGAGCGAAGATCAGCTTGCCGAATGGAAAGACGCGGCCGGCTATCAGCGACCGGAATGGGACAGCTTCAAGAAGGAACTGGCCGGCTCGATGGAGACCTTCGACAAGCTCGTCGAGGCAGCCGGCACAAGCGGCAAATATTACGTGCACGACGCGTAGGAACCAGGCGGACGGGCGGTCCTGTCTTCGCGGGCCGCCTCCTGCCACTGCCTGACCAACACATACCGAAAGATCCGCTTTCATGGCCGGCTTTCTGAGAGAGCTTGACAAAAATGCGGAGCGCTGGCTCCTGCTCGTCTTCTATGTGATGCTCGTCGCGACGATGGCGATCGAGGTGGTGCGCCGCGAAGTCTTCGCCTATTCCTCTATCTGGGGCGAGGAGATGGTGCGCTATTCCTTCATCTATCTCGCGTGGATCGGCGCGGCGGCGGCAGTCAAGGACCGCGCCCATATCCGCATCGACGTGCTGTTCGGCTTTCTCGGGCCAAGGCTGAAAACGATCCTCTATATCTTCGGCGATCTGGTGATGCTCGTGATTGCTCTGATCGCGGCCTACTGGGCGCTCGAATCGGTCGCGACCTCATGGCGTTTCGGCTCGGTCAGTCACGGTTTGCGCGTGTCGATGGTGTTCTTCCTGATCGCGGTGCCCGTCGGCTTCGGGCTGATGACGCTCCGCATCCTGCAATCGCTGCGGCGGGACATCCACAATTTGCGACACGGAAACCCCGCCTATGACGGCGAACGGCTTTTTGATTAGAGCGAGATCCGAGAAAATGGGAACCATTTTTCGGAAAAATCGAGCTTATGCAAAGGAACGAAATCGAGATCGTTTCCCTGCGAAATGATCTTGATTTGAGGTAAGGGCAAATGTGGCAACAATTGCAGCCCCAGACCGTCGAATTGGGGTGGGATTTTTACGGCCCTGTCCTCCTGATGGTCGCGCTGTTCGCGCTCGGCGTTCCGATCTGGGCGGCGATTGGCGCGACGGCCATCGCCATGCTGATGTGGAGCGGCGTCCTTCCACTGTCGCTGATCGGCGAGTCACTCTTTGACGGCATCGACCATTTCGCGCTGACCGCCATCCCGCTTTTCATCCTCACCGGCGACGTCCTCGTCCGAACCGGGCTCAACCGCAAGTTCCTCAATATCGCCGAAGCGCTCACCAATTGGGCAAAGGGCGGTTTCGGCTCGGCGACGGTTCTGGTCTGCGGCATGTTTTCCGCGATTTCGGGATCGGACGCGGCAGGCGCGGCGGCGGTCGGACGCATGACCATCGCGCGGCTGGTCGAGGCGGGCTATCCACGCGCCTATGCCTGCGCGCTGGTGGCTTCGGGCGCATGTACCGGCATCCTTATCCCGCCATCCATCGCCTATATCGTCATCGGGCTTGTCCTCGGAATATCCGCCTCCACCCTGTTTCAGGCGGCTCTCATTCCCGGGCTGCTGATCCTGGCCTCGATCCTGATCACCAACATTCTCGTCAACCGCGCAAAGGCCTATGAAGGCGGCGGCGCGATCAGCTTTTCGGAATGGCGCGGCAATCTCTGGTTCGCGCTGAAGGACGGCTGGTACGCTTTCCTCGTGCCCGGAATCATCTTCTGGGGGATCTTCTCGGGCAATATGACGCCGACCGAAGCGGGCGCGGTCGCCGTCGTCGTCACCATCGTCATGGGCTTCCTGCTCGGCACGCTGCGGCTGTCGGACTTTCCGTCCATGCTGGTCAGTTCCGCCAAGGTGAACGGCGTCATCCTGCCGATCATCGCCTTTTCACTACCTCTTGCGCAGACCTTGTCCGCTATCGGCGTGCCGCAGGGGTTCGTCGCCTCGATGAGCGCGCTGACCGACGATCCGCATGTGATGATCCTGATCATGATCGCCATCCTGATCGCCGCCGGATGCGTTATGGAAACGACGCCGAATATCGTCATCCTCGCGCCGATCCTGAAGCCGCTTGCCGACAATATCGGCATGAACGAAATCCAGTTCTGCGTGATGATGATTACCGCGCTTGGAGTCGGCTTCATTACCCCGCCTCTCGGGCTGAACCTGTTCGTCGTGTCGGGCATCACCGGCGAGCCGATCCTGAGGATTGCCGCTCATGCGGTGCCGTTCGTTCTGTTCATGCTGCTGGTGGTGCTGCTGATCGCCTTCGTGCCGGAGCTGTCCACAACACTGTTGCCGCCTGTTTACCAATAGGAGGGCCTTCATGGGCATCGAATACCTCAAGAAAGCCGAGAAGACCGCCGCGACGGGCGAGGGCGACATCCGGGCGCAGACTCAGGCCATCCTCGATGAAATCGAACAGGGCGGAGACGCCAAGGCGCGCGAATACGCCGAGCGGTTCGACAAGTGGGACGGCGAGATTATCGTCAGTAAAGAGACGATTGTTCGGGCAGGCGAGAAGGTCAGCCGGAAACTGAAGGACGATATCCGCTTTTCCTACGATAATGTGCGCAAATTCGCCGAGGCGCAGCGCGCGACCCTGCAGGATTGCGAGGTCGAGATCATCCCCGGACTGATCGCCGGACAGAAGCATATCCCCGTTTCGGCGGCGGGCTGCTATGTGCCGGGCGGGCGGTACAGTCATATCGCATCGGCGGTCATGACCGTGACGACGGCGAAGGTCGCGGGCGTCGATCATGTGACGGCCGTTTCGCCGCCACGGCCCGGCATCGGCATCAACCCGGCGATCCTCTACACGCTCGACCTGTGCGGCGCGGATACGGTGCTCAATCTCGGGGGCATTCAGGGGATTGCGGCGATGGCCTTCGGGCTGTTCGGCACGCCCCCGGCCGATATTCTCGTCGGTCCCGGCAATCAGTTCGTTGCCGAAGCCAAGCGTATCCTTTATGGCCGCGTCGGAATCGACATGTTCGCCGGGCCGACCGAGTCCATGGTGATCGCGGATGCCAGCGCCGATCCGGAAATTGTAGCATGGGATCTCGTGGGTCAGGCCGAGCATGGCTATAATTCGCCCGTCTGGCTGATTTCGCTCGACCGGGCGCTCGCGGAGAAGGTCATCGAGCTGATGCCTCGCTTCATCGCCGAACTGCCGGAGTTGAACCGGGAGAACGCAATGGCGGCATGGCGCGACTATGGCGAGGTCATGCTGGCGGCCGATCGCGAGGAAGCGGCCGTCGTCTCGGACGGTTACGCCTCGGAGCATCTGCAGATTCAGGCGGCCGATCTCGACTGGTGGCTCGGGCGGCTGCGCAATTACGGCTCGCTCTTCCTCGGCGAGGAGACGACCGTTGCCTATGGCGACAAGGTCTCCGGCCCGAACCACGTCCTGCCGACCAAGGGCGCGGCGAAATATTCCGGCGGGCTTTATGTCGGCAAATACATGAAGACGGTCACCTGGCAGCGCATGACGCGGGAGGCCAATCGCGATATTGCCCAATCCTGCGCACGCATCTCGCGCCTTGAAGGGATGGAAGCCCATGCGCGCACCGGCGATGTGCGGCTGGCGAAATATTTCCCCGGGAGCAATTTCGATCTATCGGCGGAAGACAAATAGAAGGGCACGGCGATGAAGGCGCAGCGTTTTGATCTATCCGGTCGTGTGGCTTGCGTGACCGGGGCGAGTTCCGGTATTGGCCGGCATCTGGCGACGGCGCTTGTCGAGGCGGGGGCAAAGGTTGTCGGCGTGGCCCGCCGCGCGGAACGGCTTGAGGAATGGCGGCAGGCGACGGGCGACGGAGCGGCAGCGGTTGCGGCTGATCTGTCCGATCCGGCGCAGATGGAGGACGTGGCGCGGCGTGTGTCGGAGCCCTTCGGCGCGCCCGATATTCTGATCACGGCGGCCGGTATGAACAACCGCGAGCGCGCGGGCGAGGTGACGCTGGATGGCTGGTCGGCGACGATCAATCTCAATCTGGCTGCGCCCTATTTTCTGGCGCAGGCGCTGGTTCCGGCGATGCAGGCGAAAGGCTGGGGACGGATCGTCAACATCGCTTCGCTGCAAACCGTGCGCGCCATGCCGGGCGGTGTCTCCTATGGCGCGTCGAAAGCGGCTATCGGCCAGCTCACGCGCGCCGAGGCCGAGGCATGGTCGAAGGACGGCATTACCGCGAACGCGATTGCGCCGGGCTTTTTCGAGACCGAGCTGACCGGCCCCGTCTTCGCCAACTTGGAACTTGCGCAGAAGAACGCGGCGCAGACCTGCATCGGCCGCAACGGCGTTCTCGACGATCTGGTGGGGCCGGCGCTGTTCTTCTGCTCGGCGGCGTCGGCTTACGTCACGGGACAGGTGCTGTTCGTTGACGGAGGATTTACAGCGAAATGAAAGCGCTGGTGTATACCGGGCCGAAGAGCGTCGTCTTCTGCGATGTGCCCGATGCGGCGGCCGGCGATGGCGAGGCGCTGATCCGCGTCGAGGCGGTCGGCATTTGCGGCTCGGACATGCATGCCTTTCTCGGCCATGACGACCGGCGGCCCGCGCCGCTGATCCTCGGCCATGAGGCGGCAGGGACGGTGATGTCCGGTACGCGCAAAGGCGAGCGCGTCACCGTCAACCCGCTTGTGACTTGCGGGGAGTGTGGCGATTGCAGGGCAGGGCGCGATAATCTGTGCCGGACGCGGCAGATCATCTCCATGCCGCCGCGTGAGGGCGCGTTCGCGGAATTGATCGCGATCCCCGAACGCAATCTGGTCACGATCCCGGAAGGCTTTCCGACAGAAAAGGCTGCGTTGGCCGAGCCGATCGCCTGCGGCTGGCACGCCATCCGGCTGGCGGAGCGTGCGCTCCATCTGCCGCTCGCCTCCGCGCACGCGCTGATCCTTGGCGGCGGCGCAATTGGCATCGGCGCGGCGCTGGTGCTGGCCGCGCGCGGCGTAGAGGAGATCTGGCTGGCCGAAACCAGCGAAGCCCGCCGGCAGACCGCTGAAAAGATCGGCGCGTTCCGGACATACGATCCGGTGCAAGGGGCCAAGCCGTGGGCGGGCGAAATCGACCTCGTCATCGATGCCTATGGCGGCGAGGCGACGCGGGCCGCTGCTTCCGCTGCCGTGCGTCCCGGCGGCGTCATCATGCATATCGGGCTGGCGCAGGCGGCGGGTGGGCTGGATGTGCGGCGGATGACGCTGCAGGAGATCACCTTCATCGGCGCCTACACCTATACGGCGCAGGATTTCCGCGATACGGCGGCGGCGATCATGGACGGCGCGCTGGGCGCGCTCGACTGGCCGCAAATCCGTCCGCTCTCGGACGGGGGTGCTGCATTCGAGGACATCCTCGCCGGACGCGCATCCGCGCCGAAGATCGTCCTGAGACCGTAGCGCGCCGAATTGTGCGCCTTCACACTTGGTCTGCGCACTTATCCACAGGCGGAGAAATCTTTGGCCGCCGAATCCCGTAGTCTGCCCGCACGTCCCAAACGCGCTCGCGGTTTCGCTGAACCCTGGGCGCGTTTACGGCGTCCAATTTGCGCTGGCGCAATCGCGACAGGCAAACTTCGTTCGGGGGAAAGCAATGTGGGATTTTTCGATTGGGCGTTCGATTGACGTCATGATCAAGACGATGCCGTTCATTCTGTTCCGGATGGCGGTCTATTTCGGGATCGCCGCCGCATACGTGATCGTGACCGGCACGGGGGCCGGCATCGGCTGGGGCGTCGGCGCGCTGGGCGATCCGGACTTTCAGGCCAATGCCACATTCTGGGGCGGCCTGATTGGCTTCGGCGCGACGGCTGGCGTCATCTATTTCTTGCGCGAGTATATTCTCTACATCGTCAAGGCCGGGCACATCGCGGTCATGGTCGAATATCTGGACGGCAAGCCGCTGCCCGATGGCCGTGGGCAGATCGCCCATGCGAGCGCCGTCGTGAAGGAGCGCTTCGCCGAAGCGAATGTCCTCTTTGCCGTCGATCTGCTGGTCAAGGGCGTACTCGGCGCGATCACCGGGCTGGTGCAGGGCATCGCGAGCTTCCTGCCGATCCCCGGTCTTCAGCAGATCATGGGCGTCGTCCGCGCCTTCCTGCGGCTGGCGGTCGGGCTTATCGACGAGGTCATTCTCGGCTATGCAATCCGCACGCGCTCGGACAATCCGTGGCAGTCGGCACAGACCGCGCTGGTGCTTTACGGCCAGAACTACAAGCCGATGCTGCGCAATGCCGCCTGGCTGACGGCGATCGTCTACGGGCTGTCCTTCATCGTCTTCCTGCTCATGCTCGCGCCGGCAGCGGCTGTCGTCTACGCCATGCCGGGGAGTTGGACGGCGGGCGGCTTCATCTTCGCGATCCTGTTCGCCTGGGCGTTCAAGGCCGCGCTGATCGAGCCATTCGCCATAGCCTGCATGCTTCAGGCGTATTTCAAGACGATCGAAGGCCAGAGCCCCGATCCTGCATGGGAAGCGCGCCTGTCCGAACTGTCGGGCAAGTTCAGGGAGTTGGCGGACAAGGGCATGAACTGGGTCGGCGGCACGAAGCCCGGAGCACCGGTCCCCGAGCAGCCTGTTCGCGTTTGACGGAACCGCGTGCGACGGCAGCCGACTGTCTGCAGCCGTCGCGCGTGGATCGGCCTGTCCGTCCGGATCAGAACGTTTTGTGGCCGTTGCCCATGACCATGACAGCATAAAGCGAGGTCGTGCCGCAAATATAGAGCCGGTTGCGCTTCGGTCCGCCGAAACAGACATTGGCGACGACTTCCGGCACATTCACCTTACCGATCAGCGTGCCGTCCGGGTCGTAGCAAAGCACGCCGCTGGCCGCGCTGGTCCAGATGCGCCCCTCCGTGTCCAGACGGAAACCGTCGAACAGCCCGTCGGGGCAGGTCGCGAACACCTCACCGCCGCTCAGCCCGCCATCGCTGCCTACATTGAACGAGCGGATATGGCGCGGGCCGTCCTTCACATGGGTCGCGCCCGTATCGGCGACATAGAGAATGCTTTCATCGACCGAGAAGGCCAGCCCGTTCGGGCAGACGAAATCGTTCGCGGCGATGGTGACCGCGCCGCTTGCCAGATCGACGCGGTAAAGATGGTTGCCGCCGATCTCGCCCGGCGATTTGTGGCCCTCATAGTCGCTGTCGATGCCGTAGGGCGGGTCGGTGAACCAGATCGAGCCATCGCTTTTCACGACGGCGTCGTTCGGCGAATTGAAACGCTTGCCCTCGAAACGGTCGGCGATCACGGTGATCGAGCCGTCATGCTCGGTGCGGGTGACGCGGCGATTGCCATGTTCGCAGGTGACGAGCCGCCCCTGCCGGTCCACCGTGTTGCCGTTCGAGTAGCCCGAAGGCTGGCGGAACACGGAGACATGGCCGCTGGTTTCGTCGAAACGCAGCATCCGCTCATTGGGGATGTCGCTCCAGACGAGATAGCGCCCGGCGGGGAAATAGGCCGGCCCTTCCGCCCACCGGCAGCCTGTATAAAGCCGCTCCAGACGCGCCGCGCCATTGACCAGCCGCGTGAAGCGGGGATCAAGAATTTCACGAAAATTGTCAATCAGATCGACCATGGTTCCCTCGCTTGCTTGCCTCGTCGCGCCGTTGCGAAATTCGCCTCAGCCTTCCGTCTTCGCGCCCCGGCCATAGATCAGCAGCATGGTGATGATCACCACGCCATAGATGATCTGGCGGCCCATTTCCGGCATCTGCATGACGGAGAGGATCGACTGAAGCAAGGTGATCAGGATCACGCCGACCATCGTGCCGACATAGCTGCCCTTGCCGCCGAGAATGCGCGTGCCGCCGAGCACCACCGCGGCAATGGCGGGAAGCAGATAAAGCTCGCCCATGGCCTGATACGCTTTGGTGGCGTAACCCGCCAGCAGGACGCCGCCCAGCGCCGAACACGCGCCGGCAATGGTGAAGCAGGCGAGGATCACCAGTCGCGTATTGACGCCGGACAGATAGGCGGCGCGCTCGCGGTTGCCGACAGCGTAGATCTTCCGGCCGAAAGTGGTCCGGTTAAGCATGAAGATCATCGCCACGGCGACGGCGATCCACAGCAGCAGCACGTTAGGGATGCCGAGGACATTGCCGGTTGCGAGCCCGTGCATCGTCTCGGTTGCGCGGTCCTGCGGCGCGAAGCCGCCAGTGTGAACGACCGCGAGCCCCTGCGCCACGGCGTTCATGCCGAGCGTGAAGATCATCGAGGGCACGCGCAAATAGGCGACGCCGACGCCGTTGATTACGCCGATAAACGCCCCGCAGGCGACGCCGAAGGGAATGGCGAACATGGCCCCCGTCTCGCCCCACCATCCGGCGGCGGCGGTCGACATCATGCCGCCGAGCGTGACGACCCACGGGATCGACAGGTCGATATTGCCGAGCAGGATGATGATCATCGAGCCGGTTGCGATGATGCCGAGGAATGAGGCCACGCGAAGCTGCTGGAGCAGATAGTCGCCGGAAAGAAAGTTCGGCGAATAAAGGCTCCCGGCGATCAGGAGAACCACGACGCACAGGCTCGCGATCAGAACGGCCGGATCGACATTGCGGCGTAGTTGCATCACGAAGTCGGACATGTCGGCGATGCTCCCGGTATTTTTGTCTGCGCTCGGTTTTTCCGAAAAATGGTGTCCATCTTGTCGGACCTCGCGCTAGTTGAACAGTTTGAGACGGTTGCTGAGCCGCAAGAGGCGGAACGCGCCAAGGCTGACGGCGACCAGCAGGACGATGCCCTGGAACAGCGGCTGCCAGAGCGGATCGAGATCCATGACGAAGAGCAGATCCTCGATAGAGCGCAGCACGAACGCGCCGAAGATCGAGCCGATGGCGCTGCCGAAGCCGCCCATGAGCGAGGTGCCGCCGATGACGACCGAGGCGATGGAGTTCAGCGTGTAGGTGCCGCCGATGGAGGCCGACGCCTCGCCGGAATAGGTCACGAAAGTCAGCAGAATTCCGGCGATCGAGGCCAGCAATCCCGCAAGCGCATAGACGACGATCTTCACCCGCCCGATGGGTATGCCCGACATGTAGGACGCCGTTTCGGATGATCCGATCGCATAGGCCCCGCGTCCGATCACGGAGTTCCGGAACGGCACCCAGATCAGGAGCACGACAGCGAGCAGAACCGCGAGCATGGCGGGAATGCCGCCGGGAAGCTGGCCGGTGACGGCGTCGGCGAGGTCGGCGTTGACGTCGCCGCCGGGAACGGGGCGCAGCCACAAGGCGAGGCCGAAATAGACCGCGCCCGTCGCCAGCGTCGTGATGATCGGCTGGAGCCGGCCGTAGACGATGATCAGCCCGTTGACGAGCCCGCAAAGCAGGCCGACCGCGAGCACCACGACGATGCCGAAAGCGGTTTCCAGCGGCGTGCCGACGACCAGCGCCGAGGCGAGGCAATTGGCCAGCACGAAGATCATGCCGACCGAAAGGTCGAGCCCGGCTGTCAGGATCGGCAAGGTCTGCGCCATGGCGACGATGGCGAGCAGCACGCCCTTGTTGGCGATATTGGTCGCGACGGCGGCATTCAGCCCGCTATGCGAATTGGTGATATAGACGATCAGCAGGGTCGCCAGCACTGCGGCGGCGAGCAGGGTTCCGCGATGTTCGATCAGGCGGTAACGGAAAGTGCTCATGATTGGGCTCCCGGAATGGCGGCGCCCTTCACTTCGCTGACGGGCAGGTTGAAGGCGCTGGCGACGAGCGCCTGTTCCGTGATCGCGTCCCCGCTGAGTTCGCGCACGATATGGCCGTCATAAAAGACCGCCACCCGGTCGCAGCAGCCGATCAACTCGTAATAATCGGTCGAGTAGAGAATGATCGCGGCGCCGTCATCGGCCAGCTTGCGCAAGAGCTGGTAAAGCTCCTGCTTGGTGCCGACGTCGATGCCGCGCGTGGGATCGTTGAGCAGAATGATGCCCGGTTTGTTGAGCAGCCATTTGGCGATCACGACCTTCTGCTGATTGCCGCCGGACAGCGTATTGGCGGCGACGTCCGCCGAGCCCATGCGGATGCCGAGCAGGCGGACCATGTCCTCCACCGCCGCGTTTTCCGCCGATGAGGAGATCACGCCGCCGCTGGAGACATTGTCGAGCGCGGCAAAGGTCAGATTGTCCCTGACCGACATGGGCAGCATCAAGCCGTCGGTCTTGCGGTCCTCCGGAATGAGCGCGATGCCGAGCGCGCTGTTCTTGGCCTGTTTCGGACTGGCCGGCCTGATGCGCTTGCCGTCGACATGGATCTCGCCGCTCATGCCGCGCAGCGTCCCGAACAGGCCGAGCAGCATCTCCATCTGTCCCTGGCCGTCCAGCCCGCCGAGACCAAGGATCTCGCCGCGATGCAGCTTTAGCGAAACATCCTTGAGGCGGTTTTCCCAGGAGAGGTTCTTCGCCTCAAGAACGGGCGGTTCCTCGACTGCCGGACGCGGCGTCCTGGGTGGAAAGGCGTGGCTCGCCTCACGGCCGATCATCAGCGCGATGACTTCGTCGTCGGACTTCTCGCCCGCCTTGAAGGTCGCGACATGCTGGCCGTTGCGGAAAACGGAGCAATCATCGGCAAGCTCTGCGATCTCTGCCATGCGGTGCGAAATATAGATGATCGCCATGCCCTCACGGCGTAGCTGTTTGAGGACTTCGAAGACGCGCGTCACGTCTGCGGCCGTCAGCGCCGAGGTGGCTTCATCGAGGATCAGAACCCTTGGATTGCGCGCCAGCGCCTTGGCGATCTCGACCATCTGGCGGCGGGAGAGCGGCAGGCTCGCGACAGGCGCGACCGGATTGAGATCCTCCGCACCCGCACGTTTGAGGGCGTCGGCGGCAATCCGCCGCTGGGCCTGCTGGTCGATGAAGCCCCAGCGCCGCGGCGGATCGGTAATGCAGATATTGTCCGCGATGCTCAGGTCAGGCATCAGCGACAATTCCTGAAAGATGGTGGCGATGCCGGCACGCGTCGCCTCGCTGGGATGCGAGAAACGCACCTCCTCGCCATTCAGCAGGACGCGGCCTTCGTCCGGCCGGACGACACCGGCAAGGATCTTGATGAGCGTCGACTTGCCCGCGCCATTCTCGCCCAGCACCGCATGTATCCGCCCGCTATGGCAGGCAAAATCCACTTTGCTCAGCGCGTGCACGCCACCGAAGCGTTTGGATATGCCGGTCATTTGCAGGATCGGCCGGTCGTCGGCCGCGGATAGTGCGGATATGGGAAGCTCGCTGTCCAAAGCTACTGTCACACTATTGCCGTTAGGTTCGGCTCAAGCCGGTGCATCCGATCGCGCGCAATCTTCGCCGGAATGGGAGAGCGGTGCGGCCTGCCTGCCGGGGCTGGAGCTGTATTGCGATTGAGCAGGCGCACGGGGGAACGCGCGCCTGCCATATCCTTATCCCGCGATAGATCAATTGTCCGTTTCGGACTTGGCCATGATCTCGCCTTCGGAGATGTTGACGTCACAAGCCGGGAAGCTGTTGCCTACGAAGAAATTATCGGCAAGGTCGGGATAGTAGTTCTTGCCGGCTTCAAAGCCGCCATGCTCGGCATAGGGAATCGGGACGGAGACCATCTGCGGCAGCGTCTCGCCCTGGAGCGCGGCGATAGCAGCCTTGATCGCGATCGATACGAGCGCGGGAGACTGGGTCGCCGACGAGCACAGCAGCCCTTCATCGGCATGTTGGGCGCAAAGCTTGCGATAGCCGTTCTCGCCTTCACCCGAAACCGGGATGAACGGATGACCCGCGTCGATCAGCGCCCGGACTGCGCCCGTCGTGCCGCCCTGAACGTACATGCCGTCGAACTTGTTGTGGATGGCGACCGCATCCGCGACGACCTTCTGGGCAGTGCCGTCATCCCAGTTGCCGACGACTTCGATGATCTCGAAACTGTTGCCGTCGGCTTCCATGACCTCGCGGAAGCCCAGATGCCGGTCGCGGTCGACCGAGTTGCCCGGCAGGCCGCGCACTTCAAGGATCTTGCCGCTCTTGTTCGGCACGTTCTTGACCAGCCACTCGCCCATCATGCGGCCCATCTCGAGCTGGTCTTCATTCACCATCAGCACATCTTCGCTATCGACCACATTATCAAACGGCACCAGCACGACGCCTGCGGCGTTGGCGCGCCGGATGACAGGCGTGAACGCTTTCGGATTGACCGCGATGGTGACAATGGCGTCGTAGCCGGAATTGATAAAATTATCGACTGCGGCGATCTGCGCGGCAACGTCGGTGCCCGTCGAGACGACCTTGAATTCGGAGATATGTTCCTTGATCCCCTCCTGCTCGACGAAGGCCTTGGCCGTCTTGATCATCTGGATTCGCCAGGTATTGCCGACGAAGCCGTTCGCCAGCGCGATGCGGTAGGGGCCTTCCTTGGCGGGCCATTTCAGATGCGAGATCTGGTCGTTCCAAGGGGCGAAACATTCCGGCGATGCGCCGGGGCCGGAGACCTTTTCAGGTCCTGCCGCGAATGCTGCGATGGGTGTAAAAAACAGCGCCGCAAAGGCGGCGGAAGCAAGCTTCCCGCGTAACATCAGACAACCTCCCTATGTATTCTTTCTTAAGGTTCAGGCGTTCGCCTGCCCGTTGGCGATGTTAACGCTACCAACTACGTTCTTCAAGGGAAAGTTATAATTCCGCGCAAGGGACCGCTCAGCCGCCTGTTTCCGTGCGTTGCGGCCCGGATGGCAGGCGTTGCGCGGCTCGCCGTTTCGTGCTGTCACGCTTCATCAGCTCAAAGCCCAGATCGAGAACGGTCCGCTCCATAACCTTCCGCTCAAGGCGCTGACGTATCAACTCGATAGCCCGGCGTCCCATCTCGTAGCGTTGCGTGCGAACGCTGGTCAAAGACGGCTCCGCCGCAGCCATCATTTCAAGGTCGTTGAAACCGGCGATGCCCATCTGGTCCGGCACGCGGATGCCTCGCGCCTGACATTCGAAGAGAGCCCCCAGGGCGAGATCGTCATTGATGCAGAACACGGCGTCGGTTTCGGGATCGGCCTTGAGCAATCGGCGCATCAGCGTGCGGCCGAGACCGGCCGAGGTTCTCTCCCTTGTGGTGATCACGCGCTCGGAAGAATAGAGGCCGTGCGCGGTCAGGGCGCGGCGAAAGCCCTCCAGCCGGCGGCCGACGCGCGGGTCCATCCGGGCGGCGAGAATGCCGATCCGCGTGTAGCCGCTTGCGATCAGGTGAAGGACGGCGGCTTCGGCCGCGCGATCATGCGAAAAGCCAACCATCATGTCGATCGGATCAGGCGCGATCTCCATGATCTGCACCACCGGCAGCCTGCTTTCGGAAAGCAGTTGCCGCGAGCTTTCGGACTGATCGACGCCCGTAAGGATAATGGCAGCCGGGCCCTGGCCGACAAACAGCGAAATGAGCCTGTCTTCTTCTTCCTGGCTGTAGCGCGTGTTGCCGAACTGGATCTGGTAATCGGTGCCCGCGACTGCGTCATGGATGGCGCGCAGCGTATCAATGAAGACGATATTGCTGAGCGATGGAACCAGAACGCCGATGACGTGCGTCTGCCCGGATGCCAGCGCACGGGCCTTGGGGTCGGGAACGTAATTGAGCGCGTCGATGGCGGCGGCGATCCGCTCGCGCAACTCCTCGGAAACCTGGGCCGGTGTCCGGAGCGCGCGTGAAACTGTAATCGCGCTCACGTCCGCTTTGCGCGCAACATCGTTGATTGTCGGACGGCCGGAGCCACGACGTTTGGCCATATCGCCTCGGTTCGACTGTGCTGCTTCAAGCCCGCACGTGTTTGTTCTGCCGATATCGAAGGGTGCGCTTTTCCGGAGAGGTCAGCGCGTTTGACAGCGCTACCATGGCACAGAATGATTGTCTTTGCACTCCTCAAGTGATCCTCCGCGGGCGGAAACGGATCGGGCGGATCAGAGGCGGAGAATTCCGGCAATCATGGCTGGCGGGATGACGGACGCGCCGTTGCTCCGGCGATGCCGAAAAATCTGCATGCAGCCGCGATAATGGCTTCCGGGGCGTCTTCCTGCATGAGATGGCCCGAACCCGGTATTTCCAGAAATGTGCGATCGGGGATCATGGCGGCCAGCTTGCGCCCGAGTTCGACCGGAATCCATTGATCCTCCACGCCCCAGAGCAGCATGACCGGACATCTGATCCGGCTATAGCGGTCCTGCACTTCGTTGGTATGTTTGAGGTCCATCTGGGCAATCTGCCGATAGAAGGCGGGCTTGCCGACCGGACCGGTCCACGGACGCAGATAGGGTTCGAGTACGGCGTCGCTGATCGGCCGGGCGATCGCGCTGCGAATATAGGCGCGCAGGATCGCATCCTGCAGGTAATCCGGGACGCCGGCAAACGCCTCCTCGTGTTTGCGCACATGCTGAACGAATGGCGAGCCCCAGGGACGGATGGCGACCGGGTCGATGAGCAGCAGCTTTTCGTAGTCGCAGCCGTCGATCAGATGCGCGCGTAAAGCGGTCGCGCCGCCGAAATCATGGGCGATGACCTTGGGCCAGTCGAGCCGCCAATGACGCAGCAATGCGCTCAGGACGCGGTTCTGCACGCCGAGCGAAACGTCCTGCCCCTCGGCCTTTTCCGACTGCCCGTAGCCGAGCAGGTCGAAGAGATGAACCTTGTGATCCCGCGCCAACTCGCGCGCGATATTTCGCCAGACATAGGATGAAAAGGGCGTGCCGTGGATGAGGACGACGGGCGGGCCTTCGCCCATGATGCGATAGGCAACGTGCTGTCCCTCGAAGTCGAAGCTGCTGTCTAGCGTCCATTCCGATTGCATCTTGAAGACTCCTGCCTTTCGGGAGCAGCCTCGCCAATTGCTGCGCGAAACTCAAGCCGCATCGTGGAAAATGATCCCGAGAGTATGCCTCGCTCCGGAGCGCACGCGGCTGACCCCGTGGCGCATGTTGACGCGGTAAACGCCGCGCGTTCCCTCTACCGGCCGGTGATGAACGGGAAAGATGACGCCTTCGCCCTGCATCAGCGGCACGACCTCGGCGCGCGACTGCATCCGCGGGCGCTGCTCCGTCAGCACGAACTCGCCGCCCGTGAAGTTTTCGCCGGGCCGCGAGAGCAGGATGGCGACCTGCAGTGGGAAGACGTGCTCGCCATAAAGATCCTGATGCAGGCAATTGTAATCGCCCGGACCATATTGCAGGAGCAGCGGTGTCGGGCGCGTCTGGCCGGCCGCATGGCAGCGCTTCAGGAATGCGGCGTGATCTTTCGGGAAGCGCGCGTCGATGCCCAGCCGCTCATTCCAGCGATTGGCGATGGCGGCCAGTTCCGGGTAAAGGCTCTTGCGCAATTCGGCAATCCTGTCGGGGAGCGGATAGGCGAAATACTGATACTCGCCGCGCCCGAAGCCATGCCGCGCCATGACGACACGGCTGCGGAACAGCGCTTCATCGGCATAGCCTTCGGTCAGTTCGGCGCATTGCGCAGGCGTAAGAAGAGGCCCCGTCAGCGCGCAACCGTATGAGTCCAGATCCTTTGCAATTGCGGTCCAGTCGAGCCCCTGTCGCATCCATTCCTCCATTGCCAACGGTGCATAACACCTTTTAAAGCCGGAGGTTTTACACACACTCCGCGAATTGCGATCAAATTCGGGGCCCCGCGCTTGACGCGGTGAAGCTCCGGGCGCATCCATGCCTCAGTCTCGATTGCATACACTGGGGTGAGACGTTGCGTTTCCCGCCCTACAGCCCCGGGTTCATGATCCCCCAAGGCCTTTTGCCGATGATTGATCGCCTGACAGGCTTGCTGCTCATTTTGACGATGCTCCTCGTCACCGTCGTGGAATGGCAGGGCCTGCGCTTGTTCTCGCTCGCGGCCGCTGCGTGTGTCGCCGTGACTCTCGCCCTCGCAATGCCGTATGTCGCCTTGTCGCGGCGAATTTTCGTTGCAGTCGGGCTGGCGCTGGTCGGCGTGGCCGTCGCCACTCGCCCTGACTGGCTTTCGATCACGGAGACGGCGCTGAAGACCGGCTCGTTCATTGCGGCCTTCTTTACCGCGCTCGTCTGCCTGCGCAACGCCGCCGTCACATCTCCCTCTATCGAGAGCGCGGGCCGCTTCCTCGCCGAGCAGCCGCCGGGCCGGCGTTACGCGGCGCTCACGGTGGGCGGGCATCTGTTCGGTCTTGTCCTGAATTATGGCGCGATTTCCCTACTCGGCACATTGGCCGAAAGCAATGCGAGGCGCGAACCGAATGAGGAAATCCGCAATATCCGCGTCCGGCGCATGCTGCTCGCCATCCAGCGCGGCTTTGTCTCGACGCTGAGCTGGTCGCCGCTGGCCTTTGCCATCGCCATCTCGACCTCGCTCATTCCGGGCGCGAACTGGGGAAGCGCCGTGGCGTTCTGTCTGGTCAGCAGCCTTCTGCTCGCCGGGATCGGATGGGCACTCGATACGATCTTCAAGCCGCGCCTTTCGACGCCCCGTCCGCCGCGCATGAGGCCAACCGGCTCATGGGCGAACCTGCTGCCGATGCTGGGCCTGCTCGTGCTTCTGGTCGTCAGCGTCGGGGCACTGCATCTCATCAGCGGCGTGCGCGCCGTTGGCGTCGTCATGGTGGTCGTGCCCGCCATTGCGTTCTTCTGGATCGCCATGCAGAACCGGCTGGACCGGCCGTTCAGACATGCGGGACGCCGCGCCGTCTCCTATGCGACCGATATTTCGCGCTATCGCTCCGAGGTCGTGCTGCTCGTCATGGCCGGTTTCATCGGCACGCTCGGCTCGCGACTCCTGTCGCCGGTCATGGATACGTCCGGCTTCGATCTCGCGGCGATCCCGGCCTGGCTGATCCTCGTCTCGCTGGTCTGGATCATCCCGCTGACGGGCCTTGTCGGCATGAATCCGATCCTGTCGGTTTCGCTGATCGCGCCGCTCCTGCCCGAGGCGCATGAGATGGGCGTCACACCTACCGCCATCATCGTTGCCCTGACCGCCGGCTGGGCGCTTGGCGGCGCAAGCTCACCCTATACGGCGACGACGCTGCTGATCGCTTCCATCGGCAGAATCAGCGCATGGCAGGTCGGTTTGAGGTGGAACGGGGTCTATACGCCGCTCTGCGCCGTGGCGCTGTCGATCTGGGTCGTGATCGTCTCCCTTATCTGATGCATCCCGCCGTGTGCGTCGGGCGGTTCATATATGTTCGGCGGATCGGCGCTCCGATGACGTCTGCCGGCCGATCAGGTGCGCGCGCACAACATAGCGCATGTCGCCTATCGTGGAGGCATCGAGCGGCCAGCAGGTCGAGAGAATGAGCCAATGGCCGTTCGCGTGCGGGTCGATCCCCGATGCATCCCACGGGACGACCTCGGTCGAGGAAATGCGGAAGGCGAAGATCGCGCCGTCACTGCGCGTCACGCGGATCTCGTCACCGAGCCGGATGTCGCGCAGGAAGCGGAAATGCGTGTCCCGATGCGCCGATATGACGGATGCGCCTGCCTCGCCGGGCCGCGGCGTGCCGTCCAGATGTCCGGGGCCGAAAGCCAGCGCTTCGCCGCTGCCGCCTTTCAGCACTATTGCGCTGGCGTCGAGCCGGGGGATTTCCAGCTTCGCGACGGGCCAGGTGTCCGCCCACGCCCAGGGCTTGACCGGCTCGCCCGATCTGAGGCTGGCCGTGAAGGCATCTTCGAGCAGGAATTGCGCCAGTGCGGCCTTGGCGTAGATCGCCGTGCCCTTGCCGATGAAGACCACGGCGGCGATGGTCGAAAGGACGGCAACCGCCATGACGATGCGCCATGACGATTGCCCTCGGGGGATTCCGCTCGGTCTGCGAAACAAGCTCATTTGCCTATCTCCGATCTAGCCGTTTCGTGCGGCGCGCTACAAGGAGCAGCGCGCCATTGGCGATGAGCAGCATGAAGCCGATGACGAGATAGAGCGTGCCGTTCGTGGCTGTTTTGGGCAACGTAACGCCGGTTACGCTCTGCATCGCATGTCCTGCCATCGAGGTTGGCTTGTTCGAAATGGCGATCTTCTGCACATAGGCGGCGTCGAGCTTGAATCCTTCGTCCTCCGTCGGCGCTGGCAGCGCTTCTTCACCCTGTGCGCGCTGTTCGCCGCCGCTGGCAGGCTCGCCGAACACCTTGTCGAAATCCCAGCCCGCGGGCAGGTTGAGCGGCATGTCGGCGCGTGTGAGGCGGGCATCCTCCGGGCGGCTCGGCGTCTTGTCGATGGCGACGAGACTGGTCAGACGGCTGACGAGACTGTGCTCCAGAGCGAGCGACAGGATGCGCTTGTCCGCGCTTTCCTGCGTCGCCTGACCTAGCGTTATACTCACCTCGGCGTCGGCGATCTTCGCCCGCGCCCACAGCTTGGAGATGCCGCTCGCCTTCGCCGCGCCGTTCACGGGCAGCTTCGCGGTCCATGGCTGATCGCCGATCATGCCGCTGATTTCCGCCGTGCCGCCGAACGCCGTCATGCGCGCGGCGATCTGCAGCGTCTCGCCCGCATAGAGATCGGGCAGCACCTTCGGGGTCACATCCACACCGCTCTCTGAGAAGGTCACGCGCAGATCCGTGACGGCGGGCCGCGTCAGCTTGTTGAACAGCGCCCGCATCCGGCTCTGGACCTGATCGGTTCCGGCAATCTGGGTGACGCTGCCACGGCCAAGCTCGGCGGCGCGGTTCATCAGATAGGAGTTCGGCGCGGAGCCGATGCCGACCATGAAGATGCGCGAGCGGCCCAGCCCGGCGGTGATCGTGTCGAAAAGCTGACGCTCGTTGCCGATGGCGCCGTCGGTCAGGAAGACGACCTGACGCAGCCGCTCGCGGTCGCCGGGATTTTGATCGACGAGGGCGGCCTGCATCGCCGGAACCATCTCGGTGCCGCCCTCGGCCTGAAGGCGGGAGACGAATGTGCGCGCCTGACCGACATGCTCCATGTCGGCGGGGACGGTGCTTGGGAACAGCAGCTCGAACGTGTTGTCGAAGCGGACAATGTTGAAACGGTCGTCGGGCGTAAGCTGCTTCAGAGCGTAGGCAAGGCTGTCCTTTGCCTGCGCGATCGAGGTGCCCGCCATCGAGCCGGAATTGTCGATAACGAAGATGATCTCGCGCGGCCGTGGCGCTTCGGTCTGCTCAAGCGTCGGCGGGGTCACGAAAGCGAGCAGATAATCGGCATCGCCGAGGCGCTCGTGGAACAGTCCGGCGCTCGGGGCCGCCCCCATTTTCGGCGACCATGTCAGCTCGAAATCCCGATCCGCCGGGACCATGCCCTTGATCTTGACGACGCGCGCATCGTCCGACACGCGATCCGTGGCGATCTCGTGATGATGGCTCTTGACCTCGCCGAGCGGGAAGCCGGCCTGAAGCCGGACAGTCAGGGTGACGGGATTGATCGGCGGATTGGTGCCTGGATCGAGAACGGGCGGCTCGATGCGGTCGCGATCCGGAACGGGATCGGAGGAAACGCGCCCCCCAGCCGCCGCCCTGGAAATCGACGGTCTGCACGATCGGCTTGGGATTGTAGCGCGGCGCGACGACCAGAGGCACGCGGAGCGAGAATTCATTGCCCGACTGCGGCACCGTCTGCTGATATTCGAGCTGGACGACGACCGTCTCGCCGGGGCCGATATTGGCGACCGAGTTGGTGAAGATGTTCGGGCGCTCCTGCTCGACGAGCGCGGCTTTCTTCCCCTCCGCCTTGGCCTGCTCGTAGATTTTCTTCGCCGCCTGCCGCTCCTTGATCTCACCAATGATCACACGGTTGCCGACCACCATTTTCAGCGTATCGACGGCGGCATTATCGGGCAGGGGATAGACGTAGACGCCTTCGACCCAGCCATCGCTTGGATTGTAGAAATGCTGGGTGACGCGGGTGCGCGCGGTCGGGCCGGAGACAGTGATGTCGAAATCGGCGCCGAGCAGCGGGGCCTGCACATAGCTGCCTTCATCGACGGATTTGAACAGCAGCGTTCCGCTACGGGCCTCGCCGGGGCGCATGGCGCGCCAGTCGCCGGCTCGGGCCTCCGCAAACGCGCCGATGAGTAATGAAATAGCGAGCAGGATCAGGCCGGTGATGGCCGCTCCTTCGGAAACATGTTTGACGCGGGAGCGTCCCTCTTGAAATTCGCCGGACATGAAGACACCTCTTTTTTCGCCGCGATTGCGGGGATGCGGGAGCCCTCAGCTTTTCCTCAAGCCCGCCATCGCTTCGAGCGTCTTCTTCACGATTATTCGGCAATGCTGCGTCACAAGCCGCCACGAAAGCCTTGCTTGCGGCGCATGTTTACGGATATGTCCGTTCCATTACGGTTTTGTCCGCAAAGGAGGCGTCCGTGGCGCGCCGATCCGAACAGGCGCTCTCGCTGGCCGAGAGCGAGCAGGCGGCGGCGCAGATCCGGGAGGAACTGGCCCGCCGCCGCATGACCCGTCAGCAACTCGCGGCGATGGCGCAGATCAGCCTGTCCACGCTGGAAAAGGCGCTGTCCGGACGGCGTCCGTTCACGCTGGCGACGCTGGTGCGCGTGGAGGAAGCGCTTGAGCTGGTCTTGCGGGCGGGCAACAGCACGCCGGTCACACAGCCGCATCCCGGCCTCGCCCCCGACGCGCTCGGTTCCTATGCGCGGCCCGCCGTGGCGTGGCTTGAAGGCGATTACGTCACGCTGCGGCCGTCCTTCAGCGAGCCGAGGGCGATCTACGCCTATCTCACGCAGATCCGCTGGGATCAGGTAGCGTCAAATCTGGTCTTCTCGGAATCGGAGCGGATCGACGCGGAATATACGCAAGGCGGCGTCGTCTCGGCTCCGCACCAGTCCGGCCATATCTATCTCGTCACAAACAAGCATGGCCAGTACAGACTTATCATCGTGTCCCGGCCGACGATCCGGGGCGAGTTGCACGGCATCCTGACGACATTGCAGGTCGGGCGCGGCGCGCATCTGACGCCCGTCTCCACGCCGATCGTGCTTGTCCCTCTGAAGACCGTGACCGAGCCGCAATTCGGCCTGATCAAGCGCGATCAGCCCTGTTACGCGCCCTACCGGCGGCTGATCAAGCGCACGGTCGATGAGCCTTTCGCGCTTTTTCTGACGGGCGAATAGGTTTCCGGTGCGCTTGATGTTCTGTTAGCGGACAGTCATTTATGCCACGCCGACGCGCAGCAGGTCGTGAATGTGGATGATGCCGACCGGCTTGCCGTCCTGTTCAACGAACAGCGCTGTGATCGACGAGTCATTGATGATCTGGAGGGCGGCGCTGGCGAGCGTTTGCGGGTTGATGGTTTTCGGCTTGCGCGTCATCACGTCACCGACGCGGGCGCTGAGCAGATCCGCGCCCATATGGCGGCGCAGGTCGCCGTCCGTGACGATGCCGACCAGCGCGCCGTTTTCATCAACGACGCCGAGACAGCCGAAACTCTTCTCGGTCATCGTGACGAGGGCTTCGGCCATCGTTCTGTCCGCGCCCGATAATGGCAGCCGGTCGGCCTTGTGCATCAGGTCGCCCACATAGCGCAGACTTGCG
Source organism: Rhodomicrobiaceae bacterium (assembly GCA_050330195.1). Lineage (GTDB taxonomy): Bacteria > Pseudomonadota > Alphaproteobacteria > Rhizobiales > Rhodomicrobiaceae > JAHQVI01. The sequence goes on along the minus strand of JBHJOB010000005.1, from coordinate 29,873 downwards.
CCAAGCTGGCCGCCGGGATGAAAAATCTTGAAATCGGCGGCGCTGAAGCCTCGCGCTTCCAGCAGGGCGATGGCGAGGCAGTCCCCCGCTGCGAGTTGCATTGCGGTCGAGGTTGTCGGCGCCAGGCCATGCGGGCAGGCTTCCTGCGAAAGGGGAAGGCAAAGCACGATATCCGAGGCCCGTCCCAGCGCGCTGTCATCGCGCGAGGTGATGGCAATGAGCGGCACGCGGAAGCGGCGGGAATAGCTGAGAATATTGCCCAACTCGACCGTCTCGCCGGACCATGACAGCGCGATGATCACATCCTCCCGCGCAATCATGCCGAGATCGCCGTGGCTGGCCTCGCCCGGATGCACGAAAAAGGCGGGCGTTCCGGTCGAGGCGAGCGTGGCGGCAAGCTTCTGCCCGATATGGCCGCTCTTGCCCATGCCCGTGACGATCACGCGGCCACGCGACTTGGAGATCAACTCGACAGCCTGGTGAAATGGCGCTCCGAGCCCGTTGTCGATAGCTTCCTTGAGCGCCATCAGGCCCTGGATTTCCAGAGCGAGCGTCCGGCGTGCCGAGGAAATCGCCGCGTCCTGCCCGGTTTCGTCATTGGCCGGAATCGCCGCCGGTTCGCCGGCGCTCGCATTCTGAAGCATTCAATTCCCCCTCGCAGCCGCCGGCCCCAATCAAGAGCCGAGCAGCTTGTTCAATTCCCCGGCGAAACGGGGACCCAGTTCCTTGTGATCGAGCGCAAAAACGGCATTGGCAAGGAGAAAGCCGAGTTTTGAGCCGCAGTCGAAGCTGCGCCCGGCATATTTATAGGCATAGAAGCGCTGCGTCTTCATCAGCGTCTTCATGGCGTCGGTAATCTGGATCTCGCCGCCCGCGCCGCGCTCCTGGCTGGAGAGAATCTCGAAGATTTCCGGCTGGAGGATATAGCGGCCCATGATGATGAGATTGCTCGGCGCTTCATCGACCGGCGGTTTCTCCACCATCGAATTCACCTGCCAGAGCGGTCCCTCGCCGGGTTCGATATCGACGATGCCGTAATTCGACACCTCGTCATGCGGGACTTCCTCGACCGCGATCAGATTGACCTTGTCCCCGTTTGCCGAGAGTTCCTTGTACATTTCCATCATCTGCGCCATGCAACTCGGTCCGTCCGCCTTGACGAGCACATCCGGCAGAAGCAGCGCGAAAGGCTCATGGCCGACAATATCGCGCGCGCACCAGACGGCATGGCCGAGGCCGAGCGGCTCCTGCTGGCGGGTGAAGCTGGTCTGGCCGGGGGCGGGAAGGAACCGCTCCAGATCTTCGAGCGCCTTCAGCTTGTTGCGCTCGCGCAGCGTGTGTTCCAGCTCGAACGGGCGGTCGAAATGATCCTCGATGACGCCCTTGTTGCGGCCGGTGACGAAAATCAGATGTTCCACACCGCCCTGACGGGCCTCGTCGACCACATGCTGAATGGCTGGCCGGTCAACGACGGTCAGCATTTCCTTCGGCATCGCCTTGGTTGCGGGAAGGAAGCGCGTGCCGAGACCGGCGACGGGAAAGACGGCTTTACGTATTGTGTGTGTCATTGAGTGCTTTGTCTTGAAGAATAATGGCTGAAATTGGAAATCGATAGTCAAAAAGCAGGTTTAATGGCCAAAGGCAAACCCGCGTTCAGACCCGAATCCCGACCGATTGTACGGCAATAGAACGAATGCAATCGAATCCGGTTCATTCTCAAGTGGCCATGTCAGCATTCATCGAGAAAGCCTGCAAGGGCATTGTGGATATTCGTCCCGAGTTCTTCCACCGCATAGCCGCCTTCGAGCAGGATGGCCGTGGGGAGACGGAGGCGTCCCAGCCTGCGGCCGAGTCTGGTGAAATCGCCGCTATCCAGATCGAATGTGGATAAGGGGTCGCCCCGATAGATGTCCGCGCCCAGCGAAAGCACGAAACCGTCCGGCCCGAATGCGGTCAGGATGCGGCACGCTTCTTCCAGCGCCTCGCCATAGGCGTCCCAGCCTGTCCCTTGCGGCAAGGGCAGGTTGACGTTCGCGCCTTCGCCCGCGCCGCTGCCGATTTCGTCCTTTGCCCCGGCGAAATAGGGATATTCGAAGGCGGGATCGGCGTGGATGCTGATGAACAGCACATCCGCCCGGTCGTAGAAGATCGCCTGCGTACCGTTTCCGTGATGGTAATCGACGTCGAGAATGGCCACGCGGCTTGCACCGTCGGCCAGAAAACCCTGTGCGGCGATGGCGGCATTGTTCAGGAAGCAATAACCGCCATAGGCATCCGCGTAGGCGTGATGCCCCGGCGGGCGGCTAAGGCTGAATGCGGCCGGTGCGCCGGCGGTCACATGCTGTTGGGCCGATAGCGCACAGGCCGCGCCAGAAAACGCGGCGTCGAACGCGCCGGCGGTGAAGGGCGAGCCGATATCAAAGCTGTAATAGCCGAGTTGGCCGCCGAGGCTGGCCGGGCGGTGAGGTCGCGTTTCGGTGCGTGCGGGAAACACGAAAGGGAATGCGTCGCCAGGATCGCTCGACTGCTTGAACGCGCACCAGCGCGGCCAGAGATTTTCCAGAAACTCCAGATAGTCCGGCGCGTGTATGGCTGCGATGGCGGCGCGCGGTTCGGCATGGGGAGCGCAGAAATCTCCGAAATGCCGCGCTTCCAGGCAAGCCTTGATCGTGTGGGCGCGCGAGGGCGTTTCGCGGGCGGGGATGAAGGCGCCGTCCTTGAGTTCGGCGCGCGCGGCATGTTTTTCATGTTCCCTGGAATAGACGACTTTCAAGATTGCCCCCAATGAACAGCCGGACACAGGCCAGCCTTTTGAATATGCCAGTCTTTATTCAAAGTGACGGAATCGCCTCATCATGCGTGGACGGCCTGCATACGGCAATGAAGAACGCGCCTGTTCATCCATGTTGTGCTAAAAGGCATTTTATCTTTGGCGCGGGGCGCCGGCGGCAACCTTTGCGTGTGCATACGCTCTGGAAAGGCGGGCCGGTTTCTGCCAGTATGCGCGCCCTGAACGAGATTGAGGAGAAAGGAATGCGTGGCAAGGCCATCTGCCATAAGCTGTTGATCCTTATGCTGACCATTTTCTGCGTCAGCGCCGCCGGCCCCGGTTCGGCGCGAGCCGCGGGCGAGCAGAGTTTTTCGTCGTGGCTCGGAAAATTGTGGCCGGAAGCGAAGACGGCCGGTGTGTCCCGCGCGACATTCGATCGTGTCTTTTCCTCGTTGACACCGGACTGCAAGTTGCCCGGCGTCTACTGTCCCGGCGAGACCCGAAAATCGTCGGGACGCAAGCTGAGCGAACGCACCGGCCTGCCCGAGACCTGCAACAAGATCACCCAGCCGGAATTCCTCCAACCGGAGAAATATTTCCCGCCGAAATACATGCGCAGCCTTGCCCTCAAGGGCCGCTCGATCCTGGCCGACCTCGAAGCGCAGGGGCCGAAAACGCATGAACATCTCATGGAGATCGAGCGCTCATTCCGGGTTCCCGTGAACATGCTGATGGGATTGTGGGGCCGCGAAACCGCTTTTGGCGCCGCCAAGCTCAACCATAATGGCTTCCGTGCGCTCGCCTCCCATGCCTATGCGGGCTACAAGAGCCGGCAGGGCTGGAGCCGCAAACAACTCATTGCCGCGCTGGTCATGGTCGAGCAGGGCCATATGACGCCTGAGCAGTTCCGGTCGTCCTATGCGGGCGCGACCGGACTGACCCAGATCATGCCCGACGAGTTCCTCGGCTTTGCCGTCGATGGCGATCGTGACGGCAAGCTGGATCTATGGCGGTCCGTCCCGGATGCGCTGGCGACGACCGCCAATGTCCTGAAGGACCGTGGCTGGCATAGCGGCGCGAAGAGCTGGGGCTATGAGATCCGCCTGCCGGAGCCGAGCGCGAATTTCGACTGCACCCTGGAGAACCGCGCCAATCGCTGGCCGATCGGACACTGGACGCAGAAATACGGGATCAAGCGCGTGCCGAGGCTCGGACGGCAGCAGCCGGAATTCCCCAATCTCGGCAATATCGGCTATCTCGTCCTGCCTGCGGGCGCGCGTGGTCCGGCCTTTCTCGTAACCGAGAATTTCGACGTGCTGCGCAGCTATAATCCGGCCGATCTCTATGCGCTGTTCGTCGGACATCTGGCCGATCGCGTCGGCTGCGATACGGACAGCCGGGAGTGCATCTTCCATACGCCGTGGCCGAAATCCACGGCTGACGATTTCGAGTTTTCCGTCGAGAATCTTTGCCGGATGCAGATCGCGCTTAAGAAGGGCGGCTTTCTGGAAGGCACCCCGGACGGGCTTTTCGGCGTGCAAACGCGGGTTGCGATTGGCCGCTACCAGAAGGCGACCAAGCGGCGGCCCGACTGCTATCCGTCTCAGTCGCTGTTCAAGGAGTTGATGTCCGGTGCGGGCCCGCAGACCGTGAACCGGCCAGGATAGAAAGTGCGGATGGTGTGGACCCTATGCCGCAATGGCCCGTCGCACCCGCACCATTGGCCAATCTTCTCGCGCTTCGCCTTAATTTAGGACATTTGGCGGCAAATATTTAGCGCCGCAAAGGATGGGAAATGTTCGGCAATGAATGAAGGGACTGGCCAGATGCTTCTGACAAGCCAGTGGCGCGCTTTTTGTGCGATGCTGGCTGTGTTGGCGGCTGCCTGGCTGACTGTGGCCGACAATGCATCCGCGCAGACGAACACGTTCAGTTTCCGTGCCCGCAGTTACATCAATCCATTTCCGCAGACCGACCGCTATCACCTCCATGTCTTCGGAGACTATCTCGCGACGGGCCTTGCGAACGGCATGCAGGAAGCTTTCGAGAAAGACGGCTCGCTGAAGATCGTCAGTTCCACCAAATCCTCCGCCGGCCTTGCGCGGCCCGACCGGACGGATTGGGCAACCGATATTGCCGAACTTGTCAAAACCCAGCCGATACACGTTGCCGTCCTGATGATGGGCATGAACGATGTCCGCAATATCCGGCTGCCCGAGGGCTCCGTCAGCTGGGGGACCGAGGAGTGGCGCGAGGCCTATTCGAAGCAGGTCGATACGCTGATCAAGGCGCTGAAGGAGCAGAATATCGCGGTCTACTGGATCGGGATGCCGATCATGGCCAGTTCCAAGACCAGCGAGGCGATGGCGCTTCTGAATGACATTTTCCGCGAGCGAAGCTATATCAACGGCACGAAATATATCGACACCTGGAGCGGCTTTACCGATCAGCTCGGCGGCTTCTCGGCATTCGGCCCGGACCTGACCGGCCAGAACAAGCGGCTGCGCGAGTCCGATGGAGTGTCCTTCACCGCGCGCGGCAACCGGAAGCTGGCCAACTATGTCGAGGTCATCATCCGGCGCGATCTGGCGTCGGCCCGGAGCGAGCGCAACATTTCTCTTGCCGGCGACAGTGAGGAGCAGCAAAGGCTCGTTCCCAAGGCGCAGGCAAGCAATCGGACAGCGTCAACGGCAGACGCGGAGGCGTCTCCGGAAGCGGACGGGGCAAACGCCGGGCCGGGGCCGGGTTCACCATTGCCCGGACTGCAGGACGGCGCGGAGAATTCGGCTGCGGCTCAATCCGGTCCGGTGGACCAGGACAGCGCAGGGCAGGGCGCGGCGATTTCCGCCTTTGCAAGCGGCTATTCGCCTCCGGGCGAAACAATTATCGGAGACGTCAGTGAAGGCGTGACCGGCCTGGCGACAGTGTCGCCAATCGGCAATTTGAGCGTCAACACCGGCGAGCGCCGTCTTCCTGTCACGGAGCGGCTTTATTACAAATCTCTCGTTGAGGGAGAGGCATTGACACCCAAACCGGGCCGGGCCGACGATTTTCGATGGCCTCGCAGCTAGGCTTGCCTTAGGTTTGTTTGTCGCGTCAATGAGTTGAGAGGGGTGAACGTTCAACATGGAGACGTCGGCGGGCTCCAGACTCCTGCGCCAGGGAGTGCGTATTGCGTTGATTGGTTTTGTCGGTGCTATCCTCGGGGGATGCTTGCCGGAAAGCGGTACGGACGCATCCAAGAGCAGCAAGTTCGTTGCGGAAAACAAGGACAACTCTTTCCGGCTCGAGCGAAACGGCGGAGGCGGCCGGAATGCCGCTGCATCCGGCGGGCAGAACTGGAGCGGTCAGGATGGCAACGGGGCTGCACAGGAAGCTGCGATCTTTACCGCTGGAACGACCAGCCTGTCAGCGGAGGACGGCACACCGCAAATTCCCTCCATCGAGGATATCCCGGAAGTTCCACCAAACGTCGCGCTCGGCAATTTCTTTTCCGCGCTGGCCAGGCTGGAGAACGGTGGCAGCGATCAGACCGTAACCATCCTCCATATCGGTGACAGCCACATCGCGGCGGACCGCTTCTCTGGCGCCTTGCGGGAACAGTTCCAGAGCCGCTTTGGCGATGCGGGCCGGGGTATGCTCACTCCGGGCCTCTATCTCGCGCGGGGCGTCAAGTTCGACCGCGGCGGAAAATGGCGCGTGCAGCTCAGCACAGGCGAGGCATCGGGGCCCTTCGGAATAACCGGGGCCAAACTGACGGCAGGCAAACCGGATGCGTGGCTGCGCCTGACGGCCAGGGACCAGCCCTTCTCATGGGCCGAGGTGACGCTGGACAGCGGGCCGGACAATGGTTCGTTGCTGATCAGCCTCGATGGCGATGTCAAGGAAGCGTCCACGGCAGGAGCGGAGAAGGGCTGGCGCAATCTCCGGCTTGAGAATTCCGCGCGCGAATTGATGCTTCGCCCGAAAGGGGATGGACCCGTTACCATCCATTCGATTTCGATCGGCACGAATACTCCCGGCGTCCGGTATGTCAATCTCGGGCTTCCCGGCGCGACAGCGCTGACGCCGCTGAGCTGGGATCAGGAATATATGGAGGCGGATCTGCGGCGAATGTCTCCGGACCTGATCGTCTTTTCCTACGGAACAGGCGAAAGCTTCGACGACAATCTCGACCTGCGCGATTACGAAGCGCGGGCCAGTGTGGCGATTGCGCGCCTGCGGCGCAGCGCGCCGAGAGCGTCTCTGCTTGTCATCGGTCCGCCGGATGTGGCGCAGATGCCGAAATTTGCCTCGCGTTCGGTTCGCGTGAGCAATGTCTGCCGTGCGCTGAGCCCGACCGAGCGTGCCGAGTACGAGCAGAAGATCGAGGCGGGCGATCCGCGTCTGGCTCGCTGGCATCCTCCGCTGAATCTCGCAGCGGTGCGCGCAACGCTTCGGCGTCTTGCCGCAGCGCATAATGCGTTTTTCTGGGACTGGTCCAAGCTGATGGGAGGTCCGTGCGGCATTCATGCCTGGGTTCACAGCAAGCCAGCGCTGGCCGCCAAGGACCATATTCATCTGACCGAGGAAGGGTCGAAACGCACCGCGCGCCTGCTTTTCCGCGAGATGATGATGGCTTATGACGCCATCCATCTGACCACAGCGGCAAAGAAATAATCCGCTGGGCGGGAGGGGCGGCTCCCGGCTTGGGAGATGCGGCAGGCCTCACGCCTGTCGCGCGCGACCGTTGCTGCAATGAGGGATGTGTGCCGCCGCAAGAACTGGGCGTAACCCTATGTTGTGTCGCCGGAACTGCCTGGAGCGGGGTCGCTTCAGGTGGCCTCACCCATCAATACAGATGGCATACCTGCTCAAGCAGGCATCCAGTAAACACCGGGGATGCTGCGGAGTACGGGTTCGCTCTTGCGCAGGAATGAAAAACTGTGTCCATCTAAACTGATCCCGCATTGGCCTTTGCAGGAAGAAGCAGCTTCCCAGATCCCACTGCTGTTGATGGCAATGGCTAGCATCTTGCCGCTGGCGTACATTCTTTCACAAGTGTCGTGCGGTTGGGGTGCTGAGCTTGCTCGATCGGGACATTTCACACATGGGGATACCGATCCGCACACCAGGCGCGCTTGCAGAGATGGCCGCTCAGAGGCCGCCGGCAAGAATGTCCGACACCGCCTGCTCGCGGGCAGCCGTCGTCCCCGCAGCGCGGGGCGCAGGCTCCTGCCGATCCTCCCGCGTCCGCTTGGCTATGACCTTGTTGGGGACGGGAGCAACAGACTGATTGACGGGCACGGCGGGAGCCGGCTTTTCTCTGGTCTTGAGGATTTCCGGCCAAGGACGATTTTGCGTTTCTCCTGGCTCCGGTCGTGAGTGCGTATAGAGGTCCCAGATCTCGTCCTGCGCGCCGATTTCTTCCTGCTGGAAGAGCGCAGCGATACTTGCAGTCGTCTCGCTTTCGTCTTGCGCAAGGGCTTGCTTGATGGCGTTGCGCCGGAACATTTCGGAAATCGGGTCATTACCGATTTTCCGGCCATTCGTTGTCATCAAGAGAATGACGTGATCCGCTTCGTCCGGCGCTGTTGCTGCCGCAATTCCATCCTCTTCTAGCGCAACAACATCTTCCCCGCGGTCTTGTTTCGCCGTGTCCTCGTCGCTTTCTCGCCGGTTTTGTGCGGGTGGTGCGGCTTCATGCGCCGTGTCCGCGTCTGCCGGGCGAGCCTGACCGTCGTCATGTCCATCACCAAGAGAAGATGGCGTCGGTTCGCTCTGCTCGACAGGCGGCGTCAGCACGGCAATTTCGGCTTCGGTCTCTGATGCGGAAGCGTCGGCGCCGGCTCCATTCTCTTGGGATGAGCGTGTCACGGCTGCCGGATCGGGAACCTCCGGGTAGATTGAACCTGTCCCGCCGGGCATTGCAGGGCCCGCGACGTCCGCTTGCTGTGCGGCATCGATTTGCGGCCGCTCCGGCTCGGCAGAGACGGGGAGCGTCACCGATTCTGCTGGTTCTTGCGCGTCCAGCCGGGCGAGCCGCCCGCTGCCTGCCTCTGCCTCTGCCTCTGCGATGGTATCCGCTTCACTCGTTGCCGCGACCGGCATATGGCCTGCAGGCGGCGATGGCACTTGCGCCGCTGCGGGTGAACGCTCGCCATCGGGTCGGGGTGAAGGTGTCGCCTCATTTTCGCTTACGGCAGCCGTTTTCAAGAGGTCATCGGTCTCGGCCACGCCTGCGGGCTTCGGCGCAATGCCCTTATCTTCCGTCAGTTCGACCGTTGCCGCGTCCGTTGCTTCGTCAACTGCAGCTTTAGTCGTTGCCGGTTCCGAAACGGTGGCGGCCGGGGCCGGATCGCTCGGCGGCGCTGCGGTATCCTGCGAACCGGCGGAGGTTGAGGTTTCAGGCGCGACGAGTTGAGGCTCGCTCCGCAATTCGCCGAGCGCTTCGGTAGCGGGCTCGCTCTGCTCCTCGGGCCCATCATCGGAAAGCCCAGCGGCCACCCGCGCGGCGTCCGGGGCATAGGCGACCGAGGGAAGGCGCTCGATCTGCTTCGGCGGGGTTGAAACTGCGATTTCCAGGCGGCTGCCCGCAGGTTGTTCCTGCGTCAGAACCATGTACCAGACACCGGCAAGGGCGCCCACCACGATGACGAGCGAGGCGGCTGCCGCAGTGTAAAAGCGATAGGCATAGCGGCGGAAATGCTGTTTTGCCTCGAATTCCGGGCTGATTTCGCCGTCGCCGCCAATTTCGCCGCGATCGTAGCGGCCGCGTTTTTCCACGTCGCCGAGAATGCGGTATGCGATGGAGATGCGCTTGAAGAGTTCCTGTGCGTCAGCATCGTCCGGATTGAGATCCGGATGATACATTTTCACCAGATTTCGGAACGCGGTACGGATTTCGGCCTGGTTTGCCGTACGCTCGACGCCGAGAACGTCATAGGGATCGCTGCTGTGAATCGGTTCGGGAGCGGGCGATCCGGTAAACAGATCGTCTTCGAGCGGGGGAAACCAGCTTTCGGGTGGCAGCAGATTTCCAGGCAGCGCCGTGCTTGCATCGCCATGCGAGGCGGCAATCTGTTCCTGCGTCAGACCACGGGCATTCGTGAAACTCGCGCCGATGAGAATCGCGCCGTCCAGAATCGCGCCTTCCAGATCCGCGCCGTCCAGTACGGCATCGGTCAGATCCGCCCCGGTCAGATCGGCGCCATCGAGACGCGCGCCCACGAGATCGGCCGCGGTCAGGCGCGCGCGGTTGAGATCCGCGCCGATGAGCGTGGCGTTGTGAAGTTCGGCGCCCTCAAGATCGACGCCGTGCAGATCAATCGGTCCGCCGTTTTCGGGGCCCATTTGACGCTCGCCCAAGGCCAAACGCACGTTCCGCAAGTCGGGAACGCGTTCAGAATTCTCTGCCCGCCAAGAATTCCACACTTTGGGGCCTTGGCAAATTTTCTCCAGGTCGTCTGGGTTCGCCACAAGCGGACTTCCCTATCAGCGCGAATACTACGGCGTGCACCTTAGCACATCGGTGACGTCTCGAAACGAAGCTCTTTTCATATGGTGGCATTTATGAGGCATGGATTGCGTTAATGCCGCAAAATCGTGGAAAAGCGAATGTCTTTCAGGAATTGATGCCTTTTGGGTTCAGTTGAATGCATAATATGACTTCCACAATCATGACGCGATAAAGCGGTCGTCATTTTCCGGCTGGTATATTCAAGAAAATCGATCCTTCCGCAACATGGAAAAACACGGATATGAACCGCCTGCGCGCTCTTGAAAGAGCGGGGTTTCTCACTTGTCTCCAGCCGTTCGACTTTTGTATGCATCAGCAAGTGTTGCGAGTACAAGGGGGACGTTGTCGAAGATCCAGTAATGGCCTGCATTGGCGATCCGGGTCACGCGGCAGCCCTTGATCAGCTCGCCCAGCCGCAATGCCGCGCTGACGGGAACATTGCGGTCGCTCAAACCCTGCCAGAGGAAAGCCGGCGCTTCGATTTTCTCCAGCGGCACGTCCCATGGTCTTGAAAACAAACGCATTTCCTGAAGGCTCGCGCCAATCCCCGGACGGCAGCCCTCGGCAACGCCGCGAATGAGATTTCGGCGTATCTCGCGGCGCGAGAGGACGGCCCAGTCGGATGGCGCCGCGCGGCTGAGGATGAAGCCGAAGATGAGGTTCGGCGCATGGAGGAACGCCAGCCTGCCAACGCTGAAGATGAGCGCCATGAGCGGCTTCATGCGGGGGCCATAGCGGAAGGCGAAGGCGTGTCCCGGCCCTATCGAAGGCGGCTTCTCCTTGCCTGCCATCGGACCGATTGGGCTGACCAGCCCGAGGGCTGTAACGCGCTCGGGCAGAAACGCGGCGCAGGCAGCCGCATAGGGACCGCCGCCCGAGACGCCCGCGACGGCGAACCGGGAGATCCCCAGTGTGTCGGCGAAGGCGGCGATGTCCTGCGCATAGCTGCGCAGATCCCGCCCGGAATGATAGCTGGAAATTCCGAAGCCCGGCCGTTCGGGAGCCAGCAGGCGGATATTGAGCGCCGCGGCGGCTTCATTGGCGATCTCGAACATGCGCCGCGAGCCAGGCGTTCCGTGCATGCCAATGATCGGAACGCCATCAGGATCGCCATACTCCGCATAGCCGAGCACGCGCCCATCCGGCAGGGCAATGGTAAGATCCATCCGGTTGGCTGGCGGGGAGGCGGTGGGAGGTTTCGCGATGTGGGCTGTCCGCCCGTCGCCGGGGCTGGCGGGATCTGTCTCGATCATGCCGTGGTTAGCGCGATCTGGAGATGAGCGAGGCTGCCGTTCAAGCCGTCGGTTTTCCCGCGTGCCGTCACCGGAATCACAGACCGCGCCAAGCACTCGCTTCTGCTGATAAGCACGCTGGCGGTATTGAAGCGTGAGCGGAATGGATCAAGGGGCCACAACGCGGAAAAGAGGTTGCGGCCCCGCTGAATCACCATCGGATCGGACCGAGATCAATTGTTCGTGGTGCCGGGCGCAGGTTCGGTCAACGGCGCGGTGTCGGTCGTCATGTCCGGCGTGTCGATGGAGATTTCGATACTGCCCAAGCCGAAATAAATCAGCCCGGCAAAGATCAGGCCGAAGATGAGCGCGGTCAGAAGAGCATTCAAAAAATTGTTCGCGGAAAAGATCGCATTTCCGATCCATGCCACGAAAAAAACCACGATCGAAGCAACGATGACTGGCTGAAGCCAGAGATATTCTGGTGGTAATAGGTCCATTTCAATCCCCCGAGCTGTCCCACAAGAAAGGTTAATTACGCGGGTTCCTTATAGCAGGTCATACTGCAACAGGTAACAAATACTTCACCGTTAAGTCAGGGGAAATGGCTGCGGTATCGAAAGGCCGCTGAAGGATTTCTGCAGTGTTACTGAGGCTTGCAGGTATAATGGAGCGGGCGATGCGATTCGAACGCACGACCCTCACCTTGGCAAGGTGATGCTCTACCCCTGAGCTACGCCCGCGCTCCAAAGCCGCCTCAAAGGCGGCGAGAGCTGCTTTATGGCCTAATCCGAAGCGCATTTCAAGCGATCTTATCATCGAAAACGACGAGTTTTTTCGCCGCATGAAACCCTGCGGAGAAAAGCGGGCCGGTTGCGCGCGCCCGCGGCATCCGTTAAGCCTCTGGCAAACGGAATCGATAAAGGGGCAGAGGCTCATGGCCTGGAGCCGCGAACAGCTACTGACGCATCTTGCGGAGCTAGGGATCGAGGCGGACACTGTCGAGCATCCGCCAGTCTTCACCGTCGAGGAATCGCAGGCGCTCAGGGGCAAGATTCCCGGCGCGCATACCAAGAACCTGTTTCTCAAATGCAAGAAGGGCAGCATCTGGCTGGTCACTGCGCTTGAGGATACGCAGGTCGACCTCAAGACGCTGCACAAGAAGCTCGGCTCCGGGCGGCTGAGCTTCGGCAATGCGGATCTGCTGAAGGAGTTGCTGGGTATAACGCCCGGCTCGGTCTCCACCCTTGCCGTCATAAATGATAAGCAGCAGCGAGTTTCGGTCGTGCTCGACGAAGCGCTGATGCAGCATGAGCGGATCAACCTGCATCCGCTCGTCAACACTGCGACAACCGGCATGTCCCGCGAGGGGCTCATGACATTCCTGACATCGTGCGCTCATCCGCCGAAGGTCATGGCGCTGGATTAGGCGAGGCGGCCATCGCCGATACGAGGGGCAAAATACTTGGCAAGACCGCCGTCAAGCGCCATTTTATGGCAAGACAGTATTTCTTCAGCGTCAGGACCGAAATGATGGCTGCCATTCTTTCGGGAGAGCCAGGCGCAAGACAGACACACCCGCTCCCGAAAAGCGAGCCGCAACTTTCGGGACTGCCGAGCATTCAGACGAACAGTCAAAGTCCGTTTCCGTACAAAATAAATAGGCGAAGCGCATGATTCTCAATCTCTCCGGACAGCCTGAACAATCCCCTGGGCAGGCCAGCGACCTGATCAAGGACACGACCACCCAGACCTTCGTGCAGGATGTCATCGAACCCTCGCGCCAGGTTCCGGTTCTGGTCGATTTCTGGGCGCCGTGGTGCGGACCGTGTAAACAGCTCACGCCGGTGATCGAGAAGCTCGTCAAGGCCGCGAACGGCAATGTGCGGCTCGTGAAGATGAATATCGACGATCACCCTGAGGTCGCAGGGCAGCTTGGCGTGCAGTCGATCCCGGCCGTATTCGCTTTCAAGAACGGTCAGCCGGTGGACGGTTTCATGGGCGCCCTGCCGGAAAGCCAGCTCCGGGCGTTCATCGAACGGATCGCCGGCAAGGAAGCGTTTGCCGGTTCCGAACTCGAAGCGGCTCAGGAAGCGCTTGCGGCGGGCGACATCAACGGCGCGGCAAGCGGATTTGCCAATGTGCTGCAGCAGGACAGCGGCAATGTCGATGCGATTGCCGGCCTGACGCGCTGCTATGTGGCGACGGGCGATCTCGTTCGCGCCGAACAGACGCTCGGTCTTGCTCCGCCATCGAAAGCGAACGCCGCTCCCATCGCCAGCGCGCGGGCCGCCCTCGAACTGGCCCGCAAGGGCGAAGCAAGCGCCAATGTGGATCTCAGCGGGCTCAGGGCGAATCTGGAGCGCGATCCCGCTGACTGGCAGAGCCGTTTCGATCTTGCGCTCGCCCTGAACGCGCAAGGGGACCGGGACGGCGCCACCGACCATCTGCTCGAGATCATCCGGCGCGACAGGGAATGGAATGACAGCGCGGCCCGCAAGCAGCTCGTCGAGTTCTTCGAAGCCTGGGGACCGGACGATCCGATGTCAGTGAAAGGCCGCCAGCGGCTGTCCACGCTGCTCTTTTCATAAGGAGCGATTTTTTGAGCGTTACCGACCGCTACCAGAGGCCGGGCGATCTGCCCAAAATCGTTCCTGTCTTTCCCTTGCAAAGCTGCATCCTGCTGCCGCGCACGACCTTGCCGCTCAATATCTTCGAGCCGCGTTATCTTGAAATGCTGGACGATGTGCTGGCGGGCGATCGCCTGATCGGCATCATTCAGCCGCGCGCCCGTTCCGAGGATGAGGAATCGCCAAGCGACAATGCGGCCCCCTTGCGAAAAACCGGCGCTGTCGGACGTCTGACCGCGTTCAGCGAGACCGACGACGGGCGCATCCTGATCACGCTCATGGGCATCAGCCGTTTTGACGTCGTCCGCGAAGCGCCGAGCAAGGGCCCCTATCGGTGTCTGGAGGTCGATTACGGCCCGTATCACGCAGATTTCATCCGCGGCGAAGGGCAGGAGGACGTGGACTGGGCGCGTCTGCTCGCTGTTCTGAAAACATATCTGACCGCCAGGGACATGTCGGCCGATTGGGAAAGCATCGAGCGCTCCCCCGCCGAATTGCTGGTCAACACCCTGTCGATGATCAGCCCCTACGGAGCGGAAGAAAAACAGGCGCTGCTGGAATCGCGCACCCTCAAGGAGCGCTCGGAAGTTCTCATGGCGCTGGCGCAGATGGATCTCGCCACGCCGGAGGACGGCTCGGGCAGTTCCATGCAATGATGCTATTCGATGACGATCCGGCTCGCAGGGGTCAGTTCAGTCAACAGGCGCAGCATATGTCCGGCGGAAAGGGCGATGCATCCCTCCGTGGGCTTATAGTCAGGGCGCGCCAGATGCATGAAGATCGCGCTGCCCCGGCCCTGGGCGCGCGGCATGTCGTTGAAGCCCAGAATCACGACGAGGTCGTAGAGATGATCGTCGCGCCAGAGCCGTTCATGACTTTTCGGATAGGGCGTCGCAACGGGCCGGTTGTAGTTGGCGTCGCCGGGCGCATCGCTCCAGCCCATTTCCGGCCTGATCTGCGTCAGCGGCAAAGCCGTCCGGGGCCGCATGATCCGGTCCGGCCTGTAAAGCGCTTGCCGGATCGCCCAGCGCCCGACCGGTGTCACGCCGTCGCCTTCGCCTGTCTTGGGGCCCCTTCCGCTTCGCCCGAGCGCGCAAGGGTAATGCACAGAACCGATATGGAGCTTGCCTTGAGCGCTTGCGCGCGATAATCCCCTGACGGCAATAAGTGGCATGGTCTGTTCTTCTTCAGCGAGTTGCCGGGACGCCTGCTTGTACCCCGCGACACTTCAGGAGATTCCGGCTATTTTATGCAAGAGTTGGATGAGAAAAAGTGGGCACTGCTTTTCCGCTCGCTGGTGTGACGATCCAGAGTTCGCAACGACCTAGCTGACGGTACGGATGCGAACTTCGAGATCGGGATACTCGTCCGCTTGCACTGTTGAGGCGATCACCATTCATGTTTTTCGGTTGATTCAATCCGAGATCATGGTGATCTGGCATTATCGAGATCAAGGAGCCCGGAATGAGCACTGCGCGCAAGATTCTTGTCGTCGACGATGAGGAGGATCTCCGGGAGTCGCTGACGGACCAGCTCGACCTGTACGATGAGTTCGAAACGGATTCCGCCGGAACGGCAGCCGCGGGCGTCGCCAAGGCGAAGGCTGACACGGTTGACCTTATTCTCATGGATGTCGGACTGCCGGACATGGATGGCCGCGAAGCCTGCAAGCTGCTCCGCAAGAACGGCTTCAAGGGGCCGGTCATCATGCTGACCGCTCAGGATTCCGACGCGGACACTATCCTCGGCCTTGAAGCCGGCGCTAACGATTACGTGACCAAGCCGTTCAAGTTCGCGGTGCTGCTTGCACGCATCCGCGCCCAGCTTCGCCAGCACGAGCAGAGCGAGGACGCCGTCTTCACGATCGGCGGCTACAGCTTCAAGCCGGCGGCAAAGATGCTGATCGACGAGAAAGGCGGCAAGATCCGGCTGACCGAGAAAGAGACCTCGATCCTGAAGTTTCTTTACCGCGCGGGCGAGAAGGTGGTCTCGCGCGATGTGCTGCTGCATGAGGTCTGGGGCTATAATGCGGGGGTGACGACGCACACGCTGGAGACGCATATCTACCGGCTCCGGCAGAAGATCGAGAAGGACCCATCGAACGCCGAGCTTCTGGTGACGGAGACGGGCGGCTACAAGCTCGTTCCCTGAAACCGTCCAACGCAGATTTGCCTGCCGCGATTCCCCGGATCTTGCCAACAGCTCCGACTCACCGCACGCTCTGATTTTGGCACAGAGATTGTATTTGCGTATTTTGAAATCATGGCGGGTGAAACATGGCGCTCGACAAGAATGCCGAGTTGCTTGGATGCGTGCCCCTCTTTTACGGGCTCGCTCCGGACCAGCTTTCGGCCATTGTTGCGAAGGGTAGAAAAACCTTCTTCGAGACCGGCGCGACCATCGTTAAGCGCGGCGCCAAGGGGCGGACGGCCTATCTTCTGCTGAGCGGGCGCGCCGTGACGCGTCCTCCCAAGGGAGCGCGAATCGAAGCGGAAGTGCTTGAAGCCGGCGTGCTGATCGGCGAGATGGTCATGCTGACCGAGACGGTCTACGGTCTGGATGTCATTGCGGAACAGCGCGTGCGCGCATTGAGCATCGACCGGCAAGACCTGTTCGCGGTTCTGGAGGCCGACCCGGAGATCGCCCACAAGCTGGCGGAAAAGATCACCGAACGCCTGATCTTCCTGGCGCGCGACCTTCGCGAAGCCGATGCGCGTTTCGCCATGCTGGAAGCCTCCATCGACGATGTCATCGCGCAGGCCCGGTAACAGCGAGATCCGAAAAATGGACACCATTTTTCGGAAAAATCGAGCTTCAAACAAGCAGCGAGATCCGCGTTGCCGCATAACGGTTCCGCAAGACGCCGTCATTGTTGAAGCGTTGAAAATTCCCGCCTGAATTGCCGCGCTTTCACTTGCAACGCCGCGCGGATCGTCCTAATTTCAGGTCACGCGAGGCGCTCACCGCCTCGTAAAGCGTATTGCTTTGAAAGTGCCGCCGTAGCTCAGCCGGTTAGAGCGCTAGATTGTGGATCTAGAGGTCCCCCGTTCGAACCGGGGCGGCGGTACCATCAGCATCAAAGATATCTGCCTCAAGTTTCGACGAACCTGCCGGCGCCTCTGCAGACAATTGCCATCGACGCGCGACGCGTGCACTCGGTCCAACTGCGAAGCATCGACCCTGATTTGAACCTCTTCGCCCACTCGGACGTCTTACCGACAACAACTGGCATGGTGGAGACCTGTTATGACGAAACTGGCTGATTCAGACCACACTGCGTTCAAGCTGGCACGAAAGGCGTCGAAATTCGGCGCGGCTTTCCTGCTTGGCGCTACATTCCTGCTTTCCGGGGTGGCAACCGAACAGGCTGAGGCGAAAAGGCTCGGCCGCGGCGTGGCTATTGGCCTGGGCGTATTCGGCCTTGGCGTCATCATGAACGAAGCGGCCAGAGCCGAAAGCGATGGCGATTACGATTACGACGACTATGATGATGACGACGACTATCGGGAGAGAAGCGACCGGAGCGAAAGCAAACCCCGATCGACCCGCAGCCGGAGCAGCGCGCCCACAGTTCAGTTCTCGCAAGAGGTTCTGGAGACACAGAAAGCGCTGAATCAGGCCGGATATGATGCCGGCGCGGAAGATGGTCTTCGCGGCCTCAAGACAATTGGCGCGGTCAAGGCATTCCAGCGTGACAACGATTATCCCGAAACCGGCAAATTGACTGCGGCGCAGCGCGCGAGCCTTCATGCCATGGCGGCTGAGACGGAGGCGGGCAAAGCCGACGTCAGCGCAACGGACGATGCCGCGAACATGGAAGCGGCAAGTGAGCCGGTTCCGGCGACGGCCAGTCCGGAACAGGATTCCTACAAGCCCAATTTCGGCAAGCAGTCGGCAGGGGATGAGACGAAAACCGTCGCCGGTCACGAGAACACACGGGAGACCGTGCCGGAAGCGGAGATCGATCTGCATATGCTGGAGGTCGAGAAGGCCCTGTTCTCTCTGCAAATGATCGAAAGCGAGCCCGACGGGAAGACCGATGACGCGACGATTGCGGCGATCAAGCAGTTCCAGAGTTTCCTGAATGAAACGCCGACTGGCGAATTGACGGCCGAGCAGCGCGCAAACCTGATTTCGCTTGCCCAGGCATATTGATCGCACTCGGGACGACGTAAAAGTCCGGCTCCGTTTTCCAGAAGATGCTCATGAGTGGGCGCGGCAAGTGGAATTTACCTCCATCAGGCACGGCGCTTGCGGTAAGCTTCCACTCATCGAGCGAACAGATCAGGGCAGGCCATGAGCGAAACGGTTCTTTACGACATCACCGGCGAAGTCGGCACGATAACGATCAATCGGCCGGAGGCGCGCAACGCGCTGACGCTGGAAATGTATGACCGGATCGCGGAGATCTGCGCAGATCCCGGCGAGAATGGCGTCGTCAAGGCGCTGATCGTGACGGGCATCGGAGGCCGGGCTTTCGCGGCGGGTACCGACATTGCGCTTTTTCGGTCGATGCAGACAAAAGAGGACGCGCTGGCTTACGAAGCGCACATCGAACGGGTGCTGACCGCCATCGAGACCTGCCCCGTGCCGACGATTGCGGCCATTTCCGGCGCCTGCACCGGCGGCGGCGCGACGATTGCCGTTGCCTGCGATCTGCGGATTGCCGCGCAGGATGCGCGTTTTGGCTTCCCCATTGCGCGCACGCTCGGCAATTGCCTCTCCAGCGCCAATTACGCCCGGCTCGCAGCCATGATCGGGGCAGGGCGCGTCATGGATCTGGTCCTGACTGCGCGGCTCGCCGATGCGGAGGAGGGTAGGGCGATCGGCCTCTATTCGGAGCTTGCCGCCGACCACGACGCGCTGATGACAAGGGCAATGGACCTTGCACGGACAATGACCGGGCATGCGCCGCTGACCATGCGTGCGACGAAGGAGGCCCTGCGCCGTCTGCGCATGGGACGCACCGACGATGAGGATCTGATCGCGGAATGCTATCTCAGCGAGGATTTCCACGAAGGTCTGGAAGCGTTTCTCGCCAAGCGCACGCCCGATTGGAAAGGCCGCTAATCACACCTTCGTGTCCACCTGCTTGAAAGCCCGGCTCGTTTCCTTATTTTGTAGCAAGCGATAAAAAACGTCGCGGACAA
Organism: Rhodomicrobiaceae bacterium; assembly: GCA_050330195.1. Lineage (GTDB taxonomy): Bacteria > Pseudomonadota > Alphaproteobacteria > Rhizobiales > Rhodomicrobiaceae > JAHQVI01. Next base: position 10,593 of record JBHJOB010000005.1, on the reverse strand, counting down.
CCTTGTCCGCCAGATCTCTTGCTCAAGCCGGGACCGCATGGCTCGTCCAAAATCATTCGATACGGAAAAGGTGCTGGACGCCGCCATCGACTGCTTCTGGCGCGAGGGACTGAAATCGGCCTCGACCCGCGATCTCGCTTCGCGGATGGGCATAGCCGGACCGAGTCTCTACAACGCCTTCGGCTGCAAGCGAGAACTGTTCGGCAAGGCGCTCGACCGCTATGCCGAATGCATCATGAGACCCGGACTGGCGGCGCTCGAAGCGGAGCACGGTCCTGCGGGAGCCATTGCCGCCTTTATCCGCCGCGCCATCGACAAGGCCCTCGGATCTGCCGAACCCGCCAATTGCCTGATCTTGAATACCGCGATGGAAGTCGGCCCGGACGATGGCGCGCTTGGCGGCCAGATCGCGGATTATCTCGACGAGGTGGCCGCGTTCTTCAAGCGCAACCTGGTTGCCGCGAAGGAGTGCGGTGAAATTCCCGCAGATACAAATGCCGACGAAGCGGCGCGGATGCTGCTCGCCGTCACGCTCGGGATCGCCGTTCTCGCCAGGTGCCGCCCGGACCGCACCCTGCTTGAAGGCGCGGCGCGTCCGGCCCTTGCATCGCTGACAATTCAACTCACTCACAACGAAAGAGGTATGGGATGATCGACCTGCATTACTGGACGACGCCGAACGGGCACAAGATTACGATGTTCCTTGAGGAGGCCGGGCTGCCTTACAAGATCTTTCCAGTCAATATCGGCAAGGGCGAGCAGTTCAAGCCGGATTTCCTGAAGATCGCGCCGAACAACCGGATGCCCGCCATCGTCGATCATGAGCCGCAAGATGGCGGCGAGCCGATTTCGGTCTTTGAGTCCGGGGCAATTCTTGTCTATCTGGCGGAAAAGACCGGCAAGTTCATACCGGCCGACATTCGCGGGCGCGTCGCGGCGCTGGAATGGCTGATGTGGCAGATGGGCGGCCTCGGTCCGATGGCAGGGCAGAACCACCATTTCGCGATCTATGCCCCCGAGAAAATTCCCTACGCAATCGACCGCTACGTCAACGAAACCAACCGCCTTTACGCCGTGCTGAACAAGCGGCTCGCAGACCGGGAATTCGTTGCCGGTGAATATTCGATTGCCGACATGGCGAGCTATCCCTGGGTCGTACCCTATGAGCGTCAGGGCCAGAATCTGGACGATTTCCCCCATGTGAAGCGTTGGTTCAACGCCATCAGGGAACGTCCCGGCACGATCCGCGCATATGACAAGACGAAGGAAGTCAATCCGCAGCAGATGCAGATGAGCGAAGAGGACAAGAAGGTGCTCTTCGGCCAGACCGGCAATGTCGTAAGGGATTGAGGCCCGATCCGATCCCGCGGCGCCGCAGGTGCTGACCTGCGCGACATGAGCGGTGGATGAAAGATGGCTGCCTCCGATGGGGGCGGCCATTTGCGCTTCTGTCCTTCCGCAGAGTTTGTTAATTGAATCGGGCCTTTAACGGCGCGGGGGCGCAAACTGCCGCAATTCGTTGCGGAACAATCAGAAAGCGCTTGATTTTGACACGCTGAGCGGACAGCACCGGGAAAGCAACCGGCGCGCTCTGTGTAGAATCCGCTTGCTCCGTACTTGCCTTCGGCCCTGAAGGCAATCGTAATTCCACCACGCCGCAACTCCGGTTGCCGCTTCTGCGCGAGGAGGTGACGCAATGATCACGGCCTATATCCGCGAGAATAATGTCCTGAAGCCGGTGACTGTTCAGGGCGGACAAGCCATGCCGGCGGACGCTGTCTGGATAGACCTGTTCACGCCGACAAAGGAGGAGGAAGCCCTGACCGAGGAGGCGCTGGCCATCGAGTTGCCGACTCGCGAGGAAATGCGGGAGATCGAGGTCTCCAGCCGTCTCTATCAGGAAAGCGGTGCGCTGTTCATGACCGCCACGGTGATGACGCATGTCGAGGCCGACAATCCCGAGACCGAACCGTTCACCTTCATTCTGCTCGGGCAACGGCTGATCACGATCCGCTACGCGAACCCGCTTCCCTTTCGCGCATTTGCCAGCAAGGTGCAGCGCCAGCCGGGACTTGCCGGAACGGGCGAAGTCGTTCTGGTCGAATTGCTCGACGCGATCATCGACCGGCTGGCCGACGTGCTGGAGCGTGTCCAGCATGACATGAACGAGGTCTCGCGGGTGATTTTCGCGCGGCAGAAGACCGATTATGAGGAAGTGCTGCGCAAGATCGGGCGCGCCGAAGGGTTGACGTCCCATTCGCGGGAAAGCCTTGTCAGCATCGGCCGCGTCCTGTCCTATCTCAGCCGTCCCAACGAGGTCAAACCCGGCAAGGCCCTCGCCCGGTCGCTGAAGACGCTGTCGCGCGACGTGCTGGCGCTCAGCGACCATTCGAGTTTTCTCGCCAACAACATCACCTTCCTGCTAAATGCAACGCTTGGCATGTCGAACATCGAGCAGACGGACGTGATCAAGATCTTCTCGGTCATGTCGGTGCTGTTTCTGCCGCCAACGCTGATCGCCAGCATTTACGGGATGAACTTCCAGTTCATGCCGGAACTGGGCTGGTCGTTCAGCTATCCGCTTTCGCTGGCGCTGATGGTGATCGCCGGACTGCTGCCTTACGCCTATTTCAAGCGGCGCGGCTGGTTGTGAGACGCCTCGTTAAATGCATTTCCGGCACCCGCCGGCATGCGACCTTAGCTCAATCGTCTTCCGGCTAAAGACTTGCTACAACTGCGGAAATTTCTCGCAACGGGCGATTGGTTCCTGTAAGCATCGTGACAAGGCCCCTCCATGCAGCTTGAGCTGTTATCCGCGCAGCCCTCAGGCCAGAAGAAAAATGTCAGCATCCTCTTTATTCACGGCGTCTGCCTTGGCGCTTGGTGCTGGGAGCCGCATTTTCTGCCCTTTTTCGCTCAGGCAGGCTATCCCGCCTACGCGCTGAGCCTTCGCGGCCACGGGCGCAGCGACGGGCATGAGCGGATCCAGCACTGGCAGTTGCGGGATTTCGCTGATGATCTCGCCTGGGCCATGCACGGGATCGACGGGCCGGTGATCGTCGCCGGTCATTCGATGGGCGGCGGTGTCGTGCAGCATTATCTCAGGCAGGGACGGAAAGCGGCTGGCGTGGTGCTGCTTGCCTCGGCCCCGCCGCATGGGCTGATGCGGGCGTCGGTGTCGATGTATCAGCGCAATCCGACGCTTTGGGACGAACTCTATACGTCGCAAGGCAAACCCATCAGCCATATCGACCTTGGCATTATCGAGAACGGGCTGTTTTCAGAGCCGGACCTTTCGCCTGAGAGGATGGACACGCTCCGCCGTCTCGGCCAGCCCGCCGTCAGAGCCAGTCTGGAGCTGATGGGATGGCCGCCTTTTGCGCCGCTGCCCTGGATGGCCCCGCCGATGATGATCGTCGGCGGCGAGCGGGACGAGTTGATCCCGCCGGCCGACGTCTTCCTGACCGGCGCGTATTACGGCATCAACCCGAAGATCATCCCCGGCAGCGCTCACGCCATCATGCTCGACACGCATTGGCGGCAGGCGGCCGAACTGATTACCGCATGGCTGGAGCGCAAGTTCGGGGGTGCTGAAAATGAGCGGCGATGCGCCTGAAATGATGAGGCTGATCAGGCGCGCGCTTCCGCCTGCGTCGGCAGTACGTCGACGGCAACCTCGACCTGATGCGCGCCGCCGCCGAGGATCACGCCGGTTACGGGGCTTACATCCTGAAAATCCCGGCCATAGGCGATGGTGATGTGTTCGTCCTGCGGGATCATGTTGTTGGTCGGATCGAAATCCACCCAGCCGATATCGGGAGCCCACACTGAAACCCAGGCATGGGAGGCGTCCGCGCCGACCAGCTTTTCCTCGCCTTCGGGCGGATGCGTCAGCAGATAGCCGCTGACATAGCGGGCGGGGAGGCAGTAGGCTCGCATCGCGCCGATCAGCACATGGGCGAAATCCTGGCAGACGCCGCGCTTGATTTCGAGCACCTCGTCAATCGTCGTTGCGACGTCGGTCGCCTCGCCGTCATAGGCGAAGTCCGTATGAATGCGCTCCGTCAGCTCACGGACGCATTCGAGTATGGGGCGGCCCGGGGTGAATGTCGGACGCGCAAAATCCATCAACTCGCCCGTCAGCGCAATCTGCGGTGACGGCATGAGATACTGAACGACGTCGATATCGTAGGGCTTGCGGGCCGGCGCGAGCTGCATGGCCACCTTGTCCCAGGGCCGGGAAGTCGAAAGGTCCAGCGACTCGGGCGGCCTGACCTCGATGCGGCCGTGAGAATGGATGAAGAGTTCGGAATGGTGGCTTTCGATGGCGACCGTGGATGCCGGATTACCGAAATAGTCGACAAAATCGCGGCGCGATGCCGGAGCGGGCTCGATCAGAAGCGTGTGCTTGATGATGCGCTGGCGCTCGTGGGGACGGGGTGCGAGATGGACGAGATGATGGGCTTGCGCAACAGGAGCGGTGTAGTGGTAGACCGTCTTGTGGCTAACCTCAAAAATCATGGCCGTGAACCGAAGCGCGGATGAATCCGAGTCATTTCGTCTTCAGTCAGACTGAAGTAGCGTCGTGTGATCGCCTCGGAAAGATGCGGCAACTCTGACACCAACAGCGTAAACAATGCGTTAAATTCCTCGCGCCGGCCCTTGCTGCCCGCCTCCGAAAGCGCATGGGCGTCTGCAAGGCGAACGCGCGTCAGCAGGTCGAGAATAAGCTTGCGTTCCTCGCTCTGCGGGGCGGGCTGTGGGCCTTGCGGCAATGCGGCCAGATGTTCGGAAATGGCCGCGAGCTGAAAGACGAGGCTGCGGGGATTGTTTTCGTCGGCGGCAAGCAGATCGAGCACCAGCGGCAGCACGGGCGCAAACAGATAACGCGAGCGGTAGGTCAGGATACTGTCGGCAACTTCCAGCGCGAAAGTCAGGCTGGCGGCTTCGGTCGCCTCGTCCTGGCGTTTGCTGAACATCGTGGCCAGCAACTCCGAAAGGTTCGACGCCCGCTCGATGCGCCGGCCGATTTCGAGGAAATTCCAGCCGTAATTGCGCGTCATGTTCTCCGCGGCCATGCCGCCGAATGCTGCGAAAGTCGCGATGCCCTGATCGAGAATATCGAGCGCTTCGGCCAGGCTCTGTGGTTCGCTGTCGCCGCGCCAGACCGGGGAGGTCTGGAAAATCTGCAATGTGCGCCAGAGTTCCACGGAGAGCCGGTCGCGAATGAGGAAAGCGACCTGATCAACCTTGTTGAGCGTCTGGATGAGGCCAAAGCTGCGCCCGCGTCCCGACATGAGGGCACGCGCGCGCTGTTCGATCGCGGCGTCCTCCCGGGGAAGCGAGACGAGCGCCTCGTCCTTGGAGAGCAGGATGTCGAGCGCGGCGATGACCGTTTCGCGATGCTGAAGGGAGGAAGCGTCAGGGTCGAGACGGCTGAGCGCGCCGCGCAGGAGACGCATGATCCAGTCGGCCCGTTCGGCATAACGGCCCAGCCAGAACAGATTGTCGGCGATGCGGCTGCGCAAGCCCGGATTGCCGCGCGAGATCTGTGGCGAGTCGAGACTGGTCCGCAACCGGCTTGCATGGGGCGCGACGGGGGCGTCCGATGTGACCCAGACATCGCGGCAATGCGTTTCCGCGGGAAATGTCCCGAAGCCGCCATCATTTTCGACCGCGAGCGCAATGCCGCCCGGCATGACCGAATATTCCCCGTCGACCAGCGTCGCGAAGACGCGCACGACAAAGCCGCGCGGCTGGAGGCCATCGGGCGTCCAGGAGGGCAGGGTGGCGAAACTGGCGCTTTCCTCCGCCACATACCGGTAGCCGTGCAATTGCAGAGTCTGGACGAACTGGCGTCGCTGGTCCTCCGGCATTTGCGCGAGGATATATCGCTCATGCGGACGACCGGGACGTCCTGTTCCCCCCTGAACGGGACGGATGATCATCCGGTCGAGATTGTCGAGCACATGCTGGCGCGACGCGTTGTCCCCGAGCCACCAGCGCGGTTGATCGGCAACAGCGAGTTCCTCGCCGAGCACTTCTTCGCTCAGCGCGCCTAGATAGGGGCTGAGCCCGCGATTTTCCGCGATCGCGGTGCCAATGGCGTTGGCCGAAAGGTCGGGATTGGTCTGCATGGCCTGGAGGAAACCGGCCGGTCCGAAAAAGCCGTTCGGATCGAGCTGCAAGGGGTCAGCCTGTTCGCCCGCGACACAGCGCAGGATGAGGTCGATGGGCCGCAGACCTTCCAGCGTTTTCATGTAAAGCCGGTTGCCGACGACGCGCAGGTCGCCGCCTTCGACCAGCAGCAGGCTCAGATAGCGCGCCAGATAGGCATGGCCGAAATAATCTTCGTGATGAGCGCCGGGGGTCAGCAGGGCAATGGGCGCATCGTCCCGTCCGGCGCGGTTGAACATCTCGCCATGCATGGCGGCGAAGAACGGGGCCAGACGCAGCGCGTTCGAGGCGAGGAACAGGTCGCTGGTCACGCGGGAATGCACGATGCGGTTTGCCAGAGCGAAGCCGAGGCCGGCGAGTGTTTCGGTGTGCGTATCGACGATGCGCCAGTTGCCGTGGACGTCGCGAGCGAAATCGTAGGCGCAGTAGATCAGCCGTCCGCGGCCTGCTTCGGTCCCGCTCATGGCGCGCAGAAAGGTCGGATCGCCCAGCACGAGCTGGGGCGGGATGTGGCCCGTCTGAAGGAGCTTCTGATCGCCATAGAGGTCGTCAAGGATGGCGGCGGAGAGCTTTGCCCGCTGTTCGACGGCGCGTTCCAGAAAACGCCATTCATCCGGCGACAGGATGAACGGGATCAGGTCGATCTGCCAGGGCTCGTCGGTATCGTGCGCTTCGGAGAACAGGTCTCGGGCAATGCCGTTTTCCTGCACGAGGCGGCGCAGCTTTTCCGCGCGGGTTGCCTGCTCTGTGAGCGAATAGGTTCCGAAGCGGCGCGCGAAGGCCTGCCAATGTGATCTTACAGTGCCGTCTTCGCGGACGGCTTCATCGAACTGACCCCGATCGGCAGCATATTTTGCGAATGGATCCGCGCCGGACATGCCGATCCCTTCGGTCACCGTCATCATTTCTTTCACTGAAATCCCTGTTCCCGCGCCGCCTGCTTAATCCCGCACGGGCAGGGGGCGCGCCCGGCAAACTCAACAAATGGATTCCGCGTTCCGAACATCAAGTGCGAGACTGTTTGCTTACGACATACAGATTCTAGCACCCTCACAGGCACCGCGCCAGTAAACTTGCGGGCGCGGCTCAGCGCCGGGTTACGGTTGTTGAAATGCGGCCACTTTAATCAGGAATTACGAATGGTTATCGGCTCAGGCGCATGTCCAGTGTGAACGGGTATTCGGAATTGACTTTTGCCGGACTGATGGGTGCGTGGCCCGGCGTGTGGCCGATTGTCTCGAAAAGCGCGAGCCTGCGGCTTTCCGCCTCATAGGCGTTGACCGGAAAGGTCTCGAAGGCGCGCCCGCCGGGGTGTGAGACATGATAGCGGCAGCCGCCGATCGCGCGCCCGCTCCATTTGTCGATGATGTCAAAGACGAGCGGGACATGCGTGCCGATGGTCGGATGCAGGGCGGATGGAGGCTGCCAGGCGCGGAAACGCACGCCGGCGACATATTCGCCATGCACGCCGGTCGAGGTCAGCGGCAGAGTGCGGCCATTGCAGGTCACGGCGTAGCGTTCGCCTGTCATCCGCCGGGTCTTGATCTGGACGCGCTCCAGCGAGGAATCCACATAGCGCGCCGTTCCACCGATGACGCCCTCCTCGCCGAGCACGTGCCATGGCTCCAGCGCCTGACGCAATTCCACCTCCAGGCCGCCATGCTCCGCCGTGCCGTAATGCGGAAAGCGGAATTCGAAATGCGGTGCGAACCACTCCGCCTCGACGGGGAAACCGGCCGATTTCAGATCCTCTATAACGTCGAGGAAGTCTTCCCAGACGAAATGCGGCAGCATGAAACGGTCATGCAGTTCGGTGCCCCAGCGCACGAGATCGCCCTTGTAGGGATTTTCCCAGAAGCGTGCGATCAGGGCGCGCAGGAGAAGCTGTTGCGCAAGGCTCATCCGCGCATGTGGCGGCATCTCGAAGGAGCGGAATTCGACAAGGCCGAGGCGTCCCGTCGGACCGTCGGGCGAGTAGAGCTTGTCGATGCAGATTTCCGCGCGATGGGTGTTACCGGTGACGTCCACCAGCAGATTGCGGAAAATCCGGTCCACCAGCCATGGCGGAACATGGCCCGCCGCCGGATCGGGGATCTGTGCAAGCGCGATCTCCATCTCATAGATCTGGTCATTGCGCGCTTCGTCGATGCGCGGGGCCTGGCTGGTCGGGCCGATGAACATGCCGGAGAAGAGATATGAGAGCGAGGGATGGTGCTGCCAGTAGGCGATCAGGCTGGCGAGCAGGTCGGGACGGCGCAGGAACGGGCTGTCGGACGGCTTGAGGCCGCCGAGCACGATGTGGTTACCGCCTCCGGTGCCGGAATGACGGCCGTCCAGCATGAATTTCTCCGTGCCGAGCCGCGTCAGATGGGCTTCCTCGTAGAGCGCGGTTGTGATGTCGACGGCCTCGTCCCATTCGGTTGCGGGCTGGATGTTGACCTCGATCACGCCGGGATCTGGCGTCACCTTGATGACGTTGAGCCGGCTGTCGAAGGGTGGGGTGTAGCCTTCCAGATGGATCGGCTGGCCGGTTTCGCGCGCGGCTTCCTCGATTGCGGCGACGAGCGCGGCATAGTCCTCCGCATCCTCGACCGGCGGCATGAAGATATTGAGATGGCCGTCGCGCGGCTCGACCGTCAGCGCGGTGCGAACGGCGCCCGCCGCGACCTCGACCGGAAGGTCCGGCGCCAGCGGCGGCGCTTCCAGCGTGACGGCGCGGCGGTTTTGCAGGATGGTCTCGCGGCGGGGCAGGGGCGCGTCCTGCTGCGCGACCGGGTCGGACGGGATGATATGCGGATAGTTGATCGGCGCGATATGGGGAAGGCCGCCCAGCGGCAGGCGAAAACCGGCGGGTGAGTCGCCGGGCACGAGGAACAGTTTCTCGCGGCGGAATTTCCAGCGTTCCGTGACCCAGCGCCGCCCGGTTGCGGCTGAGTGCCAGACCTGAATCGGCAGCACGTAGCTCGTCGGCTCGGCCACACCCCGGTCGAAGACGCGCATGACGCGGCGGCGTTCGGCAGGATCTTCCAGCTTGTTGTCCTTCGTGTCCACATTGAGCGGCAGTTTCTGTTCGACGAGCATGAAATGGGCCGGATCCTCATAGGCCGGAACGGCGCTGTCCTTGGGCAGTCCGAGCGTTGCGGTCAGCGCGGCGGTGAAACGGTCGGCATCCTCGAAAGTGGCGGGCTTGTCCGTGACCTCGGCGTCGATCAGTTTCTCGTCCTGCCACAGCGGCTCGCCATCGGTGCGCCAGTAGACCGCGAAGGCCCAGCGGGGAAGCTGTTCGCCCGGATACCATTTGCCCTGACCGAAATGCAGCAGCCCGCCCGGCGCAAAACGCTTGCGCAGACGGCGGATCAATTCTTCGGCGTAGCGGCGCTTGGTCGGGCCTACGGCGGCGGTGTTCCATTCCGCGCCGTCCATGTCGTCGACCGCGACAAAGGTCGGTTCGCCGCCCATCGACAGGCGCACGTCGCCCGCCTTCAGACGCCGGTCCACCTCATAGCCCGCTTGCGTAATAGCCGACCACTGATCGTCGCTATACGGCTTGGTGACGCGGGGGGACTCCGCGATCCGCTCGACCTTCATGTCGAAGGCAAATTCCACTTCCGCCTTTTCATGAGCGCCTGTAATGGGGGCGGCGCTGGTCGGGTTCGGCGTGGCGGCAAGCGGGATATGGCCTTCGCCGGTCAAGAGGCCCGATGTCGGATCGAGCCCGATCCAGCCCGCGCCCGGCAGATAGACCTCGGCCCAGGCGTGCAGGTCCGTGAAGTCGACCGATGTGCCGACAGGCCCGTCAAGCGCCTTCACATCCGGCGTCAACTGGATCAGATAGCCGGAGACGAACCGCGCGGCGAGCCCGAGACGGCGCAGGATCTGCACCAGCATCCAGCCGCTGTCCCGGCATGAGCCGGCCCCCCGCTTCAATGTTTCGTCCGGCGTCTGAACGCCCGGCTCCATGCGGATCAGATATTTGACGTCGCTCTGGACCTGCTGGTTGACCTTGACCAGATAGTCGATCGTGGTCGGAGCTTCCTTGTCCAGCGCCGCGAAATAGTCCTCGAACAAGGGGCCGGCCGGGATCGGCTCCAGATAGGGCGCGAGCTCCTTTTTCAGTTCCGGCTCGTATTTGAAAGGCCACTCTTGCGCATAGTCATCAACGAAGAAATCGAACGGATTGATCACGGCCATGTCGGCGATCAGATCGACCGTTACGCTGAATTCGCGCGTCTTTTCCGGAATGACCAGTCGCGCCAGATAATTGCCGAACGGGTCCTGCTGCCAGTTGAGAAAGTGATCTTTCGGCGTGATCGACAAGGAGTAGCTGAGGATGGGCGTCCGGCAATGCGGGGCAGGCCGCAGCCGGATGACCTGCGGCGCCATGGCGGTCAGCCGGTCATAGCGGTATTCGGTCTT
>JBHJOB010000004.1:0-12583 GCA_050330195.1 Rhodomicrobiaceae bacterium | reverse complement strand
ATCCTTGGCCGGACGAACGCTTTGACGTTAGGCACCCGAGGTAGGAGCCGGATGCCTTAATTGGGCGTGTCCGGATCTGTGCGGGGGGCGGCCAGTAATGGCCGTCCCTACCGCGAAACGGCGGCATTGCGCTCATTGCTAGCGCCGGGCGCAGCGGGACGGCAACCGCAGGCCGGTATCGCCTCCGAATCCGCAAGTCCGCGCCGGATCAGCGGTGATCTGGAGGCCATACCGATTCCCGGTCACACCGAGGGCTCGGTCGCATATCTCTGGAACGGCCCTGATGCACGGTGCCTGTTCACGGCGGACAGTCTCTATATGAAGGACGGCCAGTTGCGTGGCGCACTGCTGGAGAGCAGCGACCGCGAGGCCTTTCTTGCCAGTCTGGCTCGCTTGCGGGATACCGAGATCGATCTGCTTGTTCCCTGGGTGGCGCAGAAAGGCGCGGCGGCGGCTACGCCGTACAATACGAAAGAGTTCCGCCGCAACCTCGATGCGGTGATCGCCCGGATCGAAGCAGGCGGCGACGGGTGAGCTTCCCGTGGAGCCGGGTTCGCCGCTGCAAGACATGCAGCGGCGAACCCGGGAAGCATACTGCGATGCAGACAGCCGGTCCGTCGGCGCGTATCCGCGATTGCGAACGATAGTGGAACGTCCCTACAGCAAGTCTTCACGCATCAGGCTTTCCACGACATTTTCGATATGGCGTCGCATGGCGGCGCGGGCCTTTCTTCGATCCTGCAATTCGATCGCGGCGAGTATGGCCTCGTGGTCCTCGATCCATTTGAGGCGAAGTATGGGCGTTCGGATATGGCGCAGCATGCCCTGCCATAGCGGCGCGCTGATTTCCATCCAGATTTCCTGAAGCAGGTTCTGGGCAATGGCGTTGCCGCAGGCATGGGCGATGGCAAGATGAAAATCGCGATCGCCATGCTCCGTGTCCGCAGCCTTGCGATGCTCATCGCGCATTCTGTTCAGCGCTGCGGACAGGCGCGCTATATCCTCGGCCTTTGCCGATGCCGCCGCGGCCGCGCAGATTTCCGGCTCGAACATGACCCTGGCGTCGAGGATTTCAGTCAGACTCACCTGATCGGGCTTCGGCTCAAGATGCAATCGCTCCGCGGGAGGCGGCGATGTCACGAACACGCCGGAACCGACCCGGATCGAAACCAGCCCGGCAATTTCGAGGGCAAGCAATGCTTCGCGGACGCAGGTTCGCGACACGGAGTAGTAGGCCGACAATTCGCGCTCCGTCGGAAGCCGGTCGCCGCTTTTGAACTCGCCTGAGGCAAGGCGCTCCTCAAGCGCATCCGCGACCTGGCGATAGAGCCGCACCTGCGCCGGGAGGCGTCTGGCGGCGGTCGGCGCCCCTTTACCCGTCATTGTTTGTCGTTGTCCTTGTAGAATCTTTTCGGATCGACCGGCGCCACCACGGTTTCGGCATCGACCTTATGACGCTCCATCGCGGAACGGTCGAAGGTGATGCCCAGTCCCGGGCGTTCAGGCAGTGTGAGGAGGCCGTTTTCTATCGTAACCGGTTCCTCCAGAATACCCTGATCGGTGAAAGCGCCTCCGTCGATATTTTCAACGGGATAGCAACCGGGGATGGCCGTCGCTAGAATTGCGGAGGTTTCGAGCACACCGTGCGGCGCGATGGTCAGATTGGCGGTCATTCCGAGATGGGCGATCTTCAGCCACTCGCTGATCCCCCCGACCTTCAGCACATTGGGCTGCAAATAGCTGACGGCCTTACTGGAAATGTAGCGCCAGAATTCGAAGCGCGTACTGAGCGTCTCGCCAAGGGCGATGGGAATGCGCGATTGCTCCGCAAGACGTGCGTGGCTGTCCGCGTCGTCGGACGCCATCGGCTCCTCCATCCATACCGGATCGACCCGTTCGAACATGGCGATCCGCCTTTGCGCTTCACCCGGCTTCCAGCCCTGATTGGCGTCGAGCATCAATGGCGCATCCCCGATCACCGCACGGATTGCAGCGACACGGGAGACATCCTCCGCCGGGTACGGACGTCCGACCTTGATCTTGAAGAGCTTGTATTCAGCATCCCGAAACGACCGGGTCTGCTCGACAAGTTCGTCCTCGGACAGATGCAGGTTCACGCCACTCGCATAGACCGGAACCGTCGTCGCCGCGCCTCCGATCAGCTTGCGAACCGGAACATCGAGAAGCTTGCCGCGCAAATCCCATAGCGCCAGGTCGAAGCCTGTCACGGCCAGTGCGCCGATGCCGTTCGCACCGGGCTGGTGGCAACGCCGCCAAAGCGTCCACCAGAGGTTTTCGTGATCGAACACGTCCCGGCCAATGCATAGTGGCGCGAGATAGCTGCGGGCCAAAGCGGCCACCGCGATTCCGCCGACACCCATCGTCGAGCTGAAACCCGTTCCGGTCGTCCCGTTCTCCAATGTGATCGTCGTCAGTATGTGTTCGTGATGCGTGATCGCGTGCGCCGCCGATACCCAGGGACGCACCAGAGGAACGCGATAAGCCTCGATACGGACGTCGGCGATGGTGGACGGAAGGATGGCGGCCATGCAGCGAGGCTCCCCGTTGAAATTGGTATAATTGGTCTATTGGTCCAAACAATTGTTGACAGATGGACCCTGAGTGTCAAGTATTCAGTCATCAGATTTCAATGAGCCTGACATAATAAGGTGGGAGGACTCGAAATGACCGAAAACGCCCGTAAACCGGGGATATCCCGGAGAAGCGTCATGAAATATGCAGCGGCCGGAACGGCTGCAGGCATGATCGGGATGCCATTTATTGCCCGCGCCCAGTCGGCGACGACCTTGCGGGTTGCGCATATCGAATCAACCGACAGTGCCACGCACAAGGGCTATGAGGCCTTTGCCCAGAAAGTTGCCGAGGCCACGAATGGCGCGGTCGAGGTGAAGATCTTCCCCGCCGGGCAGCTTGGCGGATTGCGCGACCTTTATGAGGGGCTGAAGCTCGGCTCCGTTGACATCACCTCATCGGGCCCGGACTACACTGCGAGTATCGCACCGGTCATGGTGACGGCTGCGCTGTATTATTCCTATCGGGATGCGGCGCATGCCGACCGCGCCTTTGAAGGGGAATTTTCGCAGAAGCTGTCCGAAGCATTGGCCGAGCAGGCGAACATGCGCATTCTCGCATGGGGTGAGTTGGGGTGGCGCTCGGTGTTCAATACGGTCCGGCCGATCAAGGGCCCGGAGGACATGAAGGGCCTGAAGATCAGGGTGCCGGAAGCCGCGCTGCATCTCGTTCCGATGACGGCGCTCGGCGCATCGCCGACCCCGATACCCTACGCCGAAGTCTACACATCGATGCAGACGGGCGTCGTCGATGGCGCGGAAGGTGCGCCCGCCGCGATCATTCAGCAGAAGTTCAACGAAGTGTCGAAATTCCTCAGCCTGACGCGGCACCTCTACAACCCGCTTCATATCGTCATCAGCGGCTCCGCATATGAGAAGCTCGGCGGCAATGGCGATGCTGTAAGCGCTGCGGCCCTTGAGGCTTTCCGCGACCAGCGTGCACAGGCAAGGGCCGACAATGAAGCCGCCCTGAAAACGCTGGCCGACTCCGGCCTTGCCATCAATGACGATGTCGACATGGACGCCATGCGCGCGCTCGTAGAGCCGACATGGGCCGAACTGACGGCGGATCTCGGCGCTTCTGGCACGGAGCTTGTCAAGCTTTTGCAGGCGGCTGCCTAGCGCGTCGATCCAAACGGAGGCGACAAGCCGTAGTTTGGTAAAATTGATGCATGGACAAAGAGCTAGGGCACTGACGCATGAACCATGTGTATCTGTGGATGCACTAGCGCATCCAGCCGAAATCCGACGGGAGCGGCATGAGGCATTTGCCCGCGCCGCTCCCGGTGCGACGGCGCTTACCTGAACCTCCCGGACCGCCAATGATCATTCGACGTCTCGAACAGGCCGTACTGGGCGTCATCGGCGCTCTGTTCCTGTTTTTCGTGGCCGCCATGTTCCTTCAGGTCATCCTGCGGTACGGCTTCTCGCATTCGCTCGGCTGGGTCGATGAACTTTCGCGCTACGCCTTCATATGGCTTGTCTTTCTCGCGGCTGCGGCCGCGGCGCGGCATGGAACGCATATCGCCATAACCATCATCGAAGATCTGGTCGCACCTTCCATGAGACGTGGCCTGATGATCCTGGCGGATCTGATGCTGATCGCCTTTGCCGTTCTGGTGGGATATGGGGGCTATCAGCTAATGCAGTTGAACTGGACGACAACATCGCCGGCATCAGGTCTGCCGATCGCCTGGGTTCAACTGATCCTGCCGCTTTTCGGCATCCTCACAGCCTTGTTTGCAATCGCTCATCTCTGGCAGATCGCAAGGACAAGCAGCACCGGACCGGACAGGGGCTGACATGCTTGAGGTCCTCACCGTCAGCTTCTTTGTCCTCATTCTCCTTCGCGTGCCGGTCGCCGCGGCGATGGGATTTTCCGGCGCTCTGGCCTTGCTGACCTCGGATCTGGACATTCCGCTCGCGGTCGTTCCGCAGCGTATCTTCGTCATGCTGGACAGCACCTCGCTGCTGGCGATCCCGTTCTTCATCCTCGCAGGCGCGATCATGGAGCAGGGCGGCATGGCGCGGCGCATGATCACGCTTGCCGAAGCCCTCGTGGGGCACTGGCGCGGCGGTCTTGCCCAGATCGACGTTCTGGCGAGCGCGATCTTCTCGTCGCTGACGGGGTCGAGCGCCGCAAGCGCGACGGCGACCGGCTCGGTGATGATTCCAGCCATGAAGCGCGCCGGTTATCCGGCGGGATATGCCGCCGCGCTCGAAGCCTCAAGCGCGGCAATCGGGCCGATCATTCCACCCTCGATCATCATGGTCGTATACGGATCGCTGGCGAGCGTGTCGGTTGGCGCGCTGTTCCTGGCGGGGATCGTTCCCGGCATCATCATCACGATCGGGCTTTTCATCGTCAATGCCGTGATGGCGCGGCGGTACGGCTGGGGCGGCAACGAACGCGCGTCCTGGAGCCAGAAGCTTGTCGCCGCGCGGCACGCGATTGCAGCGGTGCTTGCCCCGTTCATCATCATCGGCGGCATTCTTGGCGGCGTTTTCACCCCGACCGAAGCCGGTGCGGTCGCCGTCGTCTATGCCGCCGCGATCAGCCTCGGCCTCTACCGTGAAATCGGCATCGCACAGCTCCTGCGCATCGTCGTCGACGCTGCCCTGACCACGGGGATCATAGGTCTGATCATCGCCGCCGCTGGCGTCTTTGGATGGGTTCTGGCGCTTGAGCAGGTGCCGCAAGCCGTGGTGGCATGGGTCCAGTCCATGACGGCGAGCCCGCTGATCGCCATTCTTCTCGTGGTGGCAATCGTCCTGCTGATCGGGTGTATCGTGGACGTGACCGCAGCCGTCATCATCCTCGTTCCCGTCCTTGCGCCGCTTGGCGCCAGCTACGGCTTCGATCCGGTTCATTTTGGCGTCATTCTCTGCGTCGCGCTCGTCTACGGCAATGTGACGCCGCCGGTCGGCCTGCTGCTGTTCATCACCGCCAGCATTGCGAGATGCCCGGTCACCGACGTGATGCGCCATCTGCTCCCGTTTTACCTCGTGCTGGGGGTAGCGTTGATGCTGACCATTCTGTTCCCGGATCTGGTGCTGTTTTTCGCCCGGCTTTAAGATCACAGAACCGCTCTTGATGGCGGTTTAGCAGGCCAAGTCGAGAATTTATTCGGTGCGGACCCTTGCGGAACATCCGTCCGGCATCCACTTACCATCCACATGGATGGAGAATATCATGGCGAGCAGCATACACCCGCTCAGAGAACGCGGCGGGGACTCCGAGAAAATCACGATAAACCTCGGCTATGTCGATCTCGGACGGGTCGACCTGCTCGTCCAGGAAGGCTTCTATTCGAACAGGACCGACTTCATCCGCACGGCAATCCGCAACCAGCTTGCGACACATGCGGATGCGGTCTCGCAATCCATCGAGCGGCATACGCTCGAACTGGGGCTGCGCGATTACAGCCGGGCGGATCTGGAGACAGTCCGGAAAGCCGGAGAGATGCTGCATATCAAGGTCGTGGGTCTTGCACGGATCGCGGCCGATGTTACGCCTGAACTTGCCTTGGCGACCATTGCATCGATCACGGTGCTTGGTTCGCTGCAAGCCAGCCCGGACGTCAAGGCAGCGCTGGCTGAGCGGATCAGATAGCGCCCAAGGCGCATAAAAGGATCACGGAAGATGAACGAGGATTTTGCCGCGGCAATGCGCCGTGCGCTTCAACATGCGCGTGCCCACGACGTGATGGCGGCGACCGGCGTCATACAGGCGGCTCTTGCAGGCCGTACGCCGGCAAAGCGGCAGAGCGCGAAAGCGCCTGTCGACATTACGCCGCAACAACGCGCCGTTCCGATGCGGGGCGGGTTGACCGCTTCGAACACGGACACCGATCAGGGCGCCAGGTGCGAGAAAATCGCAGCGCCAGACGCGAAGTTTTTTCAATCGAGACAGCGGCGTCCGCTGGGTGAGGTCGTGTCGGCGTTGCAGAGGCTGCGCAAGAGCGGAATGAGTGGCTTGCGCGCTCGGCCCGCAACGTCTCCGTCGCCAGACGTGCCTGATGGGGCGCAATTCCCCGCGCGGCGTTTCCGGTGTGCAGCGGGCGAGCGGATCTACAAGCTCTATGTCCCGTCCGGACTAGCGGGGTCGCCGCGGGGGCTGATCGTGATGCTGCACGGTTGCACGCAAGACCCCGATGATTTCGCCTACGGCACCCATATGAATGCCCATGCGGAATCCCACGGCCTGCTCATCGCCTATCCGGAGCAATCGTTGAAAGAGAATGTGTCGTCCTGCTGGAACTGGTTTCGACCGGAAGATCAGCGACGCGGCGCGGGCGAACCAGCCATTTTGGCGGGTCTGACGCGAGCCATCGCCGATGAAGTCGAACTGACGCCGGAGAAGACGTTCATCGCAGGGTTTTCCGCAGGCGGAGCGATGGCCGAGGTCATGCTCGCGACCCATCCGGAGCTTTATGCGGCGGGTTGCATCCATTCCGGCCTCGCCTACCGATCCGCCGGCGACGTGGTGTCAGCGCTCGCGGCAATGCGCGGACAAGGCGAGCGGTGCGGCATAGCTGCAAA
Source organism: Rhodomicrobiaceae bacterium (assembly GCA_050330195.1). GTDB lineage: Bacteria > Pseudomonadota > Alphaproteobacteria > Rhizobiales > Rhodomicrobiaceae > JAHQVI01. Next base: position 5,450 of record JBHJOB010000004.1, on the reverse strand, counting down.
TACAGGGCCAGCGCCAGGTAGCCGAAAGATCATATTTCACGGAAGCCGGGACGCGATTGTGCATCCATCCAACGCGGACCGCATTTTTGCGGCGGCCCATGCGGGCATAGCGGACACTCAACATCATGTCGAGCGCGTGAGCGGCGGACGTGGCGGCAGCTACGTGCGTTCAACAGCCACGACGCCTCAAGGCGAAAGCATCGCCGAATATTGGCTGGTGGAGGGTGCGGGCCATGCGTGGTCGGGCGGCCGGACCGGCGGCTCCTATACCGACCCCGGCGGGCCGGACGCATCGGCGGAAATGATCCGTTTCTTCCTCAACCACACTTAGGAAATTCATCAATTGACAAGCTGTTCACTGACATTCGACGCAGTCGCGGAAGCCGAACCCGGCCCGAAATGGACCGCCTGGTGGCGAAGATCATGGCCCGCTTATGAGGCCTGGTTTTATTCAAGAGGCGGTGCAAAGGCGCCTTCGCGCGCCGACTGCGAAGCGGCGCTTGCGGCCCATATGCCGGAACTCGTGCCGGTGCATCGGCGTCTCACCGAACTTGCCGGCGGAAGCGACATCGCCGCGCGTTTCCTTTCGACCTGGTGCCCGCCCCCCTATCTCGGTGGCTGCTCGATCGCGGCGCTGGCTGATGGCGGCGAGATCCGGCTTGCCCGCAATTACGATCTCGCACCGGATCTCAATGAAGGGCTTCTTCTGCGTACAGAATGGACCGGAACGCCGGTCATGGGGATGATCGAGTTCCTCTGGGGACTGTCCGATGGGATCAACGCGGAAGGTTTGTGCGCGGCGCTTGCCTATGGCGGGCGATCCGAGGTGGCGTGCGGTTTCGGCGTCACCACGATCATGCGTTATGTGTTGGAGACCTGCGGCACCGTGCCGGAGGCGCTGGATGTGCTGGACCGCGTGCCGTCGCATATGGCTTACAATATCACTCTCGCGGACCGACACGGCGCAACCGTCACTGTGGAGCTTCTTCCGGGGGGTGGCATGCGGACCGTTGGGCCAGCGATTGCAACGAACCATCAGCACGGTCCGGAAGCGGCCGATCGGCCGTTGTTCACCCGCACCCATCAGCGCCGTGACCATCTGAAGCAGATGATTGCGAAGGGCATCGCACCGGAAGCTCTTGGCGACGCCTTTCTGCGCGCCCCGGTCTATCAACGCAACTATGTACAAGGATTCGGAACCTTGTTCACAGCGGTCTATGATCCGGGCCCACGGGAATTGTCGTTGCGATGGCCGAAGCAGAGCATGGTTCAGAGACTGGACAGGTTCAAGGAAGGTCAGCGCATTATCAGCTACAGCGCAGACGGCGTTGCCGGCGCAGATCGGGATCGGGTGTGGGAGCAACACGACGCCGAGACATTCATGGCGGCGGTCTATCGGTTCATGCCTCCAGAGTTATCCAGCACACTGAAAGACAAGATGGAGGAGAACCAACCGACGGCCGGTGGAGATTGGCTGGCGTTCGGTCGCGCGTTTGCAGACTACTATTCACGGTCGGAAACCAGACAATAACTCATGCGAGATATTCGCGACGCAAGCGGTGAAAATCATCAGCTGCGCGATCAATACAAGAAACATTCAGTCGTGAAGGTGTCCATAGGCGAAATTCGGGAAGTGCTCAGCCAAGATTACCGCTTGCCGCGACGGACCAGGACGGATTTCGCCGTCGGTACAAGATGCCCGGCATCGTCGACAAGACTGAGCCGAAGCGGTTTTCCAGAGGCCGCTTCGACAATCTCGACCGGCGCGCGCGCCTTGAGCACAAATTCCTCGCCCCATTCCGTCATGGCGATCAGGACATGCGCCAGTGCTCTGCCGGCGCGGGTAAGCTTGTAGCCATGGCGCAGACGATCTCCGCTTTCCTGATAGGGTTCGCGCGCGAGAATGCCGAGCTTGACAAGTTTGCTCAGTCGGTCGGTCAGAGTTGCGCGTGGAGCATTCAGATCCTGCCGCATGTCGTCGTATCGCCCAACGCCGTAAAACGCCTCTCGCAATATCAACAGCGTCCAGCGATCGCCGAGCAGGTCGGCCGCAAGCGCCATCGGACATTCCTCTTTGGGCACCATCGCGCGGCGGCGCATCGTGCCGGTTCGATCTGAGTTTGACATAAGAACTCAGATAGCGCAGCTTCATCTAAGTTCAAAATAAAGACTCAGATGCTGCGAGGCCCACTGTGCAGGACATGACACAGAACGATCCCCTGGCCGATTTCACGCCCAGGGACATCACGCTGAATGATGCGACCAAAATCGTTCATGTCGCGGGAGAGGGGCCGGCCATTATTGTGATGACAGAGATGCCGGGCATCAGTCCGCATGTCGCGCGATTTGCACGGTGGACCAGAGACGCCGGTTTCACTGTCTACATGCCCTCACTGTTTGGCCGAGACGGCGTGATCGTCGGCGCCGATGAAGGCGCGGCCATTTTTCGGCGCGCATGTGTGAGCCACGAGTTTAGTGCCTTTGCCGGCAACGGGGCGAGCCCGGTGACACAATGGTTGCGCGCGCTCGCCCGGCTGGCGCACACCGAATGTGGTGGTCCCGGCGTGGGAGCGATCGGCATGTGCTTTACCGGGAATTTTGCTCTTTCGATGATGCTGGAGCCGTCGATGCTGGCTCCGGTGCTGTCTCAGCCGTCACTTCCCCTGGACGATCCGGCGGCACTGGAGAGTCCGCCGGATGAACTCGCGGCAATCCGTGAACGGCTTGAAAATGAGGACCTTACGGTCCTGGCGTATCGTTTCGATGGCGATAAATTCTGTCAGGCGCAACGGTTTGCGGCGTACGCCAAGGCGCTTGGGGATCGGTTTCATGGCCGCGTGCTACCCGATGAAGCAGCAAATCGCCATGATGTTTCACCCTTCTTTGCAGCCCATGTCACAGCGCCGCACAGTGTCGTCACCGTGCATCTGGTCAACGAAGAAGGCCAGCCGACACTGCGTGCACGCGACGAGATCCTTGCCTTTTTCTCCGATCGCCTGAAGACTTGGCGGTAAACGAACCGCGCAGCGCATTCGCCGAGCAGTATCGCCAACTTCCGGAGAACCGGCTCGTCTACGTCACGACGCCAACGATCTTGTTCTTGCCTCCGTCGATGACCTGATGAAGGAAGGGCCGGTTGATCTGGTCGCTATTGTCATCGAAGTCGCAGGTCGCCCCGGCCCCGACGAAATTGATGTCCTTGCCTGCCCAGACCCCTTCCAGCGCCGTGAGAATATCGTCGTCGACCTCTTCGTCGGCGAAATCAATTGAAACCGATTGGCTTGCAGCATGCATTCCGGTCAATATGTTGCTATCCGAGATGAAGATACCATATCGTCATTCAATCTCACGCTGACCTCCGGATTCAATTCGATCCTATCACCGGACGCACCTGGGCGAGCGGCAATTCGGGATGAGAATTGCGAACTCGTCCGATGTTGGATGGGCGGCATTTGTGGACGCCCCGAAAAAAACAAGTATACATTTGGGGTTGGCGTGTTGTCCGGATGCTGCCATCTGAGCGAGAATCATAAGCGCTCAATTGACCGCTGGCGCTTTTGGCTTGACGGAATAGCCCAACGGGAAAGCTTGTGTCTGTGCCTTGTCGCAAATACCATTGGTATCGATGATAAAAGACCGAGAAGCGATATTGGCGAACCGATGGCTGAAGCGGTTCGCGCACCTATTCGCCCACCCAACATTGTGGCACCTCAATCGGCGCAGCGTGCCGCGCGCTTTGGCCATCGGATTTTTTGCAGCGTTCATCATCCCCTTGGGGCAATTCGCGCTGGCTGCCTTGGTTGCCGTGGCGATGAGGGCCAATGTTCCACTGGCCGCCGCCTCCACGCTGATAAGCAACCCCCTGACATTTCCGCCGATCTATTTCGCCGCCTATAAAGTCGGTTTTCTCCTGCTTCCTGTCTCTTCGGCGGAAGGAGTTGGGGAAGTGGCGCAGAGTCTCGGGTCGACACTGCTTGATGTTTCTGGTCCAGTCGCTGTCGGGCTGCTCGTTTTTGCGGTTGTTTCGGCTGTTCTGGGGTACGTTGCCGGAGCGATCTGGTGGCGAATCAGCCTTGTGAGACGCTGGCGGCGGAGGCGTCCAAAGGTCCTTCGTGATACAGTGGCAGTAAAACTTGAGTAGTAAACCCGGCAGAATGGCGACAGAGTGTAGAGGCTGCATGTCGAAATCCTGGCGCAGGTCGTCAAGCCCTGAACCCATCTGGCAATGGTGCATAAGACTGCTCCTGAATGTTGAACTCGCCGTCATCAGGAGGCGTCTCAACTCCAAATCCTTCAGGTTGCCCTTTTGATCCGCTCCTCCAGATTGTGAAAAGTGTCCGGCATCAGCATTCACGAGACAAATCTGAGTTAACGAGAAGTGGAGGATCTCTTGCTCATCGTAGCGACGGCGTCTGATTAAGTAGTTGCAGAAGCTGCCGAGGTTCAGCATCGAAAGGTAGCATGCGCCCGGAGGCCACGCCCTTTGCCATATGCTTCCGCTGGTTGCGGCTTTATGTCTTCGGTATATCCGGCATCGCGGCAATGTCGTCCGGGCGGGTGAAGGTGATCCGGTCCGGTGCGACGGCCCCCCGCCGAGATCACGAAGTTCATGGCTTCATCCAGCGTCCAGTCGGTCGAGACGACCCGTTCGACCGGCACAACCTCCAAATGCGCAGAAGCTGCCGGAAAATGAAGTCGACGACCAGCCATGTGACCCACAAAGGAATGACCGTCAGAATTCCGGCCTGGCTATCGGCTTCAAATGCGCTGCGCAGCGCGGCAGTGACGATCGGCTTGTCCTTCTTTCCGACGCAGGCGAGCGCATTGCGCATGACATGCACGCGACAGCGCTGGATGGCGGCGCTGAGGACGACGCCTTCAAGCCTTTGTGCTCGTCGGCGATGATCAGCTTGACGCCGCGCAGGCCGCGGATCGGCGAGCGAGCGAAGGAACTCGCTCCAGAAGCTTTCTGCATCCGATGGCGTCACATCAATACCGAACACCTCCCAGCGTCCGTCGGTGTTGACCGCCACGGCGACGATTGCCGCCACCGACACGATGCGCCCGCCGCGCCGCACTTTGAGATAGATCGCGTCGATCCAGAGATAGGCCATTCGCCTTCAAGCGGCTGGTTGAGAAACGCCTGAACGCGCTCGTCGATCTCCGTACATAACCCGTGACACCTGGCTCTTGGAGATGCCGATCAACCCCATCGCCTTCGTGTTTGGTCCCGCGAGCTTAGCCAATGCTTCTTTGGGTTGAACCGCGCCGGGTTTGCCGGAGGCTCCAACTCTTGAGAGACTGGAGCCATGGAGAGTCATAAACTCACGATGAACCCAACCCGGCGAAGCCGGAACCAAACAGGTTGCGCTATAATAAGGCGAGGCGCGACAGATTTGGTGAGGGCGAGCAATGGCAGAGGGGCTTGTTGGACGTCATGACGATCGTGT
>JBHJOB010000003.1:0-76003 GCA_050330195.1 Rhodomicrobiaceae bacterium | reverse complement strand
GCTGAAGCGCATGTCGCTGCTCAGCTTTCTGGGGAGGGCGCCGGAATGAGCGAGCGCCAGCTTTTCGTCCTTCAGCGGCTGTCCGCGCTTCTGCTCGGGCCGCTCGTCATCGTGCATCTGCTGTTGATCCTCTATGCCGTGCGGGATGGCCTGACCGCCGCCGAAATTCTTGGACGAACGCAGGGCAGTGCTCTGTGGGCGGCCTTTTACGGTACGTTTGTACTCGCCGCCGCGATCCATGCGCCGATCGGGCTGCGCAACATCCTCAGGGAATGGACCGGACTTTCGCGTCGCGCCGTCGATTGGGGCATGGCCGCTTTCGCGCTGCTACTTGCAATCCTCGGCCTGCGCGCCGTCTATGCCGTGGTGGGAGGCTGAGCCAATGATCCGCCATCGCCATCACCGCGCATATTGGGCATTCCTCGGCCATCGCCTCTCCGGTATCGCGCTCGCCCTGTTCCTGCCAGCGCATTTCCTGACGCTCGGCCTCGCCCTTGAAGGCGCAGTAACGCTCGACACGGCGCTCCGCTTCGCCGAGTTGCCGATCGTCAAATTCGCCGAATGGGGTCTCGTCATCCTGCTGTCCATCCATCTGTTCTTCGGCGCGCGCATTCTGGTGCTCGAATTTCTGCCGTGGTCGGAGCCGACTGCCACGCGTGCAAGCTGGATCGTACCGAGCGCCGCGGCGGCGATTCTGATCGGTTTCGTCTTTCTTGCGGGAGCATTCTGATGCGGATCGAGCGCCACAAGACGGACATACTCATTCTCGGCTCCGGCGGGGCAGGCTTGTTTGCCGCACTGCACGCCAAGCAGGCCAATCCCGATGCGGATGTCACGATCGTCGTCAAGGGGCTGCTCGGCAAATGCGGCTGCACACGGATGGTGCAGGGCGGCTACAATGTCGCGCTGGCGGCGGGCGACTCCGTCGAACGGCATTTCATGGACAGCATCGAGGGCGGCAAATGGCTGCCCCGGCAGGATCTGGCATGGCGGCTCTGCGTCGGCGCGGTCGAGCGGGTGCGCGAGCTGGAAAACGAGGTCGGCTGCTTCTTCGACCGTAATCCGGACGGCTCGCTGCATCAGAAGGCCTTCGCCGGACAGACTTTTGACCGCACGGTTCACAAGGGCGACCTGACCGGCATCGAGATCATCAATCGCCTGATGGAACAGGTGCTGGCGCTGGACGTCAACCGGCTGGAAGAACACCGCGCCATCGAACTCATTCCGGCGGCGGACGGCTCCAGCATTTCCGGCGCGCTGCTGATCGACATGCGCACCGGCGGCTACCGCTTCGTGCAGGCCAAGGCCGTGCTGCTGGCGACCGGCGGCGGGCCGACCATGTATCTCTACCACACGCCGTCGGGCGACAAGAGCTGCGACGGTCTGGCAATGGCGCTGCGGCTCGGCCTACCCTTGCGTGACATGGAGATGGTGCAATTCCATCCGACCGGCCTGCTCGGCGGCCCCGATACGCGCATGACCGGGACGGTGCTCGAAGAGGGCCTGCGCGGCGCGGGCGGCTATCTGCTCAATGGCGAGGGCGAGCGCTTCATGTCGCGCTATCACGAGCGCGGCGAGCGGGCGACCCGCGATATCGTTGCCCGCGCGATCTATGCGGAAATGCGCGCAGGACGGACGACCCCGATGGGCGGCGTCTATATCGAGATGGCGCATTTGGGACCGGAGAAGGTCGCGAAGGCGTTCCCCGGCATGGTCAAGCGCTGCGCCGATTGTGGTTTCGACCTTGCTGGCGGGCGCGTCGAAGTTGTTCCGACGGCGCATTATCTGATGGGCGGACTAGAGTTCGAGCCGGACACAACGACCGCGATCCCTGGCCTGTTTGCCGCCGGCGAAGATTGTGGCGGCGTTCATGGCGCAAACCGCCTCGGGGGCAATGGCGTCGCCAATTCGACCGTATTCGGAGGCATTGCCGGCGACAGCATGGCAGCCTATGCTATGGAGCTGAACAGCAGCGCGGACCCGGATGAGAGCGTCATCGAGGCCGGCATAGCGCGGGCCGAAGCGCCTTTCGCCTTGAAGCCCGGCGATCTGCTCGGCGTACGCGAGACTTTGTGGCGGGATATGTGGGACGATGTCGGCGTCCTGCGCGACCGCAACGGACTGGAACGTGGGCTGACGAAAATTGCGGATCGTGCGGTCGAGCTTCAGAGAACCGGCCTTGCCGATGGCGACCGCGCATTCAACCTGACCTGGCATGACTGGCTCAATCTCGACAGTCTGCTGAGCATCAGCGAGGTCATCACCCATGCCGCGCTTGCACGGGAAGACAGCCGCGGCGCGCATTTCCGCGAAGACTTCCCCGAAACGGGCGACCTCAACAGCACCGCCTTTACCCGCATTCGGAAACAGGACGAAAAGCTCAGCGTCGAGATGGTGCCGGTCACGTTCGACATCGTGCAACCGGGCCAGTCTCTGGTGGACGCGGACGGGCAGCCCCTTGCGCCCCGAACAGCGGCGGAATAGGAGAATGACATGATCGAGAACGCAACGATCGAAACGGCCGCCTACGAGATCATGACCAAGGCCGCGATCGACATCCCGCAGGATTATCTGACGGGCATCAAGGGCATGATCGACCTGGAGAAGGGCGACCTGTCCTCCTTCGTGCTGAAGTCGATGGTCGACAATTGGGAGGCCGCCACTGAGGACCGCCGGCCGATGTGCGCCGATACCGGCCTGCCGCGCTACTATGTAAAGGTCGGCGACAACGCGAAGTTCGATGGCGGCTTTACCGGCTTCGAGCGCGCTCTGCGCAGCGCGACCGCGCGGGCGACGCAGGACGTGCCGCTGAGACCGAACCGCGTGCATCCGCTCTGGCGCACCGAGCACAACAACAATGTCGGCGTGAATTCCCCCGAGGTCGAATGGAGCTTCGAGCCGGATGCGGACTGGATCGACATCACCACGGTTCACAAGGGCGGACTGTTTGGCACCGACTACCGGATGCTGTTCCCCGGCGACGGCATCGACGGCATCAAGCGCTTCTTCCTCGACACGCTGATCGCATTCGGCAAGCGCGGCCTTGCCTGCCAGCCCGCGATCGTCGGCGTCGGCCTTGGCGGCTCCAAGGACACCTGCATGCAGCTCGGAAAGCAGGCTGCCTGTCTGCGCACCGTTGGCGACAAGAACCCGGATCCGAAGATCGCCGCGCTTGAGGCCGAGTTGATGGAGCTTGGCAACAATATCGGCATGGGAGCGATGGGCTTTGTGGGCTCGTCGATGGTTGTCGATTGCCATATCGAGATCGGCTACACCCATACGGGCGGAATGCCGATCAGCATACATACATTCTGCCTGTCCTCGCGGCGGGCGACGGCGCGCATTCACGCGGACGGATCGGTTGAATACCGGACCGATCCGAAATGGTTCACCCCTTACATGCGGCGGGAGACAGTCGAATGGCCGAGCAAAACAGCCTTAAACAAGTCCGCATAAACATCCCCGCTTCGCAGGAGGATATTGCGAGCCTGGAGCTGGGCAACATCGTCTTTCTCGACGGCGTCGTCTACACGGCGCGCGAAGGCGCTTACAAAAAGGTCATCGACGAGGGCGGATCGCTGCCCGAGGGCGTGACGGACATCAGCAATGTCAACTTCCACTGTTCGCCCGCCGCCTCGCGCAAACCGGAGGGCGGCTACAATATCGGCGGCGTGACCGCGACCGCAAGCTTCCGATTTTCCAAATGGATGGCAGGCTGGCTCGACCTGACCGGCACGAAGATCATCATCGGCAAGGGCGGTATGTCTCGCGAGGATTACAAGACTGTCCTGGCCCCGCGCGGCGCGATCTATCTGACCACGGTCGGTTACGGTACGGGCGCGCTGCTGGGGCGCGGCGTCAAGAACGTTCGCGACGTTCACTGGCTGGATGAGCTTGGCATCGCGCAGGCCATGTGGCTCTTCGAGGTGGAGAATTTCGGTCCGTTCATCGTGGACAGCGATCTGGCCGGCAATTCTCTGCTTGCCGATCATGGCGACACGGTGAACGAGCGGTTGGAGAAGCTCTATGAGGGCCTGAAGCCGCCCGCGTTGCATCGCTTCGGTGAAACCGACGACCGGAAAGACGAGATGCTATGAGGGGCGCGGGAGACAAGCTGCGCAAGGATTTGCGTTACCGCTTCGGCGATGAGGCGGCCGCGCTTCCGGTCTATGTCAGGGGCAAGGTGCCGGAGTTATGGACACAGCTTGCCGCCCGTGGATCCTGCCGGCACTATAGGGACGAGGCGGTTTCTCCCGAGCTGACCGAGACGCTTTGCGCGCTTGCGCTTGCTTCGCCGACCAAGAGCGACCTGCAACAGCGCGACATTGTCATCGTCGATGATCCGGCGATCCGCCAACGGATTGACGATATGCTGACCAGCGGGCCACTGGCGCAGGATTGGATCTCCGGTGCGCCATCGCTGCTGATCTTCTGCGGAAACAACCGTCGCCAGCGCCAGCTTCACGAATGGCGCGGCAAGCCCTTCGCGAACGATCATCTCGACGCCTTTTTCAATGCAGCCGTCGATGCGGGAATCGCGCTCTCCGCTTTCATTCTCGCGGCGGAAGCGGCAGGGCTTGGCTGCACGCCGATCAGCGCGGTCCGCAATCATGCCGAAGACATCAGCAAGCTGATCGGTTTGCCGGATCATGTATTTCCGGTCTGCGGGCTCGGCCTCGGCTGGCCGAAATTCCCCGAACCGCGCATCGCGATGCGTCTGCCTCTCTCCGCAACGGTGCATCGGAACCGATTCAGCGAGGACGGCATCCGCGAGAAAGTCGATGCCTATGATGGCCGCCGCCATGCCGCGCAGCCAATGAGCAAACAGCGCGGCGTGGACCGCTTCGGCGAAGCGGACATCTATAGCTGGTCGGAAGACAAGGCCCGCCAATATGCCGGCAAGGAACGCGAGGATTGGGGCGCCTATGTTCGTGCTCGCGGTTTCAAGCTGGATTGATCTGATGACGAATGAAAGCAGATAGAAGATGGGGGAGGATATGACCGCTGGACAGCCCTGGGAAGACATGGATAGCGGGGTTATCCGCCACGCCATTGCGCCCGAAGATCTCGGAACCGCCACGATTACGCCCGACGGCGCGTTCGAAGCCGGGAGCTACGCCTCCTTTACGCTGACCTACACGGCTGGCGTTTACGGGATCGACGATTCCGGCGCACTCCGGATCTGCTTTCGGTTCGCATCGGACCAATCCGATCCTCAGTTTACAGATCCGAAGGCCCCGAACTATACAACCGTCGAAGCCTCGAATGGCGCCGTGCTCGATTATCGTTTCGACCCCAAGGCCAATGTCCGGCCGTGGGACCGCACACTTTATATCAAGGTGGTCAAGGGCTACCTGACCGAAGGCGATCGGATCATCGTGCGCTTCGGCGTGACCGATAGCGGTTCGCCGGGGATGCGCTTGCAGACGTTCTGCGAGGATACGTTCGAGTTTCGCGTCCTTGCCGACCCCATCGCGACATTCAATTTCCAGCCGGTACCGGAGCAGCCGAAAATTGCCATCGTTCCCGGTGCGCCCGCGCGTTACGTCGCCGTGCTTCCGACCTTGCGCAAGACCGGCGAGACCTTCGCGTTGAAGCTCAAGGGCGAGGACCGCTGGGGCAATCCATCCGACCGCTGCGACGTGACATTTGCCCTGCGCGCAAACGCGGCGGTAGAAGGCCTGCCAGAGACGTTCGCACTCACGCCGGGGCAGCGCGCATTCACCATTGAGGGGCTGTCCGCCGCAGCGCCGGGCGACTATCAGATCGAGCTTGTTGGCGCGGATGGCGAAGTTGTCGCGATCACTAATCCGCTGCGGATCGAGGAAACACCGTCCTTCCGTCATTATTGGGGCGATCTGCATGGACAATCCGAGGAAACTATCGGCACCGGAAGCGCGCGCCAGTATTTCGCCTTTGCCCGCAACCTCGCCTTCGTCGATGCGACCGGCCATCAGGGTAACGACTTTCAGATAACGGGCGAATTCTGGGGCGAGTTGAACCGGCTGACAGCGGAGTTCGACAAGCCGGACCGGTTTGTCGCGCTGCCGGGTTATGAATGGTCGGGGAATACGGCGCTGGGCGGTGATCGCAATGTATTCTTCCCCGATGAAGGCCGCACGATCCGCCGTTCCTCCCACGCGCTGATCGAGAACCACACGGATATTGAAACCGATTGCGTGACAGCGGGCAAGCTGTTCGAGGCGTTCGCCGAGAATGAGGAATGGGACGTCGTCTGCTTTGCCCATTGCGGGGGACGTTACGCCGACATCAAGCTGGCTCATGACGGACGTTTCGAGCGCTCGGTTGAAGTGCATTCCTCGTGGGGCACATTCGAATGGCTCGTGCAGGACGCTTTCGAAATGGGCTACCGCGTCGGCATCGTCGCCAATTCGGATGGACACAAGGGGCGGCCGGGCGCGAGCTATCCCGGCGCGGGCAAGTTCGGCGCAATCGGCGGGCTGACCTGTTATCTGATGGAGGGGCTGAGCCGCCCGGCTCTGCTCGACTGTCTGCGCAAGCGGCGGCATTACGGCACGACCGGCGGGCCGACCGGCCGCATGATCATCGACCTTAGAGCGCGGTTCGAGCAGGAAGGTCAGCTTTATCATGACGATCCCGCTCTGTTCCCCTCGCAACCGTCGCACTCCAACACGGCCCTGATGGGCGATATCGTGCATTTGACCGATGGCGGTGTCGAACTCGATGCCGAAATCGTTGCCGCCGCGCCGATCGAGCGGATTGATCTTTTCAATGGGCTGGACCTGATCGAAACGATGCGGCCCTTTGCCGAAAACGAGTTGGGATCGCGCATCCGCGTCATCTGGGAAGGGGCCGAATATCGCGGACGCTTCCGTCAGGTGGTCTGGGACGGGACCGCCCGGTTTTCCGAAGCTTCCATCCGCGAGGCGCGGCCGATCAACTTCCTCAACCCCGACAAGACGCTGGAGCAGGTGGACGCGCATTCGCTCAAATGGCAATCGCTGACGACCGGCAATCTCGGCGGCTTCGAGGTGCTGCTCGATGATGGCGCGAAAGGCAGTCTCCAGCTTTCGACGCCACTGGTCGAGTTTGACATTCCGCTTGCGGAGATCGGCTATGACGACCGCATTTTCGACGAGAGCGGCGTGCTGCCGAGATTCATTCGTGCCGTCCGCCTGCCGAACGATAATCCGTACAAATCCTTCCGTTTTTCCCGCAAGATGGACATCAGGCCGACCGGCGATAATCCGCTTTATATCCGCGTCTCGCTCGAAGACGGCACCCGCGCCTGGACCAGCCCGATCTATATCTATCGCTGAGCCGCCCGCAGCAAGGAAAGTGCTCCATGACACGCCTGAACGATTACGAACAGGAGATGCTTGCCGGCGCTCATGGCGAGCCGCGAAAATGGGCGATGGAAATGCTGCTGAAGGTCGCACGCATGTTCGATGCGGACGAACTCGTCGAAGTCTCGCAGGTCCATCTGATGGCCGACACGGAGGCGACGGGCGAAGAAGGCTTGCGTTTCGTCGAGTGGATCGGCTCGCATGATCCATCGGAGAGCCGCGTCGTCATCCCGTCCGTAACCGATCCACGCGGCGCCGATTTTTCCGCCTACGAACGGATCAAGCAGGATGAACGCTTCGTCGATATGGAGCGACGCGCGGACGCGGCCTTCCGCAAGCTCGGCTTCATGATGACCGATACCTGCATCAACTACCAGACGATCAATCCGCCCGTGCTTGGCGAGCACATCGCCTTTGGCGACACGGGCTCGTCGATCTATGCGAACTCGGTCCTTGGCGCACGGACGAATTTCGAGGGCGGTCCTTCGGCTCTTGCCGCCTCGTTGACCGGGCGCGTACCACGGTATGGCTTCCATCTCGATGAGCGCCGCCGTGGCACGACGCGGTTTGTGGTCGAGGCCGAGCCACGATCGCTGAGCGACTGGGGCGCGCTTGGCGGAATTGTCGGACGGCAGATGAAATCTTACTGGGAAGTTCCTGTCATCGAAGGGATTGGACGCGCGCCGACATCCGACGAAATCAAGCATTTCGGCGCGGCGCTTGCCAGCTTCGGCTCAACGCCGCTCTTTCACATCATCGGCATCACGCCGGAAGCTCCAAGGCTTGACGCCGTTTTCGACGGCACGCCGCCCGCGCCGCGCAGGATTGGCGCGGCGGATGTGGCGAGCTTCTACAAGGATTTCGGACCGAAGAACGACCGGCTGGACGTCGTCGTCTTCGCCGCGCCGCAGCTTTCGCTTTTCGAGCTGGAAACGCTCAGCAATCATCTGCGTGGCCGCAAGATCAGCGACAAGGTCACGCTCATTGCGGCCACTTCGCCGGAGATGAAAACCGCAGCCGACCGGATGGGCTTTACAGACGCCATCGAAGATGCTGGCGGCATCGTGCTCAAGGGTGTGTGCTTCTATCAGATGCATGCCCGCGAGATCGGCGAGGCCAATGGCTGGCGGTCGCTGCTTTCCAACTCGGCCAAGCTCGTCAACATCCTCGGCGGTTATGGCTACGAAACGCATCTGGCGGATATGGAAGCGTGCGTGGACGCCGCCGTTTCCGGGAGGCTGACCGTATGAGCATGAGAGTTTACCAGGGGCATGTCGGCATCGGTCCGCGCGTGGAAGGCGAGGCGCTCGTCGCGAGCGACAATTTCTCCGCGCGCTACGACGTCGATCTGGTCAAGGGCGTTTTCTCGCGGCCAGCGCACGCGCTGTGCGGGCAAAGCTATGTCGGGAAAATCCTGATACTGAACGCGGCGAAGGGCGGCGTGGCGACAGCGTGGATGCTGCGCGACATGAAAGCGCGCGGCCTTTGCCCTGCGGCTCTGATCCTCAATTTCGCCAACGCGATCATGGCGCAAGGCGCGGCGTTCGCGGACTTGCCGATGATCGACCGCTTCGAGGTGGACATAACCGGAGCGATCCGGACGGGTGAGCATGTGATTGTCGATCCGGACAGTGGAACATTGACTGTCGCCTGACGGCCCGGGCGAGGCAAGGGTTGCCGCCCCGCCCGAGACGGCTCTTCCGGCGTCAACCGCAACGAAACGGCGGCGGTCTGTTGTAAAAAAAGGCTCCTTTGAGCGGAAGCTAAGAGGAAAGCCTTCGGACGTAGCAATTATGTAAGGTTATCTGATTACAGGATTAAAATAACTCCGCAAACGGATTGTCTTGCAATATCCTGTTCCAATCGGCTAATGTCCCGAAAAGTTGGTTCGAGGATGCTCCTCTTACCTGCACCGACCTTGTTGGCGCGCGGCCGCTGCATCAACCCAACGGGCGGGTTCCGGTTCGAGGTTTCCGCCTCCCACCGTACCACACCCAAAATCGGAACGAAGGCGATTTGACGGATCTCGCTGGAGCAACGCGCGTCGATCGTGACGTGGACAGGTGCGCGTCCACGCCGAGTTTCGCCGCAAGGAACGGGATGTGAATGCCTCAGAATTCGCCGAAAACCAACGATGTCGGCGTCGCATCGTCCGGGGGAATTTCCATGCAGCCGCTTCAACCTGTCAGACGCACCATGACCCTCGTCGAATGGGGCATCCTCGTCGGGCTTTCGGTGCTGTGGGGGGCGTCGTTCTTCTTCAACGGCGTGGCGGTCAAGGAACTGCCGACGATGGTGGTCGTCGTTGGCCGGGTCGCGCTTGCGGCGCTGGTGCTCAACATCGCGATGCTGCTCATTGGTCTTCGCGTGCCGATGGAGCGGCCGGTCATTCGCGCATTCTACACGATGGCGATCGTCAACAATGTCATTCCGTTTACGCTGATCGTATGGGGCCAGTCGCATATCGCCTCGGGCCTCGCCTCGATCCTCAACGCCACGACGCCGCTCTTCGCCGTCATTGTCGCGCATTATTTCACCGGCGATGAGAAAATGAGCTGGGGGCGCTTTTTCGGCGTGTGTATCGGCATGGCGGGCGTCGTCATCATGGTCGGCAGCGATGCGCTGCGTGCGCTGGGCGTCAACATCGCCGCGCAGCTTGCCATCCTTGGAGCGGCTTTCTGTTACGCCGTGTCGGGTGTCTTTGCGCGCCGGTTCCGGGTGCTGGGCGTCTCGCCGCTGGCGACAGCCACCGGACAGCTCACGGCGTCGAGCACCATCCTCGTTCCGGCCATGCTGATCATCGACCAGCCCTGGACGCTGCCAATGCCGAGCGCTGCGGCCATCGGCGCGCTGATCGGCGTGTCCATGCTGTCCACGGCGCTGGCCTATATCCTGTTTTTCCGCATTCTGGCGACGGCCGGGGCGACGAATGTGCTGCTGGTCACGTTCCTGATCCCCGTGACGGCCATCCTGCTGGGGATTTTCGTGCTCGGCGAAGTTCTCCTGCCGAAGCATTTTCTGGGCATGGCCCTCATCAGCCTCGGTCTCGCAGCCATCGACGGCCGCATCTTCGGGCGGTTGATGTCGCGGCGGACGCAGCCGGATGCGGTGCGCGCGGATGGCTCTTGAGCGCATCGCGCCCGAATGCTACCAACGTTGTAGCGTATGAAAGGCCTTGTGCCGTACGCTTGGATTTCCAATCAGTTTTGAGAGAAATCGCATCGAATGAGCTTGAAAAGCGTTTTCCTTCAGGTCGTTGCCGTTCTGGCTCTGCTGACTGCCGCGGTATCCGCCAGGGCGGCGCCCGCTCTGGTGATCGAGCCTAAGTCTGGCCTCGTCATCTATGCCGAGGAACCCGATCGCGTCTGGCACCCCGCCTCGCTAACGAAGCTGATGACCGCCTATCTCACCTTCGAGGCGCTTCGCGACGGCAAACTGTCGCTGGCGGACAAGGTGGTTTCGTCCGAAAACGCCCGTCTTCAGCCGCCCAGCAAGATCGGCTTGCCGCTCGGGGCGGAAATGACCGTCGAACTCGCGCTCAAGGCGTTGATCATCAAATCGGCGAACGATGTCGCGGTGATGATTGCGGAGCGCGTTGCGGGCGCCGAACCGGCGTTCATCGACCGCATGAACGCTACGGCGAAACGGCTTGGCATGACCAAGACGCGATTCTACAACCCGCATGGCCTGCCTCACGATCAGCAGGTGACGACGGCGCGCGATATGGCGATTCTCGGGCGCGCCCTGCTCAAGGAGTTTCCCGAGCACGCGCATCTGTATTCCCTGGATTCGTTCAAGCTTGGCAAGCAGACGCTGCGGTCGCACAACAAGCTGCTCAGGACGTTCGAGGGCGCGGACGGGATGAAGACCGGCTTCATTTGCGCATCGGGCTTCAATGTCGTGGCCAGCGCTACACGCGGCGATCTGAGCATCATGGCCGTCGTTCTGGGGGCGAAATCGAGCGGAGCGCGGACCGCGCGAGCGGCCCGGCTGATCCAGCATGGCTTCGAGTTTTATGGCTGGAAGACGATGTTTTCCGCGAAGCTGGACCAAATGGCGATCGACGCCAATGCCGAGACAACGCCGGAGGATCTGCGTCCGGTCGTCTGCCGCCCCCGCGCCGCTCCGAAAAAGAAGAAGAAGTAAGCGCGGCAATGCGAGAGGCGTTGCGCGGACTGTCGGGAATGCAAATCCCGGCCTTCGCGCATAGGCGCTAACATGAACGATAAGCAATTGTAGGATGGGTCGAGCACTGGCGAAACCCATCGCTATGCCGGCGGCGGGTTTCGCTTGCGCTCTACCCGCCCTACAGGACGAATGTCAAAGCGAGATCCGATAAAATGGAGACCATTTCTCGGAAAAATCGAGCTTGAAACAAACAGATGCGGGAATCAGGATCGTTTCCGTAAGAAATGATCCTGATCTAGCGAGCGTGCGCCTTCGCGGGGATTTCTGTTCGGCTTCGGCGCGACGCCATTTTTTACTTTAAAGCTCGACCCACGCGCCGTTCGCCGCCGAGGACTTCACGGCCGCCTCGATGAAGCGGACGCCGCGCACGCCGTGCTCGACAGTCGGGGCCTGCAGGGCGAGTTTGTCCGGCATGCGGCCTTCCAGCCTTGCCATGATCTGTTCCGCCACGTCGCTGTAGATCTGTGCGAAAGCCTCCAGATAGCCCTCGGGATGACCGGCGGGAATACGCGATGCGGCCTGCGAGACGCTGTCGGCGCCCGCGCCATTGCGGCGGATCATGCGCGGCGGCTCGCCAAGTGGCGCATAGAGGAGCGTATTCGGCTGTTCCTGATGCCATTCGAGGCCGCCTTTCTCGCCGTAAACGCGGATGACGAGCCCGTTCTCGCGGCCGACGGCAACCTGACTGCACCACAATATGCCCCGCCCGCCATCGGCGAAGCGCAGCATCATATGGGCATTGTCGTCGAGCTGCCGACCTGCAACGAATGTGTGCAGATCGGCGGCGAGCGACTGCACCCGGCCGCCGGTGATGAATTCGGCAAGGTTGAAGGCGTGGGTGCCGATGTCGCCGATGGAGCCGCCCGGTCCGGACACGGCGGGATCGACGCGCCAAGACGCCTGCTTCTGGCCGCTATCCTCCAGCTTCGTCGCCAGCCAGTCCTGCGCATATTCGACCTGTACGACGCGAATGCCGCCAAGCTCGCCTGACTGGACCATGTGGCGGGCCTGACGGACGAGCGGATGGCCGGTGTAATTATGCGTGACGGCGAAGATCAGCCCGGTGTCGGCGGCGAGTTTGGCCAGCTCTTCCGCTTCCTGACGCGAGACGGTCAGCGGCTTGTCGCAGATGACGTGGATGCCAGCTTGCAGGAATGCCTTGGCGGGCGCTGCGTGCATATGGTTGGGCGTGACTATGGCCACCGCGTCGATGGGGTCGGAACGCTGCGTCTCGGCGTCCGCCATTGCCTGGAAATCGGGATAGATGCGGTCCGGCGAAAGCAGCAGCTCCTCGCCGGATGCCTGCGCGCGCGCCGGGTCGCTGGACAATGCGCCCGCGACCAGCTGCCAGCGGTCGTCGAGGCGCGACGCCATGCGGTGAACCGCGCCGATGAATGCGCCCTGACCGCCGCCGACCATACCAAGCCGCAAGCGGCGCTTGAGTTTTCTGTCCGGTGTCACGTCGCTCATTACAACCCCAACATCTTGCGATTGGCCGCATCGTCCGCTCCGCCTGCCGCGAAGTCGTCGAACGCCTTTTCGGTTACGCGGATAATATGCTGCGTGATGAATTCAGCGCCCTCGCGCGCGCCGTCCTCGGGATGTTTCAGGCAGCATTCCCATTCCAGGACCGCCCATGAATCATAGTCATACTGGGCCAGCTTTGAAAAGATCGCCGGAAAATCCACCTGCCCGTCGCCAAGCGAGCGGAAACGCCCGGCGCGCCCGGCCCAGCCTTCATAGCCGCCATAGACGCCGACGCGCCCGTCCGGATTGAATTCGGCGTCCTTGGCATGGAAGGCTTTGATGCGCTCGTGATAGAGGTCGATGAAATGAATGTAGTCGAGCTGCTGCAGGATGAAATGGCTCGGATCGTAATTGATACACGCGCGTCTGTGCCCGCCGACCGCGTCGACGAAACGCTCGAAGCTCGCGCCGTCATGCAGATCCTCGCCGGGGTGGATTTCGTAGCAGACATCGACGCCATGCTGGTCGTAATAGTCCAGAATCGGCTTCCAGCGGTTCGCCAGTTCGGCAAATGCCGCCTCGATCAGACCGGCCGGGCGCTGCGGCCAGGGGTAGACATAAGGCCAGGCGAGCGCGCCGGAGAAGGTCACATGCGTCGCGAGGCCCAGACGCCGCGAGGCTTCCGCGCCGTAGCGCATCTGCTGCACGGCCCATTGCTGGCGGGCTTGCGGATTGCCGCGCACCGAGGGATCGGCGAAACCGTCGAATGCGGCGTCATAGGCCGGGTGGACGGCAACAAGCTGGCCCTGAAGATGCGTCGAGAGGTCGGTGATGGCCATCCCGTGGCTGGCAACGATGCCCTTGACCTCATCGCAATAGGCATCGGACGTTGCGGCTTTGGTGAGGTCGAACAGACGCGCGTCCCAGCTCGGAATCTGCACGCCCTTGTAACCGAGCGAGGCCGCCCAGCGGCAGATGGAGTCGAGCGAGTTGAATGGCGCTTCGTCACCCGCGAACTGGGCGAGAAACAGCGCCGGTCCTTTCATGGTCTTCATGCCAGCTCTCCGTCGTGAGAAATGAAAAGGGTGCGGAAGAAGAAAGCCCTTCGGCGGCGGTCCGCGGGGCTGATGAATTTCGTGAGTTCGCAAGCGTCGGGAAAGGGCTGCACCGGCATGCTCCGGGCCAGGCTGTTGCGCAAATCGGTTTCGTCCCCTGGGAAGAAGGCCCGATCAGTTGAGACTGTAAAGATGCGGTTAGCTGCTGCCTGCCTGCAAGGCCATCTCAAATCCTCCCAAATTGCCATTTGGCGCCGCGTGAATACCGGCACTGGCTTTTTAATGTAAACGATTACATAATATTTACCCGACACATGCGATCTGTCAAACAAAACCTGCCACGCCGGGGTGGGAAAACTGGCGGCTGGCGCTTGGATCAAGGATACCCGCTCAGCGTCATGGACAACACATCAGACAAGCCCCGAAAGGGGCGGCAGCGCCAGACCGCCGCGCGTATCAAGGAGGTCGCGAGGCTCGCCTCGGTATCGACCGCGACCGTCAGCCGTGCGCTCAGCAATCCGGGGCAGGTTACGGCGGAAACGCGCGCGCGGGTCATGGCTGCCGTGGCCAAGGTCGGTTATGTGCCCAATCCGGCGGCGCGGACGCTGCGCTCGCGGAAAACACATATGGTCCTCGTCGTGCTGCCGGATCTGAGCAATATCTTCTTCTCGCGCGTGTTGCGCGGCATCGAGGAGGAGCTGTTCGCGGCCGGCTACGGCATGATCGTCAGCAATATCGACGCCTCGCCCGACAAGGAGGAGCGACTTGCGGCCTTCGCAGGCGGCGGCCAGGTCGATGGCGTGTTGCTCCTGAACGGGCATCTTTTCAGGAAGCATGACGGGACGATCATCACCCCTGCCGAATTGGGTGTGCCTATCGTTGCGCTTTGCGAGGCGATCGAGGGGGCGGATATTCCGCAGATCGAGGTCGATAACCGGGCGGCGGCGTCTCAGATGACCGAATATCTGGCGGGGCTGGGCCATCGCACCATCGGCTATGTCTGCGGTCCTGCTGGAAATGTGCTGGAGAAGGAACGATTTGCGGGTTATCGCGACGGGCTCGAAAAGACCAGACTTGCTTTCGATCCGGCCTATGTCTGGCCGGGGGATTACAAGGTGGAGACCGGCGTCGCGGTTGCCGAGCGTCTGACGGCCAGCGACAGGAGGCCGTCGGCGGTTTTCTGCTCGAACGACGAGATGGCGATCGGCTTCATTCGCGGCCTGATCTCGGCAGGCGTGCGCGTGCCGGAGGATATCTCGGTCGCCGGGTTCGACGATATCGAATTTGCCCAGATGATCAGTCCCGCCCTGACGACAATCCGTCAGCCACGCCGGGAGCTTGGCCGCAACGGCGCAGCCGCATTGCTTGACCTGCTTCAGGGCAACAGTCCGCCACCGCGTATCAGGCTTGAAACGGAATTGATCGAGCGCGCCAGTACGGCGCGCCCGTAAGGCAATGATTTAAGAAGATTATTGCACGGATGCGGAAGCCGTCGCGGGTGCGCCCACGACAAGCGTCCAGAAGGTCTTGAACTGCGTGTCGTTCTCGTGAACCATCGCGATACCCATTTCCTCCGCGTCGGCGAGCAGCAGATTGGCGTTATGGTCCTTGCTCTTCTGCCAGCCGCGGAAGACCTCGCCCAGCGAGCGCTGGCCGGTTCCGACATTCTCCGCCGTCAAACGCGCCTGATAGCCCGTCCGCCGGACACGATCCCATGTGTCGGAGCCGTCCGAACCATAATGCGAAATACGGTCGCTCTTGGCCAGATCCTTGGAGTGTATCAGGGCTGCAATGTTGAGTTTCGGATTGAGCCGCAGCGGTTTGAGCCCGTTCTGCACGCGATAGGCGTTGACCAGTTCCTGAGCCTGCTCAGGGCTCAGCGTCTCGATCTCGCCGCTCGCGGCAAGCTTCGTCTCTTCCGGCTCTTTCGTCTTGCCGCCGATCCCCAGTCCCGATTTCATCGAGCCCCAGAGATTGCCGATGGAACCGCCTATGCCTGCTTCCTGTTTGGGCTTCGGCTCGGGGCGAACCTCCTCGCGGGCAACCCGCACAGGTTTCTGATCTCCGTCATTGTTCAGCGACGAGAACAGGGATGAGGGGGGGGAGATGGCACATGCAGGCAGCGTCAGCACAAGCAAAGCCACTGCTATGATCCGGAACATTCGCTCCTCCTCACGCCGGTGATGCAGAGCCAATCTGATGATGTTTCTGCCAAATCGACGCATAAGCCTAAAAGAGCAATTGCTGACTGAACACGTAAAGCGCCGCAGCTGTTGAACTCGATTCGCCCCTTCAGCCTAACGCAGCATGCTTAATTAAACCACAACCATTTCGCGAAAATGCGAACGGTCTGCCCTCAAGGGGCGGTCGAATAGCCGGCAAGATGCGGCAAGCCTCGGACTGGAGGGGAGTTTTTGCGAAAATCGTGACCGCAGTAAGGCTGAAGGGAGGCGGCTACTTATTTTGATCCGCGAGCTTGTTCAACTGCAACTGTATGGACGCAAGCTGTGTCTTCAATTCCGCGATCTCATCGGTCTGCGCACGGTCGGCCTTCTTCTCCGCCGAAGCAGGAGCGGCGTTCTTCGGAGGCTCCGTAACTCCCGGTTTTTTCTGCTCAAATGCGGTGAACGGAGCGAACATGTTCAGCGCGTTCTGAAAGATTTCCAGGTTCTTGCGGGTCTGCTCCTGCATCGCCTCGATGGCGGCGCCGCCGAACGTATTCGCAAATTGCTGACGGTATTGTTCCTGATCGCGTGTGAGCGTGTCGAGACTATATTCCAGATAGCTCGGCACGAGGCGCTCGATGGAGTTACCGTAGAAGCGGATAAGCTGGCGAAGGAAGCCGATCGGGAGCAGATTCTGCTGCCCCTTACTTTCCTGCTCGACAATGATCTGTGTCAGCACGGCATGGGTGAGATCCTCGGTCGTCCGTGCGTCATAGACGACGAAATCATCCCCTGCGCGAACCATTTCGGCAAGATCGTCAAGCGTCACATAGGTGCTCGTATCGGTATTGTACAAGCGCCTGTTCGCGTATTTCTTGATGACGATCACGGGTTTCTCGGGTTGAGCATCGGCCTCGAATGAAGGCGCGCTCTCGGAAAAACCATTCTTGTAGATCTGCGACTCTTCTACCATTGCTCGAATTCCTAGTGTCCCAAAATCAAAGTTCACTTTACATTACCGTCAGGTCCGTGGCGAACTTCGGATTCCAGTGGGGCGCTCGCTAAGAACCAGTTCCAGAGCCTTTCATTTTCGTACACGGGGCTCGCCGGACGAAATTTTTCATCGTCCGGATCAAAAAACGGCTCAAACCCGGAATGCACCCTGCCAGCGCCCCGCGCCAACAATCAGGGAACCTCCGCGCATTCACACTAACGCGCCATGTGGTTGCACTGCAACAAGAAGTAACTAATATTTATGGAAATCGCCGCGACGGTCGCGGCCAATGAATTTTCTGGGTTTCGAAATTCTCAATGGGAACGGCGGAATCGAGTGCTTGTCACTCTTTCAACCTTCCGGCACCATCCGTAGATAATCCAGGGAATCGGGCGTTGCGGCCCCCTTCCTCGCCCGGGATGAGACACTCAACAGGAGACCATTTTTCAATGAGCAATCAAGATGCAATCGTCATCGTATCCGGCGCGCGCACGCCTGTCGGCGCCTTCAATGGCTCGCTTGCGAGCGTGCCCGCTCATGAGTTGGGAAAGACCGCGATCGTGGAGGCCATGAGCCGGGCGAAGGTCGAACCGGGCGAGGTCTCCGAAGTGATTCTCGGGCAGGTGCTTACCGCCGCGCAGGGGCAGAACCCTGCCAGACAGGCGTCGATCGCGGCCGGACTGCCTATCGACACTCCGGCCTGGGGCATCAACATGGTCTGCGGTTCCGGACTGCGTACGGTTGCGCTTGGCTATCAGGCGATTCGCAACGGAGACTCCAGCATCGTCGTGGCGGGCGGTCAGGAAAGCATGAGCCAGTCGACACATGCCGCCTATATCCGCCAGGGCCAGAAGATGGGCAATCTGGAAATGGTCGACACGATGATCAAGGACGGATTGTGGGACGCTTTCAACGGCTACCACATGGGCAACACCGCCGAGAATGTCGCGCGCCAGTGGCAGATCACCCGCGAGGATCAGGACGCCTTCGCCGTGGCCTCGCAGAACAAGGCGGAAGCCGCCAAGACATCCGGGCGCTTCAAGGATGAAATCGTCCCGGTCACCATCCAGACCCGGAAGGGCGAAGTGGTGTTCTCGGAGGACGAGTATATCCGCGCCGGCGCAAGGCTGGAGGATATGGGCAAGCTGAAACCTGCCTTCGACCGCAAGGAAGGCACGGTGACGGCCGGCAATGCGAGCGGAATCAATGACGGCGCCGGAGCCGTCGTTCTGATGAGCGCGGCGGAAGCGGAGAAGCGCGGACTGGAGCCGCTCGCTCGCATCGTGTCGTGGGCGCAGGCGGGCGTCGATCCCTCGATCATGGGCACGGGACCGATTCCCGCCTCGAAGAAGGCGCTCGAAAAGGCGGGCTGGTCAGCCCAGGATCTCGATCTGATCGAAGCCAACGAAGCCTTCGCCGCGCAGGCGTGCGCCGTTAACAAGGGCGTCGGCTGGGATACGGACAAGGTCAATGTCAATGGCGGCGCGATCGCCATCGGCCATCCGATCGGCGCATCCGGCACGCGCGTTCTGATCACGCTCCTGCATGAGATGAAGAAGCGCGACGCCAAGAAAGGACTCGCCACGCTCTGCATCGGCGGCGGCATGGGCATCGCGCTTTGCGTTGCGCGCGATTGATCGCGCATAGGGCATACACGACCATTGCAGGACGCCTCCCGAAGCCATCGGGGGCGTCCTTGCCGTTTCGTGAAGCACCGCGCCTGTAACCGGTGCGCGTATTGTGGCTAAATGCTCGCACCCCGCTACCGCCTCTGGTCATCCTTGTGTCACTGCGGCATAGTAGAAAAATCATGAATCAGCGGACACTGGGAGGTGGGCTATGGCTAAGGTTGCGGTTGTAACCGGCGGAACACGGGGAATCGGACACGCGATTTCGATCGCCCTGAAAGAAAAGGGGTTCCAGGTCGCTGCGAACTACGCCGGAAACGATCAGGCCGCCCAGCAATTCCAGAACGACACCGGCATTTCGGTCTATAAATGGAATGTCGGAGACTATAGCGCTTGCGCCGATGGCTTGAAAAAAGTCGAGGCGGATCTCGGCCCCGTGGACGTCGTGGTCAACAATGCAGGCATCACGCGCGACGCCATGCTCCACCGGATGACGCCGGAAATGTGGAGCGAAGTGATCCGCGTCGATCTGGATTCCATGTTCAACATGACCCGCCCTGTGATTGACGGAATGCGCGAGCGAGGCTGGGGACGCATCATCAACATCACCTCGATCAACGGCCAGAAGGGCCAGATGGGGCAGACGAATTATTCCGCGGCCAAGGCCGGCGTGATCGGCTTCACCAAGGCGCTCGCACAGGAAACGGCGCGCAAGGGCATTACCGTGAACTGCATCGCGCCCGGCTATATCGACACGGATATGGTGGCTGCGGTGGATGAGAAGGTGCTCCAGAGCATCATCGCGCAGATCCCCGTCGGACGGCTTGGCAAAGCCAGCGAGATTGCACGCTGCGTC
Organism: Rhodomicrobiaceae bacterium; assembly: GCA_050330195.1. GTDB lineage: Bacteria > Pseudomonadota > Alphaproteobacteria > Rhizobiales > Rhodomicrobiaceae > JAHQVI01. The sequence continues at coordinate 56,322 of JBHJOB010000003.1, read as the reverse complement.
ACCTTCCTGGCGGGCGATGAGTCCGGCTTCATCACAGGATCGACGCTGACCGCCAATGGCGGGCAATATATCGCCGGATAGACGCGGAATCCATTTCGCCGAAGTCGTCGAAGCCTTGACGGACATGCTCCCGATTCGGTTATTTGCGCTGGTCTGCAGCGGCGCAAACCTCAGCCGTTGACGGAAAGTCAAACCGTTTACGTCCGCTGATCCATCGGGCGTTCTCTCTCGGAGCATATCATGTCGGTTCGCGCGGCAACGCTTGTCGGTCTGATCGCTGTGCTGCTTTGGGCAACGCTGGCGCCTTTGACCGTGCTTGCCTTCGGCGTTCCGCCGCTGCAACTCGTAGCGATGAGTTTCACGGTCGGCGCGATGATCGGGCTGGGCTATCTGCTGCTCCGGCCGGACGCGCGCAGGGAGATCCGCCGCGTCACGCTTCCCGCCGCTCTGGTGGGCATCACAGGCTTGCTCGGCTTCCATTTCTTCTATTTCCTCAGCCTCAGCCTCGCTCCACCGCTCGAAGCCAATCTCGTGAATTACCTCTGGCCGTTGCTGATCGTGCTGTTCTCCGCACTGCTGCCGAATACGGGCGGACGTCTCAAGGCGCATCATCTCATCGGCGCGCTGATCGCTTTTGCCGGTGCGGTGCTTGCGATCACCAAAGGGGAAAGGCTGCCTACCATCAGTTCAGACGCGCTTGCCGGATATGGCATCGCGCTGCTGTCGGCGCTCACATGGGCCAGCTATTCCGTGCTCTCGCGGCTTTTCGCAGGCGTGCCCAGCAGTGCCGTGACGCTGTATTGCGCCGCGACGGCGCTGGCGGGCGCGGGGGCGCATTTCGCGCTGGAAGAAACCGTCTGGCCACTGAGCGGATTGCAATGGATCGCGGCTGCCGGTCTGGGGCTCGGGCCGGTCGGGCTGGCGTTCTATGTCTGGGATTATGGCTGCAAGCATGGCGATCTGCGCGTGCTCGGCGCGTCCGCCTATTTCGCGCCGCTGCTGTCCACGGTACTGCTCGTAGCGTTCGGTCTCGCCGATGGCAGTCCGGCGCTCTGGCTCGCCGCGCTGGCGATCACCGGCGGCGCATTGCTCGCCTCGAAGGACATGCTGGGCCGCCGGAGCACCGCATCTTCGCCGGTCAAAGAGGAGGCGAATGCCTGATCCGGCATCCGCATCCTCAAATCAGGACATCACGTCGAGCCCCCTTCGACGATGAAGTTGTTCGCCGTACACATTGCGGCATCGTCCGAGGCGAGGAACAGCACCATCCGCGCCAGATAGACCGGCTCGATCAGATCGGGCAGACATTGACGCCGCTTCTGCCAGTCAAGCCCGTCATCCGTGACCCACAGCTGTTTCTGCCGTTCCGTCATGATCCAGCCCGGCACGACCGTGTTGACGCGGATGCGGTGCGGCCCCAGATCGCGGGCGAATGAGCGCGTCATGCCGTGAACGGCGGCTTTCGCGCTGGTATAAACGGGCATCCCGCCGGTTGCCTCCATCCAGCTGTTCGAGCCGAAATTGATGATCGAGCCTTTGCCAGCGGCGATCATGTCCGGCGCGACGGCCTGCGTTGCGAAGAACATATGGCGCAGATTGGTGGCGATACGCTCGTCGTAATATTCGGGCGTCACCTCCTGCCATGGATGGCGATCGTCGCGCGCCGCGTTATTGACGAGAACGCCTGCCGGGCCGAGCGCGCTCTTGAGCCCTGCAAATGCGGTCTTGAGTTCGTCGATATTGCGCAGATCGCAACGCTCGAAATGCACCGTCGCGCCCTGCTGCCGCAACTCTTCCGTCAGCGCCTTGCCGCGCTCTTCATCCATATCCACGAAGCCGATATGAGAGCCCTGCTCGGCAAAGGCGCGCACGGTCTGCTCGCCAATACCGGAGGCGCCGCCCGTAAGGTAGACAACGGTATCCTTCAAGCTCGGATAGATCGCAAATTTCATATGTGGTTCCTGGTTCCCATGTGGAGAGAGTTCAACTGCGGCAGCGCGGGGCGGATACTCTGAAGAGCTTCCGCCCCGTCATTTCCTATTTCGCCAGACAGTTATCGACATTTTCCGGCGTACACTCGTCAAGACCTGTATAGAGCGTCGCCTCGACGTCCTTGCCTTCGATCAGGTCGATCATGACGGTTGGCGCGCGATAGCCCATCTCGAACGGACGCTGGCCGATCTGAACATGACTGCGCCCGGCTTTCAATGCGTCGATCTGCGGCGGCAGCGTATCGCCGGCGACGATGATCATCTCCTTGCTCTTCAGCTTGTCCATGACCTGATCCGTCACCTGCGCATAGGCTTGAGGCGCGAACTGCGCCCAGCCGCCAACGAGGATGAAAGCGTCCAGATCGGGATTTGCGGTGAACGTATCGGCCATCTGCTGGTTCGCCAGATCCGCCTGGTCGTTCGTGAAGAGGGGGCAGCCATCGATCTCGGTCCAGCCGCCCTGGCCTGTCAGCCGCTCGACGCCTTTTTCGCCGCCCGCCGTGTCACGGAAGCCTGCTGCGCGGGCGTTGATGTTGTCCGCCGCGACATTGCCGAGCTGAAGGCAGACCGTGCCGCCTTCGGGCTTCAGCTGCTTGGCGTATTCGGCCATTTTCACGCCCATCAGGTAATTGTCGGTACCCAGATAGGTTTTCCGCAGGCCGGCGTCTTCGGCGAGCAGGTCCGCGTCAATCGTCATGACCGGAATTTCCGGGCTGCGCTTCTTGATCAGATTGCCCATCGCCGGTGCGTTCGACGGCGAAATGGCAATGGCCGCAACCCCCTTGGTCAGCAGGTCGTCCACGATCTGGACTGCGCCCGCTTCGTCCGCGCTGGAGGCCGGGCCGGTGTACAGGCACTCATATCCGGAATCCGCATTTTCCTGCATCCATTTCTGGCAGCCCAGATTGATCTGCTCGAAAAACGGGTTGTCGAGGCCCTTGACGACGATTGCGAGCGTCTTCTTGTCCTGGGCCCCCGCGCTCATGATCGATGCGGCCAGCAGCGCCGCGCCGGTCAAGGCCGTTACAGTTCTTTTCATTGAGCGTCCTCCTGTTGAAGCTATCGTATTGCGTTTCCTCGATTGGCCGTTTTCCGGCCTCTTCCCACGCTCAGCCGGGATACCAGATCTTGCGTGGATCACTGTCCGACCGCTGATAATCCCAGGCTTCGTCGATGAGTCTTTGCATGTCGTATTGCGGTTCCCAGTCAAGCAGGAACCGCGCCTTGGCATTGTCCATCCAGTTGGAGTGAAAGCCGCTGTCGATGCGCACGCTGTCGAGGCCGCGGCTTGTCGCGAGATAGTCCGCGACTTCGCCATAGTCGATCGGCCGGTTCATGCAGATATTGAAAAGCTGCTGGCGCGCGCGCGGATTGTCGAGAGCGGCCAGAATGGCCCGCGCCAGATCGGTCACATGGACGAAATTGCGTTTCAACGGCCGTCCCTCCCGGTTGTGGAGGACGGGAATCGTCCCGGCCGCACGATAGCGTTCGGCATCCTCCGCAGACACGTAACTCTTCCAGACTGGCGCTCCGAAGACATCGTCGCCGAAAGAGAGCGTATAGCGGAAATCGTCCTTTTCCATGATCCAGGGCGGACGCAGGCAGCAGCCATTGAGATCATGTTGCAGGTAATATTGGGAGAGCATCACCTCTTCGAGCACCTTCGACAGAGGGTAGCATCCGGGATAGGGGTGGTAGGGCGTCGCTTCGGTGAACGGCACGCGGTGGCCGACATGGAAATGCCCCAGTCCCGCATCCGCGCCGATCAGGATGATTTGCCGCGCGGTTTCGCTTTCGCGCATTTCCTCCAGCAGCCAGAACAGGCCCTTCACGCCGACATCCATGACGTCGTCCGGCGTTTCCTTGCACGTCGCCATATGCACGACATGCGTGACACCGCGCATCGCTTCCCGCACAATATCGCGAGAGGCGATGGAGCCTTTCGTTACGCTGATGCGATCGGATTCGGGGATCGTGCGATTATGGCAGAGCGCACGGAATTTCATGCCGCTGAAGCGAGAGTCCTCAAGCGCGGCAGCAATGAAAGCCTGTCCGACCTTTCCGGTCGCCCCGGTTATCAGACATAACATCGGCGTTCTCCCTGAGGCCCATTAAACACTAATATTATCTGGATTATTAGCATTTTTTTTGAGGGTCGACAAAATTTCGGGTTTCAGCTAGCGCGTTATCTAATTAAATTGCGTAATAACAACATCTTATATAAATTATGAGGCGTCTAGAAGGATGCGGCTCTTGCCGGTGACGCATCCGTGTATCTGATATTTTTCTGCTTCTGCGGTTGGATTTTGGCTTTCATGGTGTCACTGTATTGGTAATATCAATAAGAAACCCGGCAGCGCATTAATGGGAGGAGAGGTCGTCGTACAATGACGGTCCTGCAGCTTGAGAACATCTCGAAAAACTTCGGCGCCATTCAGGCGCTGACCGATGTGTCGCTGTCGATCCGCGAGGGCGAAGTCGTCGGCCTCATGGGTGACAACGGCGCCGGCAAATCGACCCTCGTCAAGATTGTCGCCGGGAATTTTCCGCCCAGCAAGGGGCAGATCCGGATTTCCGGGAACGAGGTCGAATTTGCCAATCCGGCGAGCGCCCGCGAAGAAGGGATCGAGATCGTCTATCAGGATCTGGCCCTTTGCGACAATCTGACCGCCGCCGCGAACGTCTTTCTGGGGCGTGAGCTGATGAAGCGGGTTGGCCCGGTCAAGGTGCTCGACTACCGCGCCATGTTCGAGCGGGCCGGGAAACTTTTCGCCGAGCTGAAATCCGAAACCAGGCCGCGCGATCTGGTCAAGCGCATGTCGGGCGGCCAGCGTCAGGCCGTCGCGATTGCGCGGACGCGGCTCTCCGAACCCAAGATCGTGCTGATGGACGAGCCGACAGCCGCCATCAGCGTCCGGCAGATCGAGGAGGTGCTCAACATGATCCGCCGTTTGCGCGATCACGGGATCGCCGTTGTGCTGATCAGCCACCGTATGCCCGATGTGTTCGCAGTCGCCGACAAGGTGGTCGTGCTCCGGCGCGGCTCGAAGGTGGCCGACAAGCGCAAGGACGACTCATCGCCTGAAGAGGTGACGGGTCTCATCACGGGCGCAATTCAGGCGGCTTGAAGATTTTTCAGCGAGCCCCGGAAGGAAAACGGAATGCACCTTCCGGCAGGGCAAAGCGCAAGAGACAGGAACGGACGTGGCCATCACCCTTGAAGAGACCATTGCGAAAAGTTCCCACACCAGTCCCATCGCCTGGCTCGTCACGCGCCAGACATTCTGGGTGCTGCTTGCTGCGGTCGTCGCCTGCATCGCGCTGACGCTCATGACCGACACGTTCGCGACCGAGCGCAACCTGTTCAACGTGACCCGCAATTTCGCCTTTGTCGGCATTATCGCTCTCGGCATGACTGCGGTCATCATCACCGGCGGCATCGACCTGTCGGTCGGCGCGGTGGTCGTGCTTTCCGCGATGATCACCGGCCTGACCATGTCGCTCGGCTATCCGATCTGGGTGGCGGTTCCGCTGGCGCTGCTCGGTGCGGCTGCGGTCGGCTTGTTCAACGGCGTCATGATCGCCTTTGTCGGCGTGCCCGCCTTTGTCGTCACGCTCGGAATGCTGTCCATCGCGCGCAGTCTCGCCATGGTCCTGTCCGGAAACAAGATGATCTATCAGTTCGGCCCCGACCATGACATCCTGCTGGCGCTCGGCGGCGGCTCGACCTTCGGCATTCCGCATCCGGTCTTTGTGCTGCTGCTGCTCGGGCTGTTCCTCGGCTTCGCTTTCCGCTGGACCCGGTGGGGGCGGCACATCTTCGCGATCGGCGGCAATGAGAATGCCGCCACTTTGACCGGCGTGCCGGTGAAGTGGACCAAGGTCAGCGTCTACATGTTCGCGTCGCTGACGGCAGGCATAACCGGCGTGCTCGAAGTGGGCTGGCTTGGCGGCGTGACCACGAATCTCGGTCAGAGCATGGAGCTGAACGTCATTGCGGCGGCCGTCATCGGCGGCGCGAATCTGAGCGGCGGCATAGGCACGGCAACGGGCGCCATTGTCGGCGCGGCCCTGATCGAGGTCATCCGCAACAGCCTGATCCTGCTCGGCATCAACACATTCTGGCAAGGCACCTTCGTCGGCAGCTTCATCATCATTGCCGTGCTGTTCGACCGTTTGCGCGCAAGCCGGAGCAACGGCTGACGACCGGCCGGCGCGTCAGGCCGCGACGCGGAAACGGTATTCCGTGGTTTGCCTGTAAGCTTCGCCGGGCCGCAATATGGCCTGCGGGAAATAGGGGCGGTTGGGCGCGTCCGGCCAGATCTGCGGCTCAAGGCAAAGGCCGGGATGCGCGGGATATTGGACGCCGCCGAGTCCGGCAACCTCGCAGCCTGCGCGCGCGCCGTCATAGAATTGCAGGCCGGGTTCCGTCGTCCAGACTTCCATTTCCACGCCCGACCGGCCGCCGCGCACGGTAGCTCTGCGCTTCAGGGGACCGCGCGCCGCCGCCAGACAGAAATTGTGGTCATAGGACACATGCCCCGCACCCTGATCGTTCCGGATGGGGCGCGGCGCACGCAGATCGAGCGCCGTTCCATCCACCGGCACGACATGCCCCGTCGGGATCGCTTCCTCATCAACCGCAAGATACGCGTCCGCCTCGATCCGGACCGTATGATCCAGCACGTCCGTCCGCCCGCCGTCGTCGAGATTGAAATAGCTGTGATGGGCGAGATTGCAGAGCGTCGGCGCGTCGGTCTCGGCCGTGAATTCGATGGCGAGGCGTCCGTCGTCCTTCAGCGAATAGGTGCAGGCAATGTCGAGATTGCCGGGAAAACCCATCTCGCCATCGGCGGCCCGGCAGGAGAGCGTGACGAAATCCGCGCCATGATCCCTGATCGCCCAGACCTTGCGGCCCGTCCCCTCCGATCCGCCATGCAGCGTATGCTTGCCGAGAAAATTCGTCTCCGTCTGATAGGGCTGGCCGTCGATCGTGAAGCGCCCGCCCGCGATCCGGTTGGCGTAGCGCCCGACATTGGCCCCGAAATACGGCGAGTGCTTCGTATATGGCTCGAATGTGTCGAATCCCAGAACGAGCGGATCGCCGTGACCGGCCAGCCGGAGATCCTGAAGGGCGGCGCCCCAGCCGATGATATTGGCCGTCAGTCCGCCGCCTGCGATGGCGATGCGCTCGACGATTTGCCCGCCCGACGTTTCTCCGAACGTTTCGACGCTCATGGTTCGACCCTTATAGCTGAAACAATCTGCTTACAGAATGACGCGCGGCTCGGCCTTGCCTCGCACCGGCATATCGATGACAAAGGTCTTGCCGGCGTGTTCGTCAGCCTCGCGCTCGGCATCGCTCAGATTCTGCCATGCGGATGTGACCAGCAGGCGAGCCAGATTGCGGCCGATGAAGGCCGGACACGTCACCTGCGACGCCGGCAGCGGTACGGAGTGAATCCGCTCGCCTTTCGGGGATACCGCTATGAGACGGCCAGCGCCCCAGCAGGCAATCCAGATCGCTCCGTCCGCATCGACGACGGCTCCGTCAAGCCCGCTTTTCTGTATGCCGTAATCATAAAGAACCGTCGGCTCGCCGACCGGATAGCCGTCGCCCGGATCGACACGCACCGTCATCAGCCTGCCGGTGCGGGTGTCGGTGAAATAGGCGGTGGCGGCGTCGGGCGAGAAACAGATCGAATTGGGGATGGAGATCTCCGGATAGAGCTTGCGGAGCTCGCCTTGAAAAAACCAGTAGATCGCGCCCGCACCCGGCTCGGCATTCTTGCCCATCGTCCCGATCCAGATCGCGCCGGATGGATGCACCCGCCCGTCATTGGAGCGCGTGGCGGGATTGTCGGCCTCCAGCGGATGGTGAAGCGTCAGGCGATTGGTGGCGGCATCGCGCAGATAGAGACCGTCCTCCGTCGCCACAAGCTGGGTGGCTGCATCGACGACGCCGAGCATGCTGCCCATGACCGGCAGCTCATGAACATCCGTACGGCCCGCATCGAAATCGTGTTCGTATAACCGCCGGGCAACGATATCGAACCACCATGCCTTGTCCTGAGCGGGATCGTAGGTCGGCCCCTCGCCCAGTTCGCATTCCGTGTGGTCGAGAATCTGAACGGTCATGGTCTGTCTCCCGGACGCGCGGTTCCATAGGCTGGCTGGTTGGGCTGAACCATCACCTAGAATAACAGCAATCGCGAGACGAGGGGCGTTCTTCCGGCCTCAGTGCGAATCTTTTGGGACAGCGTGACCCCGGCATCCTTGGAGAATATCGAGATCGGCCCCGGTATCCGCGCCCGTCACATGATCGTGATAGAGACGCGCATAGCCGCTGTCGGGCGGCGTAACCGGGTTCTTCCATGCGGCGAGCCGGGCGGCGATTTCCTCGTCGGCCACATCCAGATGCAGGCGGCGGTTCGGTACGTCCATCTCGATCATGTCTCCGTCCCGCACGATCGCAAGCGGACCGCCTGCAGCGGCCTCCGGGCTCGTATGCAACACGACCGTTCCGTATGCGGTGCCGGACATGCGGGCGTCGGAGATCCGCACCATGTCGGTGATGCCCTTGCGCAGCACTTTCGGCGGCAGGCCCATATTGCCGACCTCAGCCATGCCCGGGTAGCCTTTCGGTCCGCAATTCTTCAGGACCATGATGCAGCTTTCGTCGATGTCGAGCGCCTCGTCGTTGATCTTGGCCTTGTAGTCGTCAATGTCCTCGAACACCACGGCGCGTCCGCGATGCACCATCAGGTCCGGCGATGCGGCGGACGGCTTCAGCACGGCCCCCTGCGGCGCAAGATTGCCGCGCAGAACGGCAATCCCGCCTTGTTGCGTCAGCGCCTTGTCGGCCGGGCGGATGACGTCCTCGTTCCAGTTGATCACGTCCTTGACCTGATCCCACTGGCTCTGGCCGGAAACGGTGAGCGCGTCCTTGTTGAGCAGTCCGGCCTCGCCAAGCATCCTGATCACGACCGGCAACCCGCCCGCATAGAAGAATTCCTCCATCAGATATTTGCCCGAGGGCATCAGATTGACGATGGTCGGAATGTCGCGGCCAAGCCTGTCCCAATCGTCGAGCGTCAGATCGAGACCGACGCGGCCCGCAATGGCGAGCAGATGAACGACCGCATTTGTCGAACCGCCGATCGCGCCGTTGACGCGGATCGCGTTCTCGAAAGCTGCTCTTGTGAGGATGTCGGAGGGCTTCAGTTCATCCTTGACCATATCAACGATGCGCCGTCCGGTCAGATGCGCCATGACGCGGCGGCGGCTGTCCACGGCGGGAATCGACGCATTGCCGGAGAGCGCCATGCCGAGCGCTTCGGCCATCGAAGCCATCGTCGAGGCCGTGCCCATCGTGTTGCACGAACCCGGCGAACGGGACATGGCCTGTTCGGCTTCGAGGAAATCCTCGCGGCTCATTTGCCCTGCCTTGATCGCCTCCGACATCTGCCACAGCGCCGTGCCGGAGCCGACGCGCTCGCCGCGAAACCAGCCATTCAGCATCGGCCCGCCGGAGACGACGATGGCCGGAAGATCGGCGGAGGCCGCGCCCATCAGCAGCGCGGGCGTGGTCTTGTCGCAGCCGACCATGAGCACGACGCCGTCGAGCGGGTTGCCGCGAATGGCTTCCTCCACATCCATTGATGCAAGATTGCGGAACATCATCGCCGTGGGGCGCAGCGCGCTTTCGCCCGTCGAGAAGACCGGGAATTCCAGCGGCAGGCCGCCCGCTTCGTAAATGCCGTGCTTGACCCGCTCGGCGAGGTCGCGCAGATGCGCGTTGCACGGCGTGAGTTGCGACCACGTATTGCAGATGCCGATTACCGGGCGTCCATCGAACAGGTCTGCGGGCAGGCCCTGATTTTTCATCCAGGAGCGGTGATAGATGTGGTCACGCGTATCGCCGCCGAACCATTCGGTCGAGCGCAGCTTGCGGGGCCAGGGCTTCGGCGTGAATGTCATCTACATGCTCCGTTGGCGAAATTCTCCTCCTCCTGACGGAAAAGGCAGGTCATTCAAAATATTAAACGTTTTACCATAATTCGGAAGCGGTTTGAAAAATTATCCCGCCGCTACAGCGGCTTCACGGCTTGAAGCTGAGACTTCTCCTCGACCGCGAGCGGGTTCTTCAGCGGCAGACCGAATTCCGGCGCCTCGATCTCGAACACGTCGCCCGGCCCAGCCTTGACGCCATCGGCGAATGACAGCGTCGCCGTGCCGAACATATGGACGTGCACGTCGCCCGGCTGGCGGAACAGTCCGTATTTGAAATGATGATGCTCCAGATTGCCGATGGTGTGCGACATGTTCGCTTCGCCCGACAGGAACGGCTTCTCCCAGATCACCGCGCCACCGCGCCGGATTCGTGACGTGCCCTGAACGTCTGACGGCAAATCCCCGATCAGGATCTCGGGTCCGAACGAAGCGGGACGCAGCTTCGAGTGGGCCAGATAAAGGTAGTTCACCCGCTCCATGACATGATCGGAGAACTCGTTGGTCAGCGCAAAACCGATGCGAAACGGCGTGCCGTCATCGCCTATGATATAAATCCCGGCAATCTCCGGCTCCTCGCCGCCATCATCCGCGAAGGACGGTGAAATCAGCGGCGAACCCGGCTGCGCAACGACCGTCCCGTTACCCTTGTAGAACCACTCCGGCTGCACGCCTTCCTTGCCCTCCGCCGGCTTGCCGCCTTCCAGCCCCATGCGGAACATCTTCATGGAGTCCGTGACCTTGCCTTCAGCTTCCGCCGTTGCCGCAGCGTGCATCGCATCGCGTGTCGAGGCGGAGCCGAGATGGGTGAGGCCGGTGCCGGTTACATGCATATGCGCGGCGTCGGGATGGGTGATCGGCAGTAGGAGGCGGCCTTCCTCATAGGCAGCTTCCAGATCGACCGCCTCGCCGAGCCCGCGCTCGCGGATCGTCATCTTCAGCCCCTTGCCCGACCGCGCCGCTTCCAGCGCGAGATCGTAAGTGCTGGTTGCGCCATTGACGGCGTAAGCTTCGGTTCCCTCGCGGGCGACGACGCGGACCGCGCCGTTTTTGTCCCTGATCTGTGAAAGCAGCATCGGGTTTCCTCTCCTGTTACGCTTTGTTCTTGTTGTAGACGTCGAAAATCACGGCGGCGAGCAGCACCAGTCCCTTGATGACCTGCTGCCAGTCGATGCCGATGCCCATGATCGACATGCCGTTATTCATGACGCCCATGATGAACGCGCCGACGACCGCGCCGACCACGGTGCCGATGCCGCCGCTCATCGAGGCGCCGCCGATGAACACCGCCGCGATCACGTCCAGCTCGAAGCCGATGCCTGCTTTCGGGGTTGCGGTATTGAGGCGCGCGGCAAAGACGAGACCGGCGAGCGCCGCCAGCATTCCCATATTGACGAAGGTCAGGAAGGTCAGGCGCTGCGTGTTGATGCCGGACAGCCGCGCGGCGTTCTCATTGCCGCCAAGCGCATAGATGCGGCGTCCGATCGTCGTGCGGGTCGTGAGGAAGGTGTAGACGCTGATCAGCAGCGCCATGACGATCAGCACGTTCGGGAGGCCCCGGAAATTCGCCATCAGCCAGGACAGGTAGACGATGGCGAAGGCAATCAGCGCGTGCTTGGCCGCGAAGAAGGCCAGAGGCTCGTCCACATTGCCGTATTTGCGCGCCTGCGCCCGCGACCGTACGGCCATCCAGAGCAGCAGCGCTGACGTCAGCGCGCCAAGCGTCAGCGAGAACAGGTTGATGCCTTCGACGCCGAATACGTCCGGGATGAAGCCGGAGGCCAGAAGCTGGAACTCTGTCGGGAACGGACCGACCGAGCGGCCTTCGAGCAGCGCGAGCGTCAGCCCCTTGAAGACCAGCATCCCCGCGAGCGTCACGATGAAGGACGGGATGCGGTAATAGGCGACCCAGTAGCCTTGCGCCGCACCTATGGCCATGCCGACCAACAGGCAGACGAGCGATGCCGCCACGAAATGGAAGTCGAACTGCACCATGAGCACGGCGGCGAGCGCGCCGATGAATCCCATCACCGAGCCGACGGAAAGGTCGATATTACCCGAGACGATGACCAGCAACATGCCGACGGCCATGATGACGATGTAGCTGTTCTGCAGGACGAGGTTGGTCAGGTTGACCGGCCTGAGCAACACGCCGTCCGTGACGATCTGGAAGAACCCCATGATCGCAATCAGCGCAAAGAGTATCCCGTATTCGCGCATATGCTGGCGAATGAAGCCGCCGTAAGAGGGCTTGTCCGCCCCGGCCGCCACGCGCTCTTCCGATTGTGCCATTGCCATGTCGCTACCCATTCGCGTTGATGAACATGTGCATGATCTTTTCCTGGTTCGCCTCCGCTATCGGCAGGTTGCCGACGATGCGGCCCTCGCTCATCACCAGGATGCGGTCACACATGCCGAGCAGTTCCGGCATTTCGGAGGAGATGAAGACGATCCCCTTTCCGCTTGCCGCCAGCTCGTTGATGATCGTGTAAATCTCGTATTTCGCGCCGACATCGATGCCGCGCGTCGGTTCGTCAAGGATCAGCACTTCCGGATCGGCGTAGAGCCATTTCGAGAGCACGACTTTCTGCTGGTTTCCGCCCGAAAGATTCAGCGTCTTCTGCTCGACATTGGTGCTCTTGATGCGCATACGCTCACGATAGCGCGTCGCGACAGCCATTTCCTCATTGTCGTTGACGATCCCATTGCGGGAAATGCCCTGAAGATGGGCGAGCGGAATGTTCCGCCGGATGGTTTCATCGAGCACCAGCCCGTAAGTCTTGCGGTCCTCGGTGGCGTAGCACAGGCCGGAAGCGATGGCGCGCGTGACCGTCGAGGTGTCGGCGGGCTTGCCGTCGATCAGCACCGTGCCGGAAATGTTCGCGCCGTAGGTCTGGCCGAACAGGCTCATGGCAAGCTCGGTGCGGCCCGCCCCCATCAGCCCGGCAATGCCGACGACTTCGCCGCGCTTGACGCTGAAACTGGCGTTATCAACCAGCTTCCGGTGGGTGTGGATCGGGTGATGAACGGTCCAGTCGCACACTTCGAGGACGGTCTCGCCAATGGGCGCGTTTCTTCGCGGTGGAAAACGGTCGTGGAGCGGGCGGCCGACCATGTCGCGGATGATCTCGGCTTCGCTGACCGGCGCGCCATTGCTGTCCTTTGTCGAGACGCTGGCGCCGTCGCGAAGGACGGTAATCTTGTCGGCGACCTTGGAGACCTCGTCGAGCTTGTGCGAGATCAGGATCGAGGCGATTCCCTTGCGCTTGAATTCCAGCAGCAGGTCGAGCAGGGCGTCGCTGTCGGTTTCGTTCAGGCTCGATGTCGGCTCGTCGAGGATCAGCAGCTTGACCTTTTTCGACAGCGCCTTGGCGATCTCGATAAGCTGCTGCTTGCCAACGCCGAGATGTGTAACCAGGGTGCCCGGCGCTTCCTTGAGACCGACGCGCGCCAGCAGATCTTCGGTGCGCCTGAAGGTCTCGCGCCAGTTGATGACGCCGTTCGTGGCGCATTCATTGCCGAGGAAGATGTTCTCGGCAATCGACAGCAGCGGGACGAGCGCAAGTTCCTGATGGATGATGATGATGCCGGCGTCTTCGCTATCGCGGATGCTCCGGAAGCGGCGCTCCTCGCCCTCGAAATGGATCTCGCCTTCGTAGCTGCCGTGCGGATAGACGCCGCTCAGAACCTTCATGAGCGTCGATTTGCCCGCGCCGTTCTCTCCGACGACGGCATGGATTTCGCCGGGCGCGACCGCGATGGAGACATTGTCCAGCGCCTTCACGCCGGGGAACGTCTTGGTAATGCCGCGCATTTCAAGGATCGGTTGCACCGTCACACCTCGGACAGTTATCGGCTTTCGGCGGACCTCCCTCTCCCTTGGGGAGAGGGTTGGGGTGAGGGGGTACGGGGCCAGCTTTTAGCCTCACAAACCCCTCACCCGGCACTTCGTGCCGACCTCTCCCTAAGGGAGAGGTAAGTAAAGCCCGATCCTACTGGATCTGGTCCTTGGTGTAATAGCCGCTGCCGATGAGGATTTCTTCCCAGTTGCCCTTGTCGACAGAGACCGGCTTCAGGAGGTAGGAGGGAACCACCTTCACGCCATTGTCATAAGTCTTGGTGTCGTTGATCTGCGGCTCTTTCCCGCCCAGCACGGCATCCACCATGCCGACCGTGACCTTGGCCAACTCGCGCGTGTCCTTGAAGACCGTCGAATATTGCTCGTCCGCCAGGATCGACTTCACGGACGGAACTTCCGCGTCCTGTCCGGTCACGATCGGCATCTTCTGATCGCCGGAGCCATAGCCGACGCCCTTCAGCGAGGACAGGATACCGATGGACAGGCCGTCATAGGGCGACAGAACGCCGTGCAGCGTCTTGTCCGTGTAGTTGGCGGAAAGCAGATTATCCATGCGGGCCTGCGCAACCGAGCCGTCCCAGCGCAGCGTGCCGACCTTGTCCATGCCCATCTGGCCGGACTGGATGACGACCTTGCCCTCGTCGATCAGCGGCTGAAGCACGGACATCGCGCCGTCATAGAAGAAGAATGCGTTGTTGTCGTCAGGCGAGCCGCCGAACAACTCGACGTTGTACGGGCCATCGCCGAAGCGCTCCTTCAGGCCCTCGACAAGGGATTCCGCCTGAAGCACGCCAACCTGGAAATTGTCGAAGGTCGCGTAGTAGTCGACATGCGCGCTGTCGCGGATCAGGCGGTCATAGGCGATGATCTTGACGCCGGCTGCGTTGGCATTGGCCAGAGCGTTCGACAACGTTGTGCCGTCAATGGCCGCGATGACCAGAACGTTCACGCCCTTGGTGATCATGTTCTCGATCTGGGCGAGCTGGTTCGGAATATCGTCTTCCGCATATTGCAGGTCGGTTTCGTAGCCTGCGTCCTGGAAGAACTTGACCATGCTCTCGCCGTCGGAGATCCAGCGGGCGGATGATTTCGTGGGCATCGCAATGCCGACGGAGCCCTTGTCCTGCGCTTCGGCGACGCCGAGGCCAAGCATGGAAACCACGGCCAGACCGGCCAGTGCTTTGAAAAGCTTCAATTTATCCTCCTTGCGGCGCGCCAGATCGGCTGGGTTTCGCGCCATTCTTCGTTTCCCGGCTGACATGCCGCTTTCTGGGTGCTTTTCGTTCGTCAGCTCGGCCTGCAGGATCGCGAAAGCCGATATGCATGTCAAATTTCAAATTGTGATTATGATATGATAATTTTGATATATGGCTCTGACGACTGAGGGCACGATGATTTCACACGAGAAATATGCAAGATCGCCGGTTCCACCCCTGCTGCGGCGGGGGCTGAAGATCGTCCACTTTCGCCTGTTCGCATCGCTGGCGCAGACCGGACAGATCAGCGCTGCAGCCGATGCGCTGGCAATTTCGCAACCGGCCGCCTCGCGCCTCGCCGCCGAAATCGAGCGCATCACGGGGGCGGAACTGTACCAGAGGACAAGCCACGGCATCGTCCTGACCGGGGCGGGCAAGGCGTTTGCGAGGCGAGCCAAGCGGATGTTGCTGGAGGTCGAGGAGACCGAGCGCGAACTCGATGAAATCCTCGCGGGCGAGAGCGGCGTGGTGAATATCGGCGCGGTGACGGGGGCGGCGGTCGAGCATGTCCTGCCCTCCGTCCGGCAGGGGCGTCTGGATTTTCCCCGTGTCATGCTGAATATCGAGGTGGGGACGAGCGATGTCCTCGGAGATGCGCTGGTCGAAGGCAATCTCGACTTCATCCTGGCGCGTTTGCCGAAGCAGTACGACCCGCGTCTGTTCAATGCGCGTTTCGTTGGGCCCGAACCGATCAGCCTCATCGTCCGGCGCGGCCATCCCCTGCTGCGCAAGCCCGAAGCGGCGACCGAACGACTGGCCGAGTTCGACTGGGTCATGCCGCTCGAAGGGGCGCTGTTGCGAACCACGGTCGAAACGGCGCTCGTCGCCAAAGGCATGCCGCTGCCGGCCAAGGTTCTGAACACCTCGTCATTCCTGCTGACCATCGTGACGGTCGCCCAGACGAATGCGATTGCGCCTGTGGCAACCTCGGTGGCGCGCTTTTTCAGGTCGAAATCCGTCTCGGACCATGCGATCGAGGAATTGCCGGTCGATCTTGCGCTCGAAGTCGAGCCCTATGCCCTGATCACCATGAAGGATCGCGCGCCGACACCGGCCGCTCAGGCGATCTATGAGCTTGTCGCCTCGGCGCTTTAACGCTTCGGCCGTTTCGTCAGTGCGAACTGCGCGAGCAGCGTGCTCTGGAAGAAACTGAAATTGTCGTCGGAAATTATCGTGATCAGCGTCTCGCCATCGGCCGTTTCAGTCACGTCCATACCTTCGAAATTGTCGATGGTATAGCGCTGGTCGGCGTCGAAGAGCACTTCACCCGTGAGCCGCGCGCCCGGCTTGATCTCATCGGCCGGGATCAGCCGCAGTCTGATATCCAGTTTCAGCGCCCGTCTGACAAAGCTGCGCTCCAGAACCAGCAGACTGCCATCCTTCAGGCTGGCCAGGGCGGTAACGTCGTATTGGGCTTTCCGCGCGAGTGTCATCGGATAGGCCTTGCCGCCCGCCACGAGCGAACCGGTATGCTCGCCGCGGCTGTCGAGCTTGCGCTCGGCAAACATCACAAGCCCGCCGGCATTGGGGCCGCCGCGAAGCCGCGTGACGCCTTCCAGCCCCTGATTGGACGGCATCTTGCGCAGATTGGCGGGGAGACCGCCGCGCCGGATGGGGCCGTGAAACGCGCCGTCCCTGAATTCATATTCATCGAGCCGATGATAGCCTTCAAAGCCGATGAAATAACGCCCGTCGAGACCGGGCCCGTCATCGAGCCGGGCAAGCGATTCGGCATCGCGATGCCAGCGCTTTTGCAAGGGCCGCCCGTCCTTCTGCGGGATCGGTCCGATCCGCGCATCGCTCAAGCCGGCAAGCTTTCCGTCCTTGCGTTCAATGCGGGCGCTCAGCCAGCTTCCGGCGTCGGAAATCGCGATCAGTTCCCTGCCATCCGGGCTCAGTCCGATCGCGGAATAGCCGCCGAAAACTGAGCTTGGCGAGGAAAGGCGCAACCCGCCGCGCCATTCCAGCCGGCCGAATGTCCTGCGAGACCGTTCGGCGGGCGCAAAATGAAAGGGGTGCGCCTCGATCCTGACCGGCTGATGCGGAGGGAGATCGGCGATTTCAGCTTTTTGCGCATGGGCGCTGGCGAGCAGGCCGGCGGCCGCGAGCACGAGCGACGCCAGCAGCGCCATTTGCGGCGAGCGCGCTTCACGGCGGCGCCTCAACCAGAATGAAGACATCCAGAAATCCCTCCCCGGTGGGTCAACTTACCGGCATGATACCCGGCATCCCTGAACAGGAGCTTTCGCAAATGAAAAAGCGCGCTGTGAGCCGGGCGCGCTTTTCAGACTATGAACTGACGGAAATGGCGCTGGAATGACGGCGTTTCAACCGCCGGATCGCTTCCATTTCCCCGATCAGCGCGGCAGATCCGTGTGACCCATCAGATATTTGTCTATGGCGTGGGCCGCCTGCCGCCCTTCGCGGATTGCCCAGACGACGAGCGACTGACCGCGCCGCATGTCGCCGGCGGCGAAGACCTTGTCCCGGCTGGTGAGATATTCGCGCTCATTGGCTTTCACATTGCCGCGCCCGTCCAACTCGACGCTCAACTCCCCGATCATGCCCTCATGCACAGGGCTGACGAAGCCCATTGCCAGCAGCACCAGATCGGCCTTCAGCTCGAATTCTGAGCCCGGCACCGGCTGCATCTTCTCATCCACGCGTACGCAATGCAGCTTTTCCACCTTGCCGTTCGCGCCGGAAAAATACTGCGTCATGACGCTGAAATCGCGCTCCGCGCCTTCCGCCTGGCTGGAGGAGGTGCGCAGCTTCAGCGGCCAGTTCGGCCACGTCATCAGCTTGTTTTCCTTGAGCGGTGGCTGCGGCATGATTTCAAGCTGGGTGACGCTGAGCGCGCCCTGCCGGAAGGACGTGCCGATGCAGTCCGACCCGGTATCGCCGCCGCCGATCACGACCACATGCTTGCCGGTCGCCAGGATCGGCTCGACGTCGCCGAGCTCTTCGCCGGACACGCGGCGGTTCTGCTGCGGCAGGAAGTTCATCGCGAATTCGATGCCTTCAAGGTCGCGCCCCTCCAGCGGCAGGTCGCGCGGCTTTTCCGCTCCGCCTGCGAGCAGCACCGCGTCGAATTCAGCTTCAAGCTCGGCTGCCGTCCTGTCGACGCCCACATGGACATTGCAATGGAAGGTCACGCCCTCAAGCTCCATCTGGCGAACGCGGCGTTCGACAATGGTTTTCTCCATCTTGAAATCGGGGATGCCATAGCGCAGCAGGCCGCCCGGCTTGGCGAATTTCTCGAAGACATGAACATCGTGCCCCGCGCGCGCCAGTTGCTGCGCGGCTGCCAGACCGGCGGGTCCCGACCCGACGACCGCTACCCGCTTGCCGGTTTTCCGCTCCGGCGGCTCGGGCTTCACCCAGCCTTCCTGAAACGCCTTGTCGGCGATGGTGCATTCGATGGTCTTGATCGTGACGGGTATGTCTTCGAGATTGAGCGTACACGCCGCTTCGCACGGTGCAGGACAGACGCGGCCGGTGACTTCGGGAAAATTGTTCGTGGAATGAAGATTGCGCGCGGCATCCTCCCAGTCGCCATGATAGACGAGGTCGTTCCAGTCCGGGATCTGGTTGTTGACCGGGCAGCCCGTATGGCAATAGGGGATGCCGCAATCCATGCAGCGCGCCGCCTGCCGGCCGACTTCGCGGTCTTCCAGCGGAATCACGAACTCCTTGTAATGCCGTACACGGTCGGAAGCCGGCGCATAGGCGCGGTCCTGACGCTCGATCTCAAGAAATCCGGTTGGTTTACCCATCAGTGTTCTCCCGTCCTGTCGCGCCGCCATAATTCAGGCGGCTGCGGCCAAACTCAATTCCGTTTCCGCGCGGCCGATCCAGCTGCGCAGCTGTTGCCGTGCGCTCAAATCAAACCCGCCCTCATGCGCCACGCGCGTATAGGCGAGCAGCGAAATGTCGGCAATCGTCATATCCGGTCCGGCGAACCAGTCGCGTCCCGTCAGATGACGCTCCATCAGATCGAGCGCCGCCTCGCCGCGTTCGACGCGCCAGGCCTCGCGCGTTTCCTTCGATTGCTCTTTATACACCATATGGAACCGGCAGACGGCGATATAAGGTTCGTGGGAATATTGCTCCCAGAACAGCCATTCATCGACCTTCGCCTGCGCGAACGTATCGTCCGGCAGCAGCCGCGAACCGTGCGCCAGATAGCGGATGATGGCGTTGGACTGCGCCAGTGTGCGCCCGTCATCGAAGGCAATCGCGGGGATCTGGCCAAAGGGAAAACGTTCCAGAAATCCGGTTTCCCGGGTTTCGCCCGCCATCATGTCGACCGGCTGCCAGGTGAATGGCAGGCCGAGATATTCAGCCGTCCATTTCACCTTAAGGCAATTGCCGGAGTTCAGATCGCCGAAGATCCTCACCTTGTTCAAGTCCCGCGTGCGTGCTGGAGGCCGATTTCCAGCACGTCGAACCCGGTCTGATCGGCGGCCTGCGCGCGGGCCATGTCCTCAAGCGCCCGGCGGTATTCGACTGGCATGACCTTGACGAATTTCGGCAGGTACTCATCCCAGTTTTCAAGAATGAGCCGCGCACGTTCCGAACCGGTGTGATGCCGGTGGTTTTCTATAAGTTGGCGCAACCGCTCGGCGTCGAACTTGGTCATGTCGCGCTGAAGGTCCACGAGGCCGTGCCCCGCCAGATCGCCCGCCTGATGCGAATAGCGGTTCATGCGCTCTTCCTCGGCGGCAATCGGCTCCAGATCGACCATCGCCATGTTGCAGCGCTGCTCGAAGCTGCCGTCCTCGTCGAGCACATAGGCGATGCCGCCCGACATGCCCGCCGCGAAATTGCGGCCCGTCCGTCCAAGGACGGCCACGATGCCGCCGGTCATGTATTCGCAGCCATGATCGCCGGTGCCTTCGACAACGGCAATCGCGCCGGAATTGCGCACCCCGAAGCGCTCGCCCGCGACGCCGCGGAAGTAGCATTCGCCGGAAATCGCGCCGTAAAGCACGGTGTTGCCGACGATGATGCTTTCCTCCGGCACGATACGGCTTTCATCCGCCGGGCGCACGATCAGCCGTCCGCCGGACAGCCCTTTGCCGACATAGTCGTTGGCGTCGCCGATCAGGTCGAGCGTGACGCCACTGGCAACCCATGCGCCGAAGCTCTGGCCCGCCGTACCGCGAAGCGTGATCCAGATGGTGTCTTCCGGGAGCCCGGCATGGCCGTAGCGCTTGGCGATGACGCCGGAGAGCATCGCGCCCGTCGCGCGGTCAACGTTGCTGATCGGGAGGTCCAGCTTGACCGGGCGCTTCTCCTCGATTGCCAGCTTTGCCAATTCGATCAGCCTGCGGTCGAGGATGTCGTCGATCGGGTGGTTCTGGCGTTCCTTGTTGTAGACCGCGACATGCGACGGCACGTCCGGCTTGAAGAACAAATTGCCGAAATCCAGCCCGCGCGACTTGTAGTGTGCGATGGCGCGCTCCTTGTCGAGCCAGTCAGAGCGCCCGATCAGCTCATTGAAGCTGCGCACGCCAATGGCTGTCATGAACTCGCGCACTTCCTCGGCAATCATGAAGAAGAAATTGATGACATGCTCGGGCGCGCCCTTGAACCGCTTGCGCAACTCGGGATCTTGCGTCGCGATGCCGACCGGACACGTGTTCAGATGGCATTTGCGCATCATCAGACAGCCGACGGCAATGAGCGGTGCGGTGGCGAAACCGAATTCATCCGCCCCCAGAAGAGCGCCGATGACGACGTCCCGGCCCGTGCGGATGCCGCCATCGACCTGCACGGCGATACGTCCGCGCAGCTCGTTCAGCACCAGCGTCTGATGCGTCTCGGCAAGGCCGATCTCCCACGGGCTGCCCGCATGCTTGATCGATGTCAGCGGGGACGCGCCCGTGCCGCCCTCGAAGCCTGCGATGGTGACGTGATCCGCGCGCGCCTTGGCGACACCGGCCGCAACCGTGCCCACGCCGACTTCGGAGCCGAGCTTGACGCTGACATCCGCGGCCGGATTGACGTTCTTCAGGTCGTAGATGAGCTGCGCCAGATCCTCGATCGAGTAGATGTCGTGATGCGGGGGCGGCGAAATCAGGCCGACGCCCGGCGTCGAATGGCGCACCTTGGCGATGACGCTGTCCACCTTGTGGCCGGGGAGCTGACCGCCCTCGCCGGGCTTGGCACCCTGCACGATCTTGATCTGCATCATGTCCGAATTGGCGAGATATTCCGTTGTCACACCAAATCGGCCGGACGCGACTTGCTTGATCGCCGAGCGCATCGTGTCGCCATTCGGCATCGGCGTGTAGCGGTCGGATTCCTCCCCGCCTTCGCCCGTGTTGGACTTGCCGCCGATCCGGTTCATGGCGATGGCGAGGGTGGTGTGCGCCTCGCGGCTGATCGAGCCGAACGACATCGCGCCCGTGGAGAAGCGCTTGACGATATCGGTTGCCGCCTCGACCTCTTCGAGCGGAACGGGGCCTTTGCCCAGCTCGCCCGCATCCTTGATCCGGAACAGGCCGCGCAGCGTCATGAGCTGCTCGCTCTGATCGTTCAGCTTCTGGGAATATTCGCGGAATTTTTCCGGGACATTGCCGCGCACGGCGTGTTGCAGCGCCGCGACCGTCTCGGGACGCCACATATGCGCCTCGCCGCGAATGCGGTAGGCATATTCGCCGCCGACATCGAGCGCTGTCCGCAGCACGGGCACGTCGGCGAATGCGAGCCGGTGCCGCTCCGCGGTCTCCGCCGCGATCTCTTCCAGGCCAACGCCTTCGATCTGCGTGTGAGTGCCGGTGAAGTATTTGTCGACGAAGCTGGAATGCAGGCCGACCGCATCGAAGATCTGCGCGCCGCAATAGGACTGATAGGTCGAGATGCCCATCTTGGACATGACCTTCAATATGCCCTTGTTGATCGCCTTGATGTAGCGCTTTTCGGCGTCTTCATAGCTGATCGGCTCATCGAGTTCGGGCAGCATGGCCGCGATGGTCTCGAAAGCGAGATAGGGGTTGATCGCCTCTGCGCCATAACCGGCCAGCGTGCAGAACTGATGGACTTCATGCGCTTCGCCGGTTTCGACAACGAGGCCGACGGAGGTACGCAGGCCCTTGCGGATCAGGTGATGGTGCACGGCCGATGTCGCCAGAAGCGAGGGAATCGCAATCCGCGAGGAATTCACCCCCCGGTCGGAGAGCACGATGATATTGTAGCCGTCGCCGATGGCCTTCTCGGCTTCATTCGACAATGCGTCCAGCGCGCCCGCCATGCCATTCGCGCCCAATTCGGCGCTGTAGGTCATGTTCAGCGTCTTGGCGTGGAAGGGAAAATCCGTCGCGCCGTCAAGAGCGCGCAACCGATCGAGCTGATCGTTCGTCAGGATCGGGTGATGCACTTCGAGCCGCTTCAGCGTCGAAGTGCCCTCAAGGTCGAGAATGTTCGGACGCGGACCGATGAAGGAGACGAGGCTCATCACCAGTTCCTCGCGGATCGGGTCGATGGGCGGGTTCGTCACCTGTGCGAAGTTCTGCTTGAAATAAGTGTGCAGCAGCTTGGGCTTGGCCGAAAGCGCGGAAACCGGCGTATCGGTGCCCATCGAGCCGATGGCTTCCTGACCGCCTTCCACCATGGGCTGCATGACGAATTTCCAGCTTTCCTGCGTGTAGCCGAAAGCCTGCTGCCGGTCGAGCAGCGGCGTATTGGACAGCGGGACGCCATCGGCCGCTTCCGGCAGGTCGCCGATGCGGATCTGCCCGGCATCCAGCCAGTCCTGAAACGGGTGGCTGTCCGCAAGTTCGGCCTTGATCTCCTCATCCGAGACGATGCGGCCTTTTTCGAGGTCGATCAGCAGCATGCGCCCCGGCTGCAAGCGCCATTTCTGCACGATCCGCTCTTCAGGATAGGGCAGCACCCCCATTTCGGAGGCAAGGATCACCTTGTCGTCGTCGGTGACGAAATAGCGCGCGGGCCGCAGGCCGTTGCGGTCGAGCGTCGCGCCGATCTGGCGGCCATCGGTGAAGGCAACGGCGGCGGGGCCGTCCCACGGCTCCATCAGCGCGGCGTGATATTCGTAGAACGCCCGGCGTTTTTCATCCATCAGCGGGTTGCCGGCCCAGGCTTCCGGGATCAGCATCATCATGGCGTGGGCGAGCGGATAGCCGCCCTGGATCAGGAATTCCAGCGCATTGTCGAAGCAAGCCGTGTCGGACTGGCCCTCATAGGAGATCGGCCAGAGCTTGGAAATGTCGTCGCCGAACAGGGGCGAGGACACGCTGGCCTGACGCGCCGCCATCCAGTTGACGTTGCCGCGCAGCGTATTGATTTCGCCATTATGCGCGACCATCCGATAGGGATGCGCGAGCTTCCACGACGGGAAAGTGTTGGTCGAGAAGCGCTGATGCACAAGCGACAGCGCGGATTTGAAGCGCGGATCGTGCAGGTCGCGGTAATATTCGCCGAGCTGAAAGGCGAGGAACATGCCCTTGTAGACCACCGTGCGCGACGACATGGAAACGGGGTAATATTCCGCCCGCTCCTTGTCGCGGCCCAGAGCGATGATGCGGTTGGAGATGACCTTGCGGATCAGGTAGAGCCGGCGCTCGAACTCGTCGTCGGTCATGGGGATTGCGCCGCGCCCGATGAAGACCTGCCTCTGAAACGGCTCGGGATCAGTCACAATTTTGGGCAGCCCTGAATTATCGACAGGCACATCGCGCCAACCGAGCAACACCTGTCCTTCTTCTGCGATTGCCGCCTCGATTATGGCCTCGCAGCTCTTGCGCGCATTCGGATCGCGCGGCAGAAACAACTGGCCGACGCCATACTGCCCCGGCTCCGGCAAGGCGAAACCAAGGCGCGCGGCTTCCTCGGCGAAAAACTCATGCGGTATCTGAACGAGCATCCCCGCACCGTCGCCCGCCAGCGGGTCCGCGCCGACAGCGCCGCGATGGGTGAGATTGACGAGGATTTTCAGACCGCTTTCGATGATCTCATGACTTTTATTGCCCTTGATATCGGCGATCAGGCCGATACCGCAGGCGTCATGCTCGAACTCCGGCCGGTAAAGGCCCGTTGCTCGCGAAGAAGGCGCGCCGCTCTGCCGATTCGTGGCAGGGGCCGTGCTGTCTGGAATCCGTTTCGTCATGGTGTCGTTACTTGCCCCGATATGCTTGGCATACGGCGCTCTGCCAGCGCCGGGCTATCGATCAAGCAGGCTGCCATGCCCCTTGCTAAGGACCCCCAAGGCAGTCTCTGCATCCGGTTCTGATGGATAGTCATGCCTGCTGACCGCCCCTCATGGAGGATCGGCAAACACACTCTCCGCCAGTATGGGAAAGCCAATCCTAGTCCGATTTCGTGTCTTTCGCGCGCAAAACACCCCGCCCGTGCTTTCTGTAACCAGAAAAAACGAGCGAGCTGAACGTCGCAAAGGACAGCAAGACTGACCTACCCTGCTGAGAATGACAGAAATTGTTCATCCTGGCAAGCAGGCGGGGCAGGGAGGAATGTCACAGTTCGTTGTCGCGCTTCCGACGTGCGAAAGCCGGACCGGAATGCGCACGGCCGGACAATTAATCCAGATCCTCGATCTCCGCCGGCGTGCCGCCCTCGATGCGCTGGGCCAGCGCCGCTTCGACAAAGCTGTCGATCTCGCCGTCCAGAACCGCTGACGGGTTGGTGCTTTCAACGCCCGTGCGCAGATCCTTCACAAGCTGATAGGGCTGCAGCACATAGGAGCGGATCTGATGGCCCCAGCCGATTTCGGTCTTGCCGGCGGCTTCCGCTTGCGCGGCTTCCTCGCGCTTTTTCAGCTCCAACTCATAGAGCCGCGCCTTCAGCATCGACCAGGCGGTTGCCTTGTTCTTGTGCTGCGAGCGTTCGTTCTGGCACTGAACAACAATGCCGGTGGGCAAGTGGGTAATGCGGACAGCGCTATCCGTCGTGTTCACATGCTGGCCGCCCGCGCCGCTCGACCTATAGGTGTCGATCCGGCAGTCGCCTTCATTGACGTCGATGTTGATCTCGTCATTGATCGCCGGGTAGACCCAGACCGAAGCGAAACTCGTATGCCGGCGTGCGTTGGAATCGTAGGGCGAAATCCGCACGAGCCGATGCACGCCCGACTCCGTCTTCAGCCAGCCATAGGCGTTCTGGCCCTTGATCTGCACCGTGATGGATTTCAGACCGGCCTCTTCGCCGGCGCTGGCCTCGATCACTTCGGTCTTGAAGCGACGCTGCTCGGCCCAGCGCAGATACATGCGCGACAACATCTGCGCCCAGTCCTGGCTTTCCGTGCCGCCTGCGCCGGCGTGGACTTCGAGAAACGCGTCATTGCCGTCCGCCTCGCCGGAAAGCAGCGCCTCGACTTCGAGCGTGGATGCCCTACGGGCGAGTTCGGCCAACGCTTTCTCCGCGTCCGCGACGATTTCCCTGTCGCCCTCTTCCTCACCGAGCGCGATGAGTTCGAGATTGTCGCTCAGGCCGCTTTCCAGCTCGGTATAGGCGTTGATGGAATCTTCCAGTTGCTGGCGCTCGCGCATGACGGCGCGCGCATTCTGCGAATCGTTCCAGAGGTCGGGATCTTCGGCGCGGGCGTTCAGTTCCTTGAGGCGGATGGTGGCGTTGTCCCAGTCAAAGATGCCTCCGCAGCAGCGTAAGGGACTCCTTGATGCGATCGACAATTCCCTGCGTTTCGGCGCGCATGATGAAAATCTCCGGATAAAAATGTCAGGCGGCGCCGATAACATGAGCGCCGCCCGTCTGTAAACAAATGTGAGGTCAGTAGAGGCCGCCGGCCTGTGGCTGCCGCGAGAAGCCACCGCCTGCGGTTGCCCCGCCTCCTCCTCCTCCGCCGCCGCCGCCCGATGCGCCGATATCGGCGCCCGGATAGGTAACGAAGGAGAATGGATCCAGCGGCTCCTCATTGGGCTTGTAGGCTTCGAGGATCGTGCGCTGGTCGCCCTGCTGCGCGCGCATGCCGGTCTTGGCGTCAATGCGAACCAGCTTGATCCCCGGCGGTACGCGGAATGGCGTCGCGGGCTTGTCGGCCAGCGCCCATTTCATGAAGTCTCGGAAGATCGGCGAGGCGATACCACCGCCGGTCGCGCCCTTGCCCATCGGCTTGGGATTGTCGAAACCGACGAACACGCCCGCAACGAGATCCGGAGAGAAGCCGACGAACCAAGCGTCCTTCTCGTCATTCGTGGTGCCGGTCTTGCCCGCGAGCGGCTTGCCAACCTTGGAGACCCTGTAGCCGGTGCCGCGTTTCACCACGCCCTCCAGCATGGATACGGTCTGGTATGCCGAATGCGGATGGATGATCTGCTTGCGGTTGTCGGGCAACTCCGGCGCCGGCTGATTCTGCCAGTCCTCGGCGGAGCAGCCGACGCATTCGCGATTGTCGTGACGCCAGATGGTGCGGCCATAGCGATCCTGAATGCGATCGATCAGGGTCGGCTCCACGCGCTTGCCCCCATTGGCGAACGACGCATAGGAGGTCACCATGCGCATGAGCGTCGTCTCGCCCGCGCCCAGCGCCATCGACAGCAGCGGCGGCAATTGATCGTAGACATTGAAGCGGCGCGAATATTCCGCAATCAGCGGCATGCCGAGATCCTGCGCCAGACGCACCGTCATCAGGTTGCGTGATTTCTCCAGGCCAAGCCGCAAGGTCGACGGTCCGTAGAACTTATTCTCGTAGTTCTCCGGCTTCCAGATGTCCTGCCCCCCGCCCTGCTCGATAGCAAGAGGCGCGTCAAGGACGATGCTGGAGGGCGTGTAGCCATTGTCGAGCGCCGTTGCGTAGACAACCGGCTTGAACGACGAACCGGGCTGGCGTTTTGCTTGAATGGCGCGGTCGAACTCGCTGCCCGCGAAGCTGAAGCCGCCGACATCGGCAAGAACGCGGCCGGTATACGGGTCCATCACCAGAATGGCGCCGTCGACCTCGGGGATCTGTACGAGCCGCCAGCCATCGGCCTTGCCGGCTTCTTCCTTCTCGTCCTCTTCATCGTCAGGGTTTATTTCCGCTTTCGGGGCGACATAGATCACGTCGCCGGGTGAAAGAACGTCGGTCACGGCCTTGATCTTGTTGCCAAGGCGCATCGTCCCGCGTTTGTCCGTCCCCTTTGGTTCGCGCGCCCATTTGACGTTGTCGAGCGGCAACTCCACCGTCTTGCGGTCTGTCTCGATCTTGCGGGCTGCCGTTCGATCTGGCCTCAGGCCGACAACGGCCCGCTTTTCGCTTGCCTCCAGGACGACGCCCAGCTTCCACGGTTCGAGATCGGACAGGACCTCGATTTCGGCGAGTGCCGCGCCCCAGTCGCCGGAGGTTCCGATCTTATTGACCGGCCCGCGATAGCCCTGCTTGCGGTCATAGCGGACGAGCCCCTCGCGCAGCGCCTTTCGCGCAAGCTTCTGCAATTCCGGGTCGAGCGTGGTTCGCACCGAGAGACCGCCGCCGTAAAGATTGTCTTCGCCATACAGATTGATCAATGTGCGCCGGACTTCCTCGGCGAAATATTCGGCGGCGAATTGCGTCACGCCGAATGGACGGGGGCTCACGGTCAGCGGCTGCTTCTCGGCCACCTCGGCTTCAGCCGGATCGATATGCCCTTCGGCAACCATGCGGCTGATCACCCAGTTGCGGCGGGCAACCGCGCGCTCGGTGTGGCGAAAGGGGTGATAGTTGTTCGGAGCTTTCGGCAGGGCGGCCAGATAGGCGCATTCCTCGATGGTAAGATCCTGCAACTCCTTGCCGAAATAGTTCAGCGACGCCGCCGCGACACCGTAGGAGCCCATCCCGAAATAGATCTCGTTGAGATACAACTCCATGATCTTGTCTTTTGGAAAGGCCCGTTCGATACGGATCGCGAGCAAAGCCTCCATCACCTTGCGCTTCAGGCTTTGTTCCGGGGTCAGGAAGAAGTTCTTGGCGACCTGCTGCGTGATCGTGGAAGCGCCTTCCCTGCTGCCGCCCATGCCCAGAAAACGCCGCCCGTTCTGGACGACGGCGCGCATGATGCCTCTGAAGTCAAGCCCTGTGTGCTGATAGAAATTCTGGTCTTCCGCCGATATGAAGGCATGGATCAGTTGTTTGGGAATGGCCGTTATCGGGACATAGACGCGCTTTTGACGCGCGAATTCGCCGATCAGGCTGCCGTCATTGGCGTGAACGCGCGTCATCACCGCCGGTTCGTATTTTGCCAGCCCTTCATAGTCGGGCAATTCCTGCGAAATCTGCCACAGGAAGTAACCGGCGATGGCGGAGCCGACGAGAAAAAGAACGGCGCCTGCGGTAAAGGCAAAACCGAGAAAGCGCAGAACGAGGCTCTTCCGGCGCTTCTTTTGCCGCGGCGGGGGCATTACGGGTGCATGTGGGTGCATCGCTTGCTTCTGATCCAGCTTCTTGCTTGTTTGTTCATGCGAAAGACAGGCAGTGACCAAGTCTTGATATATGCATGATGTTTCTGAACGGCAGGCCTCCGGCAGAGCCAGTGGGCGTGCTGTATTGTCAGAGTTTGCTCACTAGCCTGGAACGCTTACCATCCTCTTGGCAAAAAACGCGCCAATCGCTTCTACCATAGCGTCGGTGACCTTTGACCGCCACTTTTCGGAGGTCAAGTCCGATTCGTCCGCGCTATTGCTCAAATATCCAAGTTCCATGAGCACCGAAGGAACATCCTGCGCCTTGAGGACGCGGAAATTCGCAAACCGGTGCGGACTGTTCGTAAGTTCGGCTGCCCCGTCAAGTCCGCTGAGCAGCGTTTTTGCAAAGGAAACCGAGAGATTCTTGGTTTCCCGGTGCATTAGGTCGATCAGGATGCTTGCCAGATCGTCATCCGTACCGCCCGGCAATTCGACGCCGGCGAGCACGTCGGACCGGTTTTCGCGCGCCGCGATGATTTTTGCAAGTTCGTCCGACGCTTCTTCCGACAGGGTGTAGACACTGGCGCCGCGCGTTTCCTTGATCGCCCTCGCGTTGACCAGCGGATGCTTGGGGTCCAGCGCGTCGGCGTGCAGGGAAATCAGCAGATTCGCCTGTTGCTTGCGGGCGAACTCGACGCGATCGTCGAGCGATATGAAGATGTCCTCGTCCCGCGTCATGAGGACGCGGTAGTTCCCCGTTTTCTCCAGCTTCGCCTTGAGGATCTTGCAAAACTCGAAGACAATGTCCTTCTCATAATTTCCGCCGACGCTGATGGCGCCAGGATCAACGCCTCCGTGTCCCGGGTCCAGAACGATAATCGGTTTTCCGGCGTTGGCCGCGCTCCTTGAGGCGTCGGGATCGGCGCCGTCGATCATTGACTCGGTGCTGGTCTGAAAGCCGTTCGGCGACATCGAGCGTAGCAGGCTTTGACGCTCCTGCTGCGTGGCGAAATTGCTCTGCGTCGTCTGCACGATGTCGACGACAAGGCGCGCCGGCTGGCCGTTTTCGGCGGCCCGGACAAAGGCCTTGTCGATGAGAACGGGGCCGGTCACGTCGATCACGATACGTGATTTTCCGGGCGCGAACAGGCCGTAGCGAAATGCGCTGACAAGGCCGCGTCCTTCCCAGCCGACGCCGCCGGGCATCTGGAACTGGACTTCCGGCAGGTCGATGATGATTCGATAGGGATCGGCGAGCAGAAAGGCGCGGAACTCCACCGTTTCCGACAGGTCGGCAACAAACCGCGTGCGGTTCTCGTCGCCGCCGACACGTGCGTCCCGCGCCACCGCCCCGCGTTCATTCGCAGCCGCCGCTGACGCCGGAATCACTGCCAGGATCATGCTGGCGAGCAGAAATGCGATCAGATTTCCAAGTCTTACCGTGTCAGCGCCCATTGGCACGGCGACGCTCCTCTATTGCCGCTTCCGGCTTCGAACCGGCGGCACTATGCGTGTTTTCGGCTTGATTATAAAGACGAGAATTAAGGTAACGTTGTGATTTGGATGTTACGCACAATTATGCAAAGCCGTAGCACTTGCCGAGAGCCGCGACTAACTGTATTACTGCGACTCGTATGGGTCCATTGGCAGAAGCGTCGGTCGGCTATTGAGGCATCGCCGCAAGGTCAGGCTATATCTTTGCATTGTGATCCGTGAGCAAGAATTCTCACCCCCCTGGAGTTCCGAAGCTTCAGGTTATGGGTTAGTTGGTGAGAGTAATGCACTGCAAGGCAACCGCAACCGACCGGATTGACGGGACGTGGCGGCGCCACCCGATTTTGGAATTTTCGTTCCTCTCGCAATTCTGAATGGCGCGAAGAGAGAACGCGGCGTGGGTTGTTAAATCGAACAGATAACGATTCGCGCCTTAACTTTGAGGAATTTGGATGTTCTGGACACCGCGATTTCAGTCCATGCATTCAAAACACATGATGACGACCTCGCGCTCCGGCTCCGACATGCGCGTCACGCACAAAAGAAGCGGCCCTCCATGCCGAAGCGATTGCGCTTCGCTGGGCCTCGCGGTTTGGCGTGTTACGCGAAGTCGCCCCATAGCCGGACGCCAAGCGATAGCACGCGCCCCAATGCACAAGCCAATTCCAAACCCGATCTTCTGGGCTTCCGGTCCTGGCCGCGTTGACGCGCGGGAGACAATAAGACATGGGAAACAAAATGCTAATCGATGCCACGCACCCGGAAGAAACCCGGGTGGTGGTGCTTCGCGGCAATCGAGTTGAAGAATTTGATTTCGAATCCGCAACAAGAAAACAACTAAGAGGAAATATATATCTCGCCAAAGTCACTCGCGTCGAACCCTCGCTTCAGGCGGCATTTGTAAATTACGGCGGCAACCGTCACGGATTTCTTGCCTTCAGCGAAATTCATCCTGACTATTATCAGTTGCCGATGGCCGAAAGGCAGGCGCTGAAGGATGAAGAATTCGACCCCAAATCCGCGAGTGACGACGCCGACGACGATATCGACGACGTTGTGGAAGCCCGCGCTGGCGAGGATGAGATCGAGGGGGCGCGTTCCGCATCAGCGACTCACGAATTTGGCGCTGACGACGCCTTCGCCGAGGACGGCAGCGACGACAGCCGCCAGACGGCTGCGCTTGAAGCCGCTTTGCCTGCTGCGAAATATTCCTCTAAGGGAGCGGATGGCGACGAAGATGACGCCGCCGACGATGAGGCTCCGTCACACTCCACGAACGAGTTCCCTGACAGCGTGGAAACGGTCGAAGCCGTCACCAGCAAGAAACGCAACGGACGCGGTTCGCACGGTGACGACGAGAACGGCTCCGGCGACGAAAATGGCGATCTCGATCACGTCGAGTCCGTCGGCAGCGAGGACGCGCTTGAGGAACTTCCGCAACGTCACCGCCGCCGCCGCCGGTCCTACAAGATTCAGGAAGTCATCAAGCGTGGCCAGATCCTGCTCGTTCAGGTGGTCAAGGAAGAACGCGGCAACAAAGGCGCGGCGCTGACGACCTATCTCTCGCTTGCCGGCCGCTACACCGTGCTGATGCCGAATACGGGCAGCGGCGGCGGAATTTCGCGCAAGATCGCATCCCCCGCCGACCGGAAGAGACTGCGCGAGATCGCACAGGAACTCGACGTCTCGGAGGGCATGGGCCTGATCATCCGCACGGCGGGCGCGGCGCGCACGAAAACGGAGATCAAGCGTGATTACGAATATCTGCTCCGGCTTTGGGAGAATGTGCGCGATCTGACGCTCGGCTCCAGCGCGCCATGCCTCGTCTATGAGGAAGGCGACCTGATTAAGCGCTCGATCCGCGATCTCTACAGCCGCGAGATCGACGAGGTTCTGGTCGCGGGCGACGACGCTTATCGCGACGCCAAGGACTTCATGCGCATGCTCATGCCGAGCCATGCCAAGAACGTCCAGCCCTACAAGGACCCCGAGCCGGTATTCACGCGCTACGAGGTCGAGCGGCAGCTCAATGCGATGTTCAGTCCGCAGGTGACGCTGCCCTCCGGCGGCTACGTCATCATCAACCAGACCGAAGCGCTCGTTGCCGTAGATGTCAACTCCGGCAAGTCCACGCGGGAATTCTCCATCGAGGACACGGCGCTCAAGACCAATCTCGAAGCGGCGGAGGAAATTTCCCGCCAGCTCCGTCTTCGTGACCTTGCCGGCCTGATCGTCATCGACTTCATCGACATGGAGGAGCGGCGCAACAATCGCTCCGTCGAGCGGAAGCTGAAGGAATGCCTGCGTAACGACCGGGCGCGGATCCAGGTTGGCCGGATCAGCCATTTCGGTCTGATGGAAATGTCGCGTCAGCGCATCCGCACCGGGATGGTCGAGGGCTCGACCACGCAATGTCCGCATTGCCAGGGAACCGGTGTGGTGCGCTCAACGGAGTCGGTCGCGCTTTCGGTTCTGCGGAGCCTTGAGGACTGGCTGCGCACGCACACGCCTTGCGATCTGGCCGCGATTTGCTCGCCGGACGTCGCTCTCTATATCCTGAACCAGAAGCGCACTTATCTGCATGACATCGAAACGCGCCACAATGTGACGATCAGCGCGCTCGCGAGCGACAAGATGCAGGGCGCGAATTTCTACATTGAGAAGGTCGCGGTCGCTGTGGGCGATGGAACGGCAAGCGCCGCCATTTCCCAGAACGACCGGATCATCGTGCCGTTCGAGGCCGAGCAGGACGAGAATGCGGACGACAAGGGCCGCTCGCGCCGCAAACGCCGACGCAGACGCGGCCGCGACGACAATCAGGAAAGCTACGACGATAACCGCGCTTCCGCCACGAGCGAGCGGGACAGTTCCGAAGATGACGAGGATGCGGCCCGCCCGGCCTCTCGCGAAGCCGCGCAGGCCGATGGCGAAAGCGGCGAGGATGGCGAGAAGCCGCGCAGACGGTCTCGTCGGCGCGGACGTCGCGGGGGACGAAACCAGCGCGGGGCGCGCGGCGGTGAAGCCGGGGCGCTGGAGGCATCGGAGACGTCCGAGGCTGCCGCAAGCGGCGAGCCTGGCCCGGTGGGTGACCAGCCCGACTATTACACCCCGACCGCTCAGCCCGCAGGAGACGAGCCCCGCGAGGAGCAACCTCAGACCGTCGCGGCTGAAGCAGAAGCGCCTGCCGCGATTGTCGAACCAGCGCCTTCCGAGCCTGAGCCGGAAAAGGAGGCAGACCGCGCCGACGAAGAGGCCGGTCATGATACGCGTTCCTTTCGCAACCCGCGCAGCCGGTCGCGGACCAGGACAGCCAACGGCGCCGCAAAAGCCAACGGGCAGGACGACGGAGTCGAATCCGGTCATGAAGGCGGCGGCGAAACTCTGGAAGCGGATCACGAGGGCGAAACAGCAATAGCCGAGGAGCCGAAAGCTCCGCCGCCGCCCAAGCCCAAGGGCAGCAAGCGCGGCTGGTGGCAGCGGCGCGACGCCTGACCGGAGCCGGTCATGACGTGTTGAGATCGAATGCCCCGTTGCGGACAAACCGGAACGGGGCATTTTCATTCTTGCCCTCAGGCTAATCTCTCGGTTTGCCTCACCCGCGCAGGGTGCGCAGCCTCTTGACCGCCTCCACCATGGCTTCATGCGTCCCGGCATAGGAAAAACGCAGGAACTGCCGTCCGCGCACCGGATCGAAATCGACGCCCGGCGTGGCCGCGACGCCCAGCTCTTCCAGCAGCATCTTCGCAAATGCCTGACTGTCATCGGTCAGGTCGGATATGTCCGCATAGAAGTAAAAGGCGCCATCGGCCGGGGCCAGCTTGCGAAAGCCCGCATATGGCAATTCTTCCATCAGGAACTCGCGATTCCGCGCGTAAACCGCCTTGTTCGCCTCAAGCTCCTCGATGGCGTCGAATGCCGCGATCGCGCCGATCTGCGAAACGGTAGTCGGCGAAATATAGAAGTTCTGGGCGAGACGCTCCACGGCGCGGACCAGATGCGGCGGCACGACCATCCAGCCGATCCGCCAGCCGGTCATGGAGAAATATTTCGAGAAGCTGTTGATGACGATGGCTTCGTCGTCGAAACGCAACGCCGTCTCGGCGGGCGTGTCGTAGGTGAGCCCATGATAGATTTCATCCGATATGATCGTGACGCCTTGCGTCCGGCACCATTCGCAGATGGATGCGAGCGCAGGGGGCGTCATCACCGTGCCCGTCGGATTGGCGGGGCTGGCAAACAGGATGCCTTCCGGCTTCGGCTCGCCGCCGTTTGAGGCTGCGCGCGTCAACAGCTCCGGCGTCGGCATCCAGCGCTCGTCGGGACCGACCGGCACGCTGACGGGCTTGAGGCCCAGCGCCTGAACGATGTTCCGGTAGCAGGGATAGCCCGGCTCCGGCAGCAGGATCGGCGTTCCCGCATCGAAAAGCGCCAGAAACGCCAGAACGAAACCCGCCGACGACCCCGCGGTGACAACAACCCGCTCGGGCCCGATCTCCAGACCGTAGGCGTCCCGGTAATGGCGGGCGATCCTTTCGCGCAGCCCAGGAATGCCCAGCGCCTCGGTATAGCCGAGCACGTCCCGGTCAATGGCCGCCTTGACGGCTTCCCGCACGATGCGCGGCGCGGGCGTGCCGGGCTGGCCGACCTCCATGTGGACGATATTGCGGCCCGCGACCTCAAGCTCGGCTGATGCGCGCATGATGTCCATCACGACGAATGGCGAAATCTCGCTGCGCAATGACGCGCGCACCATGCGCCTCGCATTCGCATCATTTTTCGGTTGCTGCGGCACCGTGCTCACCTCTTCCTTCAAATCTTGTCATGCTTATGCCTAAATGAAGGTGCCTTATCCCCGAATGAAACGTGATGCCATCACGATATCGTGTCCCCATATATTCGCGATGTTGACCGGCGAACTCCGCCACTCTAGGTTTCGCATACGCTTTGACAAGCGAAATGGGTTTCAGACGAACTTCTGTTAAAAAAGACGAGAATGCCCGTGCTCAAACCAAGCTTGCCTCGCGCTTGGTACAGCCTTGCCGCCGCCGGTCGGCGCTGTACCCTGACAGTCTTGATGTCAATCCTGCTGCTTG
Organism: Rhodomicrobiaceae bacterium; assembly: GCA_050330195.1. Lineage (GTDB taxonomy): Bacteria > Pseudomonadota > Alphaproteobacteria > Rhizobiales > Rhodomicrobiaceae > JAHQVI01. Next base: position 21,263 of record JBHJOB010000003.1, on the reverse strand, counting down.
CGAATGTTGCGCAGGCCAACGCGATAGGGCTCATTCGCGACGCCGAAATCGAGGAGTTGCTGACCGACTACGCCGCGCCGATCTTTCGCGCCGCGGGCCTGAGTTCGCAGAACATCAACATCCACATCGTCAACCAGCGATCCTTCAACGCCTTCGTGATCGATGGCCAGAACATGTTCATCCATGTCGGCGCGATGACGAAATCGGATACGCCCAACCAGCTCATCGGCGTCATTGCACATGAAGCCGGACATATTGCCGGCGGTCATCTGGCGCGTCTCAAGGTTCAGATGGCGCGGATGGAATCGGCTGCCCTGATCATGAACCTGATCGGCATCGGCGCAATGGTCGGCGGCGCTGTATCCGGCGGTGGCAATGATGTCGGCGAAGCCGGCGCTGCGGTTCTCTATGGCGGGACGTCGATCATCCAGCGCTCGCTCCTGTCCTACAGACGCGCCGAGGAATCCGCGGCCGACCAGGCGGCGGTGTCCTATCTTACGCAGACGAAGCAGTCCCCGCGCGGCATGATCGAAACGTTCCGTCATTTTGCCGATCAGTCGCTCGGCTCGGTAAGCTATGTCGACCCCTATGTCCAGAGCCACCCGATGCCGCAGACCCGCATCGCGCAGCTTCAGGATATTGCCGAGCGCAGCCCATATTTCTCCCAGAAGGATCCGCCGACGCTGCAATTGCGCCATGACATGGTGCGCGCGAAGCTCGAAGCCTTCACCAACAAGAACAACGCCCGCTACGTGCTGCGGAAATACCCCGAGTCCGACCGGACCCTTCCGGCCCGCTATGCCCGCGCGATCACGCTTTATTTCACGTCCGGCATTCAGGGGGCGGCGGGCGAGATCGACGCCCTGATTGCGGACTATCCCGACAATGCGTATTTCCACGAGCTGAAAGGCCAGTTCCTGCTGGAAAGCGGCAAGGCAAAGGCGGCAGTCGGTCCGCTGAAGAAAGCCGTGTCGCTTTCTCCGGAGTCGGGTCTGATACGTGTCATGCTTGGACAGGCGCTGGTTGCGACGAACGATCCCGCCGATCTGAAGTCGGCGATCGAACATCTGCGCAAGGCGCTGCTGCGGGAGAAGCAATCCGTGGTTGGTTATCGTGCGCTTGGCATGGCCTATGGCCGTCTCAACCGGCTTCCGGAGGCTCAGCTTGCCTCGGCGCAGGCCTTTTTCTTTGAAGGCAATGCCGATTATGCCAAGGTTCATGCGGAACGCGCCATGCTCGGTTTGCCGGAAGGATCCCCGGACTGGGTCAAGGCGAACGACATCCTGCGGGATGTGGAAACCTACAAGCAGTTGGCGAAGAAATGAGGCGCGCCGACAGGCGGCCGCTGATATTGGAGTTTATTGAATGCGCTTCAAACTACCCCTGCTCGGTCTGGCCGCCACGATGCTGGCGAGCGCAATGATCGTCGTTCCGCTTGGCGCTCAGGACAAAAGCGCGTTTGACGAGTCTCAGAAAAACGAGATCCGCACGATCATCAAGGACTATCTGCTGAAAGAGCCGGAAGTTCTGCGGGAAGCCTTGATGGAGCTGAACCGCAAACAGGAAGCGGCCGCGGAAGAGGAGCGCAAGAAAGCGCTTTCTACGCTTTACAAGGAACAGACGCCCTACAGCTTCGGTGACGGCAATATCACCGTTGTGGAATTCTTCGACTACAATTGCGGTTATTGCCGCACCGCGTTCGAACAGGTTTCCGAACTTGCGGAGCAGGAAAAGGATTTGCGGGTTGTCTTCATCGAATTCCCGATTCTCTCCGAAGGTTCGCGTGTTGCCAGTCAGGCAGCGATTGCCTCGACCAAGCAGAATAAATATTGGGAATTTCACCAGGCGCTGATGCGGCACAATGGCCCGATTCAGCCTGAGGTGGTGTTCAAGGTCGCCGGAGATATCGGTCTGGATATCGAAAAGCTGAAAGCCGACATGCAAGCTCCCGAAGTTGACGAACTGATCGAGAAGAACCTGCAGCTCGGCACGGCCATGGGCGTGCAGGGCACACCGGCGTTCTTCATTGGCGATCAGGCCATTCCAGGCGCGCCCTCGGAGTTGAAGACTATGCTTCAGAAGGAAGCGGCCAATATCCGCCAGAATGGCTGCAGCGTCTGCTGACGATTGCGCTCGCCTGTGATTTAGGCAATATTGCCCCGCAATTCGAAAGGGCCGCTGAATCCGGCGGCCTTCTTCTTTTGACCGGACACGGGCATCGCGCGATTTCGATCAGACGCTTTCCCGGTCCGCCTTCTCCACATAGGGAATAGCTCATCCCAAATTTCCGATCGCGACAAAGATGAAACCGGTCTACATCCTCAACGGCCCCAATCTGAACCTTCTGGGAACGCGACAGCCACACATCTATGGCGGGGAAACGCTCGCGGACGTCCAGCGCCGCAGCGAGGCGCGAGCCTCCCAATACGGCCTTGCCGTCGATTTCCGGCAAAGCAATCATGAAGGGGTGCTTATCGACTGGGTCCAGGAATCGCGCCACAAAGCTGCCGGCGTGATCATAAATGCCGCAGGTCTGACACATACCTCAGTGGCCCTGATGGATGCGCTTTTAACCCTCGACATTCCCGTGATAGAAGTGCATCTATCCAACATCTACGAACGGGAGCCGTTCCGTCATCATTCCTTCATTTCCAAAGCCGCCTTCGGGGCAATCTGCGGATTTGGTCCGAAGGGATATGAGTTGGCCCTCGAAGCCCTGGCAGAGCGGCTTGAGCGGCAGGAAAAACCGGAGCTGGACGTTTGAGTTCCTGGGACGGCGGCAGGCAGAGACGATAGTGACATGAACAGCAATAACAAAGATCGACTGGTCGACGAGGACATGATTCGCGGCCTCGCTGAGTTGCTGAACGACACCGGCCTGACCGAGATCGAAGTCGAGCAGCAGGGCCTTCGCGTTCGCATTGCGCGCAATATCACGGTTTCGGCAGCCGTTGCGCCGCCATCCGCAACCATCAGCGCTCCGGCAGCAGCGCCGGTTGCAGCCATCACGGACGAAAACCATCCCGGCACCGTGAAATCCCCGATGGTCGGCACGGCCTACCGCTCCGCCGAGCCGGGCGCACCGCCCTTCGTCGAAGTCGGCTCGACGGTCAAGCAGGGACAGACCATCCTGATTATCGAAGCCATGAAGACCATGAACCACATTCCCGCCCCACGCCCCGGCACGGTCAAGGCGATCATGGTCGAGAATGAACAGCCCGTCGAGTTCGGCGAACCCCTCATGATCATCGAATAGGCATCGTTACGGAATATGTTCGATAAGGTGCTTATTGCCAATCGCGGCGAAATCGCGCTCCGGGTGCAGCGGGCCTGCAAGGAGCTGGGCATTCAGACGGTGGCCGTGCACTCCACGGCCGACGCCAATGCGATGCATGTCCGGCTCGCCGATGAAAGCGTCTGCATAGGACCGCCGCCGGCGTCGGAGAGCTACCTCAACATTCCCGCACTGCTCGCAGCCTGCGAGATTACCGGCGCGGACGCCGTCCATCCCGGCTACGGATTTCTGTCCGAGAACGCCCGGTTTGCCGAAATCCTGGAAGAGCACGCCATCACCTTCATCGGCCCGACCTCCGAACATATCCGGATCATGGGCGACAAGATCAAGGCGAAGGAAACGGCCAGAAATCTGGGCATTCCCGTCGTTCCCGGGTCCGAGGGTGCGGTAACGACCGACGCGCAGGCATTGGCGGTCGCGCGCGAGATCAAGTTCCCGGTGCTGGTCAAGGCGGCGGCTGGCGGCGGCGGACGCGGCATGAAGGTGGCGCGCACACAGGAAGAACTTCCGGTTGCGCTCGCGACGGCACGCGCGGAAGCGAAGTCCGCCTTCGGGGACGACGCGCTGTACATGGAGAAATATCTGGCGAAGCCGCGCCATATCGAGATTCAGGTGCTTGGCGACGGGCGCGGCAACGCCATTCACATCGGAGAGCGCGACTGTTCCCTGCAGCGGCGGCATCAGAAAATCTGGGAAGAAGCGCCATCGCCCGCGCTCAATGCCAGCCAGCGGGCCGATATTGGCGCAACCGTCGCCAAGGCCATCGCCGATATGGGCTATCGCGGCGTTGGCACGGTGGAGTTTCTCTATGAGGACGGCGAATTCTTCTTCATCGAGATGAACACGCGGCTTCAGGTCGAACATCCCGTCACCGAGATGATCACCGGCATCGACCTCGTGATCGAGCAGCTTCGCGTGGCGGCAGGCGCGCCGCTGGGGCTGAAGCAGGAAGACGTGCGGTTCGACGGCCATGCGATCGAATGCCGCATCAATGCGGAAAATCCGGCGACATTCATGCCCTCGCCGGGCCGCATAAGCTATTTTCACCCGCCCGGCGGCCTCGGGGTGCGCGTGGATTCCGCCGTCTATGCCGGCTATTCGATTCCGCCGTTCTATGACAGCCTGATCGGAAAGCTCATCGTTCACGGCAAGACCCGCAACGAATGTCTGATGCGTTTGCGGCGTGCATTGAGCGAGTTCGTCATTGACGGAATCGAAACGACAATCCCACTTTTCAACAGGCTGATCGTGGAGCCGGACATCGTCGACGGGCTTTATGATATTCATTGGCTCGAAAATTATCTCGGAAAGCATTAGACTGTCTGTATTGCGGGTGATCTGCCATCGGCCCGCCGACAGGATAACTGCCGAGAATGGGATCGCATTCGAACCTTTCGATTGAAATCACGCCGCAGGTGCTGCTGAAAGCTTATTCCTGCGGCATCTTCCCGATGGCGGAGAGCGCCAACGACCCCACGCTTTACTGGATCGAGCCCGAAGAGCGCGGGATCCTGCCGCTCGACCGCGTGCGGGTGCCGAAAAGGCTTGCGCGTACGATCCGTCAGGAAAAATTCCAGGTGCGGGTCGATTCGGACTTCCCAGGCGTGCTGGCCGGATGTGCGGCATCACGCCCCGGCAGGCGCACAACCTGGATCAATGCACGCATCGCCGAGCTTTATGCCGAACTTTTCGAAATGAAGCACTGCCACACGATCGAGACGTGGAGGGACGGACGGCTCGTCGGGGGGCTGTATGGCGTTCATCTGGGCGGCGCGTTTTTCGGCGAGTCGATGTTTTCCACCGAACGCGATGCCAGCAAGGTGGCGCTCGTCTACCTTGCTGCGCGGCTGATCCGCGGCGGTTTCAAGCTCCTCGATACGCAATTCGTGACGGATCATCTGGAGCAATTCGGCGCCATCGAAATTTCGCGCCCGCAATTCCACAAGCGGCTAAGCGAGGCGCTGAAGCTTCACTGCGGTTTCCACGAATTGCCTTCCGGCTGTTCCGGCTCGGAGGTCTTGCAGCTTGTCAGCCAGACGTCGAAAACCGGATGCTCGACGCCGTGAAGGCCGGGGCTTTCGGCAAACATCCAGCCGGTGAAAATCCGCTTTGCGGTCTCATCCAGTTGAGTTTCCTCGATTTCCACGAAGACCGAGGTCTGCGGCTCCTCGGTCGGCGGCGTCGTATAGCACGCCCGAGGCGTAATCGTTAGCGCGCCGAATTTCATGGGTTGATCGACGGGAATTTCCAGCGGCGAAATACGCGCCGTCACCTTGTCGAGCGCCGCGAACACCGCGATGGAATTCTGAATTTTCTGCGCATGCGCCTGTGTTGAAAACAGCAGGGCGCCGGCTGCAAGAGTTAAGAAAATACACGTCCGCATTGAGCCTCATTGCCGAGCAGCTATCCGATTGAGCGCTACACTAACCGGCTTTGCGTTCGCATCAAGCCATTTCGTCCTGCGCTGAACAATCCCCGATTTTCACCCCCGTTAACCCACGGGATCGAACCTTCTCGCAATTTCTGCGTCACATTGTTATCAATTACTGTATTCGGTCCAGTGATCTGCACTTATGCTTTGCCACATTTTTGCCATTGCCGTCGAGGGATCGCACCAGATGCTTACCGGAAATGCAAGGAAACGACCATTCGAGCTGCATATTCCGTTAACAATTTTGTTCCATGTTGCTGTAAAACTGGAAAACATGCTTGACGCGGAACGCATTCCGCGTTGTTAAGTATGAAAAAGAGGGCGCGTATTAAAATGGACCCACAAGTTTCTATTGCCTTGCCAGTGTATAATGGCGAAAAATTTATAGAACATACGATAAAATCTGTTCTGGATCAGGATTATAACGATCTGGAACTTATCATTACAGACAACCGGTCGACGGATCGTACGAAGGAAATCTGCCTCGATCTGGCGGAAGCCGATCCCCGCATCCGCTATGTCGAAAACCCGCGAAATCTTGGCGCTGCGCCAAATTACAATGCCGGCTACGAACTGGCGCGCGGCAAGTACCTGAAATGGTCCGCCCATGACGACCTGATCAGCCCGAACTTCATATCGGCCACGGTTGCCGCTCTGGAAAAGAATCCGGACGCCAGTCTCGCTTTTGGCCGCACGATATGCATCGATTCCGACGGCAACGAATTTCCCGGCGAAGATCACAATGAAACCCAGGCCATCCTTGAGGATGAGCCGCATGTCCGCTTTCATCGGGCCATCGTCGAGAGCGGAACCTGCTTTCCGATTTTCGGCCTGTTCCGGATGGATCTGCTGCGCAAATCGACGCTGCATCGGAGCTACTACGGCTCCGACCGCGCCCTGATAGCGGAAACGGCTCTGCTCGGCAAATGCCTGCTGGTCGATGAGGCGATTTTCTACAATCGCGAGCATTCCGACCGCTCGATCCGGATAGAGGATCTCGCGGAACGACGGCGCTGGCAGGATACCTCGGCCTCGCGGGGGGCCGTCATGGAGCATGTCAATCTGCTGCGGCATCTGTTTGAAATCGCCCGGCGCCACCCGGATGTCGTCCGGCGCGACCGCGCGGTCGCGCAGGTCATGAAGGTTGCGCTCAAGCGGAAACAGCTAGGCCGTATCGCGCTGGATTTCATTCGCTATGCGTCGCCGAAAACAGCAGCGGCACTGCGCCAGAGACTGGTCGCGAACCCCAATCATTAGAGCGAGATCCGATAAAATGGATGCCATTTTTCGGATGAATCGAGCTTGAAACAAAGAGATGCGGATCGGGAGCGTTTCAGTAAGAAATGCTTCCAATCCAGGATCACAGGTTCTTGCAGCACTCGATATCAGCATCCCGGCAAGACATGCCCGGTGCCCGGTCATTCAATTGTGAGGTGTATTGGCCATGAAGGTTGGAATTCTGGCGGGCGGCCTTGGATCGCGATTGGCGGAGGAAACGGAAATCCGTCCCAAGCCAATGGTGGAGATCGGCGGAATGCCCATCCTGTGGCATATCATGATGATCTACTCCAGCTTCGGCCACAACGATTTCGCCGTTGCTTTGGGTTATAAGGGCGAATACATCAAGCGCTGGTTTCAGGACTATACGTCACTCGGCGGCAGCATGTCGATCAACACGGCTTACGGCGCCGTCAAGCGCGACACCCGCGGGCTTCCGGAGTGGAATGTCGACCTCGTGGAAACAGGAATGCACACCCTGACCGGCGGCCGGATCAAGCGGCTGGCCGACTGGATGGGCAAGGGCACGTTCATGATGACATGGGGCGACGGCGTCGCCGACGTGAATCTCGACAAGCTGCTCGAATTTCACCGCTCACACGGCAAGCTGGCCACCATGACCGCCGTTCGGCCTCCCGCGCGTTACGGCGTTATCGAGTTCGAGGGCGATCAGGTCGCCAACTTTCTTGAGAAGCCGCAAACGTCGGAAGGCTGGATCAACGGTGCGTTCTTCGTGCTGGAGCCTGGCGTCTGCGACTACATCGACGGCGACAATGTGATGTTCGAGCATGAGCCGATGCGCCGCCTCGCCGCCGACGGGCAGCTTATGGCGTACAAGCACGATTCCTTCTGGCAGTGCATGGATACGGTGCGCGAAAAACAGATCTTGCAGAATTACTGGGATAGCGGCAAGGCGCCCTGGAAGCTTTGGAGTTGAGTATGAAAGTTCTTCTTACCGGTCATCAGGGTTATATCGGCTCTATCCTTACACCGATGCTGCTTGAGCGCGGCCACGACGTAACCGGCTTCGACAGCGACATTTTCCGGGAATGCACCTTCCTCGGCGACCTTGTCGAAATCCCCACGATCGAAAAGGATACACGGGACGCAACGATCGACGACGTCGCCGGATTTGATGCGATCATTCATCTGGCCGGTCTGTCCAACGATCCGCTCGGCGATTACAAACCGCAGCTTACCGAGGACATCAATCATCTCGCCTCCGTCAAGATCGCCAGGCTCGCCAAGCAGGCGGGCGTTCAGCGCTTCATCTTCGCGTCGTCCTGCAGCAATTACGGGTCATCCGGCGCGGATTTCATCGCCGAGGATGGCAAGCCCAATCCGGTCACGCCTTACGGAGTGTCGAAGGTCAATGTCGAGCGCGATGTCTCGCCTCTGGCGGACGAGACATTCAGCCCCACATTCCTGCGCGCCTCGACCGCCTATGGCCTGTCGCCGCGCCTGCGCTTCGATCTCGTCGTCAACAACCTGACGGCCTGGGCTTTCACCACCGGGCAGGTCTATCTCAAGAGCGACGGCACGCCCTGGCGTCCGATCGTGCATGTCGAGGATATTGCCCGGGCCTATGTCGCCGCCCTCGAAGCGGATCGCGATCTGATCCACAATGAAGCATTCAACGTCGGCACGACGACAGAGAACTATCAGATCCGCGAAATCGCTGATCTCGTTCAGGCCATCGTGCCGAACAGCCGGATCGAATATGCCGCGAATGCCGAGCCCGACAAGCGTTGCTACCGCGTCGACTGCAACTACATCGCGCGCCGTCTCCATGATTTCAAACCGCAATGGACAGCCAAGCGCGGCATCGAACAGCTATACGATGCCTATCGGAGTGCGTCACTCAATGCCGAGGATTTCGAGGGCGAGCGCTACAAGCGTATCGCTCATGTCAAGAAGCTCATCGACACCGGCGAGCTTGACGAGAATCTGCGCCGCATTCCCGCTCAAAAACTGTCAGCAGCAAGCTAGGAGGCTCTCATGGGATCACAAGCACCTCTTCAGGCTGACGAATTTCCCCTCTCGATCACGGAAACGGCGTGCCGTTCATGTGGCAGTGGCAGGCTCGATGTCTTTCTTGACCTCGGGGACATGCCGCTTGCGGACCGTCTGCCGACCGCGAAGGATCTCGCCGGCCCTGAGCTCAAATTTCCGCTGAAGACGGCATTTTGCCACGATTGCGGCCTCGTGCAGATCACCGAGACGGTCGATCCGAAAATTCTGTTTGCGGATGATTATCCCTACTATTCTTCCTTCTCGCCCGCCCTGCTCGAACATTCCCGCGAAAATGCGCTGGCGCTCATGGAGCGACGCCAGCTCGGGCCGGACAGTCTCGTTATCGAACTGGCCAGCAATGACGGCTACATGCTCAAGAATTACAAGGAGGCCGGGATCGAGGTTCTCGGAATCGACCCTGCCGACGGCCCCGCCGCCGCCGCTGAAAAGATTGGTGTTCCGACTCTGAAGACGTTCTTCACGCTCGATCTGGCAAAAAGGCTGCGCGCCGAGGGCAAGAGCGCCGACATTATCCATGCCAACAATGTCCTCGCTCATGTCGCCGATCTGAACGGCTTCGTGGCCGGAATCGCCGAGCTCCTCAAGGATGATGGCGAGGCTGTCATCGAAGCGCCCTATATCGAGCCGCTCATTCAGCATCGCGAGTTCGACACGATCTATCACGAGCACCTGTGCTATTTTTCGGTAACGGCTCTCGACAATCTGACGCGCCGCCACGGTCTTTACCTGAATGAAATCCGGCATCTGGCGATACACGGCGGCTCGCTTCGCCTGTTCATCGGCAAGAGAGACCGCGTCGGAGCCTCCGTCAGGGATCAGCTCAAGCACGAAGCCGAGCAGAAAATCGACAGCATCGACTATTACCGGGACTTCGCTGCGCAAGTGGACCGGCTCAAGCGCGAACTTTCGGGAATGATCCGGCGGCTCAAGTCGGAAGGCGCCTCGATCGCGGCATATGGCGCGGCCGCGAAGGGCGCCACGATGATCAACGCCGCCGATCTCGGGACGGATCTCATCGACTTTGTCGTCGACCGCAATGTCCACAAGCATGGCAGGTTCATGCCGGGGCAGCATTTGCCGATCCATCCGGTGGAAACGCTGCTGGAACGTCAGCCGGATTATGTCCTGCTGCTTGCCTGGAACTTTGCAGACGAGATTCTCGCCCAGCAGAGCGCCTATCGCGAGCGCGGCGGAAAATTCATCATTCCGGTGCCGAGTCCCAGGGTCGTATGAGCGAATGCGAGGCTCTATGCGCGGCCCTGCCGGCAAAGAGCCTGACAACTGAGCACTAAAATAACAAAGGACTGGGGGGCTTCTGCGTCGCAAGCGGATGAGGATCTCTTCAGGCGAAGAGTCAATGTCAGAGACCATTGTCACCGAACCGGCTCGCGCAACGTCGCGCAGCCTTGCCTCGATTTCCTGCCCCGCATGCCGCGCGCGGAGCGTATCGGTTTTCTGCTCGATGAAGGATGTGCCCGCAAACAGCTGTATCCTTCTGTCCACGGCCGAGGAGGCGCGCAGCTATCCGACCGGAGATATCGACCTCGGTTTTTGCGACGATTGCGGCTTTATCTTCAATGCCAGTTTCGATGAAACGAAAGCCAAGTATTCGGACCGCTACGAGGAGACACAGGGGTTTTCGACGGTCTTCAGCAAATTTCATCAAGAACTCGCCGAGCGGATTGTCGAGAAGCATGATCTTCACGGCAAGAAGATCGTCGAAATCGGATGCGGCAAGGGCGAGTTTCTGGTCCTTCTGGCTCAGATCGGAAACAATCACGGGATCGGCATAGATCCCGGCGTTCACCTCGACCGCATTCCGGAAGACGTGCTGGAGCGGCTGACTTTCATTCAGGACTTTTATGCTGAAGAGCATATTACGGACGATGTCGATTTCGTCGCCTGCAAGATGACGCTGGAACATATCCCCTCAGCGCTCGATTTCATCGAGAAAGTTCACGGGGGCGTCGCGAACCGCCTTGGTGCAACGGTCTTTTTTCAGATTCCCGACGCCATGCGCGTGATGCGGGAATGTGCATTCGAGGATATCTATTACGAGCATTGTTCCTATTTCTCGCCCGGCTCGCTTGCGCGTCTCTTTCGCCGGGCCGGATTTTCAATCCTCGGCGTTTCCTCCGAATATGACGGTCAGTATCTGACCATCGAGGCGCGGGCTTCGACGGATAACGCGCCAGCAACCATCTTCCCCGAAGAATCCGATCTTGACGCGTTGCGCGTTCTGGTTGAACGTTTCCCGGCACGATGGCGCGAGATGCGTGACACCTGGCGCGGCAGACTGGACGGCTTCCACCGGGAAGGGAAGACGGTCGCACTTTGGGGCTCAGGCTCGAAAGCCGTGTCCTTCATCACGACCCTCGAACTCGGCGAGCAGGTCTCGGCGGTGACGGACATCAATCCTTATCGGCATGGGCACTATCTGCCCAAATCCGCGCATCCGATCGTGTCGCCGAAAGAGCTTGCCGTGATGAAACCGGATGTCGTCATCGCCATGAACAGAATCTACCGCGACGAGATCGCCAGGGATCTTCAGGCTCTGGGCATCGAATGCGAACTGTTGGCTTTATGATTTTCGGGAATGACATTGCTTGATCTGGCCGCAACGGGTGGAGAACGATAAAATGGCCGCAATATTCAAGTCTTTCAGGCATTCGGCAATTCTCCTTCTTGCGCTGTTTGCTGCGTCGCTTCCGGCGCACGCCCGCGATTATTTTCTCGGTCCCAAGGACAAGCTGAGCATCAAGGTGTTCGAGGTTCGCGCCTCGACGGGCGAAATCTTCGCCTGGGAACCGTTGACAGGCGAATTCACCGTCGGTCCGGATGGCGAGATTTCCTTGCCCCTGCTTGGCCGTATTGCCGCTACGGGCAAAACCGCCGGTGAACTTTCCAATATCATTTCCGCGGAGATGAAAAGCCGCATCGGCCTCGTTTCTCCTCCGGTCGTCGCGCTGGAAATCGCCGAGTACCGTCCATTCTTTATCGTCGGCGACGTGACGAATTCCGGCGCTTATCCGTTTCAGCCCGATCTTACCGTGTTGCAGGCTCTCGGAATTGCCGGAGGGCTCTCCCGCCTCCAGGACGTCGGGCTGCTCGCCCTTCGGCGCGATGTTGTCACGCAGGAAGGCGCATTGCAGCAGCTCTCAGCCGAACTCTACGCCACGCTTGCTCGCCGGGCCCGCCTGCAGGCCGAACTTGACACCGAGACTCAGCCGGACATCCAATGGCCGCCCGAACTGGAAGCGGCGAAGGACAATCCCGACATTGCAAAGCTGCTCGACCAGGAGCGGAAGATTTTTGACGCGCGCCGGAATGCCTTGAAAACCAATGGCAGCGCGCTTGAAAACCTTAAAAAGTCTGTCGAGAGCGAAATCGCGTCACTTGAAGGTCAGCTTGTCGCTCACAAGCGGGAGCAGGAAGTCATCAAGAAGGACCTGGATAATATCGCCTCACTTGTCGACAAGGGCCTGGCCGCGTCACCGAGGAAGACCGCGCTTGAGCGGATCGTCGCCCAGCTTGAGGGAGAGCGCTGGCAATTGCAGACGGCCTTGCTCAAGGCGAGGCAGGAACTCGGCCGCACGGATATTCTGGCGCTTGAAGCCCGGAATACCTGGTCCAAGGAGGTGACCGCCCTGCTGCGCGAGACCGAGGCCAAGCTCGACGATGTGAAAACACGCTTTCGGACCGCGAGACAAATCCTCTCAGAGACGAAGCCGCTGGTCGGCGGCGCACTGAGCGCAGCCAATCAGGCGGAGGACACCGGGCCGGATTTTTCGATCGTGCGTATGAAGGATGGGGAGCCGACCACAATCAGGGCAACCGACTCCACCTTCGTCGAACCCGGCGACACCATCAAGGTCACGGTGCCCGAGCCTCAACTCGGTCTTTTCGGCCAGACCGGGGCGCTCGGGCTGCTCCCGTCGAATTAGGAGCCCGTTCGGCTCCGTCGGTCAGGGCCATTTCACGACCGGGGGCATGGAGGACAGGATGCTGGCGACGTTGCCGCCTGTCTTCAGCCCGAAGATCGTCCCGCGATCATACAGCAGATTATATTCGACATAGCGCCCGCGGCGGACAAGCTGTTCCTCGCGCTCCGTCTCGCTCCATTCCTTGCCCATATTCCCGCGGACAATGTCCGGGTAGATCGCAAGAAAGGCCCGCCCGACATCCTGTGTGAAGGCAAAATCGGCGTCCCAATCGTCCGAATTGAGATAATCGTAGAAAATGCCGCCAACGCCGCGCGGCTCCTTGCGGTGCGGAAGATAAAAATATTCGTCGCACCAGTTCTTGTAGCGCCGGTAATCGGCGACGGCATGCTTGTCGCAGGCGGACTGCATGGCCGCGTGAAAGGCAAGAGTATCGGGATCTTCCTGGGTACGGCGGGCTTCAAGGAAAGGCGTCAGATCCGCCCCGCCGCCGAACCAGCTTTTCGTGGTGATGACGAAGCGCGTATTCATGTGAACCGTCGGCACATGCGGATTGCGCGGGTGTACGATCAGCGAGATGCCCGAGGCCCAGAAACGCGGATCGCTGTCCGCGCCGGGGATCTGGGCGCGAAACTGCTCGGAAAATTCGCCGTACACGGTCGAGACATGAACGCCCGCCTTCTCGAACAGCCGGCCATGCATCATCGACATGACACCGCCGCCGCCATCGCTGCCATCGTCGCCCGTGCGCTGCCAGGGGGTTCGCTCGAAACGGCCTTGCTGCATCCCGGCGAACTGCCCGTGTCCGGCTTCGTCTTCAAGCCGTTCGAGCTGCGCGCATATGTCGTCGCGCAGCGCCGCAAACCAGACCGGAGCGGCGGCTTTCTGCCGTTCAAGATGCGGCGCGTGCGCGGGAGCGCCTTCTTCCCCGCCTGTCTGGATGTTCGATATGGTCATGATGTCGATCCTGCTGTGTCTTCCTGAAGCAGCTCAAAACCGCCCGTTTGTCTCAACGCTTCCCCTAATACGATAGCGGCGGCGACCGCGACATTGAGCGAGCGCAAACCCGGCTGCATCGGAATGCGCAGCCGCGCATCGGCCGCCTCGTGCACATTTTGCGGCACGCCGGCGCTCTCCCGCCCAAGCAGCAGAACATCGCCGGAGTGAAAGTGAAACGCCGTATGCGCCTCGGCTGCGGACGTGGTCAGCACGACCAGACGGCTCCCGCTGGCGCGTCGCGAGATCTCGAAGGCTTCGAAGGACAGATGGCGGACGAGCGTGACCTTGTCCAGATAGTCCAGCCCGGCACGCCTCAAGGCGCGGTCCGACAGATCGAAACCGGCTGGGCCGATTATATCGCAGGTGACGCCGAAACACGCCGCCATTCTGAGAATGGTGCCCGCATTTTGGGGGATATCCGGTTGATAAAGTGCCAATCGCATCTGGATTTCTTAGCGAATCTGCGGCGATTTTGCCACGGGATTGCGCCGATTTGTCCGCGCCCCGTGTCTGGACATCTGGCAGTGGACAATGCGATATGTCCCGCATAGAAACTGTCGAACGCGTTTTCGCCACGTTTCACCAATTACGAACTGTGCCTGTGCCATTCTTCCCTCTCACACTTCTGGCGCCGGGCTGACATAAGGAATTCGCTCATGGCTTCGACAATGGATGATGAACCTGTCAACAGGCGCGATTTCATTCATATCGCTGCCACTGCATTTGCCGGCGTCGGCGCCGCCGCTGCATTATGGCCGCTGGTCGATCAGATGAATCCGGATGCAACGGCGCTGTCGCTGGCCAGCATTGAGGTCGATCTGGCGCCGATCCAGGAAGGTCAGGCGATAACCGTGATGTGGCGCGGGAAGCCGGTTTTTGTGCGCAACCGGACCGCGCAGGAAGTCGAAGCCGCCAAGGCTGTTTCGCTGGACGAACTCAAGGATCCGGTCGCGCGGATCTTGGGCGGCGGCCCGCAAGTGCCCGCAACCGACGAGGCACTGACCAAGGACGGCCATGAAAACTGGCTCGTCGCTATCGGCATCTGCACCCATCTCGGCTGCATTCCCAAGGGCCAGCGCGTCGGCGACGAGCGCGGCGCGTATGGAGGTTGGTTCTGCCCGTGCCACGGCTCCGCCTACGACACGGCAGGACGTATCCGGGTAGGTCCCGCTCCGACCAATCTCGAAATTCCGCCTTATGAATTCGTGTCGGATACGCAGATCAGGATCGGCTAAGCCGAAGAGACATTACATCATGGCACATCATTCGACTTATGAGCCGAAGACGGCTTTTACACGCTGGCTCGACAGCCGTTTACCGGTCGTGCGCCTGGCGAAGGAGAGCGTTCTCGACTTCCCGACGCCGCGCAACCTCAATTACATGTGGACCTTCGGCGGCATTCTGGCTGTCTGCCTGGGCATCCAGATCGTAACAGGCATCGTGCTCGCCATGCATTACGCGGCCGATACCTCGGTCGCATTCGACTCGATCGAACATCTGATGCGCAACGTGAATTACGGCTGGCTGATGCGTTACACGCACGCCGTCGGCGCCTCCATGTTCTTCCTCGCAGTGTACCTGCACATTTTCCGGGGGCTGTATTATGGCTCCTACAAAGCGCCGCGCGAAGTGCTCTGGATCATTGGCGTACTGATCCTCCTTGCGATGATGGCGACGGCGTTCATGGGCTATTCGCTGGTCTGGGGCCAGATGAGCTTCTGGGCCGTGACAGTGATCACCAACCTGTTTTCCTCGCTGGACTCGATCGTGTCCGGTCTCGGCACGACGATCGTGCTGTGGATCTGGGGCGGCTTCGCTGTCGATAACGCAACCCTCAACCGCCTGTTCAGCCTGCATTATCTGCTGCCATTCGTGATCGTTGGGCTTGTCGGCCTGCACATCTGGGCGCTGCATGTTCCGGGCAACAACAATCCGACGGGCGTCGATCTGCGCGATCCCAAGCGCGAGGCCGTGCCCTTTCATCCCTACTACACGGTGAAGGACGGCTTTGCGATCTGCGTCTTCGGGCTGCTGTTCGCGTACTTCGTCTTCTACATGCCGAATTATCTCGGTCATGCGGACAATTATGTCGAGGCGAACCCGCTGGTGACGCCGCCTCACATTGTGCCGGAATGGTATTTCCTGCCATTCTATGCGATTTTGCGCGCAATTCCCTCCAAGCTGGGCGGCGTGATAGCGATGTTCGCCGCGATCGCGGTGCTGTTCTTCATCCCATGGCTGGATACAGCGCGCGAGCGGTCTACCCGCTACCGTCCGATCTACAAGTGGTTCTTCTGGCTGTTGGTCATAACCTGCCTCGCGCTCGGCTATCTCGGCGCCAAGTCGCCGGAGGGCGCGTATCTCTGGGCCTCCCGCTTCTTCACCTTCTATTATTTCTTCCACTTCCTGGTGATAATGCCGGTTGTCGGAATTATCGAAACGCCAAAGCCGAGACCGCAAAGTATCGCCGACTCGATCTTCAAGGATGGGTCGCGAGGGGGCGGCGGCCCTGTGCCGCAACCGGCAGCGGCTGCCGCGGAAAAGCGCTAGGGAGAGCTTTCAAATGAGCATGATCTTTTCAAAGCGCAGCCTTGCCGGAATGATGGCCGCAGCGGTCCTTTTGAGCGCAGTCTCCATTGCGCCGGCGCGAGCAGCAGGCGAAGCAATCGAACTCGAACGTCTCGATTGGACCTTTGGCGGCTTGACGGGGCACTTCGACAAGGAGCAACTGCGCCGCGGTTACATGGTCTACAGGAATGTTTGTGCGGCCTGCCACGGTGTGCGTCAGCTCTATTTCCGTAATCTGTCCGAGCCGGGTGGTCCACAGTTCTCCGAGGCTCGCGTCGCCGAGTTCGCGGCTGAAGCCATGGTCCGGGACGGGCCGAATGACGATGGCGAGATGTTCGAGCGTCCCGGCCTCCCGGCGGACAAGATCCCCTCGCCCTATCCGAACGACAAGGCTGCCGCGGCCGCACAGGGCGGCGCTGTGCCACCCGACCTTTCTTTGATGGCGAAAGCCCGGGCCGTCACGAGTGCCGCTCCATGGTATTTGGCGCCGTTTCATTGGGCCTACGATGTCTTGACCGTCTATCAGGAGGAGGGCGCGGACTACCTCTACGCGCTGCTGACAGGGTACACGGAAGCGCCCGAGGGTGTCGAAGTGATGCCTGGAATGTATTATAATTCTGCATTCCCGGGCCACCAGATAGCGATGCCTCCGCCATTTTTCGAAGGTGTCGTTGAATATGCGGACGGCACGCCCCCGACGGTTGAGAATTATTCAAGGGACTTGACCGCCTTCCTAATGTGGGCGGCGGAACCAAAGCTCGAAGAACGCAAGCGCATGGGCCTGAAAGTGATGCTCTACCTTGCGATCCTGTCGCTCCTGCTGTTCCTGTCAAAGCGCGCGCTTTGGCGGAATGTCGAGCATTGATGCCGGCAGACGGACCGCCTGAATCGAGGAAGCCCTGCCTTGTGCGGGGCTTTTTCTTTGGGCGAACCTTTGAAGGTGTTCCGCGCGGCCAAATCCCCGTGATGCAGGCAATGTTGCGCTTTGTTCAGGCCTTGCGCCCGGCTATTGTCATGCGGCGCGATATGACCGGACAGACACTGGAGACAGACGATGACGAAATCGGTACTGGGCATCATTGGCGGCTCGGGGCTTTACGATCTGCCCGGCCTCGCAAACAGACGGCAGGCGCCGATGGAAACGCCGTGGGGTGCGCCCTCCAGCGATCTGTTTTATGGCGACATTGCCGATCTGCCCATCGTCTTTCTGCCGCGTCACGGCCAGGGTCACAAGGTGCCGCCCTCCGCGATCAATTACCGCGCTAATATCGACGCACTGAAACGCGCGGGCGTCACCGATCTGATCTCCGTCTCGGCATGCGGATCTTTCCGTGAGGAATTGCCGCCCGGAACCTTCGTCCTCGTCGACCAGTTCATCGACCGAACCTTCGCCCGCGAGAAAAGCTTCTTCGGCCCCGGCTGCGTCGCTCATGTCGCGATGGCCGATCCGGTCAGCCCCGGCCTGATCGACAAGCTCCAGGCTGCGGCGCAGGCCGAGGACATCCCGCACAAGCGCGGCGGCACCTATCTCGCAATGGAAGGGCCGCAATTCTCCACCCGCGCGGAATCCTTTCTCTACCGCCAGTGGGGCTGCGACGTGATTGGCATGACCAACATGCCCGAGGCCAAGCTCGCCCGCGAAGCCGAGATCTGTTACGCAACCGTCGCGATGGTCACCGATTTCGACTGCTGGCACGACGATCACACCGATGTCGACATCACCGAAATCATCCGCGTGATGGGGCAGAACTCGGAAAAGGCCGGCCGCCTGATCGCACGCCTCGCCGCCGATTTCCCTCGCGAGCACGAAGCCTGCCCGATCGGTTCGGACAAGGCGCTTGAATTCGCCATCATCACGCCGCCCGACGCACGCGATCCCGCATTGCTCGCCAAGCTCGACGCCGTCGCCGGCCGGGTGCTTGGCCGCTGAGGCGAGGCGGCGGCTAGTGCCGATCTCACAGCCGTTGCAGCGTCAGCCCGCCATCCGGCCGCAGAACCTGTCCGACACAATAGGGCAGGTCTCCCCGCGCCGCAGTGGCAACAACTTGGCCCACCTCATCCGCGTGGCCGAAGCGTGGGATCAGCGTGATGCCCTTTTCCTCGATTTGCTTCTGATATTTCGCCAGTACCGGCTGCGACAGGTCGGTCTCGATGATGCCCGGCTGAACGTCGAAAACCTGAATGCCTTGCGGAGCCAGACGCTGAGCCAGCACCTTCGCGACCATGGCCACGGCTGCCTTTGAGACGCAATAATCCGCCTTGTCGAACGATGCCATGACCGCATTGATCGAGGAAATCACGGTGATCGAATAGGTCAGTTGCGGGGAACGCTCGCGGGCAAGAAGCCGGTTGGCGAAATCCTGTGACAGGAAATACACTGCTTTCACATTCGTCGCGATGCAGTGATCGAAGCTTTCGGGGATCGACTCCAGCATGTCCGCGCGTTTGAGCGGTCCGACGCCGGCATTGTTGACGAGCGTCGTCAGCGGCCCGAGCGCCGCCTCGGCCTCGTCGAGAAGCGCGGCGTGGCCGGAGATGTCAGATATATCGCCGGCGACGCTCGTGGCCTTGACGCCCAGCGCTTCCACTTCGCGCCGGGTCTTCTCCAGCGCGTCCGATTTCGTGCGTCCGTGAAGCGCCACATCGAATCCGGAGCGCGCGAGGGCGAGCGCAATTCCCCTGCCGATGCCCCGGCTTGATCCGGTGACGAATGCTGCCTGTTTCATGTCGAGCCTCCTCCCTGACTGTCCGGTCTGCTGTTTTCGATCGTCACGGAAAATGCGCCGTCTACGGACGGCTGCCGCGCTTCAACAAATCGCGACCGATGATGGTGCGCTGAATCTGGTTCGTGCCTTCATAGATCTGCGTGATCTTGGCGTCGCGATAGAGCCGCTCCACCTCGAACCCGCGAATATATCCGGAGCCGCCGAACACCTGCACCGCGTTGGCAGTCTGCGCCACGGCCATGTCGGAGGCGAAACATTTCGCCATGGAGCAGGCCGCGCCCGCGGGCTGGTGATTGTCGAGCAGCAGCGCCGCGCGATGCGTCAGGGCGCGGGCGGCGGCGATCTCCTTGGCCATATCGGCAAGCAGCCACATCAGCCCCTGATTGTCGCTGATTGGCTTGCCGAACTGCTCCCGCTGCCGCGCATAGTCGAGCGCCGCATCCAGTCCCGCCTGCGCGATGCCGGTCGCCAGCGCCGCAATGCCGACGCGCCCCTTTTCCAGAACGCTCATCATGATATGGAAGCCGCGTCCGGCCTCCCCGAGCAGCGCATTGCCCGGCAGGCGCACGCCGTTGAAGGTCAGCCCGCCGACCTGGCTGGCCCGCTGCCCCATCTTGTGTTCCTTCGGTCCGCGTTCGACGCCTTGGGCGTGGAGATCGACGATGAAGATGCTCATCCCGCGATGACCGGCATCGGGGTCGGTGCGCGCAAGGACGAAACCGACATTGGCAATCGGGGCATTGTGGATCCAGAGCTTGGAGCCGTTCAACAGCCAATCTCCGCCGTCCCGTGTCGCGGTCGTGCGGATGCCGGAAACATCGGACCCGGCCTCGGCTTCGGTAATGCAATAAGCGACGGCGGTCTTCGCCTTGAGGACGTCAGGCAGCCATGTGGCCTGCTGTTCGGCGGTGCCGTAGCGGGTGAGCAGCGTCGCGATCAGTTCGACAAGGCCGCATTGATCGGCAACCGAAGCGTAGCCCCGCGACAGTTCCTCCATCACCAGCGCATAGGCGAATACATCGAGCCCGGCGCCGCCCAACTCGTCGGGGGTGGTAATGCCGAATAGGCCAAGCTCGCCCATTTGACTGTAAAGCTCAGCCGGGCACCGTTCGCTTTCGTCCAGTGCGCCAGCCATCGGCCTGATGACATTCTCAGCGAATTTTCGCGTCGTTTCGACGAGTTGAGCGTAGGTCTCGGTGTCATTTTGCGCGGGGAGGTACATTTCATCGGCTCCACTATTGATAAAACGTTTAATCTAATCTAAACTTTTTCGCAAGCCATCAAGTTGACGGGGACGTCTCGCCCGGACGGAGCAGCAAGGGTCGGACGAGTGGAGACAAATGCCGGTCAGGGCGCAGGAGAGGTCGCGGCAGGCAGCGTCGAATAGGCGCTTTTTCGCTCATATCCGTAATGATACGCATAAGAAGGCTTCAGCAGCCGGGGCGCGTTGCGTTTTCACACTGGGACAGGGTTGACAGGGGATGGGCGACAAGCCTGAGACGAGCAGCCGGAAAAAGCGGATCAGCATCAAGCGCGTCGCCGAGGAAGCGGGCGTCTCGGTCGCTGCCGTCTCTCTGGCGCTGAGCGGCAAGGGCCGTGTGTCGCAAAAGCGGGCGGAGGAGATCAAGAAGATCGCCGACCGTCTCGGCTTCATCCCGAACCACAATGCGAGCCGTCTTCGCTCGGGTGAATCCATCCTGCTTGGGCTGATGGTCAATGACATCTCCAACCCCTTTTATGCCGAACTGACCAAGGACGTGGAGGAGCAGGCGTACGCGCATGATTATCTTTCCCTGATCGCCAATACGAATGACGATCTGGAGCGCCAATCCGCGCTGATCCGGGCCATGATCGGGCAAGGCGTTGCGGGATTGATCATCGTGCCGGCCGCCGGTTCGACGCCGGATACGTTCAGCCTGCTGCGCGATTGGGGAATGCCCTATGTGATCGCGGTGCGCGATATCGGCGATCAGAGCGCGGATTTCGTCGGC
>JBHJOB010000002.1:0-23831 GCA_050330195.1 Rhodomicrobiaceae bacterium | reverse complement strand
TCTCCAGTGTCAACAACTGAAAGGAGGTGGTCCAATGTCTCATTGTTCAGCGTCGCTTGGGGCGCATTGTGTGAGTCTGACCTCTCCCGTGGAGATCGGCCGCGCATAGCTCTGCGCTGCAAGTGGCTGACAATGGAAAGGCCGTCCCCTCGGGGGCGGCCTTTCGTCTGTCCGGGCCAACACGCTGGGCGTGCGGCTGGCACGATGTCACGCGCGGGGGCGGTCAGTTTGCCTCGCTGTGCTTGGCGATTGCGGCACGCGCGGCCTCGACGAGCGCCTTGCCGTCGATGCCCTTGGCGGCGACATCCTCGATCCAGCGATCGACGACCGGCTCGAGCTTCTCGCGGAAGGCGGCCGTCTGCTCTTCGTCGAGCTGGATATGGGTGTTGCCCGCTTTCTCGGCGATGCCGATGCCGACATCATCCTGCTCCGCCCAGATCTGGCCGACTTCCTTCAGCCACTCCGGGCCGCTATTGTCGAGGAAGACCTGCTTCAGATCGTCCGGCAGACTGTCCCAGCGCGTCTGATTCATGGAGACCTGGAACGTCGTCGTGCCGAGCCGGGTCTTGTCCTTCAGCTCGATCTGGTAGTCGGTCAGATCCTGCAGCTTGAGCGCGGGAATGATTTCCCAAGGGATGAGCGCTCCGTCCACGACCTTTTTCGACAGGGCCTGCGGAAGTTCGGGAACCGGCATGCCGACGGGATTGGCGCCCAGCGCTTCGATGATCCACGCGCCGGTTCTGGTCGGGATGCGCATCTTCCTGCCTTCGAGGTCGGCAGGGGAATTCACGGCCTGATCGACCATCTGGATGCCCTGTCCCGCATGAACATGCAGGAACAGTGGCTTCATGCCACGGAAATCATCCTTCAGATACTGCTCGTAAAGTTCGCCCATGGCGAGATTGGTCGCCGCCGTGTCGTTGGTGTGGATGAAGGGCAGTTCGAAGACTTCGACGCGCTGAAACACGCCAGGCGTATAGCCGTTGACCGTCCAGATCAGATCGACGACGCCGTCGCGCACCTGACTGACCAGTTCCGGCGGCTTGCCGCCCAGAGACATGGCGGGGAAGATCTCGATCTTGATCCGGCCGTTGGAGGCGTCCTCGATCCGCTTCGCCCACGGCACGAGCATCTTCGTGTGCGCCGGCGCCGTAGGCCCGAGCAGGTGATGGAGCCGCAGGTTGAATTCGGGCTCGGCGTGAACGGTCGGCGTGCCGATAAGCAGCGCTGCGGCAGCGCCTGCAATCGACTTCCACAAGACCGAAATTCCACTTTTCGACATTCATTTTCCTCCCTTGAAAACCTGATTTATCAAGTCAGCTATTTATCTTGAGCGAAATCGTGCAAATCCATTCTTGCTTTTTATTTATGAATGACTTTGCTCGCTATTATTGACAGGTAAAATTATTCCATGTCAGGACGTGTGACAACGCGCAAATTTTGCCACCCTATAGCGTGGACCGTCTGGTCTCGCCTTGGAACATGATTGCTTGCAGCACGTGAATTGCGGCCGAGGTTCTCATTGACCTGCCATGCGCCGGCGATCAAAATCGGGCATCAACAAAGAGCCCGGGAAGAGACGTCATGATGAGAACCAATCCGCCCTTCCGCGCCGATATGGTCGGCAGCCTGCTGCGCACCCGGCCGCTTGCGGAGGCGCGCGCCCAAAAAGACGCGGGCGAAATATCCGCCGAGGCGCTGAAGGCCGTCGAGGATCAGGAGATCCGTGCGCTGATCAGGAAGCAGGAGGAGATCGGTCTCAAGGCCGTGACCGATGGCGAGTTCCGCCGCGCCTTCTGGCATTTCGATTTCCTTGAGGAACTGGATGGCGTCGAGGGATCGTGGGGAGAGCCCGGTGCGGGCGGCGTGGCCTTTCAGGGCGCGCATACGAAGCCGAAGGTTCTGAGGGTCGTCGACAAGCTCGGCTTTTCATCCCATCCGATGATCGCCCATTTCCGCTTCCTGAAGGAGAACACCTCCCGCGTCGCCAAGATGACGATCCCTTCGCCCAGCATGCTGCATTACCGGGGCGGGCGCGAAATGATCGACCGCGGCGTCTATCCGGATATGGACGGCTTCTACAGCGATCTCGGCAACGCCTATGCGGGCGCAGTGCGAGCATTCGGCGAGGCCGGTTGCCGCTACCTCCAACTCGACGACGTCAGCTTCGCCTATCTGTGCGACCCGAACCAGCGTCAGATGCTCAAGGATCGCGGCGACGATCCCGACAAGCAGCCGGAAATCTACGCCGGCATGATCAACCAAGCCATCGCCGCGAGGCCGGACGGCATGGTGATGACCATGCATATGTGCCGCGGCAATTTCCGCTCCACCTTCATCGCGTCGGGCGGCTATGAGCCGGTTGCCGACATCCTGTTCAACACGATCAACATCGACGGCTATTTCATGGAGTGGGATACCGACCGGGCGGGCGGCTTCGAGCCGTTGCGGTTCCTGCCGAAAGGCAAGAGCGTCGTGCTCGGCCTCGTGACGACGAAGACCGGGGCGCTGGAGAGCAAGGACGACATCAAGCGGCGGATCGAGGAAGCCGCGAAATATTGCGATCTCGATCAGCTCTGTCTCAGCCCGCAATGCGGTTTCGCCAGCACGGAGGAAGGCAATGTGCTGGCCGAGGACGAACAATGGGCCAAGCTGGCGATGATCGTGGAAATCGCCGAAGAGGTCTGGGGCTGACCAGCCCCGGCCGCACAGGCGCGACATGACGATTCGCGATGCCCGGACCGAGGATATCGAGGCTCTGGCGCAGCTCTGGTACGACGGGTGGCAGGATGCGCACGCCGCTATCCTGCCACCCGAGCTTGCGGAACTGTGCACATTGACGAGCTTCCGCGAGCGGTTGCAACGCTCTCTTAGCGAGACGCGGGTTGCCGGTCCGCCAGGCGAGCCGCACGGCTTCGCAATCGTCAATGGGGACGAACTGGATCAGCTTTATCTAGCGGCCAGCGCTCGCGGCGCCGGCATCGCCGCCGCACTGGTCACTGATGCGCTTGGAAAGCTCCGTGAGAGGGGTGTCGCGACGGCGTGGCTTGCCTGCGCAATCGGCAATGACCGCGCGGCCCGATTTTACGAGAAAAATGGCTGGCGGCGCGTCGGCACCATGACCATCCATCTGCAAATCCGGGCGGGAGTATTTCCCCTCGACGTCTGGCGGTATGAAATCGCGCTCTGAATTACCGGGAAATGGCGAACCGCCCTGCTATTAGGCAGCCAACTTTCTAGCCGGTGAACAGCTCCGTCTCTTCCAGCCTGGCGTCCAACTCGTTCCATGCCGCATCGGAGAGCATTGCCAATGGCGGATGAACGCGCCGCCAGTTATCGTCGCCGCGCAGCTTCGCAAGCGTCCGCTTGACGGCCGGAATTGTCGGATATTGCGACATGACAGCGCGAATATCCGCCGCGGTCTTGAGAGCCTGCTGCCCTTCCTCCGTCGTTCTGGCCTTCCAGCCACGCGAGATGAAGGACGCCGTGACATTCGCGGTTGCCGAAATGCAGCCCGCAAAACCGGCATCCGGCGCCTGCGCCAGCAGCGTCTCCGCGCCTGGAAACACGGCAATCGAGGGAACCCGGCTCAGCAGCGCCTGGGCATGTGCGAGATCGCCGCTGGAATCCTTGATGCCTGCAAGCACGCCGGGAAAGCGCTCGGCCAGTCTGGCGACGATTTCGATCGGATAGGGCATGCTCGACATTGCCGGGAAATGATAGAGATAAAGCCCCGTCTGGCCGCTGACGGCCTGTTCAATGATCGCCGCGACATAGGCTTCCAGCGCGTCATCCTCGACGCTCTTGTAATAGAAGGGCGGCAGAAGGAGCGCTCCGGCGAAGCCGAGTTCGCAGGCGGTGCGCGTCAGGGTGAGCGCGTCCTGCATCGCCGCCGCGCCGGTGCCCACCATGAACCGGCTCATGGGCAGACCGGAATCGGCGATGGCCCGCATCGCACCGATCCGCTGCTCGACCGAGAATGAGGTGGCTTCGCCCGTGGTGCCCAGCAGGTTGACGCCATCGCAGCCCATTTCATCCATCAGCCAGCGGCAATGGTCCACCAGCCGGTCATGGTCGATTTCGAGGTCGGATGTCAGCGGCGTTGCGCTGGCTGCGAATATTCCGGAAAGCTGCGGCATCGGGCACTCCACATTTCAAAGCGGAGCGCAGTGTAACCGGCTCGCGCGGCATGACCAATAATCTTTCGCTCATGCGCTGTCACAAAGGGCGAAGTTCCTCTTGATCCCGCCGCGTGAAAAGCATAAGACATCATCCCATCAATTGGGGCCATAGCTCAGCTGGGAGAGCGCTTGCATGGCATGCAAGAGGTCGGCGGTTCGATCCCGCCTGGCTCCACCATTTTTGCTTGCGCAGATTTTTTGCTTGCGCGCCGCCGCCGGCCAACCCGACGCGCGGGTTCCGGTTCGAGGCTGTGCCTCTCACCTACACCGGATTCCCACGCTACAGGCTATTGAGCGCGGTGCGGAGATTTCATTTGGATTCACCGGCGCTAACGCGGATACACCACGCATGGAACGAGCAGGCTGGTGCCTGATCGCCAAGTGAGCTATGGCCGCTTCCAAAGGGGATAAAGTAGTTACGTGTCTTGATCCTTCGCCAGTAGGTCTATCCAATCATCATCGGGTGGTGCAGATTCGGTCTGATGGGCAGATGGTGGCGTAAGATTTAATCACGGATAATTTAGAAAATTTAGCGCGACCGATTATTCAGCGGGAGTTCTTTTTTAATGGCGAAAAAAGAAATTAAAGTTGCAGATGTTTTTAAGACAATAGGTCAGCCTACAGTAACGTATGTAGAGCGCAAAAAGGGGTACTTTGAAAATCTCTTGTCGGATACAATTGATAGTAATGTTCAACTATGTCTCATCACGGGAGCTTCAAAGACCGGCAAAACTACTCTTTACAAGAGGGTCCTTGAGCAAAAAATCGCGAACCAATCATAGTACGCTGCGACCATGACCTCACGTCAACTGAATTTTGGAAAAAAGCCTAGAGAAAATCGACTCAGAGCGCATTATTCAAACCACAAATGGGAAAAGCTCTCAGATTTCTGGTGGCTTTAGTTGGGGCGATCCTCTGGGTATAATTGGTCGAGGAAAATTGGATGTATCCAAAAAGCACACAGAGTCGGAGTTAAAGGAAAAGGTTCTTTCGGATCCCTCACCTGATCATCTTCTTGTCGCTCTACAGAAGTTGCCTATCACACTGGTTGTTGAGGATTTTCATTATCTTAAAGATGATGTAAAATCTGTTATATTCCAACAATGGAAAAATTTTATTGATAATGAAGTTTCAGTAATAGTGTTAGGAACAATGCATCGCGCCGTTGACATAGCGAACTCAAATAAAGATTTTCTTGGTAGGGTCTGCCAAATTGACATGTCACGATGGGATCAATCCGATCTTGCTCAAATAATGATTAAAGGTTTTGAGCATATCGGTATTGAACCGAATGAAAATTTAGCAAAATTTATTGCGCGAGAATCAGTTGGCTTGCCGATCATTAGCCAACAAGCTTGTTTGCAGCTCTTCAGGGACAAGGATCTATCCACGGTTACGCCTAAATCAAAAGAAATTAGCTTTTCAAAGGCCGACGCCGTGCAGGCACTGCATAATGTTGCGCAGCATAATTATAAACTACTAAATCACTATTATAAGATGACTTCGAAGGGGCCTCGTCAGCGAGCTAGGAAGTACAATACATATGAAATGGTAATGCCGTGCTTTGCGCAGGATCCATTGAAGTTTGAGTTAAGTCGCCACGATATTGATGAGCGGCTTAAAAAATTCAGTGACATAGCACTGCCTGCCGGTTCTGTGACATCAACTCTAAGAGCTTTGCAAGGGTTTCAAAGCAGAAATGAGATAGAATTATTCGAGTGGATCGCAAAGGAAAAGATGTTGTATATGCTTGAGCCATCGTTCTTATTCTACGATGGAGGGAAAAAAGAAAACTTGAGGAAAGAATTACGCCGTTATCACATATTTCCTTTGATTATAAGGCAGCTAGTGAGTTAGTTAAGTTTAGTGAAAGCTTGCAAAGGAGTTCGATCAAATATTTTATTTTGCTAAAAAGTAACTACATTTCTTGTTCTACCCCGACATCGGCAGGTCGCGCGCTAAGCTTCGCTTGTTCCGGAGGAGGAACGAGGAGGGGTATGGAGACACGACCAGCGCAAATCTTCGGACTACGAAGGCGCACCTGCGTAGGGTTTCGCGACGACGGCCGATCGATTGGATCTCCTCGTCGCCCGCAGCAAAGCCATCCCACCGGCGTGCGGCCTATTCCTCAAAGCGACCCGTGCCTTCCCGATCGCGGAAGTATCGTCGCTTGAGCGGAAAGCGCGGCAACCAGGCCTCGCGACGGATGATCCAGCTTTCGTAGGTCGGCGCCAGTTGGTCCGGGGCATCCAGGGACCCCAGGTTCACTTCGATTTCGTCTGCGCTGCGCGCGAAGACGGACGAGCCGCAGCGGGGACAGAAAAACCGCCCGTCATCGTCGCGTGTCTCACCTTCGATCGTCACCGCATCCTGAGGGAATATCGCGGAAGCGTGAAAAAGCGCCCCGTGTTGTTTGCGGCATTCGAGGCAGTGACAAAGGCCGACCCGGTATGGGCGTCCCGACGCCACAATCCGGACGTTGCCACACACGCAACCGCCGGTGAAACGGTCCATGCTGCGTCTCCTCCAACATCAAGCGGCTGGAATGGTTACAACGAACGGGGCTGGCATTGCAACGGCGTGCTGCGGGCGGGGACGCAGATGACACTCGGGGAACATCGGAGCGATTGACGCGGCGTAGCCGGGGGCTTGGTTCAGCGCGGGGACGACTGGAATCCCCGCGCCGATAACAGGATTTAGCTCTTGGAGAACTGCTTCCAGAAATCAAGCTGCCTGGAAAGTTCGGTCTTCCCGTTCGCGCCCCCATAGCTCGGAGTTGCGAATGCGGATGAAGCCGATCCCACCAGGGCGAGGGCAACAAGGGTCGTTCCGATAAGCTTTTTCATGATCATATCTCTCATTTGATTACGAGTTCATTCTTCTGCGATCTCAGTCGCATGTTGGAAATAGGTTGGAAGCGGCCGAATGAAATGGCTGCTCAGCGATGCGTGAATTGCTTTGAACCCGGCGTGACAAAGCGTGATCCGGCGCGTGACCTCGGCAAAACATTGAACCGGCGCGCATTGTCCGCTAGTGCACTGACACATTCACATCGTTCATGTGCCCGTGCCGTAGCTTTCTGTTATGCATCAATTTTACCAACTCGGCTTGTCGCCTCCGTATGGATCGATGCACGACGCGATAGGCATCCGCTACGCCGCCGCCGGCCAACCCGACGCGCGGGTTCCAGTCGTGACGTCTTTGTCACCCTGTCAATTCGCCAGTCACCGCCTCATGCATCGCCCTCTCTTGGCGCAACAGCCGCGCTCAGATCGCTGCCGCCGCCGAGCGAGCGCCCACCATCGACGGGAATGACAGCTCCGGTCACGTAACTACAAAGCGGCGATGACAGAAACAGCGCCATATTGGCGATGTCCGTCTTTGTGCCCAGACGGCCAAGCGGCACGGTTTTCAGCATCCGGTCCATGGCGTCCTGTGTCGGGACAAGGCGGCGAATGCCTTCGGTGCCCTCGATCGGACCGGGAACGATGGAGTTGACGCGAATGCCGTCCCCGCCCCACTCCATGGCCAGCACGCGCGTCAGCATGTCGACGCCCGCCTTGGCCGCGCAGACGTGAGCCTGATACTTCGTCGGTACATAGGATTGTGGCGCGGAGATATTGATGACGGAACCGCCCGGCTGCTTGAGGTAGCGATGGGCGAGACGCAGGACATTGAACGTGCCGTTCAGATCGATGTCCACGACGGTTCGGAAGCCGTTCGGCGACATGCCCAGCGCCGCTGCGGGAAAATTGCCGGCAGCGCCCGAAATGAGAACGTCGATCGCCCCCCATTTGTCGTGAACCGCGCCCAGCGCCTGCTCGACAGCGTCGGGGTTGCGCACATCGGCGGCCATCCCGATGGCTTCACCGCCATGAGCCTGCAATCGCCGGACGGCCTCATCGACGCGTTCCTGGGACCGGCTGATGATTGCCAGCCTTGCGCCGCGTGCCGCAAACCCTTCCGCAATTCCTAGATTGATGCCGCTGCTGCCGCCGGCCACGAAGACGGTATGATCCCTGAAATCGAGAAACTCGGTCAATTCGCGTCGACTCCTCTGAAAGAATGTCGGTTGGACGCGCAGACAATCAAACAGCAAAAAGCTCGCCATGAAAACAACCTGCGTCCGAAACAGACACTTGTCGCTCTTGGGGCGAGCTTTCGCTTTATGGAACTACTGGCTGAACTAGCTGAACTTCACGCCAAGAATTTCATAGGATTTGTGACCTCGCGGGGTCGTAACCTCGACGACATCGCCTTTTTTCTTGCCGATGAGGGCACGCGCGATCGGAGAGTTGATCGCGATCTTGCCGTCCTTCACATCAGCTTCAAAATCGCCGACGATCTGGTAGCTCTGCTCTTCATCCGTGTCTTCATCGACGATTGTCACGGTCGCGCCGAATTTTACGGTGTCACCGGAGAGTTTCGACACGTCGATGACGTCGGCACGCGAGAGCTTGTCTTCAAGCTCGGCAACCCGCCCCTCATTGTGACTTTGCGCTTCCTTGGCCGCATGATATTCGGCATTTTCCGACAGGTCGCCATGCGCGCGCGCCTCTTCGATGGCCTTGATGATACGCGGGCGCTCAACAGACTTCAGGCGCTTGATCTCAGCTTCCAGCCAAGCGTGTCCTGCTTCTGTCATCGGAACCTTTTCAAAGGACATTCCCACATTCTCCTTCGGCCCTCGAACCTCCCCGGGCCAATCTGTTTCAGTCATTTTATTGAATTGGAGATGGCGGCTTTCAGATGATCAGGCAGCCGGGCCATTCCGGCCGATATATTGTTGCAATGGAGCCACTTCAAGTGTTCCCGCCCGCATTGCCGAAATAGCCTTTGTCACCGCTAGAGCACCCGATATCGTGGTATAATAAGGTATATGGTAAAGGATCGCGGTTCGTCTTATTTCGGCGCTGTCGGCTAGTGCCTTAGCCCCTTCTGTTGTATTGAAGACGAGTGCGACTTCGCCATTTTTCATAGCGTCCACGATATTTGGACGTCCTTCAAGCACTTTATTGATTCGCTCGCAAGGAATTCCGTTCGACTCAAGCTGTCTCTTTGTGCCGCGAGTCGCGAGAATCTCAAAGCCCATCTCGACAAGCTCCCGGATTGACGGAACAATCCGGTCTTTATCCGTATCTTTTACGGACACGAAAACCTTGCCGGAAAGCGGCATCTTGTTGCCAATGGCGATCTGGCTCTTCGCAAACGCTCGTGCATAATCCGTGTCGATGCCCATGACTTCGCCGGTGGAACGCATCTCCGGGCCAAGTATCGGATCGACTTCCGGGAACCTCGAAAACGGAAAAACAGCTTCTTTTACGGCGATATGCTCGAAGACCGGATCCTTGAGACCGAATTCGACGAGCTTCTTGCCTGCCATGATCTCGGCGGCGATCCCGGCAATAGGCAGCCCGACTGTCTTCGCCACGAACGGAACCGTGCGGCTGGCCCGCGGATTGACCTCCAGGATGTAGATATCGTCGCCCTTGATGGCGTACTGCACATTCATCAGCCCGACGACTTCGAGCGCCAGTGCAAGCTTTTCCGTCTGCTCGCGGAGCGCGGCAATGATTTCCGGCGACAGCGAGTAGGGCGGCAGCGAACAGGCCGAATCGCCCGAGTGCACACCGGCTTCCTCGATATGCTCCATGACGCCGCAAATGAAGACGTCCGTGCCGTCGGAAAGCGCATCGACGTCGA
This sequence comes from Rhodomicrobiaceae bacterium, assembly GCA_050330195.1. GTDB lineage: Bacteria > Pseudomonadota > Alphaproteobacteria > Rhizobiales > Rhodomicrobiaceae > JAHQVI01. The sequence continues at coordinate 13,947 of JBHJOB010000002.1, read as the reverse complement.
CTTCGATGGCGTCGCGCAGATAGCTGTCGAACAGGATCGCATTGTTCGCCAGCACGGCATTGATCTGTGCGCCTGACTTGCCGGGAAAGCGATGCTTGATGTCCGGCGGCACGAATGTCACCAGCGTCGTCTCGATATAATCCTTGAGCGCGGCCTCGTCATAGATGATCGCCATGGCGCGGCCGCCCAGAACATAGGAAGGCCGAATCACGAACGGATAGCCGATGGTTTCAGCCATTTCGTGGATTTCTTCGAGGCTGTGCGCAATCCCGTTGCGCGGCTGGCGCAGACCGAGCTTCTCGATCAGCACCTTGAAACGGTCGCGATCCTCGGCGAGATCGATCGCATCGGGCGAAGTGCCGAGAATCGGGACTTCGGCGGCTTCGAGCGCCTTGGCCAGTTTCAGCGGCGTTTGCCCGCCAAACTGCACGATGACGCCGTGGACGGTTCCGTTCTCGCGCTCGCGGCGAACGATTTCCAGCACGTCTTCTGTGGTCAGCGGCTCGAAATAGAGCCGGTCGGATGTGTCGTAATCGGTCGAGACGGTTTCCGGATTGCAGTTGACCATGATCGTCTCGTAACCGGCCTTCGACAGCGAAAAGGCGGCATGGCAGCAGCAATAATCAAACTCGATTCCCTGACCGATGCGATTTGGCCCGCTGCCCAGTATGATGACCTTGTTGCGGCCGCTCGGGTCGGCCTCGCAGGCCGGGGCATCGCCGTAGCCGCTCTCATAAGTCGAATACATGTAAGGGGTTGGCGAAGCGAATTCGGCGGCGCAGGTGTCGATACGCTTGTAGACCGGATGAATGCCGAGCGCCTGACGCTTCCGGGTGACGTCGGCCACGGGCAGGTCGGCCAGCGTCGCCAGCCGCTCGTCGGAAAAGCCCTTGGCCTTGAGCGCGCGGAAAAACTGCGGACTATCCGGCAGACCGTATCTCCGGATGCGGTTTTCCCAATCCACGATGTCCTGAAGCTGGGCGACGAACCACGGATCGATCTTGCAGGACAGGTAGATCTGCTCGTGATCGACATTGAGCCGCAAGGCCTGTGCAACCTTCAAAATCCGGTCCGGCGCGGGACGGCCGAGCGCCTCGCGGATGATGTTCTTGTCGTCGCCCTGTCCGAGTCCCTCGAAATGGACGTCGTCGAGCCCGGTCAGCTCGGTTTCCATCGAACGCAGCGCCTTTTGCAGCGATTCCTGGAAATTGCCGCCAAGGCCGAGCACTTCGCCCACCGATTTCATGGAGGTGGTCAGCGTCGAGACGGCGCCGGGGAATTTCTCGAATGCAAAGCGCGGGATCTTGGTGACGACATAGTCGATCGTCGGCTCGAATGATGCCGGTGTCGCGCCTTGCGTGATGTCGTTTTCAAGCTCGTCCAGCGTATAGCCGACCGCCAGCCGCGCCGCGACCTTGGCAATCGGAAAGCCGGTCGCTTTCGAGGCCAGCGCCGAGGACCGCGACACGCGCGGGTTCATTTCGATGACGACCAGCTTGCCGTCCTTCGGGTTGACCGCGAACTGCACGTTCGAGCCGCCCGTATCGACGCCGATCTCGCGCAGCACCGCAATCGAGGCGTTGCGCATGATCTGGTATTCCTTGTCGGTCAGCGTCAGTGCGGGTGCGACAGTGATCGAGTCGCCCGTATGCACGCCCATCGGATCGACATTCTCGATGGAGCAGACGATGATGCAATTATCCGCGCGGTCGCGGACGACTTCCATCTCATACTCTTTCCAGCCGAGAACGGATTCCTCAATGAGCACTTCATCGGTCGGCGAGGCATCAAGGCCGCGTTCGATGATCCGCAGATATTCCTCGCGGTTATAGGCGACGCCGCCGCCGGTTCCGCCGAGCGTGAAGGATGGCCGGATGATCGCAGGCAGGCCGATGAAATCTAGAGCCTTCAGCGCCTCGTTCAGATCGTGCGCCAGCATGGAGCGCGGCGAGCTCAGGCCGATCTTGTCCATCGCCTCGCGGAAACGCTGCCGGTTTTCGGCCTTGTCGATGGCGTCGGCACTCGCGCCGATCATCTCCACGCCGAGCCGCTCCAGCGTTCCGTCGCGGTCAAGAGCGAGCGCCGTGTTCAGCGCGGTCTGCCCGCCCATCGTCGGCAGAAGCGCCATCTTTTCGCCGGGGTGTTCCTTGCGTTCACGCTCGATGACCTTGCGGACCATCTCCGGCGTGATCGGCTCGATATAGGTCGCATCCGCCAGATCCGGATCGGTCATGATCGTCGCCGGATTGGAATTCACCAGAATGATCCGGTAACCGTCCGCCCGGAGCGCCTTGCAGGCCTGGGTGCCGGAATAGTCGAATTCGCAAGCCTGGCCGATAATGATGGGGCCGGCTCCGATGATCAGAATAGAGTCGATGTCTGTGCGCTTGGGCATGCAATGATTTCTCGGTTCCGGGCGCTTATAAAGGAATTCTCAGCCGTTTCAACAAGGAGCTTCCTTGGGCAAGTGGGTGCAACTTCGCATATTCGCAAAGCTTAATCTCGCATCAAGACGGGAATTGTCTGCACTGTCCCGCGCGAGCCGCCAATCCGGCCCGCCAAATCCGGCGATTCGCCTTGACCGGTGCGGCGAAAATGGTCATGGTGCCTGCCATGATTACGGCATGTCATTCAGACATCATCATCTGTATTATTATCGCGCGCTAACACAAGTCTGGCGTGGCCGTTCCCTTTTCTTCATGAAAATCGAATTTGAACGACGCGCCGGGCCGACCGAGGAGTCAAGCCCCCGTGGTGCTCAAGCTTTACAATACCCGCACGCGGCAGAAAGAGGAATTCCGCCCGCTTGATCCCGATAATGTGCGGATGTATGTCTGCGGTCCCACCGTCTACGACTATGCCCATATCGGCAATGCGCGTCCCGTCATCGTGTTCGACGTGCTGTTCCGGCTGCTGCGGCATCTCTACGGGGCGGATCACGTCACCTATGTCCGCAATATTACGGATGTGGACGACAAGATCAACGCGCGAGCCGCCGAGCAATATCCCGACCTGCCGCTGAACGAGGCGATCCGCAAGGTGACGGAGGAAACGGCGGCCCAGTTTCATCGGGATGTGGCGGCGCTGGGCTGCCTTGAGCCGACGGTCGAGCCGCGCGCGACCGAGCATGTCGAAGATATGAAGCGCATGATCGAGACGCTGGTCGAGAAGGGCTGCGCCTATGCCGCCGAAGGGCACGTGCTGTTTCAGGTCTCGGCGATGAAGGATTACGGCCAGCTTGCACGGCGGTCGCTCGACGAGATGCAGGCCGGTGCGCGGGTCGAGGTCGCGCCTTATAAAAAAGACCCTATGGATTTCGTGCTCTGGAAGCCGTCGAAGGACGGTGAGCCCGGCTGGTCCTCACCGTGCGGCATTGAAGGACTTGGACGCCCCGGCTGGCATATCGAATGCTCGGCCATGGCGGAAAAACATCTCGGCAAGATCTTCGACATTCACGGCGGCGGCATCGACCTCGTCTTTCCGCATCACGAGAACGAACTTGCGCAGAGCCGTTGCGCTCATGACAGCGACATCATGGCGAACATCTGGATGCATAACGGCTTCCTTCAGGTCGAAGGACAGAAGATGTCCAAAAGTGAGGGGAATTTCTTCACTATAAATGAGACGCTGCAGGACTGGCCGGGCGGGGTCTTCCGCTTCAACATGTTGCGCACGCATTATCGCCAGCCCATCGACTGGACGTTCAAGGGTCTGGAAGAATGCGAAAGCGTATTGAGACGCTGGCAGGAGGAAGACGCTGCGCTCGAAGCGGCGGACGATGCGCCGAGCGAAGAGTTTCTTGCGGCTTTGCTGGACGATCTGAATACGCCGCTTGCAATCACCACGCTGCATCAGATGGAGCCGAGCGAGCGCCGCAGCGCCCTGGTCATGCTCGGGCTGGACCAGAAGCTGGCCGATCCGCGCCGCGCCCATATCGATGAAGCGCTCGTCGAGCGCGAGATCGAGGCCCGTATCGCCGCCCGGATGGCCAAAAACTGGGCAGAAGCCGACCGCATCCTCGACGAACTGGTCGCCATGGGTATCGTGCTGATGGACGGCAAAGACCCTGAAACCGGCGAATTCGTAACGAAATGGGAGATCGCGCGATGACCGCTGCGTCTCCCGAGTATACCGGCGGCTGTCAGTGCGGCGCCGTCCGCTTCCGCGCTAAAGCCGTTGGTCGCGCCTCGATCTGTCATTGCCGCATGTGCCAGAAAGCGTTTGGCGGCTTTTTCGGCCCACTCGTGACCGGGCTTGGCGTCAAGTGGACGCGCGGCTCGCCGAAGCATTTCGCCAGCTCCAATAAAGCCCGGCGCGGCTTCTGCGCGGACTGCGGCACGCCGCTCACCTATGAACATGACGGCGGCATCGAACTTGCCATCGGTGCGTTCGACCATCCGGCGTTCGTCGCGCCCGTCCTTCAGGTCAATCCCGCGGACAAGCTTGCCTTCGTTGACGGGCTGCCATCCCTGCCGATGCGCCAGCGGGGCGAAAACGCGGATGCGGACGCCTTCCTTGCCGGGATCGTTTCCCGCCAGCATCCCGACCACGACACGACCTGCGAGGAGGTTGCGCGATGACGGACTCTCCTCGCACTGGAGGCTGCCAGTGCGGCGCGATCCGCTACAGGATCACCGGCGAACTGCTCGATCCGCATATCTGCCATTGCCGCATGTGCCAGAAGGCGTTTGGCTCTTATTTCGCGCCGCTGGTGGGGGCAAAGCCTGATGGCTTTGAATGGACGCGCGGCAAACCGGCGATCTACAAGAGTTCGACCTATGCCGAGCGCGGGTTCTGCCCGTCCTGCGGAACGCCATTAACCTATCGGGCTGCCGGGCGCGATAAGATCAGCGTTTCCCTCGGCAGTCTCGATGAGCCGGAACGCGTCAAACCGGTGAACCAATATGGCGTCGAAGGCCGGATGCCGTGGTTCCATGAACTCGCTGACCTGCCCGGCACAACCACCGAGGACGACATACCCGCAGAAACACGGGCGTCGATAAAATCCAACCAGCATCCGGATCACGACTGATCGTTGACGAAAATGGGGAGCATGAAGGACAGGCAATGAGCAGGGAGCGGCTTTACCTTTTCGACACCACGCTGCGCGATGGCGCGCAGACGCAGGGCGTCACCTTTTCCGTGGAAGACAAGCTGCACATTGCGCGCACGCTCGATGAACTCGGCCTCGATTATCTCGAAGGCGGCTATCCCGGCGCAAACCCGACGGACACGGAGCTTTTCGCCAAGAAGCGCCCGCTGAACAATGCGCGGCTCACGGCTTTCGGCATGACCAAGCGCGCGGGGCGCTCCGTCTCCAACGATCCCGGCTTTGCGGAAATCATCAATGCGCAGGCCGATGCTGTCTGCTTCGTCGCCAAGAGCTGGGATTACCATGTGGAGATCGCGCTCGGCATCTCGAACGAGGAAAATCTGGAGTCGATTGCCGAGTCCGTCCGCGCGGTGAACGAGACCGGACGCGAGGCGATGATTGACTGCGAGCATTTTTTCGATGGCTACAAGGCCAACCGGAATTACGCGCTGGCCTGCGTGAAGACGGCTTATGACGCCGGCGCGCGCTGGGTGGTGCTGTGCGACACCAATGGCGGAACGCTCCCGCATGAGATCGAGGCCATCGTCACCGGCGTCATGAACATCATCCCCGGCGATCATCTCGGCATTCATACCCACAACGACACCGAAAACGCCGTCGCCAACACGCTGGCCGCAATCCGCGCCGGCGCGCGCCAGGTTCAGGGCACGCTGAACGGCATCGGCGAGCGCTGCGGCAACGCCAACCTGACCTCGATCATTCCGACATTGCTGCTCAAGCCCGACTATGCTGACCGTTTCGAGACCGGCGTCACGCTGGAAAAGCTGAAATGGCTGACCCACGCCTCGCGCCTGCTGGACGAGATCCTGAACCGAGCTCCGAACCGCTCCGCGCCCTATGTCGGCGAGTCCGCATTTGCCCACAAGGGCGGCATCCATGTCTCCGCCGTGCAGAAAGATCCGCGCACTTACGAGCATGTACCGCCGGAAGCGGTCGGGAATAACCGCAAGCTGCTGGTCTCCAATCAGGCGGGCCGGTCGAACATTCTCGCCGAGTTGAAGCGGGTCGGCATCGAGATTGCCGCCGACGATCCGCATATCGGCAAGCTGCTGGAGGAAGTGAAACAGCGCGAGGCGTTGGGCTATGCGTTCGAGGCGGCGGAAGCGTCTTTCGAGCTGCTCGCGCGGCGCATTTTCGGCGAAGTGCCGGAATTTTTCCGTGTCGAGAGTTTCCGAGTGATGGTGGAGCGCCGGCACAACGCGCTTGGCGAGCTGGTCACGGTTTCCGAGGCAACGGTAAAGACGCACGTCGCGGGCGAGACGGTCATGAATGTCGGCGAGGGCAACGGTCCAGTGCATGCGCTCGATCAGGCGCTCCGCCGGGATCTGGGCAAATATCAGGAGTATATCGACGGGATCGAGCTAGTAGATTACAAGGTCCGCATCCTCACCGGCGGTACCGACGCCGTGACGCGGGTTCTGATCGAGACGCATGACAAGGGCACCGGCGAGCGCTGGTTCACGGTCGGCGTTTCACCCAACATCGTCGATGCCTCGTTCGAGGCGCTGATCGATTCGATCACCTACAAGCTGTTGAGAAACAAGGCGCCCGCGCCGGAAGCTCTCGCTGCATAAGGACATCTGGATGGCATTTCGGATCTGGCTTTTCGTCAGTGGACTGCTGGCGCTCTCAGCCTTGATGGCGGCCGCTTATGGCGCGCATCAGCTCAAATGGTATGCGCCGGGCACGATGAAGCTCTACGAGACCGCGCAGCTCTATCACATGGTCCACGCGATGGCGCTGTTCGGGCTCGCGGTCCTGTTTGCCGCAACCGATGGACGGCGCAGGCTCTGGGCGGGCCTGCTGCTCAATGTTGCCGCCCTCGGCTTCGTTGCCGGAATCGCCATGTTTTCAGGAGGCCTCTATTATGAGGTCTTCGCCGGCGTCAAACCACAGATCCAGATCGTGCCGATGGGCGGCCTCGCCTTCATGACAGGCTGGGCGGCGGTTTCGCTGGCGACATTCGGCTTCCGTCGTCAGCCCCCATCAATTGAACCCAGGAGCGAAAAATGAACAGCGTCATCAACTTCCGCGCCGAGTTGGAACAAGTGGCGGATTACTGGTCGCCGCGTGTGGTTGGCCGGGTCAATGATCAATATGTCAAGGTCGCCAAGCTCAAGGGCGAATTCGTCTGGCACAAGCATGACGAAGAGGATGAGCTGTTCTTCATCGTCAAGGGCAGCCTTGTCATTCAGTATGAAGACGGCACCGTGACGCTGAATGAGGGCGAGTTTCACATTGTGCCGAAAGGCGTTCGGCATAACCCGCTCGCCGAGGAGGAATGCTGGATCGCTCTTATCGAGCCGGTGGCAACGAAACACACGGGCGATGTCGTGACGGATCGGACGAAATCCGTCGAGGAGCAGGTCGGCTCTGCGCGTCGCTGAAAGCTCTGGCATGAGCGAACGCCGGAAAGTCCGCCTCGACCTGCTGCTGACGCAGCGCGGACTTGTGCCGACTCGATCCAGAGCGCGGGATCTGATCAAGCGCGGGGTCGTCATGGCGGCAGGCCGGGTGGAGACGCGCGCGGGAGCGGAATTTGCCGAGGACGCCGAGATTGCGGTAACGGAGGATTGGAGCGGCTACGTCTCGCGCGGCAGCCTGAAGCTTGCAGGCGCGCTTGACCATTTCGGCTTTGAGTGCGACGGGCGGATCGCGCTCGACATCGGCGCGTCGACCGGCGGCTTTACACAGGTTCTCCTGCGGCGCGGGGCGCGAACGGTGTACGCCGTCGATACGGGCAGCGGCCAGCTTCATGCGGACATTGCGGGCGATCCCCGCGTTGTCAATCTTGAGAAGACCGACGCCCGGGCGCTGAATGTAGCGCTCGTCCCCGAGCCGCCCGAGGCTATTACAGCCGATGTCAGCTTCATCTCCCTGACCAAGGCGCTCCCTGCCGGGCTTGCGCTGGCAGCGCCGGGCGCTTGGGCTGTGGCGCTGGTGAAGCCGCAATTCGAGGCCGGGCCGGACCGCGTCGGCAAGGGTGGTATCGTGAGGGACGAGGCCGTGCGCGCTGAGGTGCTGACCACGACCCGGGACTTTCTCAACGCGCAGCCAGGTTGGTCCGTGGTCGGCGAAATACCTTCACCCATATCCGGACAGTCCGGCAACATCGAATATCTGATCGGAGCGCGCTATGCGCCGTGAGCTGACCATCGCGCGCCTTGGCAACAAGGGAGACGGCATCGCCGAGACGGACAATGGTTCGGTCTTTGTGCCTTTCGCGCTGCCTGGCGAAGATGTTGTTGCGGAAATAGAGAGTGAACGCGCGCACCTGCTGGAAATCCGTCGCGCCGCCCTCGAACGCGCCGAGCCGATATGCCGCCACTTTGGCGAGTGCGGGAGCTGCGTCATGCAGCATCTGGACTGGAGCCGCTATCTGGAATGGAAGCGCGAGCGCGTGATCGAGGCCCTGAGCCAGGAGGGAATCGAGGCCGATAGGCTCGTCGATCCGGTCCGCGCTTTCGGTCCGCATACGAGGCGGCGGGCGAGTTTCGCGGCGGTCAAATCCGGAAACGCAGTCACCCTTGGTTTCCGGCGCGCACTCAGCCACGAGATCATAGATCTGGCCGAATGCCCGGTTCTGCTGCCGCGCTTCGAGGCCGTCGTTCCCGGCTTGCGCGCTTTGCTGATGCACCTGCTGCCGGACGGAGAGTCCCGCATCGTGGTCACGGCCTGCGACAATGGTTTCGATGTCGGGATCGAGAGCAGCGCGCGCGGCCTGGGGCGTCTTTCGCCGAAGATCGGACAGGCGGCTGAAGCTCTCGGCGTCGTGCGGATCACCGCTGGGCGCGATCCGATTTTTACGCTGGCAGCCCCTCAGGTGACATTGGCGGGGGTCAAATCCGATTTGCCGCCGGGCGCATTTCTGCAAGCATCGGGCGAAGCCGAAGCGGCGATGGCGGAATTCGCGATGGGCGTTGCAGGTCGAGCAAAAAAAGTAGCCGACCTTTTCTGCGGGCTCGGCGCGTTCTCATTCGCGCTGGCGCGCCGCGCAGCCGTCACGGCCATCGACAATGACCGTATACTGATGGCGGCGCTAGATGGCGCCTCGCGCCGCGCCAAAGGAATCAAGCCGGTTACGATGCTCACACGCGATCTGATGCGCGATCCGCTCTCGCCGCTGGAGTTGAACCGGTTCGACGCGGTGTTGTTCGATCCGCCGCGCGCCGGCGCCCAGGCTCAGGCGAAAGCCTTGGTCAAATCGCGCGTCAAAAAGATAGCGGCCGCCTCGTGCAATCCGGTCACTTTCGCGCGGGACGCCCGCATCCTCGTTGACGGCGGCTACAGGCTCGTCCGCGTGGTTCCGATCGACCAGTTCGTCTATTCCGCGCATGTGGAACTGGTCGCCGAGTTTGTCCGATCCTGATCGGCCCCTATTTGTTTGAGGCTCGATCTTTCCGAAAAGCTTGTCCCCGCGAAGGCGGGGATGGTTCCCATTTTACCGGATCTCGCCCTAAGCGGCGGCGATCGTCTGACGGCGGATCTGGGTCTGCGGCTTGAAGGTGCGGGACTCGATATAGTCCATGACATGACCGGCAATATCGATCCCGGTCGTCTTCTCGATGCCTTCGAGCCCCGGAGACGAGTTGACCTCAAGCAGCAACGGACCTTCCGCCGACCGCAGAATATCGACCCCGGCAAATTTCAACCCCATGATGCGCGCCGCCTTCACGGCCATCTTGCGCTCTTCGGAAGTAATCTTCACGGCGTGCGCGGTGCCGCCCTTGTGGAGATTCGCGCGGAAATCATCCGACGGAGCCTGCCGCCGCATGGTCGCGATGACCTTGCCGTCAAGCACGATGCAGCGAAGATCCTGCCCCGCAGCGTCGGCCACGAATTGCTGCACGAGGAAGTTCGCATCGGCGTTCCGGAAGGCGTCGATGACCGATTGCGCGGACTTCTTGTTTTCGGCCAGAACGACACCCTTGCCTTGCGAGCTGTAAAGCAGCTTCACGATCAGCGGCGGACCGCCGACCATCTGAATGAGATCGTCCGTGTCGTGCGGGGAACTGGCGAACGCCGTGATCGGCATCGGCAGCCGGCTCATCGCCATGAGCTGATGCGCCAGAAGCTTGTCGCGCGAATTGGAGATCGCGGTGGCCGGATTCAGGCAGAACGCGCCGGTCATCTCGAACTGGCGCACCACCGCCGTACCATATGCGGTAATCGTCGAGCCGATGCGCGGGATGACGGCATCGAAATATGGCAGCGCGCGACCGTCATAATGGACGGTGCTGGCCAGCGAATTGATGTTCATGTAGCAGCGCGCCGTCTTGATCGGCTCGATAACGTGGTCGCGCGCCTCGGCAGCTTCAATCAGCCGGCGGTTGGAGTAGTTCTCCGGCTCCATCGTCAGAAGCGCGATCCTCAAGGGACGCTGCACGGCGGACTGATCGACCTTGCCCTTGTAGACATCGAAGCTCAGATGCGGATGCTTGTATTCGGCCCACGGCTCGACAACGGCTTCCTGCGCTTCAAGCGCCGTCCGGCCAAGCAGCATTCGGTGCGCCATCGTCTCGCGATTGGAGAGCGAAATCTCGATCGGCCATTCGCGGTCACCGATGCGCAGGGGCGTCTCGATGATGTAGCGCATCTCGGACTGGCCGTTCGAGCTGATGACCTGGCGGCGATCCTTGACCTTGGCGGTACAGAACACTTCGATGTCGTCGCGGCCCTCGACAGGATGCACGCCGAAACGCACCTTCGGCTGCTGCTCCGGGCCAAAAGTCTCGATCGAAAAGGCATGCAGCGCCGAAGTGCGCGCGCCCGTATCGACCTTCGCCTTGATGGCGGGCAGCCCAAGCTTGGGCATCGCAACCCACTCGCGCCATCCCAGCTTGAAGCCCGTATCAGGTTCATCCATAGGCGAAATTCCACTCCTCAAGAGTGCCCCCCGGCGTAAGTATCGCTGCCACCCGGCAACTGGAAATTTCCTTACTCTGGTACGACTCAAACTCGCAGAGCGGACATTAAGTTCAATCCTCAAGGTTCATAAAACAAAGAATTGATTGTCCACACTCTTAACAAACCATGTCGTAAAACGGGACCGCAATTGCACCGTAAATGTCAATACTGGATTGCCGTTTTCTTCATTGGCGTAAATCAGAATAAAACGCGGAAGTGACTGTTTTACGATGGTTTACGGCTCAGCGCTCAGTCGAGCGAAACTGCGCCGCCACACCGACGCCGCCCGCCGCCGCAATCATTACCAGGCCGGTCCTAGGGCTTTGCGCTGCGTTTTCGAGGATCATTCGGGAGAACAGCCGGCCCACCAGAAGGGCCCCACTTGCACCGTAGGGATGGCCATAGGCCAGCGCGCCGCCAAGCGCGTTCAATTTGTGCGGATCAAGCGAAAGTTGGTCGATTGTCGCCAGCACCTGCGCGGCAAACGCTTCATTGAGTTCAACTGCGTCAATATCCTGCGGGCGGAATCCGGCCATTTCCGCCAGTTTACGGGTGGCGTTGACGGCTGCAAGTCCGAGCAGTCTTGGCGCAATACCGGCCGAGGCCGCGCCCGCAAAGACAAGGCCGGGAGGCGATCCCAACTTGCGATGGAGCGCGTCCGAGACGAGCAGGACCGCTGCCGCGCCGTCATTGACCTGACAGCTATTGCCCGATGTGACCGTTCCGTCGGTGGCAACAAGCGGGGTTACGCGGCTTAAGAGCTTGGGAGTGAGCGATGCGCGAGGCCCTTCATCGCGGCTTTCGCGTGGGTCGTGGCTCAGCCGCACGATTTCGGCGCTCAATTGTCCGGCGTCGGCCGCCGCAACCGCCTTGCGGTGACTTCCCAGCGTAAACGCGTCCTGCCTTTCACGGGTGATGTGATAGTCGCGGGCGACATTCTCGGCGGCTTCGATCATGCCGACGTCGCCCTCCGGCCCCGGCGCGAAAGCCGGCTGGCTGAAGAAATGCGGAAGGCCCTTGTGAAGATTTGCTGGTTTGGCGATACGCCAGGGAGCGGTCGAGGGCGACTCCGCGCCTCCGGCGATCACCGCGTCCGCCGCGCCGCTTTCGATCATCCGCGCACCGGCCACGATCGCATCGAGGCCCGAGGCGCATTGCCGGTCTATCGTCATGGCGGGCGTGGTTTCCGGTAATCCCGCCGCAAGGGCGATCAATCGCGCCGGATTGCCGCCGCCGCCCACGGCGTTGCCGAGGATGACCTCATCGACCTGTGCCGGTTCGATCCTCCCATCGGTGAGCACGGCCTGCAGAACGGGCGCCGCCAACGCCTCGATGGGGCGGCGCGCATGAAGCCCGCCAACCGTTCCGATGGCGGTCCGGCGCGCTGCGATGATGATGGCGCTACGTTCGTTCATAAAAGTTCTTCGTAGGCTGCGTCGCCTGACATCAGCGCATTGCGGATCTGGTCAACCGCCACTTTGCCGCTTCCGGTCAGCGGGAGCGCATCTGTCACGAAATACCGGCGCGGGCAATGTTGTGCGCTGAGGCTCTCCCGGCATCGCGCGGACAAGCTGCGCCGGTCGCGAAATTTGCCATCGGCGAACTCTATTGCGGCGACCGGAACCGCGCCGCGAACTGCATCCGGCAGATCGACGACCGCAACCTTGCGAATCTCCGGCAGTAGCGACAGCGCCGCTTCGATCGGCTCCGGGTGTATCTTCAGGCCCTTCGACTTTATCATCCGGCTGGCCCGTCCGGTCAGATAAAGACAACCATCGGCGTCAAAGCGGCCCATGTCGCCCGCCGAGAACCATTCCCCCGACTGCCTATCGCCCACATAGCGCGAGAACAGCATTGGACCGGAAACGAAGATCCTGCCTTCTTCGCCGGATGCTACAGCCTTCCCGTCATCATCGCGAATTTCAACCTCCACGCCGGGAAATACACGGCCAACCGATCCGCTGTTCGCAGGCTTTGACGTTGAATGGTATGTCACGAAACTGGTTTCCGACGCTCCATAAAATTCCACCAGATCGACGCCCGGCCAGGCGCGTTCGCATTCATGCCGCAACTCGGCTGAAAGTTTCGCGCCGCCGGAAAAAACCACCTGCAAATCGGGAACTTGAGCGCCCACCCTCAGCATTTCGCCAAGCATGAAAGGCACCGCGTAAAGATGGGTGGCGCGGGCGGCACTGCCGGCCATACGCTTGGGCCGGAACCGGCCGCCCGGTAGCAGGACCGTATGCCCCCGGCAAAGCGCATGGACCGCGCCATAAAGAAAGAGCGAGTGATACAGCGGGCCGGGGATCAGAATGCGCGATTGCGCGGGGAAGGAAAATACCTGCTCGGCGGATTTGAAACTCGCGACCCATGATGCGTGCGAGCGCGCGAACAGCTTGGGCGCGCCGGTCGTACCCGACGTCAGGCCCCAGTAGAATTCGACATTGGCATCAAGGGACGCGGCTGGAGTTTCAGCTTTGGCGTCCGGGATATCCGAAATCTGAAGGACCGGAATTTTCCCAGCGAAGGGTGATGCGGTGTTCGATGTGACAACGGCGGCAACCGGGTGATCGGCGAGAAGGCCGTCCACGAAAGGCATCGGCAGGTCCGGATCGAGCGGCAGTGCTGGCCGTCCGATTGCCGCGCAAGCGAAAAAAGCCTCCAGCAGGGCAACGCTGTCACGCGTCTGGATTACGATGCCGCCCGACCGTTGCAGCAAAGCGCGAAGGCCGCGCGCGAGGCGCAATATCCGACCGTGAAATCTTTCGTAGGACACAGCGCCGTCCGGCGTCACCAGAGCGGGCGCTTCGCTGTCACGACGGGCAGCAACCGCGAGAAGCGTATGGAGCGTTTCCGTCATCGCGCCGGCTACAAGCTGCGATTGCGAGGGGAGATAATCGGATAACCGCGCTTCACGAACATCGCGA
>JBHJOB010000001.1:0-31120 GCA_050330195.1 Rhodomicrobiaceae bacterium | reverse complement strand
GGTGAACCCGAGCAGACCACAGCCCAAAAGCCACCCCGCTCAACTGGAGATCGCATATGCCTGAGTTCCCCGGACAGCCCTGCGTGAAGGCGGGGATGGTTCCGGTTATCGGATTTCGCTATAGCGAAAACCATCGGCGGCGGCAATCGTCGCGAGGCGGTCAACACCTTTATGATGAATGTTCGCTCCGGCGGACCTTAAGGCTGGACCGGAAGCGCAGCGCCATGAACGTGTGATAGACGAGTTCCTGATAGCGCCGGGCGGCAATGAACGCCTCGCGGCTCTGTGGCTGCGTCTGTCCGTTCCAGAAGCGGGCGACGCGCAGGATTTCCCCGCGCGGCAGCAGGGCATCGCCCGCCGGCCTGACATTGACGTGATGACGGATGATGAGCACCGCCAGATCGAGCGCGCGGCATCGCTCGAACAGCGCGCGCACGGCATCGTGAAAATCGCCCCCGGCCGGTCTTTCGCTCGCAGGGATCGCGGCAAGCGCCTTCCGCAGCGTGGATATGCGGACCTGCCCCTCCCCGACCGACAGATCCGGCCCCGTCCCGCCGAAGGCCAGAAAGGTCCGCGTGATCGCGCGCTCGGCGATGGCCTCGGACCGGCTTCGCGCCAGCGTCTCGACCGCAAAAAGCGCCCGCGCGAGACTGAAAATTTCAGCGTCCGCCGTCCCGCGCCGGCAATCGCGGTCGGCGCTCGCCGCAAGCTGCCCGGCTGCGGCAACCGGATCGCGATCCATCAGCTTGACGAAATCGTCGATCCGCGAGCGCTGCATCGTCTGATCCGCGAGGAACGCCATGACCAGCACGCCCGCAACGGCGAGCGCGATCCGCCTCATGTCTGCAGCGGCACGATGAGGTTCAGCGAGAAGGCCAGGAAGCTGAAGATGCCGCTGGAGATCAGGCTGGCGAGAATTTCCCTGGAATGAATCCGCCCCGATGTGTCGATGGCTGGGGTCGTCTCATCGAGCGTTTTCCGGATGCCAAGACTGCGGGACAGAGCCGCACCGATTAGGCTCCCCGAGTGCGCCACAGCGAAGAAGGCCACGACATACAGCAGGTAGATGCCGATGAAGAGCGTCTTGTATTCAGCCCACTGGCTTTGAACGACCGTATCCCAGAGCAGCAGGATCGGCCAGACGAGCAGGAATGCGAGTAACCCCGCGCCGACCGAAATCGAGAAGATTTCCCGGCGGCCGAAATAGGCGCCAAAGAGCAGCGCCACGACGAAAATCGGCATGACGCGCGCAAGAGCGGCGACGACATAGCTGAAGATGCCGGTCTGCGAGGCTTCCGAGAGGATCTGCTGGCGGACCTGGGCTGCATCGGACAGGTCGATATTGCTGGCCTCGAACTCGGAGCGCAACGCCGCCTTCACGATCGGCTCGTTCTGATCGATGTAGAAGCCGGCAAAGTCGCGCGGCACGCCGTCGGCGGAATAGACGCTGCCCAGGAGCTTCTCGATATCGCTGACCGAGATGGGCTTGTAATGCCGCCCGAAATCGAGACCGGCGAGCCCCGCGGCAAAACGCTGATGCGCGGCCTTGATCCCGGCAATTTCCTGCGGCTTCAGATCGGACGGCTTGTAGCCGCTGGGTTCGGCGTAGCCGCCGCCCTGCTGGTCGGATGCATGCGCGCTCACGATGGGGCGGAACGCGTTGTTGAAGAAAGCGACGAGGCGGCTGTCCTCGCTCCATTTCATGCCCCCATAGGGCAAGGTATAGTGGCGGCTGATCGCATCCAGCGCATCAAGGGGCGAACTGGCCCGGCCGAGCATGTCGTTCAGGTCCTGATCCGTCAGGATCTGCACAGGCAGGGCTCTGGTGTCGTGGATCAGCGTCTCGCGCGCGCCCTGATCCGCCTGAAAGGCGATCCGGTAGATCTGGTCCTTCTCCTCCGCGCTAGGAATGTAGCGCGCGGCCACTTCAGCCGGTCCCGAGGCATAGATGCGTCCGCAGTCGATATGCGGCAGGTTCACATGGGTTGCCTCGACCCGGTGCTGTCTCAGGAGATCGCAGAATCTTTCCTCCGTCACGCTCGGCGGCTCGACGATGAAAGGCTCGTCGGCGCCCTTCGCCAGCTTGGAAATGCTGAAATAGAATTGAGGCGGCAGGATACTGTTCGTCACCTTGATCGCGCCAAGCGCAAATACCGGAAACAGAACGAGAATTATGACATTCAGCCGGTCGAGTTTCATATGTCCCCAGTCCCCGTTTCCCCACCATGGAGGACGCTAGGGCCGAGCCCGAATTTTGTCAATAATTTGGCAGAGTCAAGGCGCAAGGCCGCCATGGGAGTGTAACCTGAAACGCCCGGTTTCCGGGGTAGGATCACTTTTCCAGGATCATGTCCGCCGCCTTTTCGGCGATCATGATGGTCGGCGAGTTGGTGTTGCCGGAGGTGATCGTCGGCATGATCGAGGCGTCCACGACGCGCAAGCCATCAACGCCGCGCACGCGGAGCCGCTCGTCGACCACGGCGCGCTCGTCGTGCCCCATCTTGCAGGTGCCGACAGGATGGAAGATCGTCGTCCCGATATCGCCCGCCGCGCGCGCCAGATCTTCGTCGCTGGTGATCGCCTCGCCGGGCAGATGCTCTTCCGGCTCGAAACGCGCCATCGCCTTTGCCGCCAGAATTTGCCGCGTCACGCGGATGGAGTCAGCAGCGACACGCCGGTCGGTTTCCGTCGAAAGGTAATTTGGCTGGATTTGCGGATGGGCGCGCGCATCGGCGCTGGCGACATGCGTCGCGCCACGGCTTTCCGGCCGCAGATTGGCGACGCTCGCCGTGATCGCGGGGAAGGCGTGCAACGGTTCGCCGAACCTGTCGAGCGACAGCGGCTGGACGTGATACTGGATATTCGGCGTCTCGAAAGAGGGATCGGAGCGGGTGAACGCGCCGAGCTGGCTGGGCGCCATCGACATCGGCCCGCTCTGCTTCAGCGCATATTCGAGCGCGATGCCCGCCTTGCCGAGCAGCGTCCCGGCCCGCTCATTGAGCGTCAGTGCGTTCCTGATCTTGTAGATCGTGCGGATCTGCAAATGGTCCTGCAGATTTTCGCCGACGCCGGGCAGTTCATGGCGTACCGGAATGCCTGCGGCGCTCAGGACGTCGCCCGCGCCGATGCCGGACAGTTCCAGAAGCTGCGGCGAGCCGATCGCCCCGGCGGACAGGACCACCTCGCCCTTTGCACGCGCCTCGGACAGCTGATCCCCGCGCCAGAAAATGACGCCGGTCGCGCGGCCATTCTCGAAGGTGATTTCCTTCGTCTGAGCCTTGGAGATGACGGTCAGGTTGGGCCGCTTCATAGCGGGCCGCAAAAAGGCCTTGGCAGTGTTCACGCGGAAGCCGCGCCGCTGGTTCACGCGGAAATACGAAACGCCGAAATTATCCCCCCTGTTGAAGTCCTCGATTGCCGGGATGCCGACCTCCTCGCACGCCTCGATGAAGGCGTCGAGGATCGGCCATGACAGGCGCTGCGATTCCACGCGCCATTCGCCGCCAGTCCCGTGCATGTCGTCCGCGCCAAGCGCGTAATCTTCCGATTTCCTGAAATAGGGCAGCACATCGTCCCACGCCCAGCCCGCATTGCCGAGTTGCCGCCAGCCATCATAGTCGCGCGCCTGTCCGCGCATGTAGATCATGCCGTTGATCGAGGACGAGCCGCCGAGCACCTTCCCGCGCGGATAGCCGAGCGCGCGCCCGTTCAGACCCGGCACGGGCTCGGTCTTGAAGCCCCAGTCGGTGCGCGGATTGCCCATGCAATAGAGGTAGCCGACGGGGATATGCACCCAGATGTAATTGTCCTTGCCGCCCGCCTCCAGCAGCAGCACGCGGTTGCGCGGATCGGCGGAGAGCCTGTTGGCCAGCACGCAGCCCGCCGAGCCCGCGCCGACGATGATGTAGTCAAATTCCCCGATTGCCTGCAAAGCGCTTCCCCTGATTTTGATGCTTTTTTGTGCGGGTAGGTTAGGGCTTTTTGCGCGGTGGGGGAAGTCAACCAGCGGACAAACACAAGAAACATCCGAATCATGTAAAGCCGTCTTCATACAGACGGCTAACTTACTTTTGCTCTTTGAATGAAATTCTAAGGATGAATAAACATGAATCAACCATACGCATGCAGCAGTAGGAACATACCGCTACCAATCAAGAGAGAAGTTAGACAACGCTGTGGATTTGGCTGCGTAGTTTGTGATCTCCCTCTCTACGAATATGAACATATGGAAGAGTGGGCGGTAGTTCAGCGCCACGTAAGTGATGAAATTACCTTGCTATGTAATCAACATCATGGTGAAAAAACACGTGGGTTATTACCAAAAAAAGAGGTCAAACGAGCGAACGCAAACCCATATAATTTGCGGGAAGGCGTCTCGAAGCCCTATGCATTACATTTTTCGGGCGATGAAGCGACAGTTGAAATTGGAGGAAACAGATTTACAACAGGCAATAATGGTCGGCCGTTCTCCATGCTCCCACTTGTAATTGATAATACTCCAATAATTGCATTCTCAATGGAGGGCAATCATCTTTTCCTTACACTTCAGGTGTTTGACTCATTTAACAGATTACTTTTGCAAATAATCGAAAATCAACTTGTATATTCAATTATCCCTTGGGACATTGAGTTGGTTGCTCGAAATCTGAAATTACGAGAAGCGCATCGTGAAATACTAATTGAGATCGAATTTCTCCCTCCAAACAAAATATCAGTAAACAGAGGCCGTTTCCTGCTCAATGGCGTGGAATTATTAGTTCGAAATAACAGAGTATTATTAGTCAACAACGCCAACATCATATCTGGTTGCGAAGGAAGGGGTGCGGCGACGGGGCTTGCTTTGGGGGAATATAGCTTAGGACTTCCATCGATATTTACAATGGGAACTATTGAGCGTTATAAGGTGGACAGAGAAAGAGCACTAAAATTCGAAAAGGAGTACAACATTTAAAACATCTCTGAATCTACCATTCAACTGATTCAGATTTTTTACTCTATACTCGATTACATATCCTGGCGGCATAAAACCCATCCATTCCGCTCAACTCCGGATCGCTGAGCTGGAGATAGCTCGGCAGCGTACGCAACATGCCGTGCTCGTCGAGCCATTCGGCACGGCCTCCGATTTCCTCCGGCTCGATAGGCGCAAGCGCGATATCAGCACGCGCGCCCAGCAGCCGGGAAATCTGCTCCGGCCCCTCCGCCGCCTCAAGCGAGCAGGTGCAATAGACCAGCACGCCGCCCGGCTTGAGGAAATCCAGCGCCTTGGCAAGCATCTGCTGCTGAAGGGCGACGAGCCCGGCCAGATCGGATGGCTGCTTCAGATAAGGAATATCGGGATTGCGGCGGATGGTGCCCGTCGCCGAACAGGGCGCGTCCAGCAGAATGGCGTCGAACGGCTCATCGGGCTCCCATTTCAGAATATCGGCAGCAACGATTTCGGCTTCAAGATCGAGGCGCGTCAGATTTTCCCGCAAGCGCTTCAGGCGTTTCTCCGAGACATCGACCGCCGTCACCTTCGCGCCTGCATGGGCAAGCTGCGCGGTCTTCCCGCCCGGCGCGGCGCACAGATCGGCGACACGCTTGCCCTTCACATCGCCCAGCAACCGGGCGGGCAGGCTCGCGGCGGCGTCCTGTACCCACCACGCGCCCTCGGCGAAGCCTTCCAGCGCCTCGATCCGCCCCTTTGCCGCCAGCCGCACGGTCCCGGTCGGCAGCGCGACGCCGCCTAGCCGCTCCGCCCAGCTTTCGGGCGCCTCCTTCACCGTCAGATCAAGCGGCGGCTCGTTTAGATGCTGGCTTGCGATCCGCATCGTCTCGTCCGGGCCATAGGCCGCCATCCAGCTGTTCCACAGCCATTCGGGCGTGTTCAGCCGCGCCTCGTCCTGCTCCACCGCCATTGCAGCCCCGCGTTCTGAAATCCGCCGTAGGACCGCATTGGCCAGCCGGGCAAATCGCCGGGCAGCGGCGTCCTCACGAACCTGAAACACGGCCAGATTGATGACGGCGTGGGGCGGCGATTTCAGGAAAACGAGCTGCGCGGCGGCTGTCAGCAGGATGGCGTCGAGCCGCCCGCGTTTCTCCGGCAGGGGCTTTTCGATGAACGCCTTTACCATCTCGGCAAGCTGGCCCTTGCGCCGGAGCGTCGTCGCCGCGATCAGCCGGGCAAAGGCGCGGTCCCGATCCTCGAGCCCGGCATAGCGCTCATCGCTCGCCAGAGCGTTGAAGGCGTCGTCAAAGGGGCGGCGCTGGTTCAGGACCTCGGTGATGAGGGTCACGGCCATGCGCCGGGCTTTCAAGCCAGCACGATCTGCAGCGCTCAAACGGTCCTCGCTTGGGCCGAACAGCCATGAGCCAAACACTTTCGCCGCCATTCCGCCATGAGTCGAAAAAGGGGTCCCATCCTTGGGGATGAACGGCCCCGATGGCAAGTCCGGGCTTTACCCCCACGGCCCCTTATCCCCGCCTTGAGAGCGGCTCCAGGGGCCTTCCTGCGCCGCGACCGGCGATGCTCCGCCCGGCTGCCCCATCTCGCGGGCAAGCGCGTGCAGCGCGGCAACCCGGTTTTCGGTGTTGGGATGGGTCGAGAAAAGATTGTCCATGCCCTGGCCCGTCAGCGGGTTGACGATGAACATATGCGCCGTGGACGGGTTGCGCTCTGCGCGGGCATAGGGAATCTGCTTCGCCATGCCGGAAATCTTCTGCAGGGCCGACGCCAGCCACAGGGGCTGCTGGCAGATCTGCGCGCCCAGCTTGTCGGCCTCATATTCGCGGGAACGGCTGATCGCCATCTGGATCAGGCCGGCCGCGAGGGGCGCGAGAAACACCATGAGCAGCGTGCCGATGATGCCGAAGCCGCCATTGTTCCGATTGCCGCCGCCAAACAGCAGACCGAAATTCGCGATCATCGAGATGGCGCCGCCAATCGTGGCGGCAACGGTCATGATCAGCGTGTCGCGATTTTGCACATGGGCCAGCTCATGCGCCATGACGCCTGCAACTTCCTCGCGGGTCAGTTTTTGCAGCAGGCCCGTCGTCGCGGCGACGGCGGCGTTTTCCGGGTTCCGGCCGGTTGCGAAGGCGTTGGGCTGGTCGGTATGGATGACATAGACCTTCGGCATCGGCAGGCCCGCATTGGCGGCAAGCTGGCGGACCGTGTCGTAATATTCGGGCGCGGTACGTTCGTCCACTTCCTGCGCATTATGGATGCGGAGCACGATCTTGTCGGAATTCCAGTAGCTGAAGACGTTCATGCCGGCGGCGATGACGAAAGCGATCACCATGCCGGATTGACCGCCAATGGCGAAGCCGATAGCCATGAACAGACCCGTCAGGAAGGCCAGAAGCAGAGTTGTGCGAAAATAGCTCATTGTTTTGCCTCGAATGGAGGAAGTGGTCGGACAAAGCCGACTTCTGAACGCTGCAACGCGGCCCGGCGTTCCGGCAGGATTGACGGAGCTGGCTGCGTCCAACATATAAGGGGGCAAATGCGGAGTGCAAAACATGATCGGCAAGTCAGATCCGAAAACGCCAAAAAAGAGCGGCGATGAGGCCGGGCAAGCCGCTACCACGCCCGCCGAACGCGCGCTCGCGGAAGCCGAGGCGCGCCGCAAGGCCGCGATGAGCCAGACAGGGGCCCTGCCCCCGGAAAAGGGCGGACGCAAGGGCCCGGAACCCACACGCTACGGCGACTGGGAAAAAGGCGGGATCGCCTCGGATTTCTGAAGCATCCGCGGATCTGGCTCTACCCCGTTACGGGAAGCTGAAGCGTTACCCGCAGGCCGCCGCCTTCACGATTGACGAGACCGATATCCCCGCCATGTCCGCGCACGATCGAGCGGGCAATAGCCAGCCCCAGCCCGATGCCTCCTGTCTCCTCGCCGCGCGCTTCATCAAGCCGCGCGAAAGGCAGAAACACCTGAGCCATGTGCTCGGTCGGGATGCCGGGCCCTTGATCGTCGACCGTGATCTGCAGATCCCTCGGCGTTGCCCGCAGGGACACGCTGGCGGACTGACCGTGAATGACCGCATTCTCGACCAGATTGCGCACGGCACGCTTGAGGCTGTTCGGCCGGCACCGGTAAAGCAGTCGGCCATTTTCGCGGTAGATCACATTCCGGTTCATATCCGACTGATCGGCGCAGACGGTCTGGACAAGCGCATTGAGATCGACAAGCCGCGTCGGCTCCGACAGCGCCTCCTCGCGGGCAAAAGCGAGCGCCCCCTCCGCCATCTGCTGCATTTCCTCAAGCGAAGCCAGAATGCGCTCCCTCGTTTCCTCATCGTCAATGAACTCGGCGCGCAGACGCATGGTGGTGATGGGCGTGCGCAGATCATGGCCGACCGAGGCAAGCATCCGGGTCCGGTCGAGGACAAAGCGGGAGAGCCGTTCGCGCATGCCGTTGAATGCCGCGATCGCCTCCCGGATTTCGGCCGGCCCGGACATCGTGACGGGCTCGACCTCCTCGCCGCGTCCGAAAGCGCTTGCCGCGTTCGCCAGCCGGTTGATCGGGCGGGTCACATAGCGGATCAGCACGAACAGCGTGGAGCCGAACACGGCCAGCATGGTCACGACAGGAATGAGCAGAAGCGCGAGAGGCGGAGGATTGAGGCGCGGAATGACCTCCAGATTCAACCATTTGCCGTTGTTGAGCTGAACGGACGCTTCAAGCAAGGGCTCGGTGGCGGGCGCTGGAAGACCTCGCCAATCGGCGATCCAATGGCGCAGGACTTCGGCCCATGACGGATCGCGCGCCTTCACCAGAACCTTGTCGGGTGTCTTCGGGATCATGCCGCGCAGTTCCGTCAGATAGACGGACGTTTCGTTGATCACGGTCGTGGGATCCGGCGGCTCGACAGTGAAGTGGAAAGTCAGATGGTTGGTGTCGGAGGCGTTGATGACCTGCTGATGCCATTGTTCCGGCGTCAGATCCAGAAGCTCCGTCGTCGCCGCGATGCGGGACAGGATGTAGCCCGTCCACGACTGCCGCGCCGAGCGTTGCCGTTCCTCCGCCATGATGGCGAACATCACGAGCTGCGACAGCACCAGCGCGACCATCGCGGTCACGAAGAGCTGTCCGGCAACCGTGCGCGGCAGGAGGCGTTTCATGCAGGTTCGACTGCTCCGGCGAATTTGTAGCCGCCTCCCCAGACCGTCTGGATGAGGCGCGGATTTTTTGGATCGTCCTCGATCTTGCGCCGCAGCCGGCTGACCTGATTGTCGATGCTGCGGTCGAACAGATTGGCCATGCGGCCCTTGGTCAAGTCAAGCAGCTGATCGCGGTTGAGGACGATATTGGGCCGCTCCAGGAATGCGCTCAGCAACAGGCACTCGCCATGGGACAGCGGCGTCACCACCTCGTCGTCGTCGCTGATCAGCTCGCGCCGATCCGCAAGGAACGTCCAGCGGCCGAAACGCACCCGCTTGTCCAGTTCCGGCTCACGCGAGGGCGGAATGGAATGCGTGCGGCGAAGCACGGTCTTGATGCGGGCGAGCAACTCACGCGGATTGAAAGGCTTGGTCATGTAGTCGTCCGCGCCAAGCTCCAGCCCGATTATGCGGTCGGTCTCCTCGGCCATCGCCGTCAGCAAGATGATCGGGATGTTCGCGGTTTCGCGGACATGGCGGGCAAAGCTCAGGCCGTCCTCGCCGGGCATCATGATGTCCAGCACGATCAGGTCGATGGCGCTTGTCTTCAGGTGTTTGCGCGCCTGTCCCGCATCCGAGGCAATGCTGATGCGGATGGCGTGCTTGCGCAGAAATTTCGCCAGGAGATCGCGAATGTCGCGATGATCGTCAACAATGAGTATATGCGGTGTCTGTTCCATCATGCCGTCTATCGCCGTACTGCCGTTTCATAGGATGGACGTCGTGGCCTGACGCGGGGTTCAGCGAAGCAAGACGCCCTCGCCAAGCATAACGTTCAGCGATTAGACTCTATTCGTGGCCTTTTGGTTCTGTACGATCCGTGAACCGGCTGAAATTTTACATTCATCCGAATGCGGCGGCGGTCAAGAGGTTTTCATTATGGAAAATATTTCGGGCGGTAAATTTCCGTTTGAAATGAAGGCTTGCGGCAGGCGTTGCGGCGACTGGCAGAAATATTCAGCCCGTGGTTCTTGCGCCTCAAACATTTGCAAATATGTGGGCTGCACGCGGATGCTAAATGTTTTCAGTCAAGCCACCAGAACGCCATACGACGAAGGGAGAGCACGATGATTGGTGTTGATTACGCCCGCACGATGGCGCGCTACAATGCCTGGCAGAACCGCTCGCTGTATCGTGAAGCCGACCGGTTGACCGACGAAAAGCGGCGAGAGGATCGTGGGGCGTTTTTCCGCTCGATTCATGGCACGCTCGCCCACATCCTCTGGGGCGACATGATGTGGATGGCGCGTCTGGATGGATGGGAAAAACCGGCAGTGGGGCCGGCGGACGGCGAAACCTGGATGGAGTGGGGCACTCTCAAGGCTGAACGCGCCGATGCTGACAGGAAAATCCTGGACTGGGCCGGCAAACTCGACGATGCGGACCTTACAGGCGACCTGACCTGGTATTCGGGCGTTTACAAGCGCAATGCCTCGAAACCCAAGTGGATTGTGATTGCGCATTTCTACAACCACCAGACTCATCACCGTGGCCAGGCGCACGCATTGCTGACCTCTTTCGGAATGACGCCCGATGCGACCGACCTCGGCTTTATGCCGGACGATGTTTGAACGGCTGATACTCCCCCTGGCTCTGGCTCCGTCCCTGAAGCACCGATACGAGG
Source organism: Rhodomicrobiaceae bacterium (assembly GCA_050330195.1). Taxonomy (GTDB): domain Bacteria; phylum Pseudomonadota; class Alphaproteobacteria; order Rhizobiales; family Rhodomicrobiaceae; genus JAHQVI01. Next base: position 20,348 of record JBHJOB010000001.1, on the reverse strand, counting down.
CGTTGGCGGAGATAATCCAACCGACATGGGCTAAAGCCGCAGGATAGTTTCAGCCCGGCGCCCTACCCTCGCCCGAACGTATCGCAGGCCTCGAAGCTCCCGCTCTCAAACCCGCGCCGGAACCATGTCACGCGCTGCTCGGATGAGCCGTGCGTGAAGGCGTCGGGCGCCACATAGCCCTGCGACCGCTTCTGAAGCCGGTCGTCGCCGATAGCCGCCGCCGCGTTCAGAGCTTCGTCAATGTCGCCCGGCTCCACGGCCTGCAACTGGCGCTGCGCATAATTCGCCCACAGCCCGGCAAAGCAGTCCGCCTGCAACTCCATGCGCACCTGAATGGCGTTGCCGTCGCGCTCGCCCGCGCGGGACCGCGCCGCCATGACCTGCTCCGTGATGCCGAGCAGCGTCTGGACGTGATGGCCGACTTCATGAGCCAGAACATAGGCCTGCGCAAAATCGCCCGGCGCGTTGAAGCGCCGCTTGAGCGCTTCAAAGAAGGACAGGTCGATATAGACCTTGCGATCGAGCGGGCAGTAGAACGGCCCCATCTCGGAGACGCCGGCGCCGCAGCGGGAGCGGGTCGCCTCGCGGAACAGGACGAGGGTCGGCTCGCTATATTGGCGGCCCGAGGCCTGGAATTGCTGCGACCAGAAATCCTCGGTCGTTTTCAGAACCACGGAGACGAAACGCGTCAACTCGGTTTCCTCCGCCGTCGACGGACGCGGGCTTTCATTGACGGAAACCGGCCCGCCATCCCCGCCGCCGAGGATCACGCGCGGATCGACGCCGAGGAAAAACATCAATCCCAGGATGATGAGAAATCCGACGATCCCGATGCCGCCGCCGCGACCCGTGGGAATGCGTATTCCGCCGCCGGGCAGATTACGGCCGCCGCCGCGCGGGAACGGAAAGCGAACTCGACGCTGTGTTCCTGATTCGCCCCGGCGATCCTCGACATTCTTGCTACCTTCGCGGTTCCGCCAGCGCATTCCACTCTCCCTGAATTCTTCCACCTTTGGCCTCAGCCGGAAGCCGACAGACCCTATTCGTCAACCACGGCCAGAGCCTGCGATTTTTCCGGCACGCGCAAATGAGACCGGACCGCTTTCGACGCGACGACCTCCCCGGCATTGGCGAAAAGCTCGTGATTCCGCTCGATGTCGCGCAGGTCGTAGAGGTAGTTCACCATGAAGCCATGCGCTTCGGCGAGACCGCGCTGGCTCGGATTGCCAAGCCAGTTGATCCGCTCAAGCCGGGCGCCATTGCCAAGATGGAAACGCGCAACCGGATCGACAGGGCGGCCATGAATGTTCTTCGCCGCAAGGAAATAGTGCGCCGCCGCCGCCATCATGGGCGTCTTGAGCGCTTCCGCCAGTTCCTCGTCGGCAATCCACTCAGCGTCCGACAGATTGTCGAAAAGCGCCAGATCGGTCGAATCGAGATAGTCGAGCAGATGACTGGACCGCGCCCGCGCCAGCCAGGCGCTGAAGCCGGGAACCGGGGAAAGCGTGACGAAGGTTCTCAGGCTCGGGATCGCCCGCGCCAGATCCTCGACGACCTGCTTGATCAGGAAATTGCCAAAGGAAATGCCCGCCAGCCCCTTCTGACAGTTGGAAATTGAGTAAAACACGGCCGTCTTCGGGTCGGAAATCTCCGACGGCTCGCGCTTTTCCTCCTCCAGAACGTTCCGGATCGAGGACGGGATCTCACGCGACAGCGCAACCTGAACGAAGATCAGCGGCTCGTCGACGAGCGAGGGATGAAAAAAGGCAAAGCAGCGCCGGTCGGCCGGGTCGAGGCGTCGGCGCAGATCCTCCCAGCCCTGTATTTCGTGCACCGCTTCATAGCGGATGATCTTTTCCAGGATATTGGCGGGCGTCGACCAGTCGATGCGCTGCAGGACGAGAAAGCCGCGATTGAACCAGGATGTCAGCTCCGTCACGAAATCGCGGTCGAGCGCGGCGAGCGCCTCATCCGACTTGCCGAGCCGCAGGAGATCGCTGCGCATCCGCACGATGTCGCCCGTTGCGCCCGGAGCCAGGTTGAGCCGGTGCAGAAATTCCTGCCGCGGCGATTCCACCGCTTGTGTCAGCCGCTTCAGCGTATCGGAGCCGGGCGCCTGCAGATAGGCGCGCGCCGTCGTTGCGACCTGTTCGGGATCGGGACCGAAACTGCCTGCAAGAAAACGGAAAAATTCGAGCCGCTGTTCATCGTTCAATTCGCGATACAGCGCCAGGATCTGCTGCGCGAGCGCGACGCCGGAAGCCTCGCCCCTGCCCGACAGGAGCGCTTCGGAGAGGCCTTCGACCGTTTCGTCCTGACTGGAGGCAATACCCGACAAATCGAGAAGCTGCCTGCCGCGATCCGAAATTGCGCTCAGCAGCTCTCCGAAAAAAGAAACGTTCATGCGTGATCTCCGGCCCAATTGAGAACGGACTTATATGCTTTGCAACAATCGGTCCAAAATTTTCGTCTGAGAGAGAATTTCTTGGAAGCAGTCTTCGCCCTCAGCCGCAGTCATTGAGAAAAATCATTTTAAGTGCAGCCTAAACTTTCGTATAGCTGTACAATCGTATTTCGCCGGTCACTCTTGGTTTGACCTACCTGCTTAAACACTTTGCGGCATGCCGGGTTTCACCGCATCTGAAAAGTCGCACCGGGACAGACAATGACATCGTCTATTGCTGACAGCCTCAAACTGAAAATCGAACAAGAAATCCTGATGTTCAATTTCAAGCCGGGCGACCGTCTGGACGAATGCCGGCTAGCCGACCGCTATGGCAGCTCCCGCACGCCAGTTCGCGAAGCCCTTCGGCTGCTCGCCGCCGACGGGCTGGTTCGTATCCGCCCTCATCGCGGCGCCGTCGTATCCGGCCTCTCCATCGCGGAGCTGATGGAAATGTTCGAGATGATGGGCATCTATGAAGGTGTCTGCGCCCGGCTTGCCACGTTGCACGCAACCCAGAGCGAGATGGAAGAAATCGAAGCGGCCCACGACGCATGCCGCGCGCTGAGCGAGTCGGACGACCAGAGCGAGTACTTCCTCGCCAATGTCCGTTTTCACGAAGCGATCTACCACGCCAGCCACAATCGCTATCTGATCAAGCGCACCATCGCCACGCGCAACCGCCTGGGCGCCTATTGCCGCCTTCAGCTCCGGCGCGAGAACAGGCTGAAGGATTCCTTTGCCGAACACGACGCGGTCGTCAACGCGATCCGCAAGGGGCTGCCGGAGGAAGCGGACCGGAAAATGCGCGATCACATGGCGATCCAGACGGCGAACGTTTCTTCCATCATCAGCAGCCTGCCGCAGGAATATTTTGCGGAAAGCCAGAAGCCGCCGGTGCAGACCGTCGTTCTGCGCGATGGACGGGACGCCTATCCGGATGCCGCCCTCGCTTTCGAGTAGCTGCCAGAGCGAGGTCCGATAAAATGGACCATCCCCGCCTTCGCGCATAGACGCTAACATTGGTCCTGTAGGGTGGGTAGAGCGAAGCGAAACCCGCCGCCTCCAATGCGATGGGTCTCGCAAGTGCTCGACCCATCCTACGATCGCTTATCGTTTATGTTGGCCGCTTATGCGCCTTCGGGGGGGGAACCGAGCTTGAAGCAAACAGATCAGGGCCTTTGCAATCATGGCGGCTGAGCCTGCAAATCCAGCGCCCGGCTTCCGGAAGCGTCCCGAGCATCGCGTCGATCTGGAAGCGGGGCCTGCCCGCCTGCGGGTTGTCTTCGCGGGACAAACGATTGCCGACACGGTGACGGCCATCACGGTCAAGGAGACCAATTACGCCCCGGTCCACTATATTCCGCTTACCGATGTGAAGGCTGATCTCCTGAATCCCGGCAGCCATACGAGCTATTGCCCGTTCAAGGGCACGGCGCGCTACTGGTCCATCGAAGCCAATGGCGAGCGCGTGGAGAACGCGGTCTGGGCCTATGACGAGCCGTATGACGAAGTCGCGGCGCTCAAGGGACATGTCGCCTTCTATCCTGATGGCGGCGCGCAAATTCTCGTCGATTGATTTACCGCCCGCCCTCGGGCGCATCCAGCGCCCCGGTCAGAAAGCGCATCGCCTCGGGAAACTGCGCCCGCCACAGCGCCCAGTCATGACCGCCATCATGGATGCGCAGCTCCGCCGGAATGCCATTCCGCCGCAATTCAGCGAAAAGCGCCGCGCTGCCCTCATAGAATTTGAAAAAATCATCGTCGCCTGAAAGGATCAGGATCTCCGGCGGGACCTCCATGCGGCTGAGCGAGGCGACGCGCGAGAACGGGTTGCGGTCTGCATAGAGGGCCGGATCGAACGGGCGGCCGAAAGCGCCGCGATACCAGTGCTCCGCCTCCTGCGCCGCATCGGCAACAGGCTTGTTCACACCGGGGATGCCTGTGGTTTCGTAAAGCGCGCCGCTCAGGCTGGCGACGGCCGAGAAACGCTCGGGATGAAAAAACGCCAGGCGCAGCGCGCCGTAGCCGCCCATCGAGAGCCCGGCAACAACCCGCCCGCCGCGCTCCGGGATCGCTCTGTATCGGACTTCGGCATGCTCAGGCAGATCGCGCTGTATCGCCGTCTCGTAGTTGCCGGGACCGCCAAGCGCGGCGCTGTCCACATACCAGCTTTTCCCCGCGAACGGCATGACGGCGATGACGGGCGGAATGTCTCCGGCCGCGATCAGCGCGTCGAGCGCTTCTGCAACACGGCCCAACTCGATCCATTCACGATCATTCGCGCCATAGCCGTGCAGAAGATAGACGACCGGAAAACGGCGCGCCGGCTCCTCCGCATAGGCATCGGGAAGATAGAGGCTGTAGGTCAGCGGTCCGCCGAGCGCCTTGCTTTCCAATTCCAGGCCGGTCCGGACCTCGCTCGCCTGCCCTCCAGCCATAGGGAAAACGGCCAGCATGGCGGCAAGCAGCAGCGCGCCCATATGCCTGATTGCGCCCCTCATCCCTTCAGCTTTGCAACTTCCCGCGACAGCTTTTTCAGCCAGCGCTCGATCCGGGCCTGATTGACGCCGAGATCGGCCCTGCCAAGCTGGGAGCGCGAATAGATCGCGACCGTCGAACCGCCCTCCGGCAATGCAAGATATCGCACGACAATCGTATCGGGAAAACGCAGTGTCTCGCTGCGCTGCACGAAACGGTCGGCGGGGGTGCGGTCGTCAATATCGACGCGCGTCAGCCGGCGTTCGGTCTTGAGTGCCGCGAGCATGGCCTTGCGAAGGACCGGCGCCTCAACGGGAAAGGATGGCGGGCGTATGTCCGGATCGGTCGGGCACAGGCCGCTCGGGCACGCCAGAGCATCGGTGGGAGCCTTGCGACGCTCCAGCGTTTCAAAGGTGACCGGACCGAGATCGGCCGGACCGAATGCCGCCCAGATCCGCTCCGGACCAAGCAGCCAGAATGTGGCCGCCGTGCCCGCCATGAGAAGCACCAGCAGGCTGATGATAAAGAGCCAGATGCTCATCGGCACCCTTCCCCGCCCGATTACCCGAAAATCGCCAGATAAGGTCAATCTCTATAATGGCGGTAAAAGTCATAAACGTGGCCGATGTTCCCGGGCCATCATAGCCAGAGGAAGAAGAAGAACAGCACGAATATCCCGAGTGGTATGAGCAGCGGCCAGAGCTCGGGGGATTGAGTGGATTGGGGCACATCAGCCGGTCCCGGCGGATCCCCTTTCGTGATGACTCCCGTACCTCCGCAAAGATAGCAATCCTTTTCTATCAGTATATGGCCATCTCCTTTCGGCACTATGATGTAATTTTTTTTTGCCCCATCGCAATGGGGACACGTTTCTACTACCGGCATGGAGCTCTCTCAGGCGGAAAAACCATAGAGCATTTAAATTAAATTGAAGATGATTGTGAGAAAGTTAACAGCCCGCACTTTAAGCTGAATCTAGCGTTTGCCGGGCGCTTTCTCGCCGATATGCGTCTCACCACGCCGTTTCGCCAGTTCGATCTGCTTCTGACGCTCGGCGAAACGCTGTCTTTGCCGCTCGCTCAGCGTGTCCTTGCAGCGCGGGCAGCCAACACCGGGCACATAATCGGGGGAGGCCTTGTCTTCCTCGCTGATCGGCATCCGGCAGGCGTGGCAGAGTTCGTAGGAGCCCTCGGCAACACCGTGTGTCAGGGAGGTGCGCTGGTCGAACACGAAGCACTCGCCGCGCCACAGGCTTTCTTCCTCGGGCACTGTTTCCAGATACTTCAGAATGCCGCCCTTGAGGTGGTAAACCTCGCCGAAGCCCTCAGCCTTGAGGAAGGCGGTCGCCTTTTCGCAGCGTATGCCGCCCGTGCAGAACATCGCGAATTTGCGGCCCCGATCGAAGTCCTTCTGCTCGCGGAACCATTCGGGAAACTGGCGGAAGGTCTGCGTTTTCGGATTGATCGCGCCCTCGAATGTGCCGATCTCGACCTCGTAATCGTTGCGCGTGTCGATCACCACCACCTCGGGATCGGCGATCAGCGCGTTCCAGTCCTCCGGCTCGACATAGTCGCCGACCGTGACGCTCGGATCGACGCCTTCGACGCCCATCGTCACGATCTCCTTCTTGATCCGGACTTTCATCCGGTAGAACGGCATGGCCTGCGCGGCCGATTCCTTGTGCTCAAGATCCGCGCAGCCGGGAATGGCGCGAAGATGGCCGAGAAGGGCATCGATCCCTTCGCGCGAACCGGCGACGGTCCCGTTGATGCCCTCATGCGCGACAAGAAGCGTTCCGCAGATCCGGTGATCGCGGCAGACGTCCTCCAGCGAGGCTTTCAACGATGGCAGATCCAGCAGCGGCGTGAATTTGTACAGCGCCGCGACGACAATTTCGCTCATGAGCGTTATCGAGGCGAAATTTCGCGCCGCGTCAAGAGGGTTGCTCCCGTGGCGGGATTTATGCCGCTCTCAAAGCGCGGGCTTGATCTCGATGGTGATCTCGTCGGTATAGAGACCGGCCCGCTTGCTCTCGACATCGCCGATGGTGAAGAGGGCCTCGAAGGGTTGCCCGGAAATCGGGGTCTGGTTGAACGGACCGATCGCCGCCGGAAGGGCGATCGTGCGGCCGTTCAGCGCCATCCGATAGTCTATGCGCCATTCCTCGTGCGGCGGGTCCATCGCAAGCGCGCCGCCATTGCGGGAATAAGCTTCAATCGTGAAATTCCGGTTGCTGCGCGCCTCGATGACGACACGCATGGTCTCTCCGGCAGTCAGTTCGCGGAAATCGAGCGTCTTCATCGTACCCGCGCCCGCAATATTGACGCCGAGACGGTCCTGCACATAAGCGGACATCATGATCGACGCCGTATCGGACGGAGCCGCGCCGTTCTCGGGCGCTGCGCCAGCGATTGCGGTCAACGCAAGCCTGACAGGCTGGCGATATTCGCCCGGAGCAAGCATCTGCCCCGCCGGCATGTTCGTCGTGTAGCGCAGGCTTTGTGTTTCCCCCGGAGCGAGTTGGCGGGTCAGCAGCGCATCCGTCGAACCCGCTGGCGCCGTTCCGCCCGCGAGTTGCTCGCCACTTTCCCCCGTAGCCGCGAAAGCGAAGGCAGCCGGCGCCCCTTCCGGCTCGAAGCGGAGCTGAAAAGCGCAATCCTGCCCGGATGTATTTTCGACGGTCACATCGTGGGACTGCGCCGCGCCGAGCGGATCAAACGGATCGTAGTCGAGCGGCGCCTCCATTCCGGCGGCGATGCGTCCCGAGCAGGCGAACGCCGGCGCGCAGGCAAAAAGAAGCGCCATCGCAGCGATCGCCACGCCTTGTGCGCGAACCATGCGGAGGCGGATGAAAAACGCATATGCCATCGTCATTGTTCTCTCGGTTTCGTTCAGGTTCCGCATGTCTACTCCGACGCCCGAAGCGTGCCAGCCCGATACAGCCCGACGGCATCGCCCGGCACCGTCAGCGCGAACCGCGTGACCGGCGCGGTCGCCATCTCGATGGTCCATTCGCCCGGAGCGAGCCCCTGCGCCGTGAAGCGCCCTGCCCTGTTGGTGAACAGCTCGACCCGTTTCTCCGGATTGGCTGTCTCGACGGCATGGCCGGTCAACAAGGCGATGGGCTCGCCGCCTGGATCAAGCAACGTCCCGAGCGCCGTGATCGTATAGGCCGACCCCACCTGAAGCGCATATCCGGACTTGTATTTCGGCGTCAGATCGAAGAGACCGTCTCCCAGATCGTAACCCGGCGGCAGGTCCGAAACCTCGAAATCGACCCGGTTGAGCGTGTAGGGCGACATGCCGGACAGGAGCGCCGGGCCGAGATAATCCGTCTGCGCAAGAATTCCGGTCCTTTCCTTGCCGATACGGATGTCGTTGTCGGAAAGACCGGCATGCGGCGCGACGATCGCAAAACCGTTCGATACGGGGCGGCCAACGGCGACATGACCGTCGGCGAACGCCAGTGCCGTTTCGACGCGCAAGGACGTACGCTGGTCGATATCGTAAAGCTCCAGTCCGGCAAAACGGGAATCCTGCGACAGGGAAATATTTGCGCGATTCCCCGTATATTGAAGCGATCCATCCACGGCGGCGTCGCCTGCCCCATCCCCGCCGTAATCCATTTCGCCCAGCTCATGGGTGAGCCGCACATTTGCCTGCCAACTCCCGACACCGTGACCGGAGCGCTGGTTGTAATCGAACGTTGAGCGACCATGGCGGCTGTTGTGCTGCACAGAGAGCGCAGAGTCCCGGCCGGGCCGGTATTGCAGGCGCATCAGCAGGCTGAGCTGCTCCTCGCTGGCGCCGCCGGCAAAATATCCCCCGCTCATGGCCAGGTTGAGATTGTCGCCGATCGGCCGGCTCAGCGTGAGGTCGGCATGATACCGGTCGTCATGGCGCTCGCTCCCGAACGCATAGCCGGCCGAGAGCTGCGTCGAGATCTGCAGGGGCAGCACGGTTCCGTAATGGGCGGACAGGGCGAGCCATTCCCGATGACTGGCGTGGTCCGGTCCGATGGGCGTGGCGGCGTCGGGAATGGATGCGGTGAAGTCGGGTGTGGCTGTCCTGGCGGCGAGGCGAAAATTGTGCTCGCGTCCGGCCGGGTCGCTGATCGCGGGGAGCGTGTACTGAGCATCGAGCGCCGCGCCCCATCGGCCGTCCTCCTGGATGCTGCCCGCTCCTTCGAGCGAAATGAGCCCGAGGCCGGAGCCGAACAGGACGCCCGCCCCGCCCATGACAGTATCGCCGCCAGCCTGCAGATGCGCCTCCCCGGTCAGGCTCTCCGCGAGACCGCGCCTGTAGAAGCCGGTCAGGAAAATATCGCTGCTCGAATAGTCGGGCTCGCCTTCGGTGAAGCGAGTAGGAAGCCCGGCGGCGAACGCCCATTCGGAGAGACCCGTCTCAAGCAGATTGCCGTCGCTGAAGATCGAGAACTCCAGCGTCTCGCGATTGCCGGCGTCATCCTCGATCACCAGCGTCACATCGCTGAGGCCGGTGGCGACCGGCAGGTCGGACAGATCGTAGTCGCCGGAATCGAGCCTCAGGCGGCGCACGGTCAGGCCGTTGACCTGCACGTCGACGCTGGAAGGCCGCTCGATGCGAAAGGACCGGCGGCTGGTGCTGCGGATATTGCGGCCGGGCTGAAGCTTGGTGTAGGAGCGCTCGACGGACAGGCCGAGCAGATCGGGCGTCTGCTGAAAGCTCGTGCCGATGGGGTAGACGTCGCCAAGCTTGGCGCGCACGGCCTCGTCCTCGAAATCCTTCACCAGCCGCGTGCCGCGCCGCTTGAAGCCCTCGCCCGGCTCTCCGAACAGCGAGACGTCATCCGGCGCGTAGGTCGCTTCCGCCTCGACGACGACGCCCTGCCAGCGCGCCGCGCCTTCCAGATCGAGACGCGGGGCGCGCAAGCCTTCCCGGCCTGATGGAGTTCGGGCGATGTAATCGGTGCTCGATCGCAGGTTGAGATAGGCCGCTACCGTCGCGGGGTCGACCGCGTTCGGGCTGGTGGTCTGCGACTGGCGGGCGTGGACGCTGATATTGCCCTTGACCTTCTGGTCGAGCGTCGGCTTGAAGCGGATCGAGACCGCGGCGGGGTCGAAGCGGATATCGAAACCAGATGCCCGCAGCTCCGAAAGCGCCACATGCTCGCCCTGCGCTGCGCCTCCGCCCGCCTCCAGCGCGGCCAGGGCCTCGGGCCGCAGAAGATCCTTGAGCGAACGCAGGAGATCGGCGCGCGCCACTTCAACCTCCTGCTCCGGCGTCAGGCGCACCGGCACGTCGCCAAGATAGAAATCGCCGTAGTTCACCGGCACGACCATTTCGATGATCCGGCCTGTGGGGTTGATGGGTATTGAGTCCATATGCTGGGCATGTGCTGTACCCGGAACACAGGACAGGAAGAGCCCGGCCGCCGAAAGCGCGAGCAGGAGAGAGTTGCGGAGAGCCAGTAGACGCAAGACAAGAACCGAGCCCCTCATTCCGCAAACCCTCTCCTGTCCCGCGGCGCGCGGAAACCGTCGGCAGACTGAAAGCCGCCGAATGTTCCGTGCCGACTTCCGGGGGATGGAGCGGCGCTCCTTTCCGTTTATTTTTCCGGCTGATAGTCGATGCTCGCCGTAATGTCCGAGACACCGGGGGGCACATCGACCGGGATCAGGAAGCGGCGCTCTTTGCCGGGCTGGACGATGCCGAGGCCGATTTTCTGACCGACCTCATATGCCGTCAGCTTCTGCGACCAGTTTCCGGCCGAGAGGCTCAACGCTGCGTCGCGCATATAGGCGTGCTTGTTGCCGGTGTTCTTTACGCTGAGAACGATTGCCGGTTCACCGCTCCCCATTTTCGCAAGCTTTGCACCATTAGAGGCGATGGTCGCCTGGCCAACCGTCGGTGACACACTGACAATCACCCCGAAGCTCATGGTAATCTGGATGCCCGAAGTTGCTTCTGGCAGTTCAAGCGGAACTTGAGATACCGCCAGCCTGTAATTGCGGCTTTCTAGAAGGTCTGGATCGCCGATCCATTGAACGCGGAACGTTTGGGCGCCCCCCGGAGAAATATTCGCCTGCGGCGGATAAATAAGAAAATTACCCTCCTCCGGAGCATAGACCAGTTCTCCATCATTACCTATATCTATGCTTGAAACACTCACTTCTACCGGCAAGGCAGTCGGCCCGTTGTTTGTAACTTTGAATGATTGTGTTGCTCCCTTTCCTAGGCTCGACACTTCCAGCAAAAGCGGTTCAACCGACATCGCAAACGAGGAGACCGATACAGCAAACGTGCCAATTAGGAACACGCTCAATAGGCGCAGGAATTTAATGCACTTACTCATTTATCATCATCCGAAAAGAGCAGGTGGGCAGGCACTTGCCTGCCCCTGAAAATTAAGCCGCCAGTCCGTCAATATTGATCGTCAGCGTGTCTGAATATGTTCCAGCCGTTAGTTCACCCGCAGGTATGAGCTCGCTGACAGAGCCAGGGAATGTAATTGCAATAGTAATTGTATTGGCACCGGTTCCAAGATTTGCATTACCGGTTTTATTATTGACACCTTGGTGCGTTGATAGCTCGGTAAGTGTCGTGCTGTTGAGCTTCGCTGTTGCTAAATAGTTCATCTTCTTGACACCAGCGTTTCCCTCCGTCCCATCAACGAACAAACCCATTCGTGCAGAAGATAGTGTAATTTTGACCTTAGGCGTCGTGCAGACGAGCGAACCGAATGTCAGCGTACCGCTAGCTGGAGCTTGAGTCGTTCCCGATACGGCGGTGGTGAATGTCGAAGACGTTCCACTAAACGAAAAGCCTGCTGTTCCCGTGGGCCCATTTGCCGTACACCCAGGGTCGACGGTGGCATTTATTTTAAGCGAATGACTGATAGGAGTCGCAGACGCAGCTACGGTACCAAACCCAACAGCTAATGCTAAAGCAGTCGCCAAAATTTTCTTCATTTTACTCTCCTACTCTCTAAATATGGTGACCAAATCGGCCACGACCCATCCGCCGAAGCCCTTCGGCGTCATTGCTTCATTGTAACTTCAATCCTCATATTATCCGTGTACTGACCCTCCATCGGTTGCTCCACGCTGACAGGAAACTTCACCAAAATCCGGCCGCGTTTGTTGATTGCGATCTGCTGCCCACTATCGGCTTCGCACCACCCTGCCCCGGCTGCGCCCAGCGTTGCGCTGTCGCATTTCGCGGACAGCGTGCCGCCGCCCTGCACGGGAATGGTCAGACTGACGCGGTAAGGCAGTTGCAGGCGGCCATCCTCCGACGCTCCACCAGCGCTTTGCCGGCGCATCGCTCCGTGATCGGCGCTGAGCCGGGAAATGAACGGGGTATTGCAGTCAATGGTGAAGCCGGGCGCCGCGCTCTGATCCCGCCCGCGATCAGCGCCGATGGCGAAACGCAACTCGCCGTCCATATCGGACAGGCTGCATTTTGGCTCGATGCGTCCGCGAAGTTCTATCGCGACACGATCCGCCAACGTCGCGTCGGTTCTTGCCGCGTAGACAATCTGCGCAAAGCACAGGCAGATGAGGACCACGCTCGCCGAGCGGCGTGGCAAATGGGACGCTGTACGCATTTCTGAAGACTCTTACGCATTACTACGGGCGACTGGCCGCCGGACTGACATACGGATTCGCTTTAAACGTGCGCCTTATTTTCGCCATCGAACCGTCTGATTTCAGAGATAATTTACATAAAATTGTTTGCATCCATATCCGTAGGATCACCGTCCTGTTGCAGCGCATCGACAAACTGTTGTTATCGCGCATCACTCGACAGCGTCGGCCGCCATCTTCAGTCCGATAATCCGTATTCGTCCCTATCCGCATCTTAACCATCTGTTAGCCAAATCCGGCCAGACCGGGGAGGCAGGTTTTTCCGTGTGGCGATGGGGGTTTACGAAGATGCAGTGGGCACGAGGGCTGGTGCTCCTTCTGGCGGCAGGTTCGGCGGTCGGGGCGGGCGTCATGGTCCGTCGAAGCATGACGGCGCCCGTCTCCGCGCCTGAATTGCGCGCACCGGTCATGGCGGAAATCCTCGTCGCCGGGCGCGCCATCGCTGCCGGTGAGGCTGTCCGGCTGGCCGATCTGCGCTGGCAAGCCTGGCCGCCCGGCGCGGCGCAGCCTGCAGCCTACCGGCGCAAACCGGGCACGTCCGCGCCGGACTTCAAACCCGCCATTGCCCGCTATCCGCTGGCGGAGGGCGAACCGGTCGTGGAGAGCAAACTCGTGCGGCCGGGCGAAGGCGGCGTCATGGCGGCGCTCATCGCACCGGGCAAACGGGCGGTCGCCGTGCCAGTGCGCGAGGAAAGCGCGGCGGGCGGCCTTATTCAGCCTAATGATCGTGTCGATCTGGTCTGGACGCCGCAAAGAAACGACCGCCCGGACACGCGGATGACGAGCCGGATGTTGCTCAGCGGCGTCAAGATCCTGGCCATCGGGCAATCGCTCGACGGGCAGAGCCGCAGCGCGAAAAGCCGCACGGCGACGCTCGAATTGACGCCCGGACAGGCCCGGATCGTGGCGGGGGCGCTAGCCGCCGGTGAAATTTCGCTGGCCCTGATTTCGGCCGCCGACATTGCAGCGCTGCCTGACGCTCATGATACGGATGAATGGAACGCGGAGACGACGCCCGGCGTGAAGATACTGAGATTCGGGCGGTGAGGCTGGTGGGCGGACGCGAGTTGCCGTTTTCGCAGAACATCTCCGCCAGGAGAGGGAAGATGATGGGACAAATGACTTCAAACTTTCGGGGAATTGCCGTGTCGCTGTGCGCGCTGTGCACGCTGCTCGGAAACGCAATCCCCCTCGATGCAACCGAGAAGCAGGACCGTCTGGATCTGGCCGCACGCACCCTGCCGGAGATGAGCGGCCCGGCTGAAACCGCACGCCCGGTGACGGTGGGGCTCAACAAATCCGTGTCCATCGACCTGCCCGGCGACATACGCGAGGTGGTCATATCCGATCCGGGCATCGTCGAGGCGGTCGTTCGCTCGACCCGGCGCGTGCACCTGATCGGCCAGAAGATCGGCCAGGCCAGCGCCAGCTTCACCGGGCCGGACGGCCGCCCGATGCTGACGCTGGACGTGTCGGTCGAGCGCAATCTCGCCCCCGTCGCCGCCCTGATCAAACGGCTCATCCCGACTGCCGATGTCACGCTGGAATCGATCAACGACAATATCGTGCTCACAGGCAGCGTCGGCAGCCCGGTGGACGCGACGCGCATCGCCGACATTGCCGGGCGTTTCGTCGCGAACCGCGAGCAGGTGCTCAACATGGTCAATGTCGAAGCCAAGGAGCAGGTGCTGCTGCGGGTCAAGGTCGTGGAGATGAACCGCAGCGTGATCCAGCGGCTGGGCGTCGACTTCCGGCAGGCTCTGGCGACGGGCAATGTGGCAATCGTGAAAATGGCCGAAGCCGGCTTCCCGCTGACGGGCAGCGTCGCTCCGGCGCTAGGACTGAAAGCGGTGACGGAAACGCTCGCCGGGCCGGGCTCGGGGAACGTGTTCGGCGTCGGCTGGGACAACGGAACAGCGCGGATCGACGCCATCCTGCAGGCGCTGGAGCGGAATGGCTTTGCCCGCACGCTCGCCGAACCCAACCTGACGTCGGTTTCCGGCGAGACTGCCAAGTTTCTTGCAGGCGGCGAATATCCGGTCCCCGTCGGCAGCGACGTCAACGGTATTTCCATCACGTTCAAGCCCTTCGGCGTCGGCCTGTCCTTTACGCCGGTCGTGCTGTCCGAGGGCCGCATCAGCATGCAGATCGCAACGGAAGTCAGCGAACTGACGAATGAGGCGCGGTCACCGTCAACGAGATCAGCGTTCCCGCTTTGCGCGTGCGCCGCGCCTCCAGCACGCTGGAGCTGCCGAGCGGCGGTTCGCTGGTCATGGCGGGGCTGATTTCCTCGCAGACGCGGCGCAATGTGGACGGGCTGCCGGGCTTGCGCGAACTGCCGGTGATCGGCGCGCTGTTCCGCAGCGAGGAGTTCGTGCGCTCCGAGACGGAGCTTGTCGTGATCGTGACGCCGGTCCTGGTCCGCGCGGCGAATGCGTCCGCTCTGGCCACCCCCGGCGAGGCCTTGCCGGAACAAGAGGCGGTGCTTGCCGCCAGCAGCGCGGCGGATTTTTCCGATGCGGGCTTTGGCTTCATCATCGAATAGGAGGACCGGTCATGCGAGGCCAAAACTGCATATTGGCGCTTCTCATTCTGCTGACCGTGCCCGGCGGCTGCGCCGGTACGGACGGCGAGACTGAATTTACCCATATACCCGTGTCCTGCGAGGCAGGGCGCGCCGCGAAAGAAGCATGGAGGCCAGGCTGCGCGACTCACCGTAATCTGACCGCCATGGCAGCCAGATCGGACGACCTCTACCTTGCAAGGCCCGAAGCGCCCCGCGACGCCACGCGCCGCGACGCCGTGATCGGGAATTATGCGCAAGGCAGCAGCAGCGCCGCCGGTTCAGCCGTCACCACCGCGCCAGCCGCCCCGTCCAGCGGAGCAGGGAGCCCGCAATGACCGACAATGAAAATGACGCCGCCGGCAACCGTGCGGAAAATCAGACGCAGAACTCGGCCATCCCCTACGGGACCACGTCCGGACTGGCGCGGACCCGCATTGACGTTTTCTGCGAAGATGCCGGGACAGCGGAAACGCTCGCCGGTCTGGCGCTGGACCGCCGCCTTGCCGGCATCGACTTCAAGCGGAGAATGGGCGGCATCCATGCGGCGCGCACCGCCTATGCCGAAACGCCGAGCCCGGACCTGATCATCGTCGAAACGCTGCTCGACGCGAGCGGGATTCTGGCCGACATGGAGCGACTCGCCGAAGTCTGCGATGCGGGCACGCGGGTCATCGTCATCGGCCATCTGAATGACGTGCTGCTTTATCGGGAGCTTTTGCGGCGCGACATCAGCGATTATCTCGTCGCACCCGTCGAGGCCGGTCAGATGGTCGACGCCATCCGCACCAGCCTGAAGGATGAACCGGCCGAGACGCTGGGTCGCGTGATCGCGTTCATCGGCGCAAAAGGCGGCGCGGGATCGAGCACGGTCTGCCACAATACCGGGTGGGTGCTGGCCGAGCAGATGAAGGCGGGCACCATCATCGCCGATTTCGATCTCGCCTTCGGCACGCTGGGGCTCGATTTCAACCAGGACGGCGGACAGGGGCTCGCCGACGCGCTGGCCGCGAGCTACAAGCTCGATGCCGCGATGATCGGCAGCCTGCTGGCCAAATGCTCCGATCACCTCGGATTGCTGACGGCGTCCTACATGCTCGATGACAGTCCCGCGATCCAGACCGAGGACGCGCTGCGTCTGACCGAGCGGCTCAGCCAGACAGTGCCTTTCGTGCTCCTCGACCTGCCGTCTCAGTGGCACGGCTGGTCCCGCGCGCTGATCGAGGAAGCCGACGACATCGTCATCACCGCCGAACCGGATCTGGCCAATCTGCGCAACGCCAAGAACCTGATCGATACGGCCCGCGCCATCCGCAAAACCGCCAAACCGCCGATCCTGATCATGAACAGGGCCGGGATGCCGCGCCGGCCGGAAATAGCGCTGCGCGACTTTGCCAATGCCGTCGATCTGACGCCGAGCGCGACCATCGGCTTCGATGCGCAAACCTTCGGTGTCGCGGCGAATAACGGCCTGATGATCGGGGAAGCCGCGCCCAAGTCGCGCCATCTGGAATTATTCCGGGGCCTGGCCGGGCTGCTGGGCGGAAAGACGCCGGCCCGGAAGACCGAACCCGGATTGATCAGGCCGATCATCGAGCGGCTTAACCGCAGACTTGCAGGCTAGGTGGTCCACCATGTTCGGCAAGCGCAATCCGAGCGCCGTGCGAGCGCAGCGGAACGTGATCGAGCCGCCGCCGCGGACGCTTCCCCGGCAATCGGCAATTCCGCCATCCGTGCCTGCAAGAGCGGCCCACAAGGACGGCTCAGCCTTCGCAGCAAACCGCAGCTTTCCCCGCTCGGAGAAATATTACGAAACCAGGAAGGCCGTGTTCAGTGCGCTGATTGACGGGCTCGATCTCGCCGAACTGGCAAAACTGTCGGCAGCCGAGGCGCGCCAGGAGCTTCGCCAGCTTGGCGGCGAAATTCTGAAAGCCACCACGGCCGCCATCTCGGGTCTGGAGCGCGATGAACTTCTCGAAGAGATCTGCAACGACGTCCTCGGCTTCGGCCCGCTGGAGCCCCTGCTTGCGCAGGACGGCATCACCGATATCATGATCAATGGCGCGCGAGACTGCTACATCGAGATCGACGGACGTGTCGTTCCCGCCCCGATCCAGTTCGCCGATAATCAGGAACTGGCCAATATCTGCCAGCGGATCGCCAATCGCGTCGGCCGGCGCGTCGATGAATCCACCCCGATCTGCGATGCGCGCCTTCCCGATGGCAGCCGCGTCAACATCATCTTCCCGCCGCTTGCGCTGGACGGGCCATCGCTCACGATCCGCAAATTCAGGCGCGAGCGGTTGACGCTTGAACAGCTCGTCCGCCTCGGCGCTGCATCGCCCGATGCACAGGCCATCCTCGAAATCATCAGCCATTGCCGGTGCAACGTGCTGATCTCCGGCGGCACCGGCTCCGGCAAGACCACGCTGCTCAACTGCCTGACTGGCCATATATCCCCCGATGAACGCATCATTACCTGCGAGGATGCCGCCGAGTTGCAATTGCAGCAGCCCCATGTGGTGCGGCTGGAGACACGCCCGCCCAATCTGGAGGGCGAAGGCGCGGTCGCGATGCGCGATCTGGTGCGCAATTGCCTGCGGATGCGGCCCGAGCGGATCATCGTCGGCGAGGTGCGCGGACCGGAAGCCTTCGATCTGCTGCAGGCAATGAATACCGGCCATGACGGCTCGATGAGCACGCTGCACGCCAACTCCCCGCGCGAGGCGATGAGCCGTCTTGAAGGCATGATCCTGATGGCCGGGTTCAACCTGCCGTCCCGCGCGATCCGGCAGATGATGGTCGGCGCGATCGACATCATCATCCAGGTGGCGCGAATGCGGGATGGCAAGCGGCGCGTCACGCACATCACCGAAATCGTCGGCATGGAGGGCGACATCATCGTCGCGCAGGATCTGATGCTTTACGAGGTGCTGGGCGAGGACGCCAATGGCGGGCTGATCGGACGGCATCGGTTCACCGGCATCTCTCGCCCCCGGTTCGCCGAGCGCGCACGCTACTTCGGCCTTGAAGCCCGGCTCACGGAAACGCTGGCCGGGGCGGAACGCGCGGTCGGACCGGTTCAGAATGGAGGCGTCTATGACTGACCCGGCCACCATTATGCTGATCGCGCCGCTGTTTGCCGGGATCAGCGCGGCGGCGTTCATCTGCGCGGCGTTCTTTCCGTGGATTTCGCGCCCGCTTGCCGGACAGCGCAGCGCCGTTTTCCAGGCGCTTCTGAAAGGCCGCAGCAGTGGCTCGGCGCCGGCAACCCGGACTGTCCGCCGCGCACAGGAAGCCGCGCTCAAATCTGTTGCGCAGCAGGGAGGGACTCAGCGTGTTTCGGCCATCGAAGAGCGCATCGCGGCAGCCGGACTGGACTGGACCCCGCGCTTCTACATCCTGCTATGCTGCATTTTCGGCTCGCTCGTGTTTCGCATAGCCACCCTCGCCGGCATTTCGCCTTCGACCGCTTTCGCCTTCGCCGCCATCGCCGCATGGTTCGTCCCGCAGCACTATCTTGCCCATCGGGCACGCCGCAGGCGCGTTGCTTTTCTGGCCGCCTTTTCCAATGCCGTCGACATGATGGTCCGTGGCGTGAAATCGGGACTGTCCGTCGTCGATTGCCTGTCCATGGTGGCGAGCGATGCAGCCTCCCCCGTCCGAGAGGAATTCGAGGTGACGTCGCCCAGCTTCGCGCCGGGCTGCCGCTCTCCGCCGCCATCGAGAAGCTCGGTGTGGCGATGCCCGCTCCCGAGGTTCGCTTTTTCGTCATGATCATGTCCGCGCAGAGCCAGTCGGGCGGAAATCTGAGCGATGCGCTGATCAACCTCTCCGGCGTGCTGCGGGACCGCGGAAAGATCGCCATGAAGATCCGGATCTCCAGCGCGGAAGGTCGCGCCTCGGCCCTGATCATCGGCGCCCTGCCCTTTTCGGTCATCGGCGCGACGGCGGCTTTCGCTCCGGATTATATCGCCGTCCTCTGGAATGACGACGCCGGACGCCGCGTCGCCGCCTTTTGCGCCTTCTGGCTGATGGCGGGAATGATCGTGCTTGCACGGATGGCGCGGATCGAGGTCTGAGCCGCTTACCTCGCCGTTCGAATACTGGCGCACTTCCCGTCCGCGCATAAGGAGCCCCCGCAAATGACAATCGAACTGCTCAGCGATCAGAACATGGCCGTGTTACTGGCGGGCTTTGCGGCGTTCGCGGCGATTATCGGCCTCGCGCTCCCGGCCGAGTCGAACATGCGGCTTCAGGCCCGGTTGCAGAATGTCGCCCGCGAACGCGATCGGCTGCGCGAAAGACGCTTGAGCGAACTGACAGTTCGCAGCAAACGCAAACTGAGAAAGGCGGAGATCGGTCTGTTCGCACGCGCGCTGAAGGGCTTCGGAAAAGACGATTCCGGGGCAAACGGCGAACTGGCGTCCAGGCTGGTGATGGCGGGATTCCGCAGTCCGGGAGCCGAAGCCATCTTTCTGTTCTGCCGGGCGGCCGGCCCGATCGCCGGCTTCGTGTGTGGATTTGTATTTTTGAGCCTCGCCGCGCCGGGAACCGTCCCGCAGTCATCCGTCCTGCCACTGAGCTTTGCCTGCGCGCTTTTCGGCTACACGCTGCCGCGTCTCATACTCGACCGGCTGATCCTGAGGCGGCAAAGGGTCATTCTGCGCGCCTTCCCGGATGCGCTCGACCTGCTGCTGATTTCCGTCCAGTCGGGCATGTCGGTGGAATCGGCGCTCGGGCGGGTCACCAAGGATATTTCCTCGCAATCCATCGAGCTTGCCGAGGAATTCAGCCTGACGATGGCGGAGCTGTCCTATCTGCCGCTCAGATGGCGGGCCTATGCCAATCTGGGCGAGCGCGTCGGCCTGCCCGCCGTCAAGCTCATCACGACCGCTCTGGTGCAGGCCGAACGCCACGGCACCTCGATCAGCCAGGCGCTTGCGGCCGCCGCCCGCGAAGGACGCGAAGCGCGGATCGCGGAGGCGGAACGAAAGGCCGCAGCTTTGCCGCCAAAGCTGTCCATTCCGCTCGTGGTGTTCTTCCTGCCCGTCCTGCTGACCGTCATTCTCGCACCCGCGCTCATGGAGGCCGGCGATGCACTGAAGAAAAATTGGCCTGCCCCGCATCGCGATACCAGTTTAATTAAGAGATCCCGGCCATTTTCAACCCAATGATGGGGAATGAGAAATGGCACGGAAGCGATTTACGACGGAGCAGATTATCGGGATGC